>NZ_JBQDCO010000046.1:0-24433 GCF_052091845.1 Marinobacter sp. | reverse complement strand
CAAGGCGAAGTGGCTTGATGAGCACAAGGACTGGCAGCGACGAGACCTGAGCCAGAAGCGTTACGTCTACTGGTGGGCGGACGGCGTGTACAGCAACGTCCGCCTGGATGACCGGCTCTGCCTGCTGGTGATCATTGGCGTGACCGAGCACGGCCACAAGGAGCTGGTTGCGGTCGAGGACGGCCACCGGGAGTCCGAAGCCAGCTGGCGAGAGCTGCTCACGGACATACGGGAAAGAGGCCTGGAGCCTTCGCCCAAGCTAGCTGGTGGCGACGGCGCACTGGGCTTCTGGAAGGCCCTGAGCAAGGTGTTTCCGGACACCCGGCACCAGCGGTGCTGGGTCCACAAGACGGCTAACGTGCTGGACAAACTGCCCAAGTCCGTGCAGCCAAAGGTGAAATCGGCACTGCACGAGATCTATCTGGCCGAGACAAGAGACAGCGCTCACAAGGCGTTCGATAGCACCTTGAGGCGGTTTCGGGACAAGTACCCAAAGGCCATGGAAAACCTGGAGAAGGATCGTGACGAGCTGCTGGCCTTCTACGATTTTCCGGCGATTCACTGGATTCACTTACGGACGACCAATCCGATTGAATCCACCTTCGCCACAGTGCGACTGAGAACCAAGCGAAGCCGCTCTTGCGGCAACCGCGACACCACGTTATCGATGGTGTTCAAACTGCTCCAGTCCGCCCAAAAGCGCTGGAAGCGGATCAAGGGGTTCGACCAACTGAAGCTGGTCGTGGACAACGTACAGTTTCAGGATGGAATAGAGGTGGAAGATCAATCTGACAGGAACGCTGCCTGATGGTCATACACCAGATTTGACAATAACTCTATGAACTTTACTACTGGCCGGGTATTCCCGGACGCGGGGAGTTTATCCGGTTGGCACTGGAAGAAGCCGGCGCGGATTATATTGATGTAGGCCGGGAATCCGGTAAGGACGGCTTGGGTATCCCCGCCATCACCGCTTTTCTCGACGGCGATGAAACGTCATACCCGCCGTTTGCGCCGCCTTTTCTGAAAGCCGGCGAGCTCGTGGTTTCTCATGTTGCCAATATCCTGCAGTTTCTCGGCCCCCGGTTGCAACTGGTGCCTGAGGACGAAGCGTCGCGTTTTTGGGCCCACGGCCTACAACTCACATTGACGGATTTCGTGGCCGAGACTCACGACGTCCATCATCCCGTGGGAACGGGGCTGTATTACGAAGATCAGAAAGACGAGTCCAGACGACGGGCACAAGCCTTTCATGATGAACGCCTGCCCAAGTTCCTGGGTTATTTTGAGCAGGTGCTGGCGAATAACCCGGCGGGTGATGCTCACTTGGTGGGCGCCAAGCTCTCTTATATTGATCTGTCGCTGTATCAGACCGTGGCCGGGTTGCGCTACGCCTTTCCCAAAGCAATGGCGCACCTGGAACCCAATATACCAAAAGTCACAGCGCTAGTTGCGCAGGTAGGCGAGCGGAAGAATATTAGAGACTACCTCGATTCTGACCGTCATCAGACTTTTAGTGAGGATGGCATATTTCGGCACTATCCAGAGCTGGACGTTTAAGGCGGTTCGGCTATTCGTAGGCGCTGGCTACGAGCGCTGACCAGGATAGTTGGTGTCGGGTCTCTTTGGTAAGGGAGAACGTTATGAGTAAGGGGCAAAGCGAGTACAGTCGCAAACGCAAGACTCAGCAAAGCGGTGGACCCCATGATATCGGCAACCGCCGGTCCCAAAAGAATAACCAGTTCGTGATTCAGAAGCATGATGCCAGTCAGCTTCATTTTGATTTTCGCCTGGCGATTGATGGGGCCCTGAAATCCTGGGCTGTTCCCAAGGGGCCGTCGCTGGATCCTTCCAACAAGCAGCTTGCCATCGAAGTGGAATCGCTGCACGCTGACTTAGCTAAACGCGAGACCGGCTCCTCTCCGCTTACGGATAGTGAGGCTGCTGACAGTAAAGGCGTTCACTGGGTCAAACCGGAGCTGGTCGGTGAAATCGCGTTCACGGAATGGACAGCCGACAATCGTTTGCGCCACCCAAGCTTTCTCGGGTTGCGCGACGATAAATCGCCCAAAGACGTCATCAGAGAATCCCCGGGAGTCCGCTCATGACTCGTCAAACCTTCGGTAAACACGCCGTTGACCTGAGTCATCTGGACAAGATCCTGTTCCCGGATGACGAGTTCACCAAGGAAGACCTGGTCACTTATTACGACAAGATGGCCAAGGTCATGCTGCCTCATCTCAAGGAGCGTCCGTTAACCCTGCATCGTTTTCCCGATGGCATCGGCACGAGTGGTTTCTTTCAGCAGAACCGGGCAGATCACTTTCCGGATTGGTTACAGGGTTTGGATATCGACCATGGTGGTAAAACGGGCCACGTTGAACATGTCATCGCCAATGACAGGGCATCGCTGGTCTATCTGGCAAACCAGGGCGCTATAACACTTCACCGTTGGCTCAGCCAGCAGGCTGCCTCAGAGTGTCCGAATCTGATGGTATTTGATCTGGACCCGCCTGAAGGTGATTTCGAACTGGTTCGAGAGGGCGCAAGGTGGGTTGCCGAAGGCATGCGGGACCTGGGAGCATCGCCCCATGTGATGACAACCGGGTCTGAAGGCCTGCATGTGGTTGCCCCGTTACGTCCTGACGCTTCATTTGATGACGTCCGTCAATTAGCGCAGAAACTGGCGACTCGCCTTGCCGAGCAATACCCGGAAAAACTGACCACGGAACAACGGATCAACCAGCGACACGGGCGCCTGTATCTGGATGTCTTGCGCAACGCCTTTGGGCAAACGGCGGTGGCTCCCTATTCGGTTCGCGCAAAACCCGGCGCTCCGGTCGCAACCCCGCTCGACTGGTCAGAGTTGGACGACAGAAAACTTCATCCACAGCGCTATACTCTTGGCAATATCCAGCGACGACTCGCCAAAAAGGAAGACCCCTGGGCTAGTATGCACCGCCATGCAGTGAAGCCTTCCAAGCTGGCCAATGCCTTGGAATGACGCGAAACATCTGAATTGCCTCTCGACTTATTCAGAAGTTGATGAGATGGAACTTTTGAAACTTTACCAACCACGGTGAGAGGCCTGCGGTATTGCCCAGCCAACTTGAGTGAAGATGAACCTCTAAGACCCGGTTACACCAGAGTAAAGCAGCCACAGTGTAGAGGTCGTCACAAGGATACCCAAAAGGGCCACCAAGCCGTCGTGCGCTAACAGGGCTAGGCCGAGCAGGGTGAGCGCCAGCCCCGCGCCTATCGCGGAGAAGGGTACAAGCTCCATCGGCGGCATCATCAGCGCTATAACAATGCTGATAAGGGCGATGAGATAAACCCCAGCTCCTTTGGTCATGAAGGTGAGGCGTGGACGGAGGAAGAAGTCAATAAATCTAGCGGGACGTAGCATCCAGCGGCGAGACGTTGCCAGCTTGGAGCGAGAGACGGAGCGATTAAGAAGCCACTCAGGGAGCCAAAACGAGCGCCGACCGAATAGCAATTGCATCGACACTAGCAAGATCAGTGCGCTAATTACCGTAGGGACCCCCGGGACGCCTCCTATAGGCGATAAGGTGGCGAGTCCGGGCAATAAAAGCAGTGGCGCATAGGAGCGGCGCCCCAGTGCGTTCACCACCGCTCTGGTAGAGGTGTAGCCGCCGCCCTCGCTTTCGGCTTTTGCGATGCGAGCCAGGATGCCTTCAAGATTGGTAGGCCTTTCCATTACCATTCTCCTCCAGGGCACTGAATTTCTTCCTATAGTATAGATGGCGGACCTGACGATGTGCTGCTTCATTAAACTCCCAGCGGCGTGGGGACCTCAGTCACGCAGTACCAGTGTAGGCGCCACTGGCCCGTACCCAAGCATCCCATGCCTGTGCGGCTGCAGTGGAGAGCAGGGCAAGAAAGGGGCGCAATACAGCGCGTTAGCGCATTCTTGAACCCAGAGCGTACCGCCAAGGTGCGCTCGGACGCCAGGGCATCCGCATCCAGATCCGGTATCTCCGCTTGTGTATACCAACGTATTGGGGCTCAGGCGACGACCTCCGGGACCACTATGACCGCAAAACCGCCAGGATCCGGTTGAAATTCTGCCCGAAGCCCTGACCAATACAATTCCATTCGAGAGTCAGCGGGCTTTTGTCAGGAACACCCTGGGGGCAGACAATTCATCACCAGTGCTACAGTACTTAGAACGGAGCGGGGGCTGATGTATTCGACTATATTAAGCGGTTTCATAGTTCCTGGATGCAACGTAGAGTTGCCGATCAGGGTCAGAAGTTTCAAGCCGTTTGAAAACCGTCCGTGGGAACAGGGTAGAACCCCCCCCCCTCAGTCATATCAGGGCGATCCGCGCGAGCAATAATTCGGTACTGGGCCTCGGGATTGCTCGTCGTGATCGGGCGTTCTGAGAATCAAGGATGAGCTTACGAACTGAATCGCTATCTATATTTGCATTCAGGTTGGTGGTAGCAGGAGTGTCATACCCTTCAAGTAGGGGGGCAAGCCTGTTGTGGTAATAGATGCTGTCTTTATTTTGAGTAGCGTTGAGTGCTTCGGTAGCGCGCCTGATTTGCTCTACTAGCAACGACTCCAGAGGAACAAGCTGTTTTCAGCTTTTACAAAAGCAGAGCGCAGGGCGGTTTGAATAGGGAGTGGCAGCTTTACAGATAGAGTATCGACAAAAGGGGCAATAGACGATTTTTCTACTGGGTTTATGGGAAACCAGGCGTCGTGGCGCCTCGGAGGTTGTCTTTGGATAGAGCTGAAGTCTGTTGAGAGTGTCCATTCGGTGCTTGGTGAGTTACTGATTGTGACCTCCATCCTGCCCCCCGCTACCATATAAAAGAATGGCAGATCAGTTACATACTGGTCTGCCTTTTTTGCGTTTGGGGATCAAAAAAATTCTGGTCAAACACTAACCAGAAGCTAAGCTGTTATCAGGTTCGACCAAAAACAACGAGAGGGAACGAATCATGGTAATGCCACCGAATAGCCGTACAGAAAGCGTAACGGATCCCGCCCTGAAGAACCCCAGTCGTCGCCGTTTATTGGTTGGTAGTGCCGGCGCACTTGCCTCAGTGAGCTTGCTGGGCGTCGTGCCGCTTGCGAGGGCGGATGAGGCCAAAACACTGCCGGATTACGCCAAGTGGAAAGATCAAACCGCCCTGATCGTACACAGCGCAAACACCATGGAAACCGAGCGCGGCGCTATTGGCAGTGGCGTGGTTACGCCCAGTGCCCACTTGTATGTGCGTAATAACCTGCCGCCTCCCGAAGAAGAGATTGTTACCAACGCAGATGCGTGGGAAGTCTCGTTTGCGGGTGTTGAAAACCCGAAATCCCTCACGCTGGCCGAATTAAAGCGTTTGGGTGTGACCTCTGTTGCCTCCGTGCTTCAATGTTCTGGCAATGGGCGGGCCTTTTTTACCCATGGCCCGGGAGGGACACAGTGGAGCGTAGGCGCGGCTGGCTGCGTTGTCTGGACAGGGGTGCCTTTGAAAGACGTTCTGGAAACCCTCGGTGGTGCCAATGCCGACGCCAAATACATTACTGGTACGGGTGGAGAGGAATTGCCAGAAGGGCTGGACCCGAAGACGCTGGTTGTTGAGCGTTCTGTGCCGGTTGCAGCGCTGGATCAGGCCATCCTGGCCTGGCAGTTGAACGATGAACCACTGCCTGTAAGTCATGGAGGCCCGTTGCGCCTGGTTATCCCGGGGTACTACGGGGTGAACAACGTGAAATACGTAAAGTCGATAGCCTTTACCAAGGAGCAAACGGACGCAAAAATACAAGCCTCGGGTTATCGGATACGGGATGTGGGCGAGAAAGGTGCGCCGGACCAGCCGTCTATGTGGGAAATGTCGGTTAAATCATGGATAACGGCGCCGCTTGAGAAGGCCCGTCAAGGACGCAACATGATTTATGGTGTTGCGTTTGGCGGCGTGCACGATGTTGCCAAGGTAGAAGTGTCTGCTGATGGCGGTGAGTCCTGGAAGGAAGCTCGCTTCCTTGGGCCGGATTTGGGGCCTTACGCCTGGCGGCCGTTTGTGCTGGCGCTGGATATGTCAGCGGGTGAGCACCGTATCGTTAGCCGCGCTACCGATAGCAACGGCAATACACAGCCCCCTGAGCGTACCAAAAACGAGCGGGGTTACGGCAACACCAGTTGGAAAGATCATGGTGTTACTGTCAATGTTGCATAAGGGTAAAATTATAATGAGACAGGTTGCAGTAGCTGTGGTTTTAGCTTTGTGCTCAACACTCGCCGGAGCGGATGATTTGTTTGATGAGGGTAAAAAGGTGTTTACGGAGCAAGCTCAGCCATCGTGTTCGATTTGTCATACTCTGGGGGACGCTGGCTCAACGGGCGCCATAGGCCCAAACCTTAATGAGCTGCAACCGACCGAGGATCAGGTTCTTAATGCGCTTAACGGCGGAATTGGTGTTATGCCGGATTTTTCAGAAACGCTCAGCCAGGAGCAGATGAAGGCAGTTGCGCATTATGTAGCCACCGCCGTTAACCGGTAATTTTCGGCTTTTACACGTAAAAAACCTCAAGTCGCAGTGCGCGTGCTTGAGGTTTTTTGTAGGTGAGTGTAAATCACACTACATATCACCTAATAGCGAGCATCCTTTGGCTTTTTGCTAAGGAAGTACTGCATTTGTGCTATGTCGTCCACATCAATAATACCCCTAAGTCGAAGCAGGGGCCTACCGTAACTCAGTCTCGTGATTTATGGGCAATGTCGCCCTCACGGCCTTTAAGCATGTAGTCAAAGTAGAATGGAGGCAGAGCGCGCTTCTTCACCTGCCAATAGAACGCAGATTCTTTGAAAGGGCTTAGCGGTAGCGTAGGTGTTACCTTGCCACCATACACAAATTCCGCCAACATCACCTTGCCATAGCCAGTAACAATGGGGCAGGAGGTGTAGCCGTCGTAGCTGGCTTTCAGTTGCCCCTTGGCAAGCTGCGCCAGAATGTTGGCTACCGCTACGGGAGACTGCTTGCGAACCGCGGCTGCCGTTTTTGAGGTGGGCAGTGAGCTGCTGTCGCCCAAAGTGAACGTGTTGCAGAGTGTGTTGATCCACATCTACCCAGCCGTCGGCATTGGCAAGTGGGCTGTTTTTCACAAAATCCTGAGCGCACTGCGGCGGCGTTACGTGCAGCAGGTCAAAGGATTCGGTTATTTCCTGAACTGTTCCCTCACCGTCAGTGAAGCGGAAGGTGGCTTCTTTTTTGTCACCATTCACGGCAACCAGGTTGTGGTTCATAAGCAGGCCAATGTTGTACCTGCGGGCCACCTTTTCCAGATGCGGAACGAAATCCGGCACACTGAAAAGCGCACCACCGGCGGCGTAAAATCTTAATTCGCTTTGGCCGGATATCTGTTTTTTGCGGAAGTAATCTGCCGCCAGGTACGCAATTTTTTGGGGTGCCCCGGCGCATTTAATGGGGGCAGGGGGTTGAGTGAAAAAGGCTTTGCCGCCCCGGAACTGGCGAATGCATTGCCAGGTGTATGCGGCCAGTGAGGGATCGTAATTGCTGCACACGCCGTTGCGACCGAGAGTTTCCCGTAAGCCTGTTATTTTGTCCCAGTCAAGCTTAAGGCCCGGTGTAACCACCAGCGCCTCGTAACCAATCTCTCGCCCGTCTTCCAGAACAACCCGGTTATGCTCTGGTTGAAGCTCACGGGCAGCCGCCCGAACCCAGCGCGCACCTGTTGGCAGTGTACTGGCCTGGGGGCGTGCGGTTTTTGCCAGAGAGTAAGCACCACCGCCCACAAGCGTAAAGGCTGGCTGATAATAGTGAACATCGCTGGGTTCAACGATGGCTACATCCAAGCCCGGCCGCTGCCGGAGTAGAGAGGCAGCAACACTGGTACCAGCGGCACCCGCGCCGATTACCACTACCTGATGGGTTTGGAAGGATGTGCTCTCAGACATTACAACAACTCCTTAAAGGAGCATGTTCAGTGGCTCCCTGGTATGGAAATTAAGTGGCGGTAGCTTAAAATAAATTCGTTATTCCAGGAAATGATTAAGGTCATTTCATTTATAGTTATTTGGAATATGTTTAATATCTATAAAAATCAGCTAGATGGCTTGTAAATCGATTTATTCGATTTATTTGTCCTGTCTATTCCATTTTGTCGTTCATTTTCTGGTTTTTAGAGTGTGTGCAGGTTTTATTCAGGTGTATCTGAACGCAACCATTTATTTACAGCTCACACGGATCATCCAACATGACGACAGATCTGAACTCGTCTCCTCTTTCAGGGGATCAGCAAGCACGATTGGCAGACCTTCTTACGGACATAAATGAAGGGCAGCTTTTCTGGCTTGCTGGCTTTCTTGCCGGCAAATGCTCTGGCAGCTCAGCAGGCGCAGCAAGTCATACGGCTGCAGCCGCGAGCGCGCCTGCCTCTGCAGCGCCTGAACTGACGGTTTTGTTCGGCTCGCAAACCGGCAACGCCGAAGAGCTTGCACAACAGCTGGTGGCTCGCGCGGCAGATAAAGGTGTGTCTGCCAAGGTGGTGGACATGGCGGACTACAAACCGAAGCAGCTGAAGAAGGAGCAGTACCTTGCGGTGCTCACGTCCACTCAGGGGGAGGGTGATCCACCAGACAATGCGCTGGATTTTCACGAGTTTATTAATGGCAAGAAGGCACCCAAGCTGGAAGGTCTTCGTTACAGCGTGTTGTCGCTGGGTGATTCCAGTTACGAGCAGTTTTGCAAAACCGGCCAGGATTTTGACCATCGCCTGGCCGCCCTGGGTGCAACCGCTTTGGCAGAGCGGGTGGATTGCGATGTGGACTATGAGGATCTGGCGGAAGACTGGATTAACCGGGTACTGGAAAGCATTGCCAGTGAAGCCGGCGCCAGCCAGCCGGCGGCTGCCAACGCGGTGGGCGCAGAGCAGGCACCTGCTTCGGTTTACAACCGCAAGAACCCGTATGCGGCCGCTATTTTGACCAACCAGCTGTTGAGTGGGCGTGGCTCTGATAAAGAGGTGCGACACATTGAACTATCGTTGGAAGACTCGGGGCTTACCTACAACCCCGGGGATGCGGTGGGTATTTATCCGGAAAACAACCCGGCTCTGGTCGACGAACTGTTAAGTGCCTTGGGTTTTGACAGCGAACAGACTGTGTCGGCCGATGACCATGAAATCTCGCTGCGTGAAGCTTTGGCCTTTTATCGTGAAGTCACGTTGCTGACACCCCCGCTGATGAAACACTGGGCGGAGCTTGTGGGTGCCGATGACCTCAATGCACTCGTCGCCGATAGCGGCGAGCTGAGGGCATGGACAGAAGGGCGAGATGTTCTGGATCTGGTTCAGGCCTGGCCAGTCGCAAAGCTGGAACCACAGGCACTGGTTAATCTACTGCGCAAGCTTCCCCCAAGGTTGTATTCCATCAGTTCCAGCCAGGCGGCGGTGGACGATGAAGTGCATATCACCGTGGCCGCCGTGCGTTATTCAAGCCACGACCGGGATCGCGAAGGAGTTGCGTCTGCCTGGCTATCGGATCGTATGGCTGAGGGGGATGAGGTTCGGGTATATATTGACCCGAATAAAAAGTTTGCTCTGCCCGAAGACAGTGCACCGATGATTATGATTGGCCCGGGCACTGGCGTTGCGCCGTTTCGTGCCTTCTTGCAGGAGCGCGAAGAGCGCGAGGCCGAGGGTGAAAACTGGCTGTTCTTTGGCGATCGCCGGTTCCGCAGTGATTTTCTTTATCAGGCGGAATGGCTCAAGTGGCGCCGCGATGGCTTGTTAACGCGGCTGGATGTGGCTTTCTCCCGGGATCAGGCTGAAAAACGCTATGTGCAACACAGCCTGAAAGAGAAGGGGGCCGATGTGTGGGCCTGGCTGCAACGGAGCGCGAGCCTGTATGTGTGCGGCGATGCCGACAAGATGGCGCCGGATGTGCATCAGGCATTGCTGGATATTGTCAGTGAGCACGGTGGGCTTAACCCGGAACAAGCCGAAGACTACCTGCGCCAGCTAAATCGGGATAAACGTTATTTGCGGGATGTGTACTAATGAGTGAAAAACTGCCAGAAGCTGAAGTAATCAAGCGTGAGAGCAACTACCTTCGCGGAACCATTCTGGAAGGCCTGGCTGACCGTACCACCGGTGCCTTGCCAGAAGATGACACCAAGTTGACCAAGTTCCACGGCTCTTACCAACAAGACGACCGGGAAGTGCGGGATGAGCGCCGGCGACAGAAGCTGGAACCTCTGTATCAGTTTATGGTGCGCCTGCGTTTGCCGGGTGGCGTGTTGACCACAGACCAATGGTTGGGGCTGGACAGGATTGCCGACGAGTGTGCTGATTCCACCCTGCGCCTGACCACGCGACAAACCTTTCAGTTTCATGGCGTGTTCAAGGAGCAGATGCAGCCGTTCATGCAGAAAATAAATGCCCTGGGTCTGGATAGCCGTGGTGCCTGCGGCGACGTTAATCGTAACGTGATCAGTAACGTGAACCCGCACCAGTCGCAACTGCACGGTGAAATACACGAGTTGTCGTTGGCGATCAGTGAGCGTTTGCGCTGGCGGTCGGCGGCGTACGCGGAGATCTGGCTGGGCGACGAGTGCGTTGAGAAGTTGGGCGAAGAAGAGGAGCCTTTCTATGGCCATAAGTACCTGCCCCGTAAATTCAAAATTGCGCTGGCGGTGCCGCCGGAGAACGACTGTGATGTGTTCGCCAACGACATAGGCCTGATCGCTATTATTGAAGACGAGCAAATCCGTGGCTTCAATATAGTGGTTGGCGGTGGCATGGGCTTAACCTATGGCGACCCGGCTACCTATCCGCGCCTGGCGACTATGGCCGGTTATGTGCCGAAAGAGCAGATTGTGGATGCCTGCGAAGCCATTTGTGCCATTCAGCGGGATTTCGGCGACCGCACCAACCGCGCCCACGCCCGTTTCAAGTACACGATTGATGACCATGGCATGGACTGGTTTCAGCAACAGTTTGCCCAGTACCACGGGCAGGCTTTTGAAAAACCGCGCTCTTTCAGCCTCAGCCGTAATGGCGATCGGTTTGGTTGGGTAGAAGGCGAAGATGGCAACCAGCACCTGACGCTGCTTATTCCCACCGGCCGGGTGGCAGATACTGAAAACGGGCTGCTAAGAACCGCCTTGCGTAAAATTGCAGAGGTTCACAGTGGCAGCTTTCGTATTACTTGTAATCAGAATCTGGTGGTCGCCAACGTGCTTCCGGAAACAGTGGCCGCGGTGAATGCCATCGTAGAGGAATACAAGCTGGATGCTGGCAACCGCAGCACGCCATTACGCCAGAATTCCATGGCCTGTGTGGCTTTTCCCACCTGTGGCTTGGCTATGGCTGAGGCTGAGCGCTTTCTGCCAGGCTTTGTCACCCGCGTGGAGCAAACCATGGCGGAGGAAGGGCTGGAAGCTGATGCGATTAACCTGCGCATTACCGGGTGCCCAAACGGTTGCGCCCGCCCGTATCTGGGTGAGATTGGGCTGACCGGTAAGGCTCCGGGTAAATACAATCTTTATCTGGGGGCCGATTTTTCAGGCCAGCGTATGAACAGGCTGTATCGGGAGAACATAGATACAGACACGGTACTGGAGGAGCTGCGGCCACTGTTTCGTTCGTATCAGCAGGATCGTTCTGCGGAAGAGCGGTTTGGTGATTTTTTGGTCAGGACTGGTATTGTGGAGGAAGAGCGCACACCGGCTATGTTGCATCAGCCATTGAAATAACAATGACCACCGGGATGGGAGCCCTATGAGCGACGCAGAAACCAAAGAGTGGGAACGTCTTGCTTTTGTGGCGGGACGGGACGGGGTATCGGCTGCCGTTGCGTTTGCCCAGCAGGGTTCCCGGCAGTATGCCGCCGCCATTCGTGAGGCAGAGTCTGGCGGTAATCAGTATGGCGCGGCTTATCGGGATTGCCTGCAAACATCGATTAGTGTTTATGAGAGTTACATTAGCAAGCACGGGTAAGCTCTTGGAGGGCTTACCCGTGCCTTTCTGTGTCCGGGCTTTCGTTCAATAGATTTTTACCCTGAACGCCTCAGAACTGGAACCTTGGGAACAGAATATCCCGCTCGAGATAGATTTGTTCCGACAAACTGAAGTCCAGGGCTTTCAGTTCATCATACAACCGGCGCCATGAGCGGCAGGCTGCTTCTGGCACCTGGTAGTTGTGGGTCAGTTCCCGCAACCCTCTGAGCTGTTTTTTGATGACTTCATGCTCGTCATTCATCTGGCCGATAGGTGTGTCGGGGCTGGGTGGCTGATCATTCTCCAGCCGGGGCAGCACATAGGCCTCTTCCCGCTTTACGTGATCCGCCAATGTTTGCTCCAACTGCTTTACAGCACGGGTGATCCCCAGGGGTACGTCTGGACTGGCGCGATGCACGGCTTCAATCTTTCTCGCCAGGCGATGCAGGGCCGGCAGCTGTTGAAGGTGAACGGCGTCATACTCGGTGCTCAGGAGTTCGAGTAGTGTATCTGTCTCCATTTCTTCCAGTGGCTTGTGCTCCATGCATACATCGAATAATTGCCGGCACAGGGTGTTCCCCGCAATACCCGCCTGCGCTGCCGCCTGTTGTACGGTTTTGCTCCGGTCTTCGCTTACGCTCAGGCTGTAGCTTTGGAAGACGCTGGATGTTTCGGGGCATTGCTCGACCATCCGGCCAATGGTTGTTTCGTTGCAGTTGCCAAGAATGCTTTGGTATCTCATGGTTCACCTCCCATCTTCTGTTAACTAATATAATAGATGAATGTTTTGTGATTGCAATGAGAATGGTACCTATTCACGAAAATAAAAGGATCGTTTTGGATAGTTGAGAGTGCTGTGGGTGCTCGAAAACCTGCACACTAAATGCCAGGCCCTCCCGGGCGCGCCTTCAGGTGTGCCAGTCAGGGAAGCTCTTCCCTCCAACGCTTGACTTTAACCTGGCCTTTTATGGCTTCGATAATTTCGATGATCAACGCGATCAGTGCGTCGTTTCTTTCGTGCTCGTTTTCCGATGCGCCGGGCCCGCGTATAAAGACATTTACAATGTCTTCAATAAACCCGTGATTTTCCGAAGAGGCCAGGTCTTCGAGAATCTGCTGAATAACATTGGCAACAATATCGCCCACCGCGTCTTCCAGGGTGTCCTTGATGGTGGACCCCACCACTGGCAGGTATTTTAGCCGTGAAAGCTCCACGTTCTGCTCAAGCGCATGGTCAACCCTGGCTTCAAGGTAGCTTCTCAAGGCACCGCGATTGGGTACGTAGCCCTCTTGCGCCGCTTCTGCTACGCGGGTTGAAATCCATTCTGAAAGCATCTTGCGCCGTGGGTACAGGATGTCGTTCTGGATTTTCTCGAACAACGGCGAGCCGAGCGTTATCTCGTGCTGAACACCGCTCAAAACCTTGGCGACGATGCGATCCGAAAGCTCTTCCATGAAGGCTTCGTAGTAGAAGTTCACGAAGCGGTAAGCGCTGCTGCCGGTTACATCAATAATTTTGTACTGATGCAGGCGATAGATAATCGAGATTACCCTTAAAACCCGCAGGAATCTCAGGCTTCCTACAGGGATACAACCAATCAGGTCATACCAGTGAATGAAGGGGTAGAAGTACCAGCGGTCATACACTTTAGCCCTGATTGCATAGCCCCAACGCACAAAAAACTCGGTGAGGAAAACCGCCACGAACATCGCATCGTAAAATATGAAGTTCTCATGGATTGGGTGGTAAAGCGCCTGAAGTGTTGGAAGGTTGTCTTGCAGTACATTCTGGATAGCAACGAAGCTGTATACGGAATCCCAGATAATGAACCCGAGATTGATGATCAGCAGGCCCAGCATCACAAAGTCGATAAGAAACCAGCTAAGCTGGTGGCTGGACTTCAGGTTCTCGAGTTTGATTTTCAGCATTCGCTGGTATCCATCCTCTGTCATTATATGCTGTGAGGTAATAGGCTCTCTGATATTTCGACAGGTTAGCGTATTTGAATCAAGCCGACGACTGGCCTGAGTGCAGATTAACTTGACCGCTTGGCGCTAAACTCTCACGCTTAAGCGATAATCACTACTGTCCCAACTTGCATTGAAGCAGCCGGATGCTATCACTTGATCATATGTTGAAATTGGATCCAATTCGGCTTTTGGGCCTGTTCGTTGCTCTATGGTCTTCTTCAGGCTTTGCCGGTCAGGTTGAGGTTCACGTGAATGGCGACTACCCAGGGCTGCAGGAAAATGCTGAGGCATTTATTGGCGAGGTGGAAGGCCGAAGTGCAGGCAACCTCCGGCGTTATGCATCAACTGCGGTCGATCAGGCCAGTAAAGCATTGCGCGCGCTAGGTTATTACAACCCAGTGGTTGAGTGGCAAGTAGAAGATAGCGCCGGGGACGAGCCGGCTTTGCTAAGCCTTGCAATTACCCCGGGTGACCCGGTGCGGGTCAACTCACGAACCGTCGAAATCCGCGGCGCTGCGGCTTCTGATCCTGGCTTTTCTGATAATTTCCCGGAGCACCCTGCGGAAGGCGATATTCTCAATCATGGGGAGTATACAAACCTGAGAAATGCCTTCCAGACCCGTGCGCGAGCGCGCGGCTACTTTGATGGGCAATACGTTACCCATACGCTTGAGGTTGATCCGGAAGCCCTGACCGCCGACGTTACTCTGGTGTTTGAAAGCGGCGAGCGCTACCAACTCGGCGATGTGACCTTTGAAGAAGGGCATTGGTTTGAAATCGACCTGTTGCGGGATTTTGTTACGTTTGAGCCAGGCATTCCCTACCACGCTGACGAAATTGCAAAGCTCAACAGTGATCTTCTTGGCAGCGGTTACTTTGCCGGGGTAGATATAGATGCTTCCCCGAGGCGCGCGGACGATGGCGTGATTCCGGTGGGCGTTGGGGTGACCCGGCGTGATCGCCGTTCAATTGCCACTGGTCTGGGCTTTTCCACTGACGTAGGCCCGCGTTTCCGGGGCACATGGCGTGAACACTGGGTGAACCGTATGGGGCACTCCCGTGGCGCGGAAACGGAGCTCTCCGCGCCCAGGCAGAATGTGAGTGGCTGGTATGAGCTGCCGCTGGATCCGCCAATGACCGATTCAATCCGCCTGACTGCCGGGTATCAGCACGAAGATATCGAAAACGTTGAATCCGAACTGCTCACCTTTGGTCAGCAGTGGCAGCATCAATTTGATAATGGTTGGCTGCAAGTCTTGTCCATGCGTTGGGAAGGTGAGCAGTTCAATATCGGTAACGATGAGAAGGGCACCAGTAAGCTGCTGTTGCCGGGCATAGGCTACTCCAAACTACACGCGGATTCGCCGCTTGATCCGTCGCAAGGTTACCGGTTGCAGTTTGACCTGAGCGGTGCGCACCGTGCAGCCCTGTCGAGCGTGGACATATTGCATGTGAATGCGATTGCAAAGGGATTGATTACGCTTGCGGGAAAGCACCGGTTGCTGGCCCGCTTTCAGTTCGGTGGTGTTGCAACAAACAAGTTTTCCGATGTGCCGCCTTCGCTGCGTTTCTTTGCCGGCGGCGATCAAAGTGTGCGCGGTTACGGTTATCAAACGCTCTCGCCAGAAAATGATAACGGTGTGCCGGTGGGTGGCCGTTACATCATGGCGGGCAGTGCCGAGTATCAGTATGAGTTTGCCGACAGTTGGCGCGCCGCGCTGTTTGTAGATCATGGCAACGCTGTTAACGATTTGCTTGATCCTCTGGCGACCGGCGCCGGTTTGGGTATTCGCTGGATCAGCCCGCTGGGGCCGTTGCGCCTGGATGTCGCCAAGGGACTTAATCCTGAATTTGGCGGCGAATGGCGGATTCACTTCTCGATGGGGCCTGAGTTGTGACGGACGCGCAAAGAGACAACGAACACGTCGATAAAGCCGAGCCGCCCAAGCGCAGGCGGAGAGGTCGCTTCCGCTTCTGGCTGTTGCTGCTTCTTGGCCTGTTCGTTCTCCTTCCTGTGTTACTTGTGGTGGCTGTTCTGCTGGCACTGCGCTCTGAAACCGGCACTGCCTGGGTGATTGACCAGGTGCCCGGGCTTGAGGCTGTGAATGATCAAGGCTCCCTGTTTGGAAACTGGCAGGCAGATAGCCTGCAATGGCGGGGCTATGGAGTGGATGTGTTGGCGGAATCTCCCCGTGTGGACTGGTCGCCTTCCTGCTTGTTTAATTTACAACTGTGTCTGGATACGCTCCACGTAAAGCAGCTGGATGTTAACCTGCAGCCCCCCGAGGAAGATCAGGAACAAGGGCCGGCTGAGGACATCAACCTGCCGGGGTTTGAGTTACCGCTGGCATTGCGGATTGACGATGTGCGGCTGGGCAGGTTCACTTTCAATGGCAGCAAAGTGTGGGACAGGCTTGAGCTGGATGCTGGCGGGTCGGGTACGGATTGGCAGCTTGAGCGGGTCTCCTACCAGCTTGACGATATTACCGTGCTGGCCTCCGGCCGTGTGGAAACCCGGCGGGACTGGCCGATTAATCTTGAGGTAAACGCGAACCTGCCACCACCCTATGGCGATAACTGGGCTATTGATTTGCTGCTTTCGGGGAGCGTTCGGGATCTGGCGGTAGCAGGGCAGAGCCGCGGTTATCTGGATGCAGAACTGAAAGGCAAGGTTGAGCCCCTGGCATCGGATTTGCCTGCGAGCATACGGATATCTTCACAGCGGTTTCGAGCAGCCGAAGCGCTGCCGAAAACCCTGGTGTTGCAAGACTGGTTTGTTGAGGCCACGGGTAGCCTGCAAAACGGCTTTAACACACGGGCTCAGGCGACCTTGCCAGGGACGGAAGGGCCGGTCGGTCTGACACTGGACGGGCGTGTTACCACTGCAGATGCCCGGAATATTCGGCTGAAACTTGCGACGCAAAACGCGTCAGGCAGCTCGCCGGAACCTGAAACCCTTGTCGTTACCGGCAACGCCCAATGGAAAGATGGCCTCAGCGCAGAGGCGAAGGGACAACTGCGGCATTTTCCCTGGTATTCACTGCTGCCCGATATAGACGAGCCGCCCGTTGCATTGCGCACGCTGGATGTCGATGCGTCATGGCGTGATGGGCATTATCAGGCCAGCCTGACGGCCGATGTGGAGGGTCCCCAGGGCAGTGCCGAGCTAGCGACGGTGGTGGATGGCGACACCAGCGGGGTTCGCATAACGGAGCTTTCCGCGCTAACAGGTGCAGGCTCCCTTTCTGGTAACGGAGCCGTTGATTTTTCCGGGCCCTTATCATGGCAGGCGGCACTTGAGCTTGAAAATTTCAACCCGGGCTACTGGTTGCCATTGTTGGAGGCGAACCTTAGTGGCGATGTAACCACTGAGGGTAAAATGACTGATGGCCCGGTACCGGCAATGCAGGCAAATTGGGATCTGAAGGGCCAGTGGAGGTCAAATCCCACGGTTGCTTCGGGCCGGCTTGATACCTCAGCCGGAGACTGGGGTGTGCCGGAACTGAGGCTGGTTATTGGCGATAACCGTCTTGAGGGTAGTGGGTCCTGGGGCCGTGAGTTACAGGCCGAAGTGAACCTCGAATTGCCGAGCCCGGATAAAATCATGCCGGGCCTGGGCGGCGAGGCAGATCTGCAGTTTACCCTTTCAGGAACCCCGGACGATCCCCGTGGACAACTTGCAGCCAAAGCCACAGAGTTGCGCTGGGAGGACTTGCTGCTGATTGAAGAACTGAACCTGGATGCGACGTTGCAGTCTGGCTTCCAGCTCGACAGTGATCTGCAGGCGAATGGTATAACCGTGGCGGGGAATAATATCCAGTCAGTGAATCTTACCGCCCAGGGAACACAAAAGAATCATCAGATTGCCGTTAAGGTTCAGCAAAGCGACGCGGGCCTTGAGCTGGCACTACAGGGGGGCGCTGGTGAAGCCTGGAACAGTTGGCAAGGTGAGCTTGCCCGTGGTGTGATTGATGTGCCCGGGCAGGATCAGGACTGGGTGCTGGCCTCGCCGGCTGAACTGGCCTATGCGGCCAGCGGAGAACTGCATTTTGCAGCTCATTGCTGGAACTGGAAACAAAGCTCTGTGTGTGCGGACGACCAGGTTCTGCTGCCTGTGCCCAGTATTGCCTACCGCATAGACAGTTTTCCAGCCGAAGCGCTGAGCCCGGTGTTACCCAAATCACTGCGGTGGTATTCGAGTATCAATGGCGAGATTGATTTTACCCTCACGGATAACGGCCCCGACGGCCGGATAGCGATAGATGCCAGCGACGGGCGTTTTGAGCTGCAGCTTGATGGTGAGTGGGAAACCCTGAGTTATAACACCCTGACGACAGAGCTGGATCTTGCACCAGACGAGGCCAACCTTGCTGTGCGATTGTCTGGCCCGGAGCTTGGACAGCTTGCGGTGGACATGGCGCTGGACCCAATGGCGAAAGAGCGCACGGTGGAGGGGCAGTTCAAGCTGGATGGTCTCGATATTGCCTTGGCCGGATTGTTTACCGGGCTTGAAGAAGTGGCCGGCGAAGTGAACGGTGAGGGCACGATCTCGGGGCCACTGATGAAACCGGCGGTGCAGGGCAAAGTTGCGCTGGCCAACGGCCGCGTGGTGGACACCCGGCTGCCTCTACCGATGGAGGAAGTCGGTGTAAGCGTTGAGCTTAATGGCTATTCGGCAGATATCCATGGGCGGATTGCCAGCAATGATCACAGTGAAACGCTTATTGAGGGTGAGGTTGACTGGCATGAGGCGCCCGGTGGCGAGGTACGTATCACCGGGGACAGGCTGCCGTTCAATATAGAGCCCTATGCCCAACTGGAAGTGGCACCGGATCTTACCATTGCTTTCCGCGACGGCGCCCTCGGTGTGAGTGGTCGAATTGACGTGCCCCGAGGGGACATATCAATAGAGGGGCTGCCTGAACAGGCTGTTTCGGTATCCGACGATGAGGTCATTGTGGGAGTCGAGCCGGAAGAGCCATTGATTCAGTCTCTGGATATGGATGTCACCGTTGTTGTCGGCGACGATCGGGTCAGCTTCGCCGCGTTTGGTGTCACCGGCGATCTCGAAGGCTCCCTGAGGATCGGTAACGATATGGATACCCGGGGTACGCTGCAATTGGTTAATGGCGGGTTTGAAGCCTATGGTCAGGAGCTGGAACTACGCCGCGCAAGAATACTGTTTGTCGGTAGCCTGGTTCAGCCATACCTGGATATAGAGGCCGTGCGCAAAGTGGATTCGGTTGTGGCCGGGTTGCGTCTGAGTGGCCCCGTTCAGTCGCCCACCACCGAGGTGTTCTCCAGCCCGGATATGCCGCAGTCGGATGCGTTGTCTTATGTGATTCTCGGGCGGGCACCCAGAGGGCAAAGTGATGACGGACAGATGAGCAAGGCTGCTATCTCGCTGGGGCTGACGCAGGTAAATAAGGTAACCGGGAAAATCGGCGAAGGCTTCGGCATTCGAAATCTAACGCTGGAGGCTGAAGGCAGCGGTGACGACACATCGGTTGTGGCGAGCGGTTATCTGAGCGATGACCTCAGCATTCGCTACGGCGTCGGGGTTTTTGAGCCCATCAGCACTGTTGCGCTGCGTTACGACCTGGGAAAGTATTTCTATCTTGAAGCTGCCAGTGGTTTGGCGGCCTCTCTGGATATTTTTTATACCCGGGATTTTTAAGCCTGGTTCTTGCCGGTTTCAGGTTCCAGCCGGCGCAGCTTGAAGGTGAGTGCCGCCTGCAGGAACTGGCCAAAGATGCGTCTGTGCCCACTGTGATAAAGCAAATA
This sequence comes from Marinobacter sp., assembly GCF_052091845.1. Classification (GTDB taxonomy): domain Bacteria; phylum Pseudomonadota; class Gammaproteobacteria; order Pseudomonadales; family Oleiphilaceae; genus Marinobacter. Next base: position 4,695 of record NZ_JBQDCO010000046.1, on the reverse strand, counting down.
CTCGGGATGCCACTGAAGGCCCATCAACCATTGGCCACGGGTGCTTTCGATGGCCTGCACAAACAAATCATTATCCACCGCCACGACTTTGAGGTTTTTGCCCAGCTGTTTGATTGCCTGGCTGTGAATTCGGTTGGTTCCGATAACCGGGGCACCCATTATCTGCCCCAGCAAGCTGGTGGCCACAAGGCGAACGGTTTGCATAGGAAACAGCAGGGGCCGATGCCGGGTATTCACGCGCAGGGGCGTAACGTTCTGGCACAGAGAACCACCATGGAATATGTTGATAAATTGCGCCCCCCTGCAAATGCCCAGCACAGGAATGCCGATGGCCTCGGCCTGTTCCAGCAGCGACTGATCGGTCGCATCGCGAGCCGTGTCATAACGAGCGCTTACTTGAGGTTCCTGGCCATACCTCTCGGGGTGAACATGAGTCCCTCCGGAAAGCACCAGCCCGTCCAGTAACGACACATCCACTTGGGCGCCCGGGCGAATGTAATAGGTATGCGCGCCTTTCAGTCTCAGCCCCAGGCCTATCAAGCGTTGTGCGACACGCTTTCGGGCAGGACCACTGATGCCGATAGTCAGGCCAGGGGGACTGTCTTCAGGGTAGTGCTGTTCAGACATAGCCTTTGCTTTGCAGCCAGTTCGCTGAAGTTTCCTGCCAGCTTCGGGTCAGGTTGCGTAAGCTGATTTTTCTGCTGTCCCGGAATAAACCGCGCAGTTCCGCCAGATCCTCGGCATGGTTCGCCAGCTGTTCTACCACGATCCAATCATTCCATACAGTAGAGAACTGCCATTCAGGATTGTCGATGTCGCAGTCCGGGAGCCGGTAGTGCAGCGTTGGTCGACTTTTGATACGAGGGTCTTTCACATACTGATCCAGTAGTGGTTTGTCCAGGTAGGCGAATAGCGGCAGCAAATCCAGGGCGCGGTTGCGGGTGGGGTTCGATTCCAGATAGTCCACCATCATTTCACGCTGGTCTGGTGCATAGTCATCGGTAACCAGCAAATCTGTGTAGCGACTGCTCCAGGGCTCAATATAGGGGGTGAACTTTCGACTGATATCCAGCTGATGGCGGGCCTTTAACCAGTCATAAAGAACCGCAAAAGCTTGGTAGTAGCGGATTAGCGTGGTTGGTTTGAGGTCGGGCAACTCTGGGTTCAACTGTAGCCCGAATGCAAAGTAAATGGTCTCTCTACTACCCTGGGCCCCCGCTCCGCGCAGCCTGGATATCAGGGTTTCAATCTGGCTGAGCCTGGAAAACGGCACGGGCGGGCTAATAATCTCCAGTGGCACAATGCGTTCAGCTGCCGCATCAATAACCTCCATGGCCTGCCCGCCAAGTTCACGAAGGGATTGCGGCAAACGGTCGTCGGCAAGATCCAGATCCTTGATGGGGTCCGAGTCGAGCTCGATAATAAAGTTCCCCAGGGGCGTGGCAAGCTTGCTTACATAGCGGGATTCTGGTGTGGCTTCTCCCTCAAGAAGCTCGGCAGCCAGGGTTACAAGCTGTTGGTAACCAAGCCCGGATAACTCAATTTCAACACCCACTCGGCGCTCTTTTCCATCACTGGTATTCAGTATGTCCGGCATTTTACAGGAGGTGGCGTGGTTCATATAGCTCACTGTTCATGAATGTAAGATCCTTTTAACCTTATCACACTACCGAAAAGGCAATGGTTAAGTGGCTGCAAGAAAATAGCCTGCGTGGCTTTACACTGGATAAAACACTGTATATAGTCAAATAACTGTATAAAAAGACAGGATGGTTGGTTCACTGTATACGCCATCAGATGTCAGGCCCAGCATGTACAGCCTTGCATGCAAAAAGCGGAGCAGCGAAGCAATGAAACTGACAGCAAGACAAACTCAGGTACTGGATATTATTCGCCGGTATGTCGATGACACCGGCTACCCGCCCACCCGTGCAGAAATAGCCGCGGAAATGGGTTTCCGCTCGGCTAACGCTGCCGAGGAACACCTGCGGGCACTGGCACGCAAGGGCGCTATTGAAATGGTGCCGGGAGCTAGCCGGGGTATTCGTTTGCCCGAAGTGGCTGAAGATCCCGGGCTGCCGATTGTTGGTCAGGTAGCTGCGGGCAGCCCGATTCTGGCGGAAGAACATGTTGAAGACCATTGTGCGCTGAGGCCGGAGTTTTTTTCGCCCTCTGCTGATTATCTGCTCCGTGTCAGGGGTATGAGTATGAAGGATATCGGCATTCTTGACGGGGATTTGCTCGCGGTACACAGCACTCAGGATATTCATAATGGCCAGGTGGTGGTTGCCCGGGTGGGTGAGGAAGTGACGGTGAAGCGCTTCCGTAAAGAAGGCTCGAAGGTGTATCTGATTGCCGAAAATGAAGAGTTCGAGCCTATCGAGGTCGATCTGAAAGAGCAGGAGCTGTTCATTGAAGGGCTGGGTGTGGGGGTTATCCGACGCTCTGACCTGCACTGACCTGGCTGACATAACAACAGACGTATAAAAAACGGGTGATTTATGGAACAACTTAGCTTCAATCAGAATACAGCTTGGCAGCAGGGTGTTTTACCATGCCCGGCGTCAGAGTACTCAGCCCGGAAGCAGCGCACTGTTCTTCGAGCCAGGCATAAACCAGGCGTTGCCGGCAATACGCCGGCCGGCAACGTGACAGAAATCATTTTGCCGGAAGGGCAGGTTGAGAACTTCCAGTTACTACTGCCCATGCTGACCCAGCTCAACCAGGAGAAGCGTTGGCTGGCATGGATAGATCCGCCCCAGTCGCTGGTTAGCAAGTGGCAAACAATGCACGGTATCGTAACAGGGGAGCTTCTGGTTTTGCGCTCCACGGCAGAATACCCGGCCCGCCAGCTAGCAGAGATTGCTTTGAGTGCGGGCACCTGTCATGCAGTAGTCATGTGGACAGGTAAACTGGGCAAAAGCGCTTTCGATTCCCTACAAAAAGCAGCCGCTGAGGGTAATAGCCATGGTGTAGTGCTCAGGCAACGCTGAGCGGCATGTTAATGCAGAGTGTATGCGGGCTGAGCGTCTGAAGCGTCCAGCTCGTCGTCGTCCCAATCGATATCGTGCGTAATATTACCCGCAGCTTCTATCCCGGCGGCAATCATTGCCTTGGCCACAGACATATCGCGATCTTCCATCATTTCGCGAGCTTCCGTAGAAAAAGAAATTTTGACCAGCGGCGCGCTGTCGTCGTCGATGCGCCGAAGCGCATAATCGCCGTTGCTCATTTGTACAATCTCGAAAAACGATGGTGACATTTCAAATAACCTTTAAATTAGGCGCCTGAATAAGTCGACCAGTGTACCATTTTAACCCACAGATTTCTTTACCCCTTAGGTCCTGTGTCTGCGTGACAATAAAACACAAACATTAACTTGAAACGGTCGTTTGAATTTAGAGAAGATTACCGTCAAATACGGGGTTTGGACTGTCTGGAGGAGTAAGGAATGCGAAGCCAATTTGTGGCATGTATTGCAGTGCTTATGTGCGGGTTATCCGGGCAGGCGCTGGCGTCAGTAACTGTGTCTGAGGCTGAACGGCTGAAGCAGGATTTAACACCGATCGGGGCTGAGCGCGCAGCCAATGCTTCCGGCAGCATTCCCAGGTGGACCGGCGGGCTGTATGAGGCTCCCGCCAACTGGCGCAAAGGCGAGACAGAAGTAAACCCGTTTCCAGAAGATCAGGCCATGTTCGTGATCACTGCAGACAATATGCATCTTTATGAAGACAAGCTCTCCGACGGTTCTGTCCAGATGCTAAGTCAGTATGGCCCGGATTTTTTTATGCCGGTTTACCAAACTCGCCGTACTGCTGCTTTTCCGGAACAGGTATACAAAAAATCTTATGAGAATGCATTGAGTGCCGAGGTTCTGGACAATGGCAACGGTGTACGCAACGCCATCATGAGCAGCCCGTTCCCTATCCCTGAAAACGGATTGGAGGTGATATGGAATCACATTCTTCGGTACCGTGGCGAAGAGGTGTCATTCCGCAGTGCGTCTGCCACGCCGCAGGTTGATGGTTCCTACAACCCGGTAGTCAACCAGTATGATTATTATTTTGCTTACAGTAAGAAAGACGCTGAGCTTGAAGATATCGACAACAAAATTTTCTACCTGAAAACAGATACCATTTCACCGTCTAACCTGGCTGGCACCATAACGCTTGTACATGAAACTCTCGACCAGGTGCGTTCGCCAAGGCTGGCCTGGCGCTACGATTCGGGCTCCCGGCGTTTGAGACGGTCACCGAACCTTGCCTATGAGACAGACCTGCCAAACTCCTCATCTTTGCGCTCGGTAGACCAGAAAGATATGTATAACGGCGCGCCAAACCAGTACAACTGGGAGTTGAAGGGCAAGCGTGAGATGTTTGTGCCCTACAATGCCTACAAATTGCATGATCAATCGGTTCAACCTGACGATGTCATTCGTGCTGGCCACATCAACCAACAGTTGGCCCGTTATGAGTTGCATCGCGTGTGGGTAGTGGAGGCCACCCGGCGTACCGGCATCAAGCACATCTACGATCGCCGTGTGTTTTACGTGGATGAAGACAGCTGGCAAATTGTGATGTCGGAAGAATATGATGAGTCTGGCGATTTGTGGCGGGTCTCGGAGGCGCACAATATTAGCTATTACGGAGCGCCGGCATTCTGGACTACCATGGAGATGACGTACGACCTTAAAGC
>NZ_JBQDCO010000045.1:0-24850 GCF_052091845.1 Marinobacter sp. | reverse complement strand
TGAAGTAGTCTGAAGGTTGAATCCCATCCTCCTGTCCAGAGCAAGTCAATCATTATTCGTTGTCTCCCTTTGCTCAATGCCTAAGTAAATGTCAGTTGCTGTTACGTGTCGAACAGCGGGTAAACTGGGTCCGCAAAGTGTATTATGTTTGAACCGTATCTAAAAGTATAGCTATATAGCTATAGAGCCGAGTTCTGGTTTCTAATAAACGTCTGAATGGTACCGGGTTTGACTGTTCTGTTGGATGTAACTGCCAGGTTCCCTTCTCAAACAGGGGCGGTGTCCATTCTTGAAGGCGTGCAGCGGTGTCCAGTTTGAAATAGACCCGCCAAGAGAAAACTGTGTGATAGTATTGTCTCCAAGCTTGATTTGATACAGGGAAGGTTTGAATGTTGGAAACGGTGTTTTGGGTTGCGGCGCTAGGGTCTTTGTACAGCTACTTTATTTATCCATTGGCGCTTATGGCGCTGCCAGCCAGAAGAGCGCTCCCGGAGCCTTCTGCAGCCTCTGTGGAAGCAGATGTGCGAACTGCCTCACCTTCAGTTTCTCTCATCATTACCGCACACAATGAAGCCGGGCGAATCCGGGAAAAACTGGAAAACACCCTTGAACTGGTTTATTCCAACCTTGAAATTATCATCGCTTCTGACTGCTCGGCTGACGAAACCGATGATATTGTCCGGGAATACGAGAATAAAGGTATTTTGCTATCCAGAACCACTGAACGATTGGGGAAGGAGAACGCCCAAAAGGATGCTATCGCTATGGCGACCGGAGACATTATTGTGTTTTCGGATGTGGCTACCAGCATTCCGGCGAATGCCATTGATGCGCTGGTTCGATACTTTGAGAACCCTGCGGTGGGGGCCGTGTCCAGCGAAGATGTGTTCATAAGTCGCGATGGTGGTGTCGTAGGCGAGGGCGCCTATGTGAAGTATGAGATGTGGTTGCGTAAGCTGGAGTCTCTGCGGGGTGGTCTGGTGGGCCTTAGCGGGTCATTTTTTGCAGCGCGACAGGTGCTGTGTAAACGCTGGGATATTCATGCTCCCAGTGATTTCAACACCGCTTTGAATTGCGCGCTTGATGGTTACGTGGCGGTGTCTGCCCCTGATGTACTTGGCCACTATCAGGATGTTGCAGACCCCAATAAAGAGTACCAACGCAAGTTGCGCACGGTGATTCGTGGTTGGACGGCGTTGGCCAGGCACCCTGAGGTTCTCAATCCCGCCAAATTTGGTTTGTTCGCCTGGCAGGTGTTCAGTCACAAGTTGATGCGTTGGGCAGTACCCTGGTTTTTGATTATTCTGTTTATAGCTTCAATTATGCTGGCAGGCAGCGGTTGGGTTTACAGTCTAGCGCTTGTGTTGCAGATTGCCTTTTATGGAGTTGTTCTGGCAGCCCACTTCTCGCCAGCCTTGCGCGCGAAAGGCCTTATCCGGATTCCGTATTTCTTTGTGCAAGTGAACTACGCCATAGCCCATGCCACTTTACAATTTATTGGAGGGCGTCGCATGACTGTCTGGTCGCCTTCTCAGCGTTAGGGGTGCAGTTTGGCTCTTTCAAAATTACGGCCGGTTGGTAGTCCGGTTGCTTTGCCCAAGGTGGGTACCGGTAATTCGGTAGCGCCCTGGGCTGAGCAGTACGATTCGGTGTTTGTGAATAGCGGAACGGCTGCGCTATCACTGGCCGTAAAGTTGTCAGTTAATAGACGGCGAGCCTCAAGCAAATCCGAGGTGATACTGCCCGCTTACGGCTGTCCTGATCTTATTGCCGCTGTGGTTGCCCAGGATGCGCGACCCGTGTTGGTTGACCTGGAAGAAGCGCGGCCCTGGATGGATCTTGAGGCTGTGAAAAATGCCATCACCCATCATACCGTGGCCATTGTTGCGGTTGGGTTTCTTGGGATACCGGAACGTTTGTATGCCCTGAAGCACATTGCGGATGCACAGGGAATAGCGCTGATTGAAGACTCGGCTCAGGTATTTCCACCATCCAGTTCCGGTAATGGGTTGGCAGATTACATAGTGCTGAGTTTCGGGCGCGGTAAGCCCATAAATATGATGGGTGGTGGCGCGCTTTTGGTTCGCAAGGATCTTGCCGAGCAGAGCGCCGGCGTGTTGGCGGCTATTCCTGAGGTTGAAGTATCAGCCGGCGCTTTTTGGCGGTTGAAACGCTGGGTGTTTAATTTGTTGTTGACCAGGCCTCTTTACGGGGCAATGGAGCGCATTCCGTTTCTTGGCATAGGACAGACGGTGTTTCACCCGCTCGCTGTGATTGAGCGGCAATCACCTGTTGAAGGACTTCTGGACGCCGGAATGGAAGAGTTTGCTAACCGAAAGAATAACGGCCTCATCTACTCTGAAGCGCTGCAGAAACTTACGAGTAAAGGCTGGGTTAATCTGGCACCGGAGTGTTTCGGTGAGACGGCTCTTGAGGGCTTGTTCCCCCAGCGCCCCGTGTTGTTGCGTTATCCGTTGCTTGCGCCCAGTGGTATGAGCCGAAATACAGCTGTTCTGGAGCTTAATCGTATGGGAATCGGCGCAAGTACTTTTTATGGTGAGGCGCTGCCAGCGATAAGCGGAGTGGAAGAGTTTGTAGATGTCGCAGTGTCCGCATTCCCCCGTGCCTGCGATTTTGCGCAGCACCTTCTTACCCTTCCTACCCATAGCGATGTGCGTATCAGAGATATTGATTCTGTTGCCAGCGCTCTGTCTGAGCGGCAGTAAGCCTGCCAGCTCACTTTGTAAGTTGAATCTTCGTCATGGCCTGCTCGACCTTTTTTATGGCCGGGTTGCAGCTTGTTGCATTGCATTTCACCTGGAACAGGGTAAGGGCGAACTGTTTTTCTTGCGCTAGCATCGCAGGAATCTGCAGCAATTTTGCTTCTTTATAACTCCAACTGCGATGGGAGCCAGTTTGAAAGCGCTGGCCCATGACTACTTGCTTGCGCGTCATTATGTTTCGGTAGATTCTGATTCCGGGTTGGGGCGTTTGCTGTAATTGCCATAGCGACCCATCGAACATCTGTGGCAGGAAGGGCACAAGCTTGTCGCTATAATTGGTTTTTTGGTTTTGTGCCAGCACCACCCACAGGCTGCCTGAGCGCCAGGTTTTCTGGCTCAGGCTCTCTGGCAAATCCAATGCTATGGGCAGGTCGCTCGTTGCCGCGGGCTTGGCTCCGGATAATTCAAGGGCCCATGGAGAAGCCGGCTGGCCAGGGCTTTGTAGTACTGTGAGGGTAACCGGGCCGAGTATCACTGCGATAGCAACAGCGATAGCGCCGGTTTTGGTAAATGCAGAGGCTTTTGAAGCCAGGCTTTTGTCTGATTTTCTTCTGCGAACCGGAGAAAAGTATAAAGCAGGTAAAATAAACACCGCAAAAACGATCCACCCCATGACCTCGTGATCTTCGATCATGTCACTTTGCATGTCGGTTTGATAAGCCACGACAACCAGAATGGTAATGCGCACCCAGTTGGCGATAAGCGCAAGTATTGCGGCGGCCAGCAAAGTGATTGCCCAGTCGCGCCAGCGGTAGTCATTGAGAATAGAGGTCATCATGGCCAACATTACCGCAACGGCCAGATAGCGGTAGCCAGAGCAGCCGCCCACTATCATCAGCCGCCCGTAGGGCAGGGTTATGCTATTGCCCTCAACAAGCGCAGTCATTCCAAACCATCCCACCCAGGTTCCTACAACCAGGCTTGCAAGATCCACCAGGGCCGGAACGATCACGGCTCCAACAGGCAATGAGAGTGATAGCAGGAGAATATAAGGCAGGAATGTTTGTGTTCTTGATAACCCAAGTACAGCCCAGGACGTTGTGATTAGACCCGCAGCGAGCATCAGGTATGTAAGCGTATCTATACGAGCCAGTTCCAGCAGGCCCCAGATAAGAGTTGTGGCAATGAGCAGCGCTGAGCCTACAAGGCGATAAGGCTTGAGCCGTGTTTCATGGTTGGTATGTGCAGGAGGGTGGATCAGTAGCAACCCAAGAAAAATAAAGGCTGTTGCAATGCCATGTGCCACCGACTGGTCAAACCCTAACCAGGCTTCCGCCAACCTGATCCAGCTGGGATAAAAGAGGCCAACAGCGATTACGGTAACGATAAGGTAGGGTTTGGATTGAGGTAGGTTATCTAGTGTCTTCCGTAACATTATTTTCTGCCGAACTGGATATTGTGAGGTGGGCTACTGTGTATGATGTCTACATAAAATTCAAATGCCAAGCAGAAAGCGCCTGCGCTCTGGCCGTCAACATAATTTACGCATTTTGAATTAAAAGTATCGGTTAATCATTTTAGATATATATAAGGCAACTATAAAACAATTTCCTTAAATTTTCTGGTTCTATTTGGTTTGGCTAAATGACCCATTAAAAAAATATGACGCTTTTTGCTATATATTAATCCATTTCAGGTGTCGGAAATATTTACATCTTTATAATATCTTCTACTTTTAATTAGTGATATATTTCTTTAAGTTGTTGAAAGTAAACAATTTTTAAATTTGTGGCATGGTGGGTGCTTTATAGTTCGTAGCGCTGACACGTTAATCCAAACTTTTGCTGAACAGCGCCTAAAATCAAATCAAGGAGAGACATAATGAAGAGCATCCATAAAAAAACGCTTCTAGCATCACTGGTAGTTCCATTTGCGCTAGGCGTTCAGTCCGCCAATGCAGGCCCTGTTACTAACTGGGACTATACCGTGGACAGCTCGTTCACCGATTTTAGCTCCACTGGCGGAAATGCCACCGTTACAGCCTCTGACGATAACCACAAGCTTTCCTGGGGCTCAAATGGTGAGATCTCATCCATCAGTATAACTGATGCATCTGGCAGTGGCCTTGAAACAGGCGGCGGGTATGTATCGGGTGGGACTTTCACTCACATTAACAATGTTATCCTGGCCGCAGATGATTCCTTGAGCAGCTTTGATCTGGAATCGGCGCTGACACTAACGCCGACTGCTCCAAGCGGACCTGCTTATGACTTGGATCCTATCACGTTCGATGGCTTCTTCACTGAAACAGTGAACACCAGTGGAGGCTGCGTTGAGGCGTCTGCCAGCGTCTGTGATGATATCTTCACTCTTGGCAACGTGAACAATGCTGGCTCGAATGTGGTTCAAGACGAGAACGGTAACGATGTATTGGAATTCGGCCAGTCCATCACCCTGGGTGATGGCTACAACTACACAGTATACCTTCAGTTGGCAGGTCTGAACTTCCTGGATGATGACGCTTGTTCTGCAGCAGGCGCTGGCGCAGGGTGTGTTGGTCTTCTGACCGAAGAGAATGAGACTAACACTTTAGATACCAAATTCCGCATTGCCGCTGCTGCGGTACCCGAGCCAGGCACGCTGGCACTGCTAGGCATGGGTCTGGCTGGTCTTGGTCTGAGCCGCAGGAAAAGTGCAGCTAAGGCATAACGTTGGGTTAATAACCTTAACGTTTAGATGATTAAGCTGTTATAAAAGCCCCCGCTCTTGCTAGAGCGGGGGCTTTGTTTTGATGGGCAGGGTTAGGCAACTTGTCTGGCACTTTCCTTACTAGTGCGGCCGCATTTTTCAGGTAAATATTTCCCACCTTCGGTAATCAGTGACCACACATCGGGCCGACGCACTCTTATACGTTCAAGCAGTGACGCAGCGTTGGTAAACGCGGGGCGACGACGGCCGTGATAATCCAATACCGGCCCCACGTGATCAAACTCAACACCAAATCGCTTTAACAAGCGTAGCTGTGACGGCTCCATAACTGCCATCCAGTGGGTTATGTGATGCTTGACTGACATTTTAAGGATAGCTGCAAAAAGCCCTAAACTGATGTAGGGCATGGCCCGCTTGCCATTCTCTGCATCGCTATAGTACGCAGATTCGCTGATGCCAGAGACTGATTTTTCTTCATTGAGGCGTCGCCGGAACTCTCGGCTGACTGCCATTCGGGATATTTCCGCGACCTGCTGACGGTTGGCCGAAGCAAACGCGTTTTGTGCATGTTGGTCCATCTGGCCTATACAGGGTCCCTCCATAGGAAAGCCCGTTTGTTCCGGACCGTCTTTCGCCATAACCAGACGAACAGCGGCAACGCTGTCGCCGGTTATTGTGTGTCGGATTAGCCCATGAACAGAATGTGGGTCATAGATATCGTGCTCGCGTTTATCCGTGAAGCAAGTGGGGTCTTCAAAGGGCCGGTCTATGCAATAAACCTGATACCGAACCTCGAAAACCTCGTTAATGGTGTCTGGAGACTCAGCCAGCTGAACATTAAATACTGAATTGAAAATGCTGCTGACGTTATGGTGAGTTTGCTGGCCTGTTTGCACTTTAGAACCTCATCTGTTCGTTCATTAGATTTGAGAATGGCTGGGTCGGGGCACGTAACGTCCGGGCGCCAGAATGAAGTTAGGATCAACTGCAGCTTTTAGTTGAGTGGTGAGCTTGGAAAAAGCGTTGTCAGTATCAAGAATATCCATCGCGTCTATATTCAGGCGATAGGGCAAAAAGCCTTCCTTTTGCCCAGCTGCGAACAATGCGCGATAACATTCGTTGGCTCGCGTTGTTGCGCTTGCGCTATTGCGATCAAACAACAGAGGCACGGTAGAGTCGAAACATCGATCGTTTACCGTGGTTAAGGTGATGAGCGGGTTGATGCCATACTGGGGGCAAATCCTTTCAATCATATCTATGTACCTGCGAACGTCCTTTCCCCGTATAGGCACCAGTGGTGCGAACCAGATGAGCCCGCAGCCGTCCCGCGCCGGGTTTTTGGCCTGCCCGGCCTCGGGTAGGGTGCCAGAGCGCCAGTAAGCGAGCGCTAGCGCAACGTCATTAGGTGTACCGTGCATGATTTCCAATGCGCCCGAGAGAGTATCTGCCATACCCTTTACCCGTGTTCCCAGCTTGCCAGGTAACATACGGGCAACATTTTGTGCCCAATCGACTCTGCGGCGATTGATAAAAACGAGACGATCGGTTACTGGCCCGAGAAGCCGTCTGAGTGTGCGCTTGGCCGCTTGAGCCACTTCTTTTGAGGCGTATATTGCCCCAACCCCGCTCCAGGCGGGAACGCTATGGCTATTGGCGAGGCGTTTTATTTCCTCAGCAGGAAGCACGCCGTCAACCGCTTTATCTTCCGGGAAAGGGGCCATCATGGAGAGCATGCGCTGGCTGTTGAGAAGATTAATTGCCACAACCGAGCCACTAAGCGCTCGAAGCACAGTTCTGACGGCAGGCACCAGCGCTTCCAGTTTGGCATCGTCTTTTGTTGAAAAGAAAAACGCCGTTACGGTATCTGGCGCAGGGGCAAGGGCGATGGTGATACTTGTAACCACGCCAAAATTTCCCTGGCTGAAAAGTCCGTCCAGGTAGGGGCCCAGGCCCCACTTGAAAAGCCCGTCTATTTCCGTGCCGCCAAGCTGGCTGAGTGGTGTTTGGTAACGGGTACCGTCGGCTAGAATAGCTTCTATTTTTGTTACGGCTGCAAAATGATCGGTAATTGGTGTGATGCCATAGCCTCTCTCAAGCGCATTGCCAAGAACGCTACAGGTAGGGCCTGCGCCTGTTACCGGAACAAGGTAGTCGCCATCATGTCGGTCGAGAAACTCTCTCAGAGCGCCCTGGGTTACTCCGGGTTGAATCGTTACTACGCCCATGTCCGGATCAAAGTCAGAAATACGATCCAGTCCATTCAGATCCAGTATGGCGCAGTTATCTTCAACGGGGTTGGCACTGCCATAACCCCAATTGTTACCGGTGCTTACCGGGTAGATAGCGACATTTTTGCGTTGCGCAACTTCAAGAATGGCTGAAACCTGGTCCCGGGTTTCGGGTCGGAGTACGGCAGGAATAATGCGCTTGGTCCCTATGGTAGAGGCGCCAATATCCTTGGTCTGGGCCGCGTCGACTCTGGTTTCGCCAAGAATGGCAGCCCATTCCGTGATAGCCGATTGTGTTGAGGTGTTGTTCACAGGTGATTCCACGATTGATCTATGGCTTTATGTAAGGGTACGCGTGATGGACAATTACTAAATGGATGTTCATTAATTGCTCAAAAGTATAGTGGAGATAGGGAAAATGGTATATGTCGTATTGCTAATCTTTGTTCTGTTGCTTGGTTTAAAAAAAGCAATTGAAACAAATGGTTGCGATTATCTTGGCGAATTCTTCAGGGTAGAATTATGTTAAATAATGTTAACTGGGTAGCGTTTCACGTTTGATAAGTTAGCTCGAGGCCAAAAAAAACCAGCGATTGCTGGCTTTTCATTTGCAATTCAGGAATCGGGACTTTTCAGAGTGACTTTTTGACAGACTCCAGGTGCGACTCTATTTCTTCGTTGTCCGGATTAAGAGTCAGGGCTTTTTCGATGACCGTTTCAGCTTCAGCATGGTTGCCAGTCAAGTGAAGTATCCAGCCATAGGTGTCCAGAGTGGCGGCGCTATTGGGAGCCAGTTCGTTTGCCTGTTTGGCGAGTTGTATTGCTCGCTCAGAATTACTCTCGCGAAGTATCCAGGCCAGGTTGTTCAAGGCTGCAACGTTGTTTGGTTGTTGTGCCAGAACTTTCTCGTAGTGGCTTGCTGCGGCTGTTTCCTGGTTGCTGGTCATTAGCCACTCTGCTCGTGCCAGCTGCGCTGCCAGGCTTTGTGGCGCCTGGTTAAGCCAGTCTTCAGTTAAGGTATCTACCGAACCTGAGTCCTGTGCTTTGGCTAGCCTTATAATGGCGGGCATTAATTGTTCGTTATTTGTTTTTTGCCATTGTTCAGAAAGGTATGTGTAAGCAGCATCTGGCCCTTTTTGTTGGCCAAGTAGCTTGGCCCGGGCAAGCATGGTGGCACTCACTTCGCCATGAGTCTCTTCTACAGCATCCAGTGCCGAAAAGGCATCGTCTATCTTGCCTTCCATCTGGGCAATCTTCACCGTGAGTAGTGAGAGCGAAAGGTTATCGGGCTCGAGGGCAGTGGCTTCGGCTGCTTTGGTTCGGGCCTGGGCCCACTCTTTATTGTCTGCGGCCAATTGAGCTTCCGCCAGTAACAACCGGCCATAAACGCGCGTGACGACCGCAGATTTGGCATCCTTCCATTGTTCAAGCACTGCACGTGCTTGTTCCAGGTTGCCTTCACTGATATCAATCAGCGCTATCAGGGCAGCGGTATTACGTTCGAGCTCCGAATGGTTCTTGCCAACGTCCACCAGCCAGGCTCTGGCTTCTGCTGGCGTGTGGTTCTGCATATAGATGCGGCCAGCTTGCTGGAGCGGGCTGATCGAATCAGGGTTGACCGATGCGGCATTTATAAGCAATTCAACGGCTTGCTCACTCTTCTCAGATTGAGCATAAAGGCTGGCCAGCGCAACCTTTGGAGCTTGCAGCTCTGGTTCTTTCTTCACAAGCTCTTCTAGCCGGGCGGTCGCCTTATCTATGTTGCCCAATTTGGTGTCCGTTAGGCTTGCAAGCAAAATAGCGCGGGGGTAATTGCTGTAGCCGTTGATGAGCGAGTCGCGAATCTCAGCTGCTTCTTGCTTCTCTCCTTTCTGGAGCAATACGTTTAAATAGGTGCTTGTAGTAGCCCAGTCTGCGGGGTTGGCGGTAAAAGCCATGCGTAGCTGCGCAAGTGCCTGTTCTGGTTTGTTGTCCTGCAGGTAGTGCTTTGCCAGGGCAAGACGAAACCGGGTGCGGTCCGGGGCTTGGCTAATGGCTTTGCTAAGGCTGGTGATGCCGCTTTGTTCATGGCCAGATAAGCTGAGGGCGAGAACGCCATGCATGGCGAGAAGCTCGCTATCATTGGGGCGGGCTTCTATGGCACGGGCCAGGGTTTTTAGAGCGGCCTCCCGCTCCCCAGTATCAATTTGTGCCATGGTGGCGGCCCGGATAAACTGGGTAGGTGTTGTTTCCGGGTCCAGGTTTTCTGTAAGTAGCTGGGTACCTTTTTCCAACTCGCCGGTACCGGCGGAAACTGCCCCCAACATCAACGCTATTCTTTCATTGCCAGGGTCCAGCTTGAGAGTATCTTGTAGAACCGTCTTTGCTTCTTCAAAATTTCCATCCTTCAAAGCAGTAACGGCTGCTGCCGCTTGATCTCTGGCCTCGGTATTGGTGTTTTCTGCCAGCACCCGATTGTAAATCTGTGCTTCGGACATTTTGCCTTGCTCTGTCAGTACCTGGGAGAGCGTGGTCAATACGTTACGGCGTATGGGGAGGAGCATGTCCGATGTTGGTAGCTCACCAACAGCATCGGTGAGTGTTGCGGATGACTGTTCCAGATGATTCAGGCGATATTCAGCCACTCCTTTCCAATAAAGAACCTCCGGAGCTTGCTCATTTTTTTCAAGCCAATCGGTGGCGGTGTTTACGGCCTTTGTGTTTTGGCCGAGGTTGATTTGGGCTTTAAGGGTTCCGGCGATTGCACCTGTATTTTGGGGGTTGTCGGCGGTTAGGTCTTCATACAGCGCCAGTGCCTCGGGAGCTTCGCCTGATTTACGCAGTGCCTCTGCGCGGATCAGGGATGCTTCCAGCTGCGCCTCGGGTGAGCTGGGGGTTTGCAGGGCCAGTGTTTCCCTCGCCGAGAGGTGCTTGCCCTGTTCTACGTATGCCCTGGAGAGAAGAAGGGCGACGGCCTCTGGCTGTTCTTGCAACCAGGGTTCAAGCAAATTAGCTGCTTCCTGAGCGCCGCCGACCTGCAGATATAATTCTGCCAGACGTACAACATGCTCCACGTTGTCGGGGTCTTTCTGTATGGCATTTTTGACTTCAAGCAGAGCAGATCGAAACTGCCCCTGCTCCGAGTAGGTTTCTGCCCGGGATAGGTGGGACAGTGCTTCTGAGGATTCTGAGCCACTGCTGCAGCTTGTAAGTAGAGGTGCACTCAGTAATAAGCTGCTTGCAAGCATCAGCCCGGGAAGCGACTTGATTATAGTTTGCCTTGCTGTCATGTAGATCCTGCTCCTTGAGCTGTTTGCTGTCATCGCATGTCTGGAAGTTGCTCAGGTTTCCGGAGCGACTGCCGATGTATCGATTCTGTATTTGTCAGTGAGATTATAAAGGGTGGGGCGGGTAACACCCAGTAACCTGGAGGCCTGTGTCATATTGTAGCCGCTGGTTTGAAGTGCCTGGACAATGGCCTTGCTTTCCGCCTGCTCGCGAACCTGGCGGAGGTTTACGTGGCTTACACCGGGTTGTTCGCATGTGGGAAGGTCCAGGTCGTCACTGGAAATTCGCTTGCCATCAGCCATGATGGTGGCCCGCTTCACTTTATTGATCATCTCGCGCACGTTGCCAGGCCAGGGGTAGCTGTTGATGGCGTTTACGGCATCGTCAGAAAACGTGAGGTTTTGCCTGTCCATTTGCTTGCCAAGGGTTTTTAGCAACGATTGGGCAATAACCAGGGCATCTCCCTCCCGCTCTCTTACGGCGGGTACGTTGAGGGTGATTTCGCTTAGGCGGTAATAAAGGTCTTCGCGAAATTCACCACTTGTGATCAGGTCTGTGACGTTGCGGTGTGTAGCGCACACAACCCGCACATCCACGGGTACAGGTTTTGTTGAGCCAACCCTGTCTACCAAACGTTCTTGCAGGAATCGCAGTAGTTTGGCCTGGAGGGGCATTGGCATGTCGCCAATTTCATCAAGGAAAAGGGTGCCGCCGTTGGCACTTTCAATTTTACCTTTCTTGGATTGTGTGGCGCCTGTAAAGGAGCCTTTCTCAAAACCGAATAATTCACTTTCAAGCAGGTTTTCGGGAATGGCTGCACAGTTAATGGCTGCAAACGCATTGTCAGCCCGTGGGCTCAGATCGTGTAATGCGCGGGCAAGAACTTCTTTGCCTGTTCCGGTTTCACCGGTTATCAGTGTGGTCACATCTGTGGGTGCGACTTTCTCCAGGGTGCGGCAAAGTGTCATCATTTGGGGGCTTGCGGCAATAATGCCCTTGATGTTCGTGCCGTTACCCTGGTGCATCAACTCCTGATTTTCACGTTCCAGTTCGGCAAGCCGAAAGGCTCGGTTGACGACAAACGATAGAATGTCGGCATCCAGCGGTTTTTGGTAGAAGTCGGAAGCACCCATGCCAACCGCCTTGACGGCGTTTTCTTTGTCTTCGCGGCCAGTAACCACAATAATCTTGGTTGCAGGCGCCAGCCGAAGAATTTCTTCCAAAAGTACAAAGCCTTCCGTTGCACCGCCCGGGTCTGGAGGCAGGCCAAGATCCAGCGTAACCACCTCAGGCTCTTCACGCCGGAGGGCTGCAAGGGCGGATTCTTTGTCTGAAGCAACAGTTACTTCCAGATCCTCGCTGAAGCACCAGCGCATTTGGCTTTGCAGGCCAGGATCATCCTCTACGATTAGTAGTCGTCTAGTCACAGTGGCAACAAGTCCTTTGTTTTAATATTCCGGTACATTTGATTCTTAACTGAACACTGGCGCTTTGCAATGATCGGGTTGATAACAGTGCAAATGCGCCATTTAATTGGCAACTTCTTTCCGGCCAGAGGCGCCCGTAAGTGAACCTTTTTCATGGTGTGCATAGCTATAGGCGTGATTACCCACAATGGGAATGCGCACCGAAAAACAGGAGCCTACGCCAGGTTCGCTTGTGGCATCCAGCGTGCCCCCAAGCTTTTGAATGTACTCCCGGGCTTGATACGCCCCAATGCCCATACCCGTAAGACCTTTGGTACTCTCAAAAGGTTTAAACAACCGGGTATTGATAAACTCTTCTGTCATGCCGGAGCCGGTGTCCTGAATAAACAGCACCACGCTACCCTTGGCCACTTTAACAGACAATGTAACCTCGCCATCAGGTGGTGTTGCGTCTTGGGCATTTTGGATCAAATGGCCGAGCACGCTCCTCAGTTGTTCAGGGTCAGCATTGACCATTATTGGGTGTTCTTGCCTTGCCAGGGCAGGGGCAGGCTGTTGCCGGTTATAGTGCTCCAGCAAGTTGGTTATAAGAAGGGTCAGGTCCAGAATTTCAGACTGTTCCTCGGCGTCGGCGGAGGGCTTGCGAATATGATCCACCAGATTGGTCATCTTGCGAACGGCGTGGTCTGTCGTGTTGATCATGTCGTCTATAAACGCTGGGTTGTTTCTGTGTTTTTCGGCGTTATTTACGAGCAGGGAGAGCTGTGCAATCACGGTTTTCAGGTCATGGACCAAAAAGGCAGAGGCCTTGCTCACCGCTTCAAATTGCATGGCCCTGGATAGCCGATTTTGAGCATCTGCCTGCGCCAGCAGGTTGCAGGTTTGGCGAGCGACCACTTTGATCAGATCAAAGTTTTCCCAGTTCAGGTCTATTCGTGCGTATGGGCGGCCTATCATCGCAATGCCGTAGAGCGTACTGCCAAGATAAAGTGGAATCACAAGCCAGCCGCCCGGTGTTTTGGCAATGGCCTCGGGGATTTCCAGAAGGTCGTAGCAAAGCGGGTCGGCCTTGTATTCATCCAGGTTTACGATCCACTCTTTTTCATTGAAGAAGTGCACCAACTCGGCATCTTCGTCAATCATGGTGTACTTGGGGGTGCTGAGATTGGTGGATTCTTTCAGGGTGTATGACCCTTGTTCGCTTTTCAGCCAAATAGCGCCGGCGTTGCTTTCTACCAAACCCGAAAGTATGCGAATAGCCCGCTGGGGAAGTGGGGGTTCATCACTGAGGTCTGAAAGCTCTTTTGTAAGTTTTAGCCATTCTTCCCGGTAATCGTATTTATAGTCAAAGAAATTTTGGCTGATTAAAACCATGAGCTTGGCGCGTATGCGCCTGGAAAGCACCAATGTGGTCAGGAAAACCAGCGCTACGCTTGATAACAATACCTGTAGGGCTTCCCCCCAGTTACCACCGAGTATACGTATGTAATAGCCGCTTACCGAAAGCAGCAACAGGTACCCCCCGGCGAATACCAGTGTGCCGGCATGAAACACAGCGGAGCGTGAGAGTTGGAAGTTGATAGGCTGCTTGCGGGTGTTAACCACGTTTATGGCAAACAGAGGTACCAGTGCCGCGTTTACGAACCCGCGGGCGTTCCAGAATGAATCTGCAATGCCACCGAACAGCAGGGCATCGGCGTACATGAGAAAATCAAAGATGAAGATGGTGGCGGTGCCGATACACAGGTATTTCATGCTGGCACGGCCAAAGGCGGGGGCGTTTCGCCAGATTTGTTCCACCAGAGACAGGCCAAGGACTGACAAGGCAATCTGACCAATAAGCTTGGTTTTACCGCTTACCAGCGCTACATCAAGTACAAACTCCAGACAGACCAGGGTGGTGAGTGTCAGGAGCAGGCCGGTTGTCGCGATGCCGAGTAGTTTTTTTAGCTGCCCTTTCAGTCGACCCTGGCGAACCGTATCCCGCAGCATGGCAAACAGCAACAAAATCCACGCGGCGCCCCGGAGTAACTCCAGCAGATAGCGAGTAAAAAAGTTGGGCAGCCCCCAAAGACTTTGGGTGACAAGGCTGGATGCCCACAGCGCGGTAACCAGCGCGGCAAAAAAAAGCGCCCGATCTATGTCGCGCCGTAAATAGCGCGTGCCTACAAGCACCGTAAGTATTGTAAATACCGCGGCCGCGGCGCCGTGGCTAATCACACTCAAATCTGGAAGCATGCAACCTACCTATTCCGTGGACAGGTGTAGTGTGCTGCGGGCAGTCGCTCGGTGCAACTGAAAGAAAAGTTAAAGTGCGGCAGCAGCCCTAGTGTAGCAGATTTTATGTCGGTATTTATTGCAGTAATTGCTGCAGTTTTGAGTGCGGGCGGTAGGCTGTTTCTTTATTTTGTTGATAAATAAATGGTTTTTTAGAGTTGGTTTGGCAATTTCTGTGGGGTGGTATGTTCGCGGGCAATGTGGCCGCGCTTCCAACAGTTGACCTGGACTACCAGAAATCCGTGTATAGTTTCGATAACGACAATTTGAATGATTCGAATACGAATACATCCTGTAACAATGTTAATGCAGGCCTCTTCAAGCTTTTTGCACCGATCTCGGTGTTAATCCGGATCAAAGCAATACTACCTGTACGCTGAAAGCCGCCAGTGACTTTTATCCAGGTAGCGGACGATTTTGTAGCGGCCTCCACCCTGGCCGACAACTGGTTTGCCGGGTTCTGGTCAGGGCGTTAAAGCGGTGTCTTGTTGTCCCGGTAAAACCGGAAAATTTCTTTCAGCGGTCGCTTGGGTTGAAACCCGAATTCGTTAACAAAGGCTCGTCCATCAATGACGACAGGGTATTTGAAGAACCCCATAAGATGCGCCGGGAAGCTTTGCTGGCGAAGTGTGCGCAGCAGTAATCGTGGCACTATGGGTGGAATGGATGGCAGTGGTATGCGTGCGCAGCCGCAGAGCTTTAGCGCTTTCTGGTAGGCCACCCAGTCGTCTGGTGCCACGTTGAACACTCCCCGCGTTGATTTTTTGTAAGCCAGTGCAATGGCTTCTGCCATGTCGTCGATATGAATAAACTGCATCATGGGCGAGAAGCCTGCAAGCATCGGGGTGCGTTGGCTGGACAGCAACCTGCTCATGGCGTTGCGCACACCCGGGCCAACAATATTGCAGGGGCGCAGGATTGAGATATTCAGTTCCGGGTAGCGCCAAAGATAGATGTTAGCCAGGTTTTCGAGCTCTACAGAATCTATCAGATCGGCACTCAGGCCGGCACTTTTCAATGGGGCAGATTCGTCGATAAGTGCCGGGTTGTAGGCCATGGCTCCGTATACATGGAATGTGGACAACACAATAACCCGGCGAACACCGTATTTGTGGCTCAGATCAAGCAGCTTTTGTGTGCCCAGAACGTTGGCATTGTAGCGCCGCATTCGGGTGAGTTGGCTGGAGCTGATCCGGCCCATGTGAATAACGCCATCAAACCGGTAGCGGCGAAACAGGTCTTCAAAGCTGCGGTGGTTGAAATCGATACAGTGGCTGGGGATATCATCGCCAAGCAAAGCCTGCTCACGGGCGTCTACTGCCACGAGGCTGCAGGTTTCCCGGAGCTGTTTAATTACCTGTTGAGCCAGAGCGCCCACGGCGCCGGTTATCAAGACACAGGGTTTGCTTTGTTTGTTTTTTTGAGCAGTCATCAAAACAGCCTTTTTCGTTCTTTTAGTCCTTTAGCGATCAGGCGATCGATTTCACCTTTCACCTGCTCAACGCGCTCATTTATTTGTGCGTCCGGTATATCTTCGCTATTAAAATACATGGGCGGGCCGAAATTCAGGTGAACCTTGGCGGGCAGGATCACAGGCATTGCCAAGGGGACATAGGGTAGCCCCAGACTTTTGGCCAGAGGTTTGATGTTGGCGATGGCAGGAATGGTTTCTTCGCAGCCGACAACACCCACAGGCACGATGGCAGCATTGTATTTCATAGCCAGGTGCATGAAGCCCGGGCCAAATCGCTGAAGCTTGTAGCGGTCCCGGTAAAGTTTGCCGGAACCTCGCACCCCTTCAGGGAACACGATAATGGCTTCTTTATTGGCAAGCATTCTGGCGCAATTAACCGGGTCGCCCAGTGCAGCCCCTACCTCGTTTAAAAAATTACCGAGCCAGGGGACAGTAGGAAAGAAGCGTTCGATCATTGCCCGGGGGATTCGTGGGCTTTTCTGGCGTGAAGCCAGGGCGTAGCCCACGAGTATGCCATCAATGGGAAGTTGCCCGCTGTGGTTTCCTACGATGAGAACCGGGCCCTCTGCGGGAATATGGTCCACACCCTGTGCCTCTACTCGAAAGTATTTTTCGTAGATCAGCTTTGCCAGTGAAAACGCGTATTTGACCGTATTGTTGTTGTAGCCCCAAGGGTCGTATCCCAGTGAGCCTATCGGCTTCCGGATACAACCAATATGTTCGTCCAACTCCTTTGAAGCCAGCCGGGATTTCAAAAACGATACCAGGCTCATGTGCACTCCCATGTTAGTCTGCGGTCAGCCACGCCCGATCAAAACGCCCAATGTGTGGCTTTGGCCTGCATTAAGCACGTGATAATCGCTGGCTGCATTGGCAGTTTCGACACAGAGCATTGTCTGCCAGGCAGGCTCTGGAAAATCGCTTAATTTAGCGGCCTTGTATGGGCCGGGGTTCCATATAACAGTGGAGTCGCTGCCAACCCCTGTCAGCTTTCGGGTTGTATCTGGAGTTATCACGGTCAGCGGTTCGCCACTTTCGTATATTCGGTCTGTTTCGCCTTCAAAATACACAGGGCCCTCCTGGGCCACATATTGCCAATCTTTCAGGGTGTCTATGTAGTGACTGTAGCCCAACCCCAGCACTCGTGTGCGCAAAATATCCTGGGTTGGAAGGTATGTGTGCAGGGCCTGGCTATAGGCGAGGGGGGCGCTGCCAAGGTTGGTGGTGGTAAGTGCAAGCCGGCAGCCGCGCACTGTAAAGCTGAAGGTGAGAAGAGCGATGGCGTGGCCGTTCCACACGTCGGAAAAGTCCTCATTGGCATCCAGGGAGAGGCAAATTTCGACTTCATGGGCGCTTTCGTTTACATCTTCCAGTTTCCACAGAGTGGTGCGGGCGAACCCATGGGGGCTTTGGGTTTTTATCCGCTTGCGTATTTCCGGCGCGTTGCGGGCCGGGTCGCCAAACCATGGCCAGCATATAGGGATACCACCGCGAATGGCTCTGCCTGGAGCAAACCGGGCTGTGGGGCTTAACCAAAGCCAGTCTGGCTCGTTTTTGGGAACAAATCGGACCAGGTGCGCGCCTTGCAGAAAAATTGTGGCCTGGAACAGTGGGTGGTGAATATCCAGCGCCTCCAGCCTTTCAATCGTCTTCCAGCGGGTAAAAGACCACTGGCCAGGGGAGAGTGAGAGAGATGGTTTGTTGCTACTTTCAGACATGGCGCCGGTTCCGTTTTTGCGTGTATCTGCTTCACTATATAGTACTCACGGGCGGGGTTGGTGGAATTGACGTTGTAGTCCGCAAATCCTTTTGTTAATATTCGCGCCGCTTTCAGGGATATTGTTCTGAAACGCCGTTATGGTGGTCCCATTGGTGCCTCCGCAACATGAAGCCGCGAACCCGGTCAGGCCCGGAAGGGAGCAGCCGCAGTGGTGGAATTGTGTGCCGGAGTGTCGCTGGTGGGGCCACCCCCAGATTTTCTTTTCTGATGTCTCTTCTTGTGTCTTTCCAAGCTCTATCCCCCACGACCTAAAAGTACCTTATACCTTCTTATAAAACCGCGCCCATGCTATGGTTGCAGGCGTTTTTCTCAGCAGTTGGCGGATCATGAGCTACCAGGTACTTGCCCGTAAATGGCGCCCCCGCACCTTTGAAGATATGGTGGGCCAGGAACACGTTCTCCAGGCGTTAATTCACGCGCTGGACAACCAGCGTCTACACCATGCCTATCTGTTTACAGGCACCCGCGGCGTGGGTAAAACCACCATTGGGCGCTTGCTGGCACGCTGTCTTAATTGTGAAACGGGTGTTACGTCTCGCCCCTGCGGCACCTGTACGAATTGCCAGGAAATCCAGGAGGGGCGTTTTGTTGATCTGATTGAGATTGATGCTGCGTCCCGCACGGGTGTCGACGCTATGCGGGAGCTGACTGATAACGTTCAGTATGCCCCTGCACGCGGCCGCTACAAGGTGTACCTCATTGACGAGGTGCACATGCTTTCTACTCCCTCGTTTAACGCGTTTCTTAAAACCCTGGAAGAACCACCAGAGCATGTGAAGTTCTTGCTGGCGACGACGGACCCCCAAAAACTGCCCGTTACTGTGTTGTCCCGCTGTTTGCAGTTCAATCTCAAGCGCATGACGCCAGAACATATTGTAGGCCACTTGACCAGCGTACTGACGGCTGAGCAGATTCCGTTTGAAGAGCCCGCGCTCTGGCTGCTGGCCCGCGCGGCCGATGGCAGTATGCGTGATGCGCTAAGCCTCACTGATCAAGCGATTGCCTTTGGTAACCAGAAGCTGGCCGCTCGCGATGTAAGCAGTATGTTGGGCACCATTGATCAACGGGATATCGAGCGGATTGTTAGCTCGCTGGTGGAGCGGGATGGTCCGGGTTTGCTGGCCGAAATAAGCCGTATTTCGGATTTTGCGCCGGATTACGGCGTTATCCTTTCGGATCTGTTGTCGCTGTTTCACCGGGTGACTATGGAGCAGGTGGTTCCGGGCAGTGCCGATAATGCGCTTGGCGATGCGGCACAGGTGCAGTCGCTTGCACGAAAACTTAGCGCGGAAGACGCACAGCTCTTCTACCAGGCCGCTCTTGTTGGCCGTAAAGACCTTGCGATTACTCCGGATGCCCGCATGGGCTTTGAAATGACCTTGCTGCGCATGTTGGCCTTCCGTCCTGGTTCTGACCGGCGCGCGCCTCCGGTGGTAAGTAATGCCGGGCCAAAGGTTGATGGCAGTTCCGGGATTGAACCTGAGCCTGCCCCTGCGCCTTCAGAGGCACCAACTGCCGCCAATGTTAACGAGCAGGCCCCGGCGGAAGAGTCGCAGCCGGCACCGCCCTGGGATCCAGAGCCTGAGGTTGAGTCAGCGCAGGAGCCAGAGCCAGTGCCTGAGCCTGCAGGTACAGATCTTGCCCCCGAACCCCAGCCGTTGCCGGAGACCGCGCCGACGGTTGATGAGCGCCCGGAGCCGCCCTTGGCCGAGCCAGCTCAGGAGTTGGCAGAAGCCCGGGCTGAGTCGACGCCTGCTCCATCCCCGGATGGGCAGTTTGTCTGGGAACGAGATTTTCGAAGCCTGGGTATTGTCGGTATGCCGGGTAATCTGGCCAGCCACAGCACTATGTCCCGTGCGGGCGATGTCATCACATTGTTTATTGATGAAGGCCATGCCCGGCTACTGAATGCACGGCATGAAGAAAAAATTCTGGCTGCCTTGAGAAATCACTTCGGCGACGCCATTCAATTAAAGATAGAGCAGGGCGATGCCGGGTCACATACTCCGGCTGCTTATGAAGAGCGCCAGCGCAAAGCTCGACAGAGCGCGGCGGAACAATCAATCCGGAATGACCCGCTGGTTAAGTCCATTGTTGAACGGTTTGAGGCAAGGGTAGTCGAAGACAGTATAAGGCCCGTAAGCAATCAGTCAGCAGAGCGAAACAGGAGATAAACGCATGATGAATAATATGGGCGACATGATGAAAAAAGCCCAAAAAATGCAGGAAGATATGCAGAAAGCCCAGGAAGAAGCCGCAAAAGCCGAAATTACCGGTGAGTCTGGCGCGGGCTTGGTAAAAGTTACCATGAACGGTCGTCATGATGTGCGCAAAGTAGACATAGACCCTTCTTTGATGGCCGAAGAAAA
Organism: Marinobacter sp.; assembly: GCF_052091845.1. Taxonomy (GTDB): domain Bacteria; phylum Pseudomonadota; class Gammaproteobacteria; order Pseudomonadales; family Oleiphilaceae; genus Marinobacter. Next base: position 4,596 of record NZ_JBQDCO010000045.1, on the reverse strand, counting down.
AGAGGTTCTCGAAGACCTGCTGGCGGCGGCTATCAATGATGCTGTGCGTCGTGTGGAGGCAAACCAGAAAGATAAAATGTCCGGCTTGATGTCTGGGATGGGCATGCCTCCTGGCTTCAAGATGCCGTTTTAAGGTTTTTTTGGGATTGTAGTCTGAGGATATTTCATGGCGTTCAGCCCGCTGGTTGATGAACTTGTAGAATCCCTCCGGTGCTTGCCGGGTGTTGGCCAGAAAACCGCCCAGCGCATGGCTTTTCACTTACTTGAACGTGAGCGCACGGGCGGGGCCCGGCTTTCCGGCGCGTTAAGTAGCGCCATGGATGGTGTTCGTCGCTGCGAGAGTTGCCAAAATTTTTCCGATACCGAGGTGTGCGGGATTTGTGAGAACCCGGCCCGTAGCAACGGTACACTCTGCGTGGTGGAAAGCCCGTCGGACCTGCTGGCTATTGAACAAGCCGGGGACTATAAAGGCAGCTATTTTGTACTGATGGGGCACCTGTCTCCTATTGATGGCGTTGGCCCGGAGGAGATCGGCATAGAACGGCTTCTGCGCCGGGTGCGCACGGATGGTGTCACCGAGCTGATTTTAGCGACCAACCCAACGGTGGAAGGCGAAGCAACCGCCCATTATATTTCGGATCGGCTCGACGGTTTGAACATCCTCATTACTCGCCTTGCTCACGGTATTCCTGTGGGCGGCGAGCTTGGCTACGTCGACGGTTTTACGCTCACCCATGCGTTTCGCGGCAGAAAACCTCTGCTGGATTAATATCGCACATGCGCCTTTAGGGCGCTTAACTGGCTTTTTTATGACACTCCCTTTGCCTGCTATTCATGTTCCGCCGGCGCCCGAAATCATTCATTGGATTGTACAGCCAGGTGAGCTGGATGCCTGGTTGGATAGCAACCCGGGGCAACCCCTGGTGCTGGATACAGAGTTTGAACGGGTAAATACCTTCTACCCCATTCCCGGGCTGGTTCAGCTCGGGCTTGGTGATTGTTTTTGCCTGGTAGACCCCGGGGTGGCAGAGCAGTCGGCGCGTTTTCGAGAAGTTATCGCCGATTCTGCTACCACTAAATTGCTGTATGCCATGAGTGAAGATCTCGAGTTGTTTCGGGATTGGCTTGGCATACACCCGAAAGGCGTTGTCGATTTGCAGATTGGCGCTGCGATGGCGGGAGCTGGCTTTTCGCTGGGCTACGCACGGTTTGTGGAAACATTATTTGGTGAAACCCTGGATAAAACTGTCACCCGTTCCGATTGGATTTCCCGGCCATTGAGTGACGCGCAGCAGCGTTACGCAGTTGACGACATACGTTTTCTTGCACCCATGTATGAGTGGGTGATGGCCCACCTGAAGGAGCGAGAGCTTGAAGCGGCGTTGGTGGAAGAGTCTGCCCGGTTTGCTGATGAGCTAGCAGGGCAGGACAGCGAAGACACTCATTACCTTCGACTTCGCGGAGGCTGGGCTTTAACGGCTCAGCAGCAACTCGTGCTGAAAAAGCTAGTGGCTTGGCGCGAGTTGGAGGGGAAGGAGCGGGACAGGCCTCGCGGCCGTGTGCTTGCAGACCCGCTACTTATTGCTATTGCCGATCAACTTCCAGGGTCTGTGAGTGAGCTTTCAAACATTCAGGGCATTCCGGCGGGTGTCGTGCGGCGATATGGCCAGGCACTGCTTGAGATTGTTGAGGCCGGTTGCACCGCTGACTCTTCCGGGCTTGAGTTGATTGCGCCGCCCTTGACCCGGGATCAGCAAATGAACTTCAAGGAGTTGAAGCGGTTTTTCAGGAAAGCTTCAGAAGATGCTGATATACCTGTTGAATTGTTTGCGCCAAGAAAGCGTCTTGAAAAAGTTATGCAGGACAAAACCCTGGCCTATAGCCCGTTTTTCCATGGCTGGCGCGCCAAACTATTAGAACCTGTAATGAGCGATATTGAGGGTTACCTGAAATCATGAAAAGCCGGGAGTTTGTATCCGTTTTTCGAAGCAGCAAGAAAAGCGATACCTATATATTTGTGCGCCGCGGGCAGGCATGGGAAGAGCTACCCGAAAGCCTGAAAGCTGTTTTTGGCAGCCCTGTTCATTCGATGGATTTAATCATGACGCCAGAGCGTAAGCTTGCCAGAACGACTGGAGAGCAAGTGCTGATGGCCATTGAAGAGAAAGATTTCTTTTTGCAGATGCCGCAAGAGCAGGATGCTTACGTTATCGATTTCCGCACCAGGCCAGGGTTAAGAGAGTCATGATTGCGCAAATTCCGTTCTGGCAGCGTAAGCGCCTGAACGAGATGACTCCCCGGGAATGGGAATCCCTGTGTGACGGTTGTGGCAAATGTTGTTTGAACAAGCTTGAGGACGAAGACACCGGGGAGGTTTACCACACAGACCTGGTGTGCCGTTACATGGATAATGACACCTGCCAGTGCACAGTTTATCCGGAGCGCCTGCAAAAGGTACCCGGCTGCACAGTGCTGACACCGGATACGGTGAGCGATTACCATTGGCTGCCCCATACCTGTGCCTACCGCACGCTGGCGGAGGGCAGGCCGCTTGCCGATTGGCATCCGCTGCGAAGCGGAAACCCGGAATCAGTGCACGAGGCCGGGGTTTCAATACGCCACAATGTGATCCATGAGGATCAGGTGGCTGAAGATGACTGGGAAGAACATATCATTCACTGGGTTCTTTAATGATCGAAATTGACGCACAACACGCTTACGGCCTCTTCTGGGCGGCCTACATCATCGCTTTTGTCGTGTTTTTTTCATGATGAAAAAGCTATTCCGCTTTTTGCCGTTATACGGCGTGCGCACGATGCTGCTTGCGGCGTTGGTGGCGTTTTTACTGACACCTGTAGAGTCGCCCGAACTGGCGGGCTGGTGGATTCCTGCCTGGCTGTTCGGCGGCTACGAGATGATTCTGGGTGATGCAGATGACGCCGGCCGGGCATGGCTCAACCTGGGTATTGGCGGCATTGCTATGTTGCTTGTCTGGATTCTGGATATGGTGCGTTACCGCTTAACCAAACGCTGAGACCCACACACTTTTTTTTGAGAACAACAATGCCGAAACTTCTCACGCTGGTTTTGTTCACGGCTTTCTGGCTGCCTGGAGTGCTGTTGGCCCAGGAAACCACCAAGCTGACGCTGCCGGAGCAGGCAGATGTTCGGATTGTTGTGGATATTTCCGGATCCATGAAGCAGACCGATCCGAACAATTTGCGCCAGCCCGCTGTTCGGCTGTTGGCCAGAGTTCTTCCCGAGGGCAGCACCGCCGGTGTCTGGACCTTTGGCCAGTATGTGAACATGCTTGTGCCCCACGGCGAGGTGAACGAATCCTGGCGTGAAACGGCGGTTGATCGCTCTGAAAAAATCAACTCTGTGGCGCTGCGCACTAACCTCGGCAAAGCCATTGAAGTCGCCAGTGATGACTACGTAACCGGTGGCTCCCTGAAGAACAGCCATTTTATACTGCTAACCGATGGTAAAGTGGACATCTCTGACAGTGCAGAGGCTAACCAGGCAGAAGAGCAAAGAATTCTAGGCAAAGTGCTCGAAGATTTGGCTGCCCGAGGCGCAACATTCCACCCGGTTGCGCTGTCGGGGTTGGCAGATGCCGGTTTCCTGAAAACCCTCGCTGAGGAGTCTCGCGGGAGCTATCGACTGGCGGACACGGCTGAATCCCTTAATCTGGCGTTTCTCGATGCCCTGAATAGCGCAGCGCCCCAGGCGCAAATTCCGCTTGAAGGCAATACCTTTACCGTGGATAGCGGGGTAAAGGAATTCACAGCACTGATTTTTAGTGACCAGTCAAAGGCTGGTGAGGCGACGCCCGCGCCTCCCTTGGAACTGATCCGCCCAGACGGTAAACCTCTTGTTCAATCCGCATCGCCAGACAATGTTCGTTGGGCGCGCGAAGCTGCCTACGATTTGGTAACCATTACCGGGCCAAAAGCGGGAGAATGGCGCGTAAAAGGCGAGCTGGGCGAGGGTAGTCAGGTTACGGTTGTCAGTGATTTAAAAATGGTGGTAAGCCCTCTGCCTGCAACCTTTACTGCGAAATCGCCGGTAGACGTGAGCGTTGCGTTCTTTGAAAAAGCAGACAAAGTGACCAACCCGGAGTTTCTTGATGTAATAAGTGTAAAGCTTAGTCTGACCTCCGAAGACGGCCGCAAAGGCAGCAAAATGCTCTCAGCCGATGAACCGCCCGCCGATGGTGAGTACGCAGACACCATCAGCAAACTGCCAGCTGAGGGCTTATACCGGATAGATGTTGTGGCAGATGGCCAAACGTTTGCTCGCAAATTCAGTGCAACAACGGAATTTGTCGTGCCGGCAGGCATGAATGAGTCAGGCACGAGCGCGCCGATTGATACCCGTGTGGCGGAGCAGGTACCGGACTCTTCCAGACCTTCAGAGTCCGAACCGGCGGTAAAAAGCGAGCCTTTGCCCGCTGAACCGATAGATACCGCCCCTGCAGATCAGGAGCCTTCTGCCAGTAAAGAACCTGCCCAAAGCAAAGAGCCTTCAGCTGAACACGAGCCTTCAGCTGAACAAGAGCCCTCGGCTGAAAAAGATTCCTCAGCCCTGCCTGTA
>NZ_JBQDCO010000044.1:0-25564 GCF_052091845.1 Marinobacter sp. | reverse complement strand
CCGTATGCCCGGTGGTGTGAGAGGACGGGGGAGGCAACTCCCCCTCCTACTCGATTGGGGTGGGGGATTGTCCAGAAGGATGTGCGCGACCTTGTTGGCGAATCGCCCACAAAAAACGCCAACCCGAAGGCTGGCGTTTTTTTGTGGAACCTAACCTTAAAGGTAAGTGCTTAAGCGATGTTCGCTTCAGCCGCCTTTGTGGTGTAATTTTCCATCTGGTCAAAGTTGAGATACTTGTATATCTCTGACGACATGCTGTTCAGGTCCTTGGCGTACTCCATGTACTCTTCTGCCGAGGGAAGCTTGCCCAGTATCGCGCCTACCGATGCCAGTTCTGCGGAGGTCAGGTACACGTTAGCGCCATCACCCAGGCGGTTCGGGAAGTTACGAGTAGAAGTGGAAAGCACAGTGCTCTTGGCCGCCACGCGTGCCTGGTTCCCCATGCACAGTGAACAACCTGGCATTTCAGTGCGTACACCGGCAGTGCCATAGATATTGAAGTAGCCTTCTTCCATCAACTGCGCCTGGTCCATCTTGGTTGGCGGAGACATCCAGAGGCGGGTTTTCAGCGGCTCTTTGTTCGCATCAAGCAGTTTACCGGCAGCGCGGAAGTGGCCGATGTTGGTCATGCAGGAGCCGATGAAGACTTCGTCTACCTTGTCGCCGGCTACTTCGGACAGAGTGCGGGCATCGTCCGGGTCGTTCGGGCAGCACACGATTGGCTCTTTGATGTCGGCCAGATCAATCTCTACAACATGCGCATACTCTGCGTCTTTATCAGCACGCATCAGCTTTGGATTGGCAATCCACTCTTCCATTTGCTGGGCACGACGCTCCAGAGTGCGTGGGTCGCCGTAACCTTCGGCAATCATCCAGCGCAGCATGGTGATGTTCGAGCGCAGGTACTCAGCTACGGACTCTTCAGACAGGTTGATAGTACAGCCAGCTGCAGAGCGCTCGGCAGAAGCGTCAGAAAGTTCGAACGCTTGCTCAGCGGTCAGGTGCTCAAGACCTTCGATCTCCAGAATACGACCGGAGAATTCGTTAATCTTGCCTTTCTTTTCAACGGTCAGCATGCCTTGCTTGATGCCGTACAAGGGAATGGCGTGTACCAGATCGCGCAGGGTGATGCCTGGCTGCATTTCGCCTTTGAAACGAACCAGAACTGACTCGGGCATGTCCAGTGGCATAACGCCGGTAGCGGCCGCAAACGCAACCAGACCAGAGCCGGCCGGGAACGAAATACCCATTGGGAAGCGGGTGTGAGAGTCGCCGCCGGTGCCAACAGTGTCTGGCAGCAACATACGGTTCAGCCAAGAGTGGATAATGCCGTCACCCGGGCGCAGGGAAACACCGCCACGGGTCTTGATGAAATCTGGCATGGTGTGCTGCATTTCTACGTCAACCGGCTTTGGGTAGGCTGCGGTGTGACAGAAAGATTGCATAACCAGGTCGGCCTGGAAGCCCAGGCAAGCCAGGTCTTTCAGCTCGTCACGGGTCATCGGTCCAGTGGTGTCCTGGGAACCCACGGTAGTCATGTGTGGCTCGCAGTAGGTGCCGGGGCGAACGCCTTGGCCTTCTTCAAGACCACAAGCCTTGCCAACCATCTTCTGGCCCAGTGTGAAGCCTTTGTTGCCGGCTTCGGGATCTTTGGGCAGACGGAACAGATCCGTTACGCCCATGCCCAGGGCTACACGGGCTTTGGCTGTCAGACCACGGCCAATAATCAGGGGAATACGGCCGCCGGCCTGAACTTCGTCCAGAATAACGTCGGATTTGAATTCAAACTCGGAAATAGTCTCGCCGGCTTCGTTCAGAACCTTGCCTTCGTATGGGCGGATTTCAATCACGTCACCCATGTTCATGTCGTCTACCGGTGCTTCAAAAACCAGAGCGCCCGCATCTTCCATGGTGTTGAAGAAAATCGGGGCAACCTTGTTGCCGATGCAGACACCGCCTGCGCGCTTATTGGGCACGCCAGGAATGTCTTCGCCGAAGAACCAAAGCACGGAGTTGGTGGCCGATTTACGTGAAGAACCTGTGCCTACCACGTCGCCTACGAAGGCAACGGGCAGACCCTTGGCTTTAATTTCGTCAATCTGGCTCATGGGGCCGGTAACGCCTGGCTCTTCAGGCTTCAGGCCGTCGCGTTCCATCTTATAAGCAGCGCGGGCGTGCAGCGGGATGTCCGGGCGGGACCACGCGTCGGGAGCCGGGGACAAGTCATCGGTGTTGGTTTCGCCGGTTACCTTGAAAACCACCATTTTGGTGCTTTCAGCAACCTTGTTCTTGTTGGTAAACCACTCGCCGTTGGCCCAGGATTCGACAACGGATTTGGCAACGGCGTTGCCCGCGTCCATTTTTTCCTTTACATCGTTGAAGGCATCGAACATCAACAGGGTGCCCTTGAGCTGCTCACCGGCCAGTTCGGCCAGATCGCTGTCGTCAAGCAGGTCTACCAGTGTTTCAATGTTGTACCCGCCTTGCATCATGCCGAGTAATTGCACGGCTTTTTTCTTGTCTAGCAACGGGGATTTCGCTTCGTCTTTAACGATTGCAGTGAGAAACGCGGCTTTTACGTAAGCGGCTTCATCTACGCCTGGGGGAATACGGTTTTCCAGCAGGTCGACCAGTGTGTTCTCTTCGCCTGCGGGCGGGTTCTTCAGCAGCTCAACCAGAGCGGCAGTTTGTTCAGGATTCAGTGGCTTGGGGGGAATATCCAGAGCCGCACGTTCTGCAACGTGTTCACGGTAGGCTTCTAACACAAGTTGGACCCTCATCAGTTGAAATGTCCCGCGCCTTTGGCAACATGCCTGGCGGGAGTTTTATGGCAGAAAGACCTTGAGTTGGCGCTGCATTCTATAGGAAAGCCCTTATAAAGTTAAGTTGGGTAGTGGCCGGAAACGCCTGATTGTGGGTTATAATCCGTTACCCATAGAATTGACGTTGTTGCTTACATGACTCATAAAACAGACTCCATGACCCAAGCCCTGCAAGAGATTCACGATTTCCTGCCCTGCGCCACGCCGCAACAGTGGATTGATAACGCGCTGGCCAATCAGGACCTGATGCTTATTGATCATGCCCATTGTGAGAAAAAAGCGGCATCGACGGCGCTCAGCCTTATGTATCGCTATGTGGAGAACAGCGACCTGCTTAACAAAATGTCTCGTTTAGCGCGGGAGGAGTTGCGACACTTCGAGCAGGTGCTGGCCATTATCAACAAGCGGGAGATAGCCTATTGCCACCTGACGCCCGCACGCTATGCGGCGTGTCTGCGCAAATGTGTGCGCACAGACGATCCGGGTCGGTTAGTGGATGTGATGGTGGTAGGCGCCATTATCGAAGCGCGATCATGCGAGCGGTTTGCGGCCCTGGTCCCGTTTCTGGATGACGAGTTGGCGGATTTTTACAGTAGCCTGCTCAAATCAGAAGCCCGTCACTACCGGGATTATCTGGCGCTTGCCAGGCAGGCCAACGACGGGCCAGTAGACGAGAGGGTTGCGGAGTTTCTTGCCATTGAAAAACAGCTTGTTCTTGAACCTGATATTGAGTTCCGCTTTCACAGTGGGCCCGTTGTCTGAACGCTAGTGTCCCGTCTGGCTAATTCGTGAGCCTACTGAGCTTCTGAGAATCCGAAGAGCTAGACGGGACACTAGGCTAGCTCACGGCACAGGCCAATCCAGGCATCAATGCCAGCGCTTCGATACTTCTGTTTGTGTAAAATGAAATAGAACTGCCGCTCAAAATTCCGATTTTTTGGTGTGCTCAGCGGCACCAGGCTGCCACGCTTGAAGGCATCCGCAAGAACGACTTCGGACAGGCAGCCTATACCCAGGTTGGCTTCCACGGCCCGTTTGATCGCTTCGGTATGTTCCAGCTCAAGCAGTACGTTCAAATCCGGGAGCAGGCCGTGCATGCCACGCTCGAAGCTTTGCCGTGTGCCAGAGCCTTGCTCCCTCAGTACCCAGGTGGCGTCTCGCAAGTCTTCGTCTGATAGCTCTTTCCTGGTGGCCAACGGGTGGGAGGGGGCGCAAAAAACTACCAGTTTATCGCCGCGCCAGGGCAACACTTCAAGTTCTGATGATTGCAACTCGCCTTCAATCAGGCCAATGTCGAGTTCAAAGTCTTTAACCCGGCGTGCGATGGTGCTGGTGTTGGCAACTTCCAGTGATACTCGGGGTTGGGTAGGGGTATTCATGTATTGGGCCATCACGCCAACCGCTAGATAGTTACCGATAGTTAAGGTGGCGCCGACTTTCAAGGCGCCTACTTCGGAATGCTTGCTAAAGGCCTGTTCCAACTCCGTTGCCTGTGAAAGTACGGCTTCCACCTTGGGCCGATAGAGTCGCCCGAGTTCATTCAATTGTAAGCGCTTGCCAACACGGTCGAACAATTGGATGTCGAACTGGTTTTCCAGTTCCTTGAGCGCGCTACTGGCTGCGGACTGCGACATGGCCAGCGATTCTGCAGCGCGGGTGATATTCTGGAAGTGCGCGGCAGCAAGAAAAACTTCGAGTTGCCTGAAACTGTACTTCATAACAAAGCGCTCTAAATCGGCATTACCGAATAAGGTTATGGGAATATCCCATTTCATCGATAGATTAGTGATGCGGTAGACTCTACGCAATTCATATTTTTAAATGTTCGTAGTTGCACCGGACAGGCAAGAGGTTCACATGAGTAACTTGATTAAAGAAACCGTGACCAGCGTACACCACTGGAATGATACCTTGTTCAGTTTCAAAACGAGCCGGGACCCGGGATTTCGGTTCAAAAACGGCCACTTTGTGATGATAGGTCTGGAAACGGAAGGCAAGCCCTTAATGCGCGCCTACAGTATTGCCAGCGCAAATTACGAAGATGAGCTCGAGTTCTTTTCTATCAAGGTGCAGAACGGCCCGTTAACCTCGCGTCTACAGAAAATAAAAGTGGGGGATGAGATCCTGGTAAGCCGCAAGCCTACGGGAACCCTCATTATGGATAACCTTTTGCCCGGAAAAAACCTCTGGCTGATTAGCACAGGGACCGGTTTGGCACCGTTTATGAGCATTATCAAGGATCCGGAAGTATACGAAGCCTTTGATAAGGTTATTCTGACCCACGGTGTCAGGTATGCCTCGGAGCTCGCCTACCAGAAAGAGATTGAAGAGCTTCCCGGGAACGAGTTCTTCGGTGAGATGGTAGAAGGTAAGCTGGAATACTATCCAACGGTAACCCGTGAGCCTTTCCGCAATGAGGGTCGGCTTACCCGCGCGATGCAGAGCGGCAAAATAACCGGTGATTTTGGTCTGCCCGACTTAAACCCCGAGGACGACCGATTCATGATCTGCGGCAGCCCGAGCATGTTGAAGGATACCTGCGCCATTCTGGACAGTATGGGCTTCAAGGAGGCTCGTGGCGGTGACATGGGGCATTACGTGGTTGAGCGGGCCTTCGTGGAGAAGTAGCTCCTCGAATCAGTAAGTATAGTGCCAGGTAGCAGCAAACTGCGCTTGGCATCTGTGCGCAATCAGGACGGGAGTGCAATTCCCGTCCTGATTGATTTAAAAAATACTCGTCTTCACATTGGGCGCTGCGGATTGAAGCGGTTAATCAGATCGCGAACCCCCCCAACTTTGTTTCCAGATATTCTTCAATGCCCTCCTGAGCACCCTCCCGACCAAGACCACTGTTCTTCATTCCGCCAAAGGGGGCTGCCGCGCTGGTTGGGTTGATGTCATTAATGCCAATAATCCCAAAATCCAGAGCCTCAAATGCGCGCATGGCTGTCGTCATGTTGTTGCTGTAGATATAAGCCGCCAATCCATACTCGGTGTCATTAGCCATGGCAATCACATCATCTTCTGAGCGATAGGTGATCACAGGAGTGACTGGGCCAAAGGTTTCTTCCCGGTAGATTTTCATGGCCGGCGTTACGCCGGAGAGTACGGTTGGTGCGTAGAAGTAGCCGTTTGAAAGGCCATTTTCTATCAACCGCTGCCCCCCGGTTTCCACCTTTGCGCCCTGAGCAATCGCGTCTTGAACTTGGCTATCAACCTTCTGGATGGCCTGCTCATTGATCAGCGGGCCGATACCGACGCCTTCTGACATGCCATTGCCGGCTATCAGGCGATCGGCCCGACTGGTCAGCTCTGCAATAAACGGTTTCAGGTGGTCTTCGTGCACAAATATTCGGTTAGGGCTAATGCAGGCCTGGCCGGTATTAAGAAACTTTACCAGAGACAGCCCCTTGGCCGCGTGCACGGGATCAGCATCGGGGAATACAATGGCGGGCGCATGGCCGCCAAGTTCCATAGATACTCGCTTCATATTGGCTGCTGCCAGCCCGTTCAGCTTTTTGCCAACGGGGGTGGAGCCTGTAAAGGTCAGTTTGCGAACTCTTGGGTCTGTACAAAAAGCATCGCCTACCCGCGATGGGTCTTGCACGGTGAGCATGTTGACAACACCGGCCGGAAAGCCTGCTTCGGCAAAGATCTCCATCATGGCCTTGGCGCACAAGGGCGTGCTTTCAGCGGGTTTCAGGATTACGGTACAGCCGGCGGCCAATGCGGGTGCCAGCTTGCGGGTAATCATGGAAATAGGGTAGTTCCAGGGCGTAATTGCACCAACCACACCGACTGGAGACTTCTGGACAAGAAAACGCTGGTTTTCACGGGCAGAAGGGATACTTTGCCCGTATATGCGCTTGGCTTCTTCAGCAAACCACAGCAGGAAATCTGCGCCGTACTGTACTTCGTTGAGTGATGCTTTCAGGGGTTTTCCCTGTTCGCGGGTCATCAATTCAGCCAGCTCACGCTTCTGCCGGATCATCAGTTCCCAGGCCCGGTAAAGCAGTTGGGAGCGATAATATGCGGTGGTCTTCTTCCATTCCTTAAAAGCACAATCTGCGGCCGTGATGGCGGCCTCAATGTCTTGGTCGGTGCAGTTGGACACCTGCCCGATGACCTCGCCCGTTGCCGGGTTGGTCACCGAGAGCTCAGAGCGCCCGGTTAACCATTCTCCGTTGATGTACATGAGGCTTTACCTCCTGGCTGTCATTAAAACTCTGTCTCTGGCAGCGCCATAATGGCGTCGTCGCCGGATCGTATCGCGCTCAGGTGCGCTGAACAGCGCGGTAAAATATGATCAATAAAAAAATTGGTTGTCGCCAGCTTGTTGGCCGCAAATGTGCCTTGGTCAGCATAATCGTTGGTCGCGATCGTGGCAGCTTTTAGCATCAACCAACCTGCGGTCACGATGGAGCTCAGCATAAGGTAGTCGAATGCAATGGCACCGGTAAACTGGTCGTCATCTCCCCGCTCCAGCACAACTCTGGTGGCATCTTCAAGGAAGGCCAATGCTTGGTCAAATTTAGCTTGGCGCTCGGCTGTCAGCACATAATTGCTTTGCAGCGGGCCAGTGAGAGGACGTATGTCTTCAACCAACTCAGCGATAGCCTGGCCTTGATCGCGCACAGTTTTCCGGCCAACCAGGTCCAGTGCTTGAATGCCATTAGTACCTTCATAAATCGGCAGAATTCGGGCGTCACGATAGTGCTGTGCAGCGCCAGTCTCTTCGATAAACCCCATGCCGCCATAGCACTGGATGCCCAGGGAGGTAACCTCCTGGGCGATTTCTGTGCACCAGCCCTTAACCAGAGGTGTCAGCAGGTCGACTCGGCGCTTGTAGCGGGCCCTGATGTCGTCTGGCAGGTTCTCCGCATTGGCGTAATCGACGGCCACACAACCGGTGTAGGCGAGCCCGCGCGCTGCCTCGGTCAAGGTTTTCATGATCATCAGCATTCGGCGTACGTCCGGGTGCTTGATGATAGGTGACACGCCTTGTTCGCCCGGCGCCGTGCCTTGAGTGCGCTCCAAAGTATAATCCCGCGCCTGCTGGTAAGCGCGCTCGGAAATGGAAACGCCCTGCAAACCAACAGTCAGGCGGGCGTTATTCATCATTGTGAACATGCAGGCCAAACCACGGTTTTCCTCGCCCACGAGATAACCAACGGCGCCTTCATTGTCGCCATAACTCATCACGCAGGTGGGACTGGCGTGGATGCCGAGCTTGTGTTCCAGCGAGACCGCCTGGCAGTCGTTTCTTTCTCCGGGCTCTCCGGACGCATCGGGGAGATATTTGGGTACCGCAAACAGTGAGATGCCTTTCACCCCGGCAGGGGCGTCCGGCAAGCGAGCGAGCACAAGGTGGATAATGTTCCCCGCCATGTCGTGCTCGCCCCAGGTGATGAAAATCTTTTGCCCCTTTATCCGGTAGACATCGCCATCCGGGCGGGCCTGAGTGCGAATGCCCGATAAATCCGAGCCAGACTGGGGTTCGGTAAGGTTCATGGTTCCGGTCCATTGCCCGGAAATCATTTTCGGCAGCAACTGCTGTTTTAACAGATCGCTGGCATTCTCTGAAAGCGCTTCAACCGCGCCTTGAGACAACAGCGGACAGAGCCCCCACGCCATGTTTGCGGCATGCCACATTTCCTGAACAGGAATGGCCAGTGAGAAAGGCAGGCCTTGGCCATCAAACTCCGGGTCAAACTGCAGGCTGGCCCAACCACTTTCGGCATACTGCTGATACGCGTCGCGGAAGCCGTCCGGCGTGACCACCTTGTGGTCCGAGTTCAGGCGCACACCGGTTTGATCCCCGGTGACGTTGGTTGGCGCGATGACGGAACCGGCAAAGCGCGCGGCTTCTTCAAGAATGGCTGAGACGACATCCTCGGAGGCATCTTCATAGCCGCAGGCGTTGGCCATTTCTGAAAACCCTGCGACGTTCTGCAGGGTGAACGTCATCTCGCGGGTGGGTGCTCTGAACGCTGTCATGGTTTACTCCCTTAGCTCATGTACTGGCCGCCATTGACCGACATGTTGGTGCCGGTCACGAAGCTTGCTTCATCAGCTGTCAGATAGACGACGGCTCTGGCGATGTCTTCAGGGTTGCCAAGGTGGCCAACAGGAATCCCCGCAACAATGTTGTTCAGTACTTTTTCAGGTACCTGGCGAACCATTGGGGTGTCGATGTAACCGGGGGAAACCGAGTTGGCAGTTACGCCTTTGCGGGCACCTTCCTGAGCAATGGACTTGGTGAAACCATAGATGCCTGCTTTGGTGGCGGCATAGTTGCTCTGGCCGAACTGGCCTTTCTCACCGTTCAGGGACGAAATGTTGACGATACGGCCAAAACCCTGCTCGCACATGTTTTCGAACACTTGCTGACACATGTTGAACATGGACGTCAGGTTCACATTGATGACCTGGTTCCACTGCTCCGGCTTCATCCGCTTCAGCGGTGCGTCGTTGGTAATGCCGGCGTTGTTAACCAGGATGTCGATGGGGCCCAGATCCTGCTCTACAGCGGCAGTAAATGCTTTACAGGCTTCAAAGTCGGTGACGTCCAGCGGGTAGATAGCTACGTCAACACCGTCTTCACGCAGGCTGGCTTGCCAGTCTTTTGCCTGTGCCGTGAATTCTTCACCGGGAAGGTGAGTACCAACCAATTTACGGCCCTGAGCGGCCAAGGCCTTACACATGGCGGTACCCAGACCACCGGCTGCTCCGGTAACAACTGCGATACGATTAGTCATGGTGTTCTCCTTAGGTTTACGGGTGGTTTATCTCAAGAGTTTCTTAATATTCGATGACTGGGAAATGGTTCCCTGTGAGGTGTACTGGTTGCTGCGATGAACAATTTTCGGGAGTTCATACAGATAGTTCACCATCAACCCGGCCGATTGCTTGAGGCCTTTGTCTGAGGTGTCTGCCATCCAATTGAGCCGCGCAACCTGGGCGCCATTGCTCAAATGAAAATTGGCTACAGGATCGTTAGCACGTGATGTGCCGGGCTTGGTGGTGCTTACATAGGTAGCAGCCAGTTTCATGATGGCTTCTTGCTGCGCCCCGGTGGTGTCCCCCTGGCTTGCCTTCACCGGATCACGGGGCGGCGGAGTGTTGAGCCACTGTTCGCCACCGGGCAGTTGCATGAGCTGGTCAGCAGGCGTGTTTTCCAGCCAGCGGCGGAATCCGGGGATGGGCGACAAGGTAGCGAACTGCTTTAGCTGAGGGAATTCGACCTGCAGTTTGCTGACCACCTGCTTGATCAGGAAGTTGCCGAAGCTGATGCCGGCCAAACCTTGTTGGGCGTTGGAAATCGAGTAGAAAATAGCGGTGTCGGCTTTGTCGATGTCCTCAGTCGGCGCGTGCTCGTCGAGAAGCCTTTGAACGTTGTCGGCCAAACCATTCACCAAAGCCACTTCCACAAAGATTAGTGGTTCATCAGGCATGTTGGGGTGAATAAACGCAAAGCAACGGCGGTCGAAGTCCAGCCGGTTCTTCAGGTCACTCCAGCTTTTGATAGCGTGAACGGCTTCATAGGCAATCAGCTTTTCGAGCATGGCACCGCTGGAGTTCCAGCTGATCTCTTCCAGTTGCAGTAAACCAATGTCGAACCAGTTGGCCAGCAGATCACGCAGGTCGGTTTCCAGTGGTTTCAGTTGCGGGTAATCTTTGCGCAGTCGCAGCAACTCCTCGCGCATATCCACCAGAAACTTCACCCCGGAAGGTACACCATTGAACTGCTTCAGAAGCGCCGTGCGGCTGGGTATAAGGGCCTTGCGTAAGGCTTGGGCAGCCTCGGTTTTCTCGTTGGGCTTCGCGTTATGCCATTGCTCGATAGCGCTCTCGACGGTGGCTTCGTTAACACCGTAATGTTCTGCAAGCAGGCCCAGAAAGCGGTTTCTTCCAATCGTAGACAGCTTGAGATAGGCGCGGCCTAGCATGGCTGCCCGCTTGCGTGCTTCTACTTGGCCACCATTCTCGGAAAGGCAGTCGTCTATCCATTCCTTAACGGTTGCAATGTCAGGTTCTGGGAGGTCTTCCGCAATGTTCATTATGTCTGAACCACGACGGCCTACGGATTCCAGTCCACCTGGAACCAACTTCTTGAAGGCTCTTTCAAAAATGCTTACGGGTTGCCTCTGCATAACCGCGACTCCCTTTGTACAAAGCGGTGTAATCTTTAGTAGTGGACGAAGGCTACCAGAGCATTCTGGAAAAACCAAGTAAAAGTACTTGGTTTGGTGGATATAAACCAGTATTGTGGTCGGCGTACGGATCAACAAGAGGAAATACTATGCAAGAACTACACGGTTACTACCTGGAAGATCTGGAAGTGGGAATGGAGGCTTTTTACGCCAAGACCATTACAGAAGCAGATGTGGTTTTGTTTGCAGGCATTAGTGGTGACGACAACCCAGTACATATCAATGCCGAGTACGCGAAGACCACGCCGTTTAAAGAGCGGATCGTACATGGCATGTTCAGTGCGGCACTGATTTCCGCGGTATTGGGCACACGTATGCCTGGTCCGGGAGCCATCTATATTGACCAGCAGATCAAGTTCAAAGCGCCGGTTCACATTGGCGATACGGTGGTCGCGTCTGCCAAAGTTATCGAGATTAACGAAGATCGACGCCGAGTAAAGCTGGAAACCATCTGCAAGGTGGGTGACAAGGTGGTTGCGGAAGGTGTAGCTACCAATATGGTTGATCGCCGCCCGGCGTAAGTCTGGAGACTGTTATGTTAATGGATCAAGAGAATTCAATCGTTGCGGTTATTGATGTTCAGGCTCGCCTGCTATCCGGGGTGCATGAAAACGAGAAGTTGGTGAGCAATTGCAGTTGGCTTGTTCGCCTCGCTGGGCTGATGAATGTGCCGGTGGTTGGGTCGGAGCAATATCCGGATGGCCTGGGCCATACCGAAGAGGGTCTGCGCGAACTGGTGGGGCCGAACAATATTTACGGCAAGGACTTTTTTGCGTGCATTGACGACCCGGGTTTTGAAAAAGCCTTCCAGGCTCACGGTCGCAAGCAGGTCATCCTGTGCGGCATGGAGTCTCAAGCGTGTGTGATGCAATCGGCGATCAGGCTGCTGGAGGAGGGGTTCGACGTATTTGTAGTGGCGGATGCCATTTCCGCTCGCAACCCTTACGACACCGAAGTGGCACTGCGCCGGATGGAGCAAGCCGGAGCCAGAATTGTCACAAAAGAAATGGTCGGGTTCGAGTGGATACGACGTTCTGATGCGGCTCAATTCAAGGCTTTCAGCAAAGAGTTCCTGCGCTAAATAAGTCGCGGGGCCCTGGCACGTTATGGCCAAGGGCCCCGGAGACGTTCAGAATAGGGTCCGACACGGCAACCCGAGTTCCGAGAACCTGTTACCCATGAAAAACCGTACCCCGGAAGAGGGGCTTACCGCCCTGACCGACGATGCTGAACGTAACCGCCTGCTGGCAGAAATGGCTGAGCAGTCCACCGATATGATCTCCCGACACACACCGGAAGATTGGCGGTTTATATATGCATCGCCCGCGGTTACGCACTTGTTGGGCTACACGGTTGAAGAGATTGTCGGTATCTCGGCGTACGATCTCTATCACCCAGACGATGTTGAAGATTTCCGGTTGCGCGCGCCCACGGTGAGCTATGATCGCGGCCTGTACACCCATACCTATCGCTTTCGCTGCAAAGATGGACACTACACTTGGTTGGAAAGTACCAGCCGGACTATTCGCGACCCGGAGTCGAACGATATCCGGGAAATATTGGTGGTATCTCGGGATGCAACTCACAGAATCATGGCAGATAAAGCCAGCCGCCGCTTGGCGCGAGTTCTGGAGAGCACCCAAGATCTGGTTATATTTGCGAACCTGGATTTTACCGTTTCACACCTAAACGAAGCAGCCCGAAAAGCTCTTGAAATGGAGAGCATGGATTACAGCTCTTTTCCGCTCTCCTGGCTTGTGACCGAAAAAGGCCTTGCCACCTTGATGGAGGATGGATTTCCCGCCGCAAAAGAAACGGGGAATTGGCGTGGAGAGTTGACCATGCAGAGCCTGAAAGCATCGCGCATACCGGTTATGCTCGAACTCCTGGCGCATCGTTCCCTGCACGGGGACATCGAGTACTTCTCACTGGTCGCCCACGATCTCACTGAAAAAAAGGCTGCCGAAGAACAGTTCAAGCAGTACCAAGGCGAAATTGACCACGCCAGCCGGCTGGTAACCATGGGGGAATTGGCGTCGAGTCTGGCCCATGAGCTGAATCAGCCACTTTCAGCTATGGTGAATTATCTCCGAGGTATCGAGCGACGCTTTGCGGACAAACCCACGCTTTCATGGAACGACGTGGAATTACCGATTACCCGAAGTATCCGGACGGCGCTGAGATCCGGGGAGATTATCCATCGAATGATGGATTTCACGAGAAAGCAGGAACCAGTCATTACCCGCCTCAACTTAGCGGAGTTGATCGGCGAGATGATCGACTTTTGCGAGAATATGGCCGACAGGCATAATGTACGCGTGGTTTTTGAGCCTGGCGCTGATTTACCTGCCGTCAAAGGAGACCGGGTGCAGCTGGAGCAGGTGGCGTTGAACCTGATCGTCAATGCCATCGAAGCGAGCGGCTCGTTAGATAATAAAAACGCTACCACTGTGCGAATCAGTGTCGTGCCTCATGAAAGTGGACAGTTGCGAGTAGAGGTTGAGGATCGGGGCCGAGGTATTTCTGAGGCAGATATGTCCCGCCTTTTTGATCGCTTTTTCTCAACCAAAGAGACCGGGCTTGGAATGGGGCTAGCCATCAGCCGTTCATTGGTAGAGAATCTTGGAGGCGAGCTCTGGGCAGAAAACCTCCTTGCTGGCGGGGCACGTTTTTCATTTACTCTCAATATTACTGACTGATCCTTCATGACATCCAAAAACAACGCACAAACAGTTTTCGTTATTGATGACGACATGGACGTAAGAGACTCTTTGAAGTGGCTGCTTGAGTCTGTAAGCCTCAATGTTAAAACCTACGAGAATGCGCTCGATTTCTTTGAAGCGTTTGATACGAGCGCGAGTGGCTGCATCGTGATGGATGTGCGAATGCCGGGGTTAAGCGGCATTAACGCTCAGAAAAAGCTGTCGGAATACAATATTGAGCTGCCGGTGATCATGATTTCGGCCCACGGTAATGTGGATATGGCGGTAACGGCCCTGACCCAGGGTGCCATCACGTTTATCGAAAAGCCGTTTGATGACCAGTTGCTGATCGACCATGTACACAGTGCTTTGGAAAGAGACCGGGATCGATTTGTTCATCGCCGTTCAAAGTCTCGTATACGAGACTGTTATGACCGTTTGACTCGGAGAGAGCGCCAGGTATTGGAGTTGATCGTTAAGGGTTTATCCAATCAGGAGGCGGCAGACGAGCTCGGCATCAACAGGAAAACAGTTGAGGGGCATCGGGCAAACATGACCGCAAAAATGAAAGTGGATTCGTTCGCGGAACTGGTACAGGTCGCTATCGCACTGGGTTTGGTACAGGGCATTGCGAGCCTGTGAACCCATCTGCGTAAACGGGTCACAGCTGGGCGAGGTTACGCCTGGCAGCATCCGGTAACCGGGTTGGTTTTTGAGTATTATCGTCAACGCAAACAATCACTGTTTCTGCGGTCGCGCAACACACGCCATCCTGAAAGATGCCTTGATACAGCTGTATAGAGCTGTTGCCGACTCGGGTGACGGCTGTTCCAATATCTACAATTCCCGGCCAGCGAATCTCAGCGCGCAACTGCAGGTTTAGATTGACGATTACGAAGGATGTGTCAGGAGAGGTGAGTGGCGCTTCCGAATCGTAGATCAGTTCAACACGCCCCGTTTCAATGAACGTCGAAAATACCGCATTGTTCACATGACCCTGGCGGTCTGTGTCCGCATAGCGCAGTTTGTCATAGGTACGACACGAAAACTGTTCCAGGGTCCAGTCTTTAGCCACATCAGCTGTCATTATTTATTCCCCCCTTCATAAAAGCTAAACGGATCGGAGCATTGCGCACGGCAGTGAGTATGTCAAATTCGCTTTTCGTTTTCGCTTTATTGTCCAGCTTGAGTATAGGTTTCGCACGCCCCTTCTGATTCTTTCAAGTACACGCCCTTATCGACCAAGTATTAATGCTTGATTAATTTTGTTACAGCTGGGTATATGTACTCGGTTTTGGTCTATGCTGATTTTTCCGAATAACAAAATGAAGAGGGCTCAACCTATGACATCTGAGCATGCGACAAAAGGGACGCTTACCAGTAGCCATTGGGGAACCTATCGAGTTCATACAAAGAACGGAAGCGTTACCGCGTTGGAAGGGTTCGAGCGGGATGAAGACCCGTCCCCCATTGGTCAGGGCATTGTTGATGTTCTTGACGGGCCAATGCGCATCAAAAAACCTATGATCCGGCGCGGATGGCTGGAAAACGGGCCGGGAAATGCCGAGGGCTGCCGCGGAGCCGATGAGTTTGTCGAGGTGTCATGGCCGAGAGCAATCAAGCTGGTGGTGGGCGAGTTAAACCGTGTACGCGACCGTTACGGTAACCAGGCCATTTATGGTGGCTCCTACGGCTGGTCCAGCGCAGGGCGTTTTCACCATGCCCAGAGCCAGCTGAAGAGGTTTCTTAACTCTATTGGTGGGTACACCTCTTCGCTGAACACCTACAGTTATGCAGCGGCTGAAGTCACTTTGCCTCATGTGCTTGGAGACTTTTATTCCATGGTAAATGGTGCCACCAGCTGGGGCATTATCAAGGACCATACGAGCCTGTTCGTAGCGTTTGGTGGGGCACCTGCAAAGAATGGCCAAGTAACCAATGGGGGCGTTGGTCGCCATGTACAGAAGCAAGGCATGCTGGATGCGGCTTCAAATGGAGTAAAGGTCGTTAATATTAGCCCCTTGCGTTCAGATGTGCTGGATGAAATGAATGCAGACTGGGTCGCTATCTACCCGGGCAGTGACGTGGCGCTTCTACTGGGCATTGCCCACACCCTCCATACCGAGAACCTTGCAGACACCGAGTTTTTATCGACCCATACCGTGGGCTACGAGCGTTTTCAGCAGTATTTTCTTGGCGAGACCGACGGTGTCGTCAAAGACAGCGTCTGGGCCGAGCTCAAGGCGGGAATACCCGCTGCCCGCATCCGGGATTTGGCGCGGGATATGGCTCGCCAGCGCACTATGATTTCAGTGAGCTGGTCTCTTACGCGCCAAGAAAACGGTGAGCAACCCTACTGGGCGGCTATCGCGGTGGCTTCCATGCTGGGGCAGTTGGGCCTGCTTGGTGGTGGAATAGGCTTTGGTTACAGTGCCTTGAATGCCATTGGTGCTAACTATGAGGGTATTCCCGGTGCGTCTCTACCCCAGGGCAAAAACCCGATAAAAAGCTTTATTCCCGTCGCCAGAGTTACAGACCTGCTGCTTCACCCGGGTAAACAGTTTGAATACAACGGAGTGACTGGAACCTATCCGGACATCAAGCTGGTTTACTGGGCGGGCGGGAACCCCTTTCATCACCATCAGGATCTCGTTCGCATGAGGGGCGCCTGGCAGATGCATATTCCGGCCCATCGTGACCGCCCATTCCGTTTGAACGTGACCGCCCGTTCCGGGTGATCGTGACCGCTCATTCCGTTTTATCGTGACCGATTTTGGACGTTTTTCCGGAATCGCTGGTCACGATGCCGGAATCCCCGGTCACGTTCCTCCGGAATCACTGCCAACACGCTGGAATTCTTCAACTTTATCCGGCATACCCGTTTCTTTTTCATCACGAGGAAGGGCGGATGCCGGCAGCGAGGATTTCCATGCGACAGATCATCGAGGTCTTGCGCCTCAAGTACGAAGCGGGCCTGAGCCATGAGCGCATTGCCCGTGCCTGCGGGCTCTCCAAGGGCGTGGTCGGCAAGTATGTCAGCCTGGCCACTGCGCAGGGCATCACCTGGCCGTTGCCGGAAGGCACGGATGAAGTACGGTTAGAGGCCCTGCTGTTCCCGGCCAAGACACCCCCATCTCGATTTGCTGAACCCGACTACTTCCAGGTCCATCAGGAACTCAAGACCAAGGGCGTCACCCTGCAACTGCTCTGGGCCGAATATGTGGAGCGCCACGGCGACAAGGCCTATCGCTACAGCCAGTTCTGCCACCACTACCGACTCTGGCGCGGCCAGCAACGGCGCAGCATGCGCCAGGTTCATCGAGCCGGTGAGAAGATCTTTATCGATTACTGCGGCCCGACTGTGTCAGTGGTGGACCGCTCCACCGGTGAACTGCGTAAGGCCCAAGTCTTTGTGGCCGTGCTGGGCGCGTCCAGCTATACCTTCGCCGAGGCTACTTGGAGCCAGAGCCTGCCGGACTGGATTGCCTCCCACCAACGGATGCTAGCGTTCTACGGCGGGGTAGCTGAACTGCTGGTTCCGGACAACCTCAAGGCAGCGGTCACCAAGGCTGATCGATATACCCCGAAGATCAACGAGACCTACGCCGAACTGGCCGCTCACTACCAGACCGCCGTATTGCCAGCACGCCCTTACAAACCCAAGGATAAAGCGAAGGCCGAAGCCGCCGTGCTGCTGGTCGAGCGCTGGATACTGGCCCGGTTACGGCACCGGATGTTCTTCTCCCTGGCCGAACTGAATACGGCCATTGCGGATCTGTTACCGGCCCTGAATCAGCGCCCGTTCCAGGGGCGCTCCGAGAGCCGCCAGAGCCTGTTCGAGGCACTGGATCGTCCAGCACTGAGGCCTCTGCCTGCAACACCTTACGTCTATGCCGAGTGGCGCAAGGCGCGACCCGGCATCGACTACCACATCGAGATCGACAAACGCCTGTACAGCGTGCCTCACGCCCTGGTGGGGGTGAAGCTAGATGTTCGGGTTACCGATACGTCCGTTGAGGTCATGCACAAAGGCCAGCGGGTGGCCCTGCACCCTCGGCATGGCAAGGGCCGCTTCGTCACCCTGACCGAGCACATGCCTAAGTCCCATCAGGCCCATCAGAACTGGTCGCCCGGGCGGTTCCTGAACTGGGCCACTGACATCGGTCCCGCCACGCTCGACGTGGTACAGCGACAGCTTAAGGATCGCCCTCATCCGGAGCATGGTTACCGATCATGCCTGGGGCTATTGAACCTGAGTCGACGTTACAGCCGTGACCGGTTGGAGCAGGCCTGTAGCCGAGCACTGGCCATCAACTCGGCCAGCTACCAGAGCATCAGCTCGATCCTGAAGCAGGGGCTGGATCAGCTCCCGTTACCCCTGGCCGAGGAGGAGTCGGAACTGACTGAGCTGCCAGTACACACCAACGTTCGCGGCCCCCGCTACTACCACTGATCCCGGAGAAACTGATGTTGACTCAAAACACCCTCGACACCCTGCGCCAACTCAAACTGACCGGCATGTGCGATGCCCTGGAACAGCAGCGGGCACAGCCCGACACCCACGACCTGGCGTTCGAGGAACGCCTGGCCTTGCTGATCGACCGGGAGGTGCTACATCGTGAAAATCGCCGTCTGGATCGGCTGCTGAAGGCTGCCCGGTTGCGGGTCGCGGCCTGCGTGGAAGACGTCGATTACCGCCATCCACGGGGGCTGGAGCGCTCCCGCATGGCGGGGCTGGCAAGCTGTGACTGGATCCGCCAATCCCTGAACCTGTGCATCACCGGCCCGACCGGTTGCGGCAAGACCTGGCTGGCCTGCGCCCTGGGCAACCAGGCCTGCCGGCAAGGGCTCTCGGTTCGCTACTTGCGCGTGCCGCGCCTGTTCGAGCAGGTGCGCATCGCCCACGGCGATGGCAGCTACGCACGGCTGATGAACCAGTTGCTGAAGACCGACCTGCTGATCCTGGACGACTGGGGCATGCAGAAGGTGACGGCACAACAACGGCAAGACCTGATGGAAGTAATCGAAGACCGGCACGGGCGAGGCTCAACGCTCATCGCGAGCCAGTTACCAACCGAACACTGGCACGACTACATCGGCTCCGCCACGCTCGCCGACGCCATCCTGGATCGGCTCCTACACGGCGCTCACCGACTCAATCTGAAGGGGGAATCACTGCGAAAAGCGACAGCACAAAATACGGAATCGGTTGACCCATCGTGACCGTTCAGAGTACAAAACCGACTCCAGCGTGATGGCCGTGTGCAAATCGGTCACGATCCCCGGAATGACCGGTCACGTTCGCCGGAATACGCAGCAGAAGCCCGACACGGTTATCGTTCATGAATGGTGCTGGAATGCTCAGGCGAAACACGCAGATATAGTGCTGCCTGCAGCTACCTTTTTGGAGCGTAATGATATCGCTTCATCCAGCAGGGATCCTTTCCTTGTGTACATGCAAAAAGCCGCTGAACCTGTTGGTCAGAGTTTGACCGACTATGAGATTTTCAGCGAGTTGGCGGAAGAGTTGGGCGCAAAGGAAGCCTTCACAGAAGGTCGCGATGAAGGACAGTGGCTGCAAGTGATTTATGACGAAACCCGCATAAAGGCTGGTAAGAGTGGTATTGATTTACCAAACTTTGAAGATTTTAAAGCGAAGGGCTGGTTTGAAAACCCGATGCCGAAAGAACCGCGGATTATGCTGAAAGACTTCCGTGAGGATCCTGTGGCGAATGCCCTTGGAACGCCAAGTGGGAAGATAGAGATCTTCTCTGAAACTGTTGCGGGCTTTGGCTATGAAGAATGCCCGGGCTTTCCATTCTGGAGTGATCCCAAGGAGTGGCTGGGGCAGGACACCCCTGAATACCCGCTGCACCTGATTTCCAATCAACCGAAAAACAAGCTGCACTCTCAGTTGGATCACGGCTCTTATAGTCGAAAGTCGAAAATAAATGGGCGGGAACCGGTGGTTATTCACCCGGATGATGCAAAGGCTCGGAACATCGAAGACGGCAGCCTGGTTCGCCTGTTTAACGGGCGAGGTGCCTGTTTGTGCTCAGCCGTGGTGAGTGATCAGGTGCGCCCCAGAGTGTTGCAGCTGAGCACGGGAGCCTGGTTTGACCCGCCACAGCCAGGGGTCTCAGAGGTGTCGTGTCGGCATGGAAACCCGAACGTACTTACTCGAGATGAGGGAACATCCCGCCTGGCTCAGGGCCCGAGTCCATTGACATGCCTAGTGGACATTGAGCTGTTCGATGGAGAGACCTCGGGTATGCCGCTAGAGGCTTTCTCACCGCCGGTCATAAAATCGAGTAAATACCCTTGATCGATTAAGTATTTGTGATTAGTATTCGAGGGGAGATACGCTCTTCCCTATGCATGTCGAAATTCAGTTTGGCAGGAGAACAAAAACAATGTCCCTAAAAAAGAGATCAACTGGCGGTGAGCAACCGTCAGCACTGGGTGCGTTAAAGCTACGCGTACCTTTTGTTCACTACAAAGTAGAAATTCCGGATATTCTGCAGGGCGCGATTTTGTGCGTTGTGCCGCTGAGTATTACCGCACTGATGACATCCGTTCTGGGGATACCGTTTGAAATTGCGGTTGCGTTTGTCCTCCTCAATAACATTCTCTATCTGGTGCACACGCATTTTGGTGACCCCACTGTTGCTGGCTGGATTACCGCCGGCATTCCTTTGTATGTCGCCTTCCTGTCGAGCTACCCAGAGGGGGATGCCAGAATACTGGCGTTAATTGCCTTACAGTTAACCGTCTCAGCAATTTTTCTTGGTCTCGGGGTGTTCAAGGGGGCAGATGCGTTGGTGCGCAAAATGCCCGCGTCACTGAAGTCAGGCATTCTGATTGGTGCGGGTATTTCTGCAATCATGGGTGAATTTGGTGCAGACGGGCGGGTGTGGTCTATGCCGATTACTATCCTGACCGGTGCAGTGCTTGGGTTTTTCATGTTGTTCTCAGAAACAGCAGGCCCGCTGCGTGCCCGCTACGGCTTCTTTCGTTTTGTGGCCCAATACGGCATCGCCATACCTTTTCTGTTTTCCTACGTCCTAGGCATCATCATCGGTGAGGTGGATACCCCCGTCATCGAGTGGGGGTTCACCACCATCCCTATGGGTACCATCTTGCGAGAGTACAGTGTGTTCGGGCTGGGCATGCCGCCCCTTCAATATTTCATTGATGCCATCCCATTGGCGCTGGCGGCTTACATCATTGCTTTTGGCGACATTCTGGTTATGGACTCCTTGTTCAAGAATGCCGACGCTGTCCGTAAGGATGAAAAGCTGGTTTTCAGTCCGCGACGGAACAGTATCATCGTGGGGATTCGCAATTTAATACACGCAATTTTTGCGCCTTTCATAAGCTTGTCTGGCCCTGCCTGGACTGGTGGTCAAGCGTTGGTGATCAACCGCTATATGAACAATCCACGTTCGGTCATGGACAGCTATTGGGGCGGTGCGACCAGTCTGTATTGGGGGATGACCATTGCGGTTGTGCTCGTGCCTGTGGTCACGCTGTTCAAGCCAGGCCTCAATATCGGTATGGCGCTGACCTTACTAATTCAGGGGTACCTGTGTGGGTACCTTGCTATCGAGATGCTGGATCGCCAGACCAACCTTCAACGTGGTATTGCCGTTATTGTCGGTTCGGTGCTTGCGGTGCAGGGTGCAGCTTGGGGGCTGGGTGTCGGCCTTGTACTCTGGTTTTTCCTGGAGAAGAACTGGTTTGCGGATGCCCACGTTTCAACGCATCACCATCAAAATGAAGACACTGCGGAAGATTCAGCAACCGATCAGCGTTAGTTGATTGCGACAGAGCTTGTCTGAAAGAACAACTAAAGGTTTAACACAATGGAAAACATGTTTGAGCTCGGGCTCGATAAAACAGAAGCTAGCTACACGCCTCTCACGCCGATTTCTTTTATTCAGAGAACGGCCCTGGCGCACCCAACCCGCACCGCGGTCATCCACGGCAGTATCCGTCGATCATGGGCGGAGACGTATCAGCGGTGCCTGAAGATGGCATCTGCCTTGCGCAAGCTGGGCGTTCGGAAAGGGGACACAGTGGCAGCACTGCTACCAAACATTCCGGAAATGCTGGAGTTGCATTTTGCCGTGCCAATGATTGGGGCCGTTTTGAACGCCCAGAACACCCGGCTTGATTCCAAAACCATGACCTTCATGCTCAATCATGGGCGTGCGAAGGTGTTTTTTACTGACATGGAATACAGTGATAGATCTCGTGATGCTCTTACCGGTTGTGACGCCAAGCCGATCGTTATTGATGTTGATGATCCCAATTTCGCGGGCGGCGAGTTGATTGGCAAGATGACCTATGAGGATTTGCTGGCTACGGGCGATGATGATTTCGCGTGGGACATGCCCGACGATGAGTGGCAGGCAATTGCCCTGAACTACACCTCAGGCACTACCGGAAACCCGAAAGGTGTTGTTTATCATCATCGGGGCGCGCACTTGAACGCCTTGAGCAATATCATTGGCTTTGGGCTGCCATCAGGTGCGATTTATCTCTGGACATTGCCGATGTTTCATTGCAACGGTTGGTGCTATCCTTGGGCGGTAACCGCGGTGGCAGGCACTCATGTGTGCCTGCGCGCTCCGCAACCGAAGCCAATATACGATGCCATTGCCGAGCACGGGGTAACTCATCTTTGCGCGGCACCGGTTGTGCTGAATATGCTTATCAACGCCCCCGAAGAATATAAAAAGCCGTTCAGCCAGCATGTAACCGTGGCTACCGGCGGTGCGGCACCTCCCGCGGCAACGATTGCAGCTATGGAGTCCATGGGGGTGAAAGTAGTACACCTGTATGGTTTGACCGAAACCTATGGCCCCAGCCTGATCTGTGAGTTCCAGGATGAGTGGCATTCCCTGGACGGCAATGACAAAGCGGCGAAAATGGCTCGGCAGGGGATACTGTCATTGTCCATGGCGGACATGATGGTGGCAGACCCTGTGACTCTCCAGCCAGTAAAAAAGAACGGCAAGACGATTGGTGAGCTGCTTGTTCGGGGTAACGCCGTCATGAAGGGGTACCTGAACAATCCGGAGGAAACTACCAAATCCTTCAGCGGAGGTTGGTTCCATACCGGAGATTTGGGTGTATGGCACACCGATGGTTACGTAGAAATAAAAGACCGTTCCAAAGATATCATTATTTCTGGTGGAGAGAATATTTCGACCCTTGAGGTGGAAAGTACGCTCTATGATCATCCTGCGGTACTGGAGGCAGCGGTTGTTGCAGCACCCGATGACCACTGGGGTGAAGTTCCCTGTGCGTTTATCACGTTGAAATCCGGCAACGATGACCTGACAGAAGCTGATATTGAAGCTTATTGCCGAGCAAACCTTGCCGGCTTCAAGGTGCCCAAGAAAATTGTCTTTGTGGATGATTTGCCGAAAACATCGACCGGGAAATTGCAAAAGCATGTGCTGAGAAGTCAGCTTACCGGTTAAGGATGAGTTTGTTCTAACCTAACGATTACCTTTCCCCGGCCCATGCCGGGGTTTTTTTATAAGCGCCCCAGCAACATGAGTGCCGGAAGTCTGATCGAGGTGGGAGGTAGCTGGCAGTCACGCTGTTATATTGGAAATGATTTCTTCATACTGCTGGCGGGTTTTTCTGGCTTTTCCGATGAGGCGTAACATGGTGTACAGGGTGCTCGGGTTGCTGTTTCTGATGATCATGGTGGCGCTTTCAGGTTGTAATTCCGAAAACAAATCTGAGAAACCTGAAGCCACAACTGGCACTTTGGTTGACGGGGCTAACCCGGCCAGTGATATCTCTCTTGCCCTCAAGCCTGCCCAATTAGACTGGGTTGGCCAGAAAATATTCCAGAATGAGTGCGCTGGTCAGTATCAGTGCCTCGTTTATTGGAATGAGGCGGAGGCATTTCCTTCGCTGGGTATCGGCCATTTCATTTGGTACCCGAAAGGTGTGAACGAGCGGTTTGTTGAGAGTTTTCCGGCGCTTGTTGAGTACATGGAGCAGCGCCAACTTAACATCCCTGAATGGCTGCGGGAGCTCGAGCCGTTTGACGCTCCTTGGCCAGACCGAGAAACCTTCCTCAAAGTTTCAGATTCGCCTGAAATGGCAGAGCTGCGGGAATTTTTGGCTGGCACACAGGGGATTCAGGCAGAATTTATCTTTCGCCGCGCAAAAGGCTCATTGGCTAAGATTGTGAAGGCCGCTCCTGAGTCGCGCCGAAACGACGTGCAGGAAAGCTTGCGAGCTTTAAGTCAAACGCCCGGTGGTGTTTACGCGCTGATGGACTACGTGAACTTCAAAGGCGAGGGGCTTTCCCCCGACGAGCGTTACAACGGCGAGGGCTGGGGGTTGCTTCAGGTTCTGCTAGCCATGCAACCGGGTGAAGACGCGCTGGCCCGGTTTCGTGAGGCGGCTGCCGCTGTGCTGACGCGTCGCGCCCAGAATGCCGACAGCCCGGTGGAGAGCGAGCGCTGGCTAGCTGGATGGCTCAAACGCCTGGAAACCTACAAAGAGCCTGTAAAAATGCACTCGGTATCGGGCGTGTCATCCTGATACAGGTTGGCACGCCCCTAGCTGCGGGCGCCTTGCGCTTCCGGTAATGTCCGCACGTGAATGTCCCGTTGCGGGAAAGGAATCTCTATGCCGGCGTCCGCCAGTGCGCGGGTAATTGAGGCGTGTATTTCGTGGGACAAAGGCATGTAGTCGATCAGGTCTTTGACGTAAACCCACACTTCAAAATCGATGCTGCTATCCCCAAGCCCGACACAGAAAACCTCCGGTGCCGGGTCACTCACCACGCGCTCATTTTGGAGGGCAACCTGGTTGAGTATGCCCTGAACCTCGTTCACGTCGGATCCATAGGCAACACCTACGCGCAGGGTGACGCGGGTAATCGGGTCCGAGAGCGTCCAGTTGGTAAGGTCCTGGGTCGCAAAGGTTTTGTTGGGAATAATTTGTTCTTTCCGGTCCCAGTCGATCAGAGTTGTGGCGCGTATGCGTATGCGAGCGACTGTGCCTGTAACACCGTTAATGGTGACCATATCACCGACCCGAATGGGTCGTTCGAACAGGAGTATGATACCGGAGACAAAATTGGCAACTATCTCCTGGAGCCCAAACCCAAGGCCCACGCCAAGGGCAGCAACCAACCACTGCAGCTTGGACCACTGAACCCCCGTTACCGCAAGGCAGGTAACTGCGCCCACCATCACCAGAGCGTAGGTGGTGAGGGTGGTAATGGCATAGCTGGCCCCGGGTTCCAGGTTCATCCTGCTCAGTATCATGACTTCTAAAGTTCCCGGCAGGTTTTTAGCGGCCAGCACTGTGCCAGCAGCCACCAGCAGCGCGAGTAGCGCATCCGCAAGTGTGATGGGGAGCGGGTCGCCTCCTTGTAGATCGGTGGTAATAGTCCACAAGGTAATGTTCTCAAACAGTTGAAGTGCCGGAATCACGTCGGCCCAAAGAATGAGCAAACCGCCCAGTGCCAGGGCCGAAACCACAATGCCGAGCAGGGAGGAACTTTGCCGGCTGATGTCCTTAAGGTTCATTTCCGGCATATCCAGGGCCGGAAGAATGCTCTCGTCCATAGTGTTTTCTGTTTCTCTGGCTTCAGCCACTTTGCGTTCAGCTGCCCATTGCTCTTTAAGTATCTCAAGCGTGAGCCGCCGCTCGCGCACAGAAAGCGCTCGTAATCCGAGGTAATAAAGCAGAGAGTTGAATGCCAGCCAGCATATAGATACAAACAGGTTTCGCTCTAGCCTGAATTTCTCATAGTGTCCCAACAAGCGCCGCAGGCCAAGCCAGG
>NZ_JBQDCO010000043.1:0-26742 GCF_052091845.1 Marinobacter sp. | reverse complement strand
GCATCCACCGGGCTTTTCGACATCAGGTCAGGCTAAGCTGTGCCTGTCCATGATCACTCATGACTTGCCCCTACGGAAATCGAAATCTCCGGGCCTTTGGGAATCAGGTCAGGCTAGATCCCTGACCATGACATTTCGCTACCATCACACACCAGGGCACCCTGAAGGTGCGTACTTATCTTCCGCAGTGGTGGCACAAGTCCATGAGCCCAGCGCAGTACGAGTCCATGTCACTGTCAAGGCAGTTGTCGGCTGCAGTACCGCCGAAGCATCACCTGCGAATTCCCCAGCAATCGTGCCAGTAGTTGTTAAAGCCGAGGTGTTAGTTACCGCCGCTGTCACGGCAGTTCCAGCTGTTGATGTAGCCGGCGCGGTCAAGCTCAGAATATTTGACCCGGTCCAGCCTAAGTCACAATCACCTGTGGCAGTCTTTCCATCATTGAGGCATGCCTCATATGCAGTTTTGAGCGCACCCAGTTCAGCTACTGCCCGACTAACTTGTGATTTTGCGATATAATTTTGATATTGAGGAATCGCAATAGCCGCCAAAATACCAATGATCGCAACAACGATCATCAATTCAATCAGAGTAAAACCCTTCTGAGCGTGATTGATTTGAATATTCTTCATAATTCGACCTCTGCCTTTGTCGTTAAGAAACTCGTAATGGCCCGCGAGTTTTTTCTTTGAGCCTACACCCCAGAGTGCAGTTGCCATGCCAACCTTAAAGCACTGTAGAACTCGCCATATAACCTCATTAAAATCAACACTCTGAGGCACTTAGAGAACTGCGTCACACTACGACAAAGCAAAGCTTTTGCTGCCGGCAGGCGTCATTCACTGACAAAATTTGTCACTCTGCCTGCTGGGTGATTTCTGTAGAAGCCAACCACGCACCTTTCCAAACACACACCAGACATCTAAACTCTCTGCAATAAATGAAACGCCCTTTTCAACCATTTAGGCAGCACCCTTTACTCAGTTTATGGCTACTAACAACAGCAACATCACCCTCACCGGCCTGGCCCGGCGTTTTGTGGAAGACGGCCTTCTGGATGAAGCAACGGCGAAAGAAGCCTTTGTGCAGGCATCCCAGAATCGCATTCCCCTGATCACCTACCTCACCCAGAACAAACTGGCCGACAGCGCCAAAATGGCGTTTTCTGCGGCCATGGAATTTGGTGTATCCGTACTGGATTTGTCGTCCTTCTTACCGGAAATGCTGCCGGAAAAGGTGGTAGACGAAAAACTGGTGCGCAAGCACAACGCCCTGCCCCTGTATAAACGGGGCAACCGCCTGTTTATTGCCGTATCCGACCCCACCAATATTCAGGCGCTGGATGAGATCAAGTTCAACACCGGCCTGAGTACAGATGCGATTCTGGTGGACGATGTCAAGCTGCGGGAGGCCATTGACAAGTATCTGGAATCCAGTGACAGCACCATGGGCGACCTGGACGACGCCGACCTGGAAGGGGTGGAAACCGAAGGCAGCGATGAAGACGATGAAAGCGTTAGTGCTACCAACGATGTAGACGATGCCCCCATTGTAAAGTACGTGAACAAAATGTTGCTGGACGCCATTCGCGGCGGTGCCTCGGATGTGCACTTTGAACCTTATGAAAAAACCTACCGGGTGCGTTACAGAACAGACGGCATTCTCAAAGAGATGTCACGGCCCTCCATCAAGCTGGCGCCCAAAATATCTGCCCGCGTAAAAATTATGGCGCAGCTGGATATTTCGGAGCGGCGGGTGCCCCAGGATGGCCGTATCAAGATGAAGCTATCCAAAACCAAGGCCATCGACTTCCGGGTGAACACCCTGCCCACGCTCTGGGGCGAGAAAATCGTATTGCGGATTCTGGACCCCAGCCAGGCCAAGCTGGGCATCGATATGCTGGGTTATGAGGAAGACCAGAAACAACTGTACATGGATGCACTGCAGCAGCCACAGGGCATGATTCTGGTTACCGGCCCCACGGGTTCCGGTAAAACGGTTTCCCTTTATACCGGCCTGAACATCCTGAATACGCCGGATATTAATATCTCCACAGCGGAAGACCCGGCCGAGATTAACCTGGAAGGCATTAACCAGGTGAACGTAAACAACCGGGTGGGCCTGGGCTTCTCTGAGGCGCTTCGGGCGTTTTTGCGGCAGGATCCGGACGTGATCATGGTGGGTGAGATCCGGGATCTGGAAACCGCCAACATTGCCATCAAGGCGGCACAAACCGGGCACCTGGTGTTATCTACCCTGCACACCAACAGTGCCCCGGAAACCCTCACCCGTATGATGAACATGGGGGTGCCGGCGTTCAACATTGCCACCTCGGTAAGCCTGATTATTGCCCAGCGCCTGGGCCGGCGCTTATGCGCGGCGTGCAAACAGCCGGGAGAGGTGCCAAAAGACCTGCTTTTGGCCGAGGGGTTCACACCCGAACAAATCGCTACAGGCTTCTCGTTGTACCACCCCAAGGGCTGTGATAAATGCAATGGTGGATATAAAGGCCGCGTCGGTATTTACGAGGTGGTGAAGGTAACAGACAAGCTGGCCAGCATGATTATGGAAGAGGCCAGCTCCATTGAAATTGCAAAGCAGGCTGAGGCAGAAGGCTTCCGGAACTTGCGCCAATCGGCACTGATGAAGGTGATTGAGGGCGTAACCAGTCTTGAGGAAGCCAACCGCGTAACGAAGGATTAAGCATGGCAGAGAAATCGCAAAAGCTGGAATCGTACATCTGGGAAGGCAAAGACCGGAAAGGCAATAAATCCAAGGGTGAATTGAATGGTTCCAGCCTGGCCCTGGTTAAAGCGCAGCTGCGCAAACAGGGTATTATTCCGGACAAGGTGAAGAAAAAGCCCAAGCCGTTGTTTGGCGGTGGCAGTAAAAAAATCACGCCCTTCGATATTGCCACGCTTACCCGTCAGCTGGCCACCATGATGAAGGCAGGCGTGCCCCTGGTTCAGAGTTTTGACATAGTGGCCGATGGCCTTGAAAACAAAGGGCTGCAAGAGTTGGTGATGAGTATACGGAATGACATAGCTTCTGGTACCAGCTTTGCGGGGGCTTTGAGGCAACACCCCAAGCATTTTGATAATCTGTATTGCAACCTGGTGGATTCGGGCGAGAAAGCCGGTGCCCTGGAGCAGATGCTGGACCGTATCGCTCTTTATCTTGAAAAATCCGAGCTACTGAAGAAGAAAGTTAAAAAGGCGATGACCTACCCGATTGCCGTTGTGGCTGTCGCGATTGTGGTTACCGCCATTCTTCTGGTGAAGGTTGTTCCGCAGTTTGAAAGTCTTTTTCAGGGGTTCGGGGCAGAGCTGCCCGTGTTTACCCAGATGGTGGTAAGGCTCTCAGACTGGATGCAGGCGTGGTGGTTTGTGGTCCTTTTCGGGATTGTGGGTACGATTTTCCTGTTCAAAGAAGCCAAACGCCGTTCGGCGAAGTTCTCGGACTTTGTGGATAAATACGTGCTTAAACTGCCAGTTGTGGGTGAGATTCTTGACAAGTCGGCCGTAGCCAAGTTCGGGCGGGTGTTGTCTACCACCTTCGCGGCGGGTGTTCCGCTGGTGGATGCGCTGGATTCAGTGGCGGGCGCCACGGGTAATGCGGTTTACCGGGATGCCATTCAGCGTATTAAAAACGATGTGTCCAGTGGTACCCAGTTGCAGGCTGCTATGCGCCAGCAGGATGTGTTTCCGGTAATGGCGGTGCAGTTGACGGCGATTGGTGAGGAATCCGGTAATCTGGATGAGATGCTGGAGAAGGTGGCTGTGCACTATGAGGCTGTGGTTGATGACATGGTGGACAACCTGACAGCACTGATGGAGCCTATGATTATGGCTGTGTTGGGTGTTCTGGTGGGTGGTTTGATTATTGCGATGTATCTGCCGATCTTTCAGATGGGGCAGGTTGTTGGGTAAGGCCTGCAGGCGCCCCCTCTCCCCAACCCCTCTCCCGCAAGGGGCGAGGGGCTAAAGATGTAGCTCCCCCGGCCCCCTCCCGCTAGGGGTGAGGGGAAATAGGACAAAGCCCCCTCTCCCCAACCCCTCTCCCGCAGGGGGCGAGGGGCTAAAGATATAACTCCCCTCGCCCCTTGCGGGAGAGGGGCCGGGGCGGTCCGACGTATCGGAGAGGGGGCATTTTCAAACATTTATAACTTGAGCTTCTATCTGAATGGCTACACTCGATATTTTCCTTTCCATCCCCTGGCTTTTTTATCTCACCGTTACGCTTGTCTCTCTGTGTATTGGCAGCTTTTTGAATGTGGTCATCCTTCGCCTACCGAAAATGATGCACCAGGATTGGCGCTGCCAGTGTGAGGCCTTTCTGGAAGTGGCAGAAGATAAGCGCAAGCAGGAGGAGCCAGTAACGCTTTCCAGCCCGGCCTCTACCTGCCCTTCTTGTGGCCATGGCATTCGCGCCTGGGAGAATATTCCTGTTATCAGTTACTTGTTTCTTGGCGGTAAGTGCAGCGGCTGTAAAGCGCCTATTTCTATTCGTTACCCACTGATAGAAGCCATTACGGCACTGTTTTCGGTGATGACGGTTGTGATCATAGGCCCCTCAACAACGGCCCTGTGGTCGCTGCTTCTGGTTTGGGCGCTGGTTGCGCTTACGGTTATCGATTTTGATACCCAGTTGTTGCCAGACAGCATCACCCTGCCCCTGATGTGGCTTGGGCTGGTGTTGAGTTATTTTGCGGTGCTGGGCGACTTCAACAGTGCGTTTTGGGGCGCGGTTCTGGGTTATCTGTCGCTCTGGTCTGTGTACTGGTTGTTCAAGTTGGCAACCGGCAAGGAAGGCATGGGCCATGGGGATTTCAAATTACTGGCTGCCCTGGGGGCCTGGTTGGGCTGGGAGTTGCTGCCAGCGGTTATTTTGCTGTCCTCTGTTGTGGGCGCTGTGGTGGGTATCAGTTTGATGCTGTTCAAGCAGCACGGCCGTGAGGTGCCTATCCCGTTCGGGCCTTACCTTGCTGCAGCCGGGTTGTTGTGTTTATGGTTTGGTGTTGAAATTCAGGCATTTTGGTACGGGTTGCTAGGGGTGTGAGCGAACACATGGTGGTTATCGGGTTAACAGGTGGTATCGGCTCTGGCAAATCCACGGTGGCGCGTCAGTTTGGCAGCCTGGGCGTGCACTGGGTAGATGCGGATGATGTGGCCCGTGAGGTTGTGGAGCCGGGTATGCCGGCGCTGGCAACGATTGCCGATCACTTTGGAGAGGGCATTCTCACAGAAGGCGGCGCGCTGAACCGGGCTGGTCTTCGGCAAATTGTGTTCGAACAGCCAGAGCAGCGGGCGTGGCTTGAGGGTCTTTTGCACCCGGTTATTCGTGACGAGCTGGTCCGCCAGCTGCACCCTGATAACTATGCCTTGCCTTATGTGCTGTTGGTTTCTCCCCTGCTTTTGGAAACCGACCAGCATCAGTTGGCAGAGCGGGCGATTGTAGTAGACGTGCCGGTAGAGGTTCAGCTGTCCCGCACCATGGCGCGGGATACCAACTCCCGTGAGCAGGTGGAACGTATTATTTCTGCCCAGATGCCCCGGGAGCAGCGGCTTGCCAAAGCCGATGTCGTCATTGACAACAACCAGCCTTCAAACAGGGTTTTAGCCGAGGTTCGCGCACTGCATGAAGCGTTCATGGTGGACTTTGGTTGAGCGGTTTTCCTTGAGGGTTGGCTTCAGGGCCGGCATTATTTCCACTCTTCTGCTCTTGGGAATCAGCTCTTACAGCTATGGCATGGAGCCGGTGTTCGAGTTTGAAGCGCATTCTCTCTCAGACACGCTCGTGCCAGAGGCGTTGCCACTCTCTTTTTACACCTTTGAGGCGGAAGAGCGCTGGGCTGAGCCCATAGACTCTTACTGGCTGAACTTCAGTAACTTTATTTTACGCCAGGAGCGCATTCAGGGGCCAAAGGTTCAGTCCCTCGGGCAGTGGGCCGACCGCACACTCTCCGGGGAAACCCACAACCTGCCCCGCAACAACAGCTACCTGCGCGTGGGTTTTGCCAGTGAATCGGAATACGGTAATCCGGCCAGCTTTAAGCCGGAGGTAAGGTTTCGGCTGGATATCCCCACCACAAAACGCAAGCTTCGCCTGGTTGTTGAAAGTGAAAGTGATGAGTTGATTCCTCTGGAAGAGCGCCAGCGCGACCGTCAGCTCACGGAGCCCAACCGCACAGAGGGCCAAACCACCGGGGCGGTTCGGTATTTGTCGCAAATTGGCGATGCCATCAACCTCTCTAACGATTTCGGTGCCCGCCTGCATTTTCCGCCAGATGCCTTCTGGCGGGCAACGGCAGAGAAACGCTGGAACATAGATGCCGATTGGGGCGTGCATGCGCAACAGCGTTTTTATTATTACCATCAGGACGGCTGGGGTGCCCGGTCCCGGTTCGATGCCAGCCGGGATGTAGGCAAAGGTTGGCGTTTTTGGGCGTCTTCCGAGCTTGAATGGATTCACAGAGACAGGAAGTTTGTGGCGGCACAAACCTTCAGCACCCGTAAACGGCTCAACAACCGCTCGGTCATCACACCACGCCTGGGGGTTCTTGGAGAGAGCCAGCCAAGCTGGCGCACAACCTCGGTGTTTGCGGACCTTACATGGCGCTACCGGTTGCACAGCGACTGGTTGTTTGCAGAGCTGATACCCGCGCTGACGTTTCCCAGAGAAAGAAGTTTCAAGGATCATGGCTCCGTGATCTTTCGCATAGAAATGTATTTTTCCGGTAGCATTAACCCGGATTTCTAACACCAAAACCTGAAGAAGGCTTTGTTTGCAGGTCTCAAGCACGGAGTATGATTAGTAGGCCCATGCCCAGACACCACTCAATACCCGCTGAAGACGCCCTGGCCCTAACCCCCATTGCCATCACCCGTTCCTGTTTTAAAGACAAATTCGGCGTGCCACGGCAACCCGGGCTTACCCGATACGCCCGGGCTGATCTGATAATCCAGCCGCCTTATGGCCGGGAAGATGCTTTCCGGGGCCTGGAAACAGCCAGCCACCTCTGGCTGATTTTCCAGTTTCACGAGGCCGTGCGGGCCGAATGGCGGCCGGTGGTTCGGCCGCCCCGCCTGGGCGGTAATGAAAAAATGGGGGTATTCGCCAGCCGGTCGCCCTTCCGGCCTAACAGCCTGGGGCTGTCGGTGGTTCGTAATGAGGGGGTTGTGCGCAAAGACGGCCAACTGGTGTTGCAGATCAGCGACCACGATTTGATTGATGGCACGCCGATTCTGGATATCAAACCCTACCTGCCCTTTGCGGATTCGGTACCGGGGGCCTCTCTGGGCTGGGCCGAAACGGGGCCCGCTGAACGCCTGAATGTTGTCTTTCTGGCAGAGGCCGAAAGCCAGCTGGCCCGCCTGCCACCAGAGCAATACCCGGATTTGAAACACCTTATTACAGATGTGGTGAGTTACGACCCCCGGCCTTCGTTCCGGCGGGGCCGCGATGAAGAGCGTATTTACGGGGCTCACCTTTATGATCTGAATGTGCGCTTCCAATTTATAAACGATCATTCACACAAGCGTGTCGAAGTGCTGACTGTCTGTTAGACTTCCGCCTGACGATTTTGTAGTCGACACAGGGAATTTGTGCCTTGGCCCCAAACCGGTTTCTTTCACGCATGGGTATTCGGCCGCTCGCAATGCGGCTGCTTGTGTATGTGTT
Source organism: Marinobacter sp. (assembly GCF_052091845.1). GTDB lineage: Bacteria > Pseudomonadota > Gammaproteobacteria > Pseudomonadales > Oleiphilaceae > Marinobacter. Next base: position 19,064 of record NZ_JBQDCO010000043.1, on the reverse strand, counting down.
GCTTTTCAGCCTGGTGCTCTCGCTGGTTGCCACCGGCGTGCAGATGATCGGTGAGTTTGAGCGCCGCAAATCCCATCTTCAGGAAACCCAGCAAAGAGCGGCAGACCTTGTCTCCGGGGGCATGAGCAACAACATCTGGCTGATGAACTTCAGTGAGGTGGCCAACAGCCTGGACGACATGCGCTCTGTGAAGTCCATTCATTATGCCAAGGTTGTCACCTCTACCGGTGAAGAATTCACCACCGGCAGCTACCCCGAAGGCCTGGTTATTTCGCAAACCTTTCCGCTGGTGTTCAACCGTTCTACATTTCGCGGCCCGGAAAACATGGGCACTCTCACGCTTACCTCGTCTGTAGAGCAGGTGTATTCAGAACTTCGCAACGGCGCGCTGCTTAACCTGCTGTTTCAGTCGATTGTGGTAATGCTGGGTGCCCTGGGCTTATTGGTGATTGTTCGCCTTACCCTGTCACGCCATCTGGAATCCATGGCCGATTACGCCGCGCGACTGAACCTGGATGCGTTGGTAGACCCCCTGAAACTTAAGCGCAAAGCACCTAAAACCCCCGATGAACTGTCAGAGCTTGAGCAGGCGCTGAACAAAATGCGGCTGCAGATTCTGGAGGATACCCGGTCGCTCCGGCAAACCACCATTCAATCGCAGGGGGAGCGGGATGAAGCGGTGCGAGCCAACCGTTTGAAGAATCAGTTTCTGGCCAGCGTAAGCCATGAGCTGCGCACGCCTCTGCAATCGGTTCTTGGCTATGCGAACCTGCTTACGGATACACCGCTGGATCAGGAGCAGCGTGAGTATGTACACACTCTGCTCAATGCGTCAGAGGGCCTCTCGGCTATCATTAACGACCTTCTGGATATTTCCAGTATAGAGGCTCAAAAGCTGGTGCTGGGGAAGATTCCATTCGATCTGCGCGAAACCCTGAACGATCTGGTGCATATGCTGGGTACACGGGCCCGGGAGAAAGGCCTGGCCCTGGAACTGCGCATTGATGAAGAACTGCCCTGGGCGCTGCGGGGTGACCCGGTGAGAATTCGCCAGATTCTGCTTAATCTGGTCACCAATGCCATCAAATTTACCGATTCCGGGCATGTGCTCATCAGCATTGAAGTGCTTGGGCGCCGGGAGGGGCAGGTTCGTTTGCGCCTGGCGGTGGAGGACACAGGTGTTGGTATCAACCCGGAAGATGTTCCATTGATGTATGAGCCCTACATGCAGCTGGGCCAGAGTTTTCAGCGCCAGCTGCCGGGCGCCGGGCTGGGCCTGACAATTTGCCGGCAACTTGTGGGCTTGATGGACGGCTCTCTGGAAGTGGAAAGCCGGCCCGGGGAAGGGTCTACCTTCTGGATTGAATTAACGCTTCCCACGGCACCGGAAAGCACATCACGGGTGCGCCCGGATGCGCGCATGGTGAAGGGTAAGCGGGTTCTGGTTGCGGATTCCTACGAATTGTCTCGCAAGATTACCCTGGAAATGCTGTCGCGGCACCAGGTGCACATTGAGGCGGTGAAATCGGCGGGCGAAGCCCTGACGTCATTGCGTTATGCGTTTGATAGCTTGGCACCGTTCGACGCCATTATTCTCGATGGCTTTTTGCCCGATATGGACAGTGATTTATTGTGCCGTCAGGTTCGAGGCAACCCGCAATGGGCTAACATGCGGCTGCTTATTCTTTCATCCAACCCTCAACGTGGCGATGCCGAGCACTTTCGCCAGGCAGGTGCGGATGCGTTTCTCAGCAAGTCCCTGCGGGAGTCCTGCCTTACGCCTATTCTCAACCAACTGTTCAAGGATACCAAAAAGGAGAACCGACGGTTTCTTACACGGTTTTCCTTACAGACCAGCGACGATACCGAGAAGCGCCGTGAGCTCACCTCTCGCCGCATGAAGGTGTTGCTGGTTGAGGATAACCCGGTCAACCGCACATTAACCCGCAGGCTGCTGGAAAAGCTGGGATGTGATGTAATGACAGCCAACGATGGCGAAGCGGCTTCAAGCCTGTGGCAGTGGCATCCCTTTGATCTGATATTTATGGACTGCGTGATGCCCAGGGTAGATGGCTTTGAGGCTACCCGCCGCCTTCGGGCATGGGAAGCAGGCCGCGAGCGCCCGCGGGTGCCTGTGGTTGCGCTCACTGCCAGTGCCATGGAAGACGATGAAGAGCGTTGCCGCCAGGCCGGCATGGATTCGTTTGTTGCCAAGCCGGTCTCTATTGAAATGTTGCGGGCGGTGCTGGAACAATATGCCCAAGGCGTGCCGAACAAAGCCGATGTTTAATTTGCGTAACGATTCAGAAGGCCCAAATGAACGTAGAATGCCCTACCTGCAAAAAGTCTGTGCAATGGACAGACACCAATCCCTGGCGCCCGTTTTGCTCAGAACGCTGCAAAATGATTGATCTTGGCGCCTGGGCCAACGAGGAATACCGCGTGCCCGCGGAGAATGCCCACCCGGACGACTTTGACCAGGGCGGCGACACAACCCAACACTAACGCCAGGCAGCGCGTGTGGGTACATTTGCGGGTTACAGGCTACTTACACCCTTGTAAGTTGTCGTACAATGACTGGCCCGTTAACATTCGCGCCGTTACTGGACTTACAATCAAGAAGGTAAAAGCATGAAAGCATCCCGTATTTCCGTGTTGGTTTTGTCCCTGGCAGCGGCTCCGGCGTTTGCAAGCGACCTCGACCTGAGCCTGACCAACGATTCTGTGAGGGGTCAGTTTAACGTTTTCGGAAACAACAGCGATCTTCAGCTGGGTGCCGGTTATACCTATCATGAAGGCAGCCGCCATATTGGCAATGTTGATTTTCACGCTCAGGGCCGCACCGCACTGGGCAACCTGCCCACCACCGCCGGAATTGGCATGCGGGCGATAGGCTGGGACCAGGACCATGCAGACGGCGGCGCTGTGGGGCTGGGCGGTTTTGCGACCGTTAATATTCCCAATGCACCCGGCCTGTCATTTACCGGCGGCTTGCACTATGCGCCCAGCATTCTCTCCTTTGGTGATTCCGAAGATATGACCAGTATAGAGTTGCGCGCCAACTACCGGGTTATCCGCAATGCCGAGGTGTTTGCCGGCTACCGCTACCTGAATACCGAGCTGGAACACTCTTCTGCAGACATCAATCTGGATGAAGGCGTTCTCGCCGGGATGAAGATTTTCTTCTAAGCCTGCATTATTTTCCGGAACGGGCCGCTGCTTTCAGGGGCCCCGTTTCGTGCCCTCCTTCACGCTTTCCCCGATCCGGCATTGCTAAACTGGCTCCTTGTACTTTCAACCCGGTTTGCCCAATCGTTAGCACGGACGGCCCTACATGCGACTGACTCCTGCCTTATTTCTTTTCTCCAGTCTTGCGCTAGTTACCGCTTGCGGTGGCGGTGGCGATGCGATTGACGACGTTCGCAAGCAGGACAACAGTTTTTCCGGTAACAAAAACCCCATAGACGATTTCAGCTCCGGCAGTACGGGCGACTCTGCCAATAATAGTGGCCTTGAAGCCAATGAGGTGCGCATTACCCTGGAAGTGCCTGGCAGCCTGGCGCCAAACGCTGAGCAAACACGGCGCAACCTTCGCATTGTTCAACCTGACAGCCTTCGGGTTTACCAAACAGACAGAAACCTGCAGAACCTGGGCGACCCCGGGTACAGCACCCGCCAGGACGACAACGGATTTACCGTGATTGAATTCCAACACGGCTTACCTGTCGCGCCGGATGTGATTATTGAGGCGCGCTATGGCAATGCCACCTTGCGGGCACTGGCGGCCGATGCAGATCAGGACATCAAGATTAATCCGTTTTCTGAGTACCTGGTGCGGAACACACTCACGCAATACACACCTGGCGAATACCAACGCATTTTAGACTGCGCCAACCAGAGCAACAGCGCCCTGTGTCTGAACAAATATGTTTGGCCCACCCTGGCCGATCAGGTTCACGATTTCGAGATTGATATTCCGGCTGGCGCCAGCCTGACCAGCGCCCTTGATGCGCTTTCCCGGCGTGCCGACTTTGCCAGTTATGTGGCTTCAATGGCGGATTATGCCCTGCTGGACAGCCAGTCTTCCGGCAAAATCTCAGCCAGCTCTGCCGATTACCACTCGGTGTTTATGGGCGTAGAACTGGGGCAGACATTTCTGGAGGACAGTTTTACCGAATCCGGCCAGTGGGGTGTTCGGCTGGGGCGTGAGGAGCAAACCGGCACGGGTGATAACCCGGCATACCTCTACCCGGGGCTAACCCTGGCAAGCTTTGATGTTTTTAACATCAAGGTGACCTCTTTGGCGTCTCAGATTCCCTACGATCGAAAAACGCTGATTCACAAACGCGGCAATGAATTTTTCACCCGGGGCGAGGAGACCTGGGCCCTGAATACCCATTCATCTTCTCCTGGTGCTGCCACGCTGGATGACAGCGCGCGTTTACTGGCCGGGCGGGCGCTTTACCAGAGCGTTACCGGTAAAAACAGCGCCAGAACCATTGGCTGGACCCGCAACCCTTATTTTCTGGACGCCTATACCGGCGGGGCGGGCAGCAACAATACCGGCCCGGACCGTGCTCTGGCGGGGTACTTCAGCGCCGGGAAGGCGATTCAGCTGGAATCGGAGCAGGGCAAGCTTAAGCGCCAGGCCGATCTGGAAGCGCATTATCTTTCCGTGCTGGAGCTGAATCTTCTAAGAAAAGACGGCTTCGAGGCAGACACCCTGAGCGGCGGATACAATACGGTTTATCTCGCCACGCAGTTTGCGGGCTCTGCACACTCTTCCTCGCCCATGCAAGTTGAGGCGGGGTCCGGCACCTGGGACATACGTTCAGCTGCCGATAAGCAGGTTGTTGAGCAAACCCAGCCGTTTAACACTCTGCGCCGCGACACCTCTGGCGCTGTGTCAGTGGTCGATACGGGCAATCGTACCGAAAACTGGTCGTTAACTTCGCGGCCTTCGCTGTTGAGTACCGGGCGCGTGGAAAACGGCCGGCTTAATCTGGATGTAAACAACCCGGCCGGAGCATTCGGCCAGCCGGATCTTGGCGTAGGCGCCAGTGTGCCAGACGGTTCCTTGTTGGCTTTTAATCTTAAAGAGGCCGCTTCCACAGGCGGCATCATTGGTGATGGCCTGCTCATTGCGGCTGAGAAAGCCACTTCCGAAGCCCCAACGTCTGGCCGTTACAGGGTTCAGGGATTTGTTCTGGGCATGGAGGACGGCTTTAACCGGCTTATCCACCTGAACAACGGCGTTCTGACCCTCTCTGGCGCCACTGCCAACCTTGATAGCACTACGCTTGAGGTGCTCCACTCCGTTGATTCTGAAACCGTCACTGCCCCAGAGTCCGGGCAATTGGCGGCTGATTTTGCTTACACAGATAAAAATAATGGCAAGGTAAGCTTCAGCGCCGGAGACCTTTCACTAAAAGGCTTTGTAACGCCGGATCAGAGCCAGTTTTTCCTTGTGCTTCGGGATGCGATCAACGGCGAAAAACGCCTTGGTTTGTTAATTGCCACCAAATTGCCGTGACCTCTCGGCTAATCCTTCTCGTACAACCTGTTATAATCGTTAACACATCGCCCGAATGGTTAGGTTTCTTCGGGCGCATATATCGTTTGTACTGAAAGGTTTGATGAGAGGTTTTATGTTTGCTGCAGCACGCTCACTTTTGCTGGTTGTTCCCATGGTCGCGTTCGCCATTGGCGGCGGGCTATACGAGCCTTCGAAACGCCTGGCCAGCGACAATTCTGGCTCAGAGCCTGCCCTTGGCTCACTGCCGGCCTTGCCTGCCTGGGCGCGGGAGACGCTGCCAGACTTCTCGGGTTATCAGGATACGACAGAAAAGAAAGCAGCTTTTTTCTCATTTTTATACCCCCGTATTGTACTTGCCAATTCCCGCATTCTGATTGAGCGGGACTATCTTGACAGCCTCACCCAAAAGGACACCCTTTCGAAGCAGGAACACGCCTGGCTGGCCGCTCAATCCGAGCGTTTACGGGTCGATCAGGAACCAGGTAGCCCTGAGCAGTTCGCGCTCCTGAAAAAACGGCTGGATGTTATACCCCCCTCACTGATCATGGCCCAGGCTGCCAACGAGTCTGCGTGGGGAACCTCTCGCTTTGCCATGCGCGGCAATAACCTGTTCGGCCAGTGGTGCTTCAGCAAAGGCTGCGGCCTGGTGCCGCTTAGCCGCGTGGAGGGTGCCAGCCATGAAGTGGCCGCCTTTTCCACACCCTACCACTCGGTCAGGGCCTACATTCAGAACCTGAACCGGCATAACAGTTACCAGGTTTTGCGGGACACCCGCCTTGATAACAGAAACGCTGGTGAACAGCTCTCCGGGCTCTCCCTTGCCCGCGGCCTGATAAGTTATTCAGAGCGTGGCGAGGAATATGTGGATGAAATCCGGTCGATGATCCGCTACAACAACCTGCCCTACTACGACACCGAATTTCGGAGCATTCTGAGCGATCTCAGCCCATCGCACCTCAAGAATCTGGCCTCTGCAAATGCTGAACAGGCGTTGCTTCCCGGCCAGAGCACCGGCTCTGCCACTGAAGGCTAATATTCGACTAACCTGAGACTTTCCCGCATGCTTCATTTTCTGCCTGCGCCGCTAAAGGGGACTCTAGCGGCCCTGTTTTCACTGTGTAATACACTCGTACTTTTCCCCTTCCTGATACTGTTTGCACTGCTGAAGCTGGTGCTTCCGTTCACGCCCATTCGTAAAGGCTGCACGGTGGTGCTGAACACCATTGCCCGGGCGTGGATCGGGATCAACAACCTGGTGATGGATTTTTTACACAGGATTGATTGGGATGTACGAGGCGCAGACAATCTTAGCCGTGAACACTGGTATTTTGTCACCTGCAACCACCAGAGCTGGGCGGATATACCTGCCATCCAGTACGTGCTTAACAGCAGGATTCCGTTGCTCAAGTTTTTTCTGAAAAAACAGCTTATCTGGGTGCCCTTGCTAGGCGTTGCCTGGTGGGCCCTGGATTTTCCGTTTATGCACCGCCACACCAAGGAACAAATTGCCAAAAGGCCGGAGCTGAAGGGTAAGGATGTGGCAGCAACCCAGGCCGCATGTGAGAAGTTTCGCTATACCCCGGTTACCATTTTCAACTTTATGGAAGGGACCCGCTTTACCCCGGCAAAGCACAAACGCCAGAATTCCCCCTACACACATCTTCTCAAGCCCAGAGCGGGTGGCACAGCGTTTGTTCTCGGCTCTATGGGAGAAATGCTGCACACCATGCTGGATGTGACCATTGTGTACCCTGGCATGAGCCAGGTGGGTATCTGGGACTACCTGTGCGGGCGTATTGAGAAAATTGTGATTGATATAAAGGTGCGGGAGATTCCACCGCACTTTCTGGGAATGGATTACGAAACCAACCGTGAAACGCGGGTGGCATTTCAGCGCTGGGTGGGGGAAATCTGGGCTGAGAAAGACGCGCGCATAGAGGCGCTCAAGCAGGAAACCCACCCATCTTCTTGAACAGAATTAAAGCAGGCCCAGCTCCCGGGCCCGCACAATCGCCTGTGTGCGGGAGCGTACCTCCAGCTTTGCGTTGATGCGTCGGGCATGGGTTTTCACGGTATGCAAAGAGATGTGCAGCTGATCGGCAATCGCCTGGTTCGAAAACCCTTTTGCGATCAACTCCAGAACGCCCTGCTCGCGCTCACTGATTGGCTCCGCCAATGACGCTGGCAACACCTTACCGGTGATACCAAACAGTTGGCCCAATGCCACCTTGAAGGGGGTGTCGGGCAGCTGGCCAAACAGTCTTTCCATTAGCTCGCCCAGTTCCAGCTTCAGTTCGGAAAACGGGCTGATAAAGTGTTCTTTTTCCGCTTCCGTCACCACAGCCAACAGCTTTTTCCGGGCCGCAGCCACGCCCTTGTCTTCGCTGACGAGTATGGCATCCAGCAACCGCATATGAAGATCCACGCCCCAGGGAATGGCTTCGTTGTATCGTTTGCGGGTATTTGCGAGGGTTTCCCTGGCCCTGACGGTTTCACCCCGGGCAAGGTCCAGGCGCACCTGAAGGCAGTCGAGCAACCCGGGCATCATCGGGAACAACTCAGGCACACACCCGGCTTCCCGGTATGGCTGCAGCTTGGCCAGAGCCTGAGCGACACTGTCTAACTGGTTCTGGGCCAGCCAGCAGCTTGCTTTCAGAGCTTCCAGCACTGGCACATAGAGAGATTCGTCTACCTGCCAGGTGTGCATGGTGCGCTCGGCCCTGCCAATCCACACGAAGGCATCTTCAAGGCGGCCTTCCGAGCGACACATTAATACTCTTATGGCCATAGCCAGCAGCAGCCCAAGATCGCGGGCCTGCTCTGCATGGCGGCCACAGCTTACCAACAACCGATCCGCCTCTGCGTTACGCCCCTGATGCCAAAGCACAAGCACCAGGTTCAGCTGAAGCCGCGCTTCGCCGATGCGGGCGGGGCGTGCCAACTCTTGCACGGCGGTGTCCAGGCCGGTTCTGAGGAGCTGCTCTGCATGTTTGAGCGCGCCCTTACCCAGCTCTATCCGGGCGTGGGCATACACTGCCAGGGCTTCTGAGCCTGAATCGCCGGCCTCTCTTGCCAACCGGGATGCAGCCCGGTTAGCTTCGCGGGCGTCCTGGAAGCGCCCGGAGGCGCACAGGGCGCTGGACCGCACCATCTGGGTAATAAGCTGGCCCTGGGGCGAAAACTCTCCCCCCGCCAATGCACGATCTGCCATGGCCAGCGCCGGTGCTACCTGCCCTTGCCCGCGCAGGATAAACGCCTTCAAAGCAAAAATTCGGGCTGCGTGTTCCTGATGGCTGCCCTCATCCATATCATCAATCAGCGCTTGCGCCTGCTGAAACTGCCCGCCAATGGCATGCACCCAGCTGTACACAATTCTTAGCCTTGGGCTACGTTCGAGCAGCTGTGCCGGCAGGCTTTTACGCAAACGCAGCAGCGAAGCGGTATCCTGACCAAGCAACAAGGCTTCGGAGCCTTCAGATGCCACACGTATGACTTCTTCGGTATCCCCGGCCAGCAATGAATACTTCAGGGCCTCAGGAAACTGATTCCGGCTGCCAAACCAACGGCTGGCAGCAAGCATTCGGTCGGTGTAGCCAGGCAATACGGGGGCCTTGAGCCATTCCATCAACAAAGGGTTTAGCCGATACCAGCGCCCCCATCCGGGCATGGCTTTTATCGGGAGCCCGCGCTCACATGCCTCAGATGGCAGCAACACGCCACCAGGAATCAGCGATTCAAGGGCCAGAAGGAGTTCGTCGGAGCATAGCCCCAGTTCCGAGATGGTTCTCATTGAGCGCACCTGGCCCGGGGTCAGGCCCCCCAGTACAGACTCTTTCAAAAAGCGTTCTACGCCCGGGGTTTCGGAAACCGCGTGCCTTTCGGAGCTTTGCAGAATATCCCGGCGGTACAGCGCAAGCGGCGTGGGCCAGCCTTCAGTCAGATCGTATAAATGGTCAATAGCCACGCTGGTTAGCTGCTGATCACCCAATACGTCCCGAAAAAACTCGAAGGTTTCGCTTCGGCTAAACTCGAGTTTTTCAGCGCCTATGCGGGTGAATCTGTTTTCCAGCTCCAGAGTGTGGGTTTCATAGGGCAAAGCCTTCCTTGACAGCATAGCCACCGACACGTGAGCCGGCATATCTGCCACCAACTGCTGAAGCAGGGCAACAACAGCCGGGTTGGTGATGTGGTGAAGCCCATCAAGAACCAGAATTGTTCGTTGTTCTGTGGCTGCTTTTTTCAGCGCCAGGAGCATTATAGCGAGGGCATCAGCAAACGTGGCACCACCCTGTAAACTGCTTTCGCAGGATTCGGGAAGTTTCAACGCCACAGAAAGCAGGCTGAGAAAGCGGGTTGGCGCGTTATCCTGGCTGTTAAGCGGCAACCAGCGAACGCTTTCTTCGCCAGCGCCCGCTGCATGAGCCCCCATAGCAACCGTGTGGGATTTGCCGTAGCCGCAGGGCGCCTCAACAAACAGCACACCGCGGGGTACCAGGGCATCGGCGATTAACGCATCCAGGTGCGGGCGCGCCAACGCGTGCGCCGGCACAGTTGGCACTTGCAGTCTCTGGTTGAGCAGATCCCTTACAAGTTCGCCCCGCTGGAGCCCAGTGTTCGCAGACTGAAACTCGTCGTTGGCTGCATAGCCATCATGGAATGATTTCACACGCTGCCCTGTATCGAATACGCCTTTAGTAGTAAAGGAAGGTTAAACCAATTAAGGGGCTGGCTGCAAAGTTTTGACGTGAAAGCTGTTTATTTCGTGACGGTTTTTTAGCATAGGAACAAAAACGGCGAGCCGAGGCCCGCCGTTTCTGAAAGATTCACTCGCCCCGTTAACGGGTGCCTGCACGGCGCAGAGCCGCTGGTGTGTAATCTCTGGATTGACGCTTCACGCCAAACTGGTACGGATTAACTTCTTCGTTTGTCAGGCCCAGAACCAGGTAGCGACCAGACAAAAGGTCGTACAGGGTTTCAACGGCATACCAGGGTACGACTTGATCATAAAACTGCATGGCGTGGGCTTCCGCCACCCGCCAAAGCTCTCCACGGCCATCGTAATGATCAACCACCGATGTCTGCCAGGTGTCTTCATCAATATAGAAGTCACGCTGGGCATAGATATGACGCTCACCTTCTTTCAGGGTTGCGCGCACGTGCCACACACGGTGAAGCTCGTAGCGAGTCAAATCCTGGTTTATGTGGCCTGGCTTGATGATCTCGTCGTAGCTCAGATCCCGGTCAACCAGCTTGTAGGAATTATACGGAATGTACATTTCTTTCTTGCCCAACAGTTCCCAGTTGTAGCGGTCTGGTGCGCCATTGAACATGTCCAGGTTATCAGAGGTGCGCATACCATCAGAGGCTGTACCTGGCCCGTCGTAGGCCACCTGAGGTGCACGGCGAACACGGCGCTGCCCAGCGTTATAGACCCAGGCACGACGAGGCTCTTTCACTTGGTCGATGGTCTCGTGAACCAGCAGCACGTTACCGGCTAACCGGGCCGGCGCGGTAATAGCCTGCTTGAAATAGAACAATACGTTAGGATCTTTGCCAGGCTCGTAATCGGTAAGGTAATTCCGATACGTGAGCTCATCCTGAAACTTTACGATGGAGTAGGCGCCGCTTGCCGCAGGTGTTGCCTGCCCTATGTTACGCTGCACGGAGCCGCCACGGTAACGCGTGATGTGATTCCACACCACTTCCAGACCATTCTGCGGGATCGGGAACGGGGTTGCATCCTGGTAGTTATCAAGCCCGTTTCCATCTTTGATTAATTCCGTTTTGGTCGCGTTTTCGACCGTCTCATCCATGATTCCCCGGGGATAAGCTGCCGTGCGGTGAGTCTGGTACACCGGCATTTTGTAATCCGGGTACTGCTTGATCATCGCCACCTGCCCCGGGGACAGGTTGTCTTTGTACTCGGAGACGTTGCTCTGGTCGATGGTAAATTTCGGTGTTTCGTCCGGGAACGGATTTACATAGATACCATCGCCTTCGTAGCTCGGCGGGGGCGTTGTAAGGCCACCCGTCCACGCCGGGATAGCCCCCCCATTACCGGCTTTTTCAGCGCCCATAGGTGTAAGGGAATCACCCAGCTTGGCAGCCTCTTCAGCAGAAACGGCTCCCCAGGCTTGTCCCGCAAAGACACTCGCCGCCAGTACACCTGTGGCCAGTAGTTTCTTGTTCAGTTTCATTTAAATTACCTCGTTAAACGAATTCTCGGCGGTTCAGAATGAGTAAGAAACGCTGGCACTCACAAAATCGCGGTCAGCTAATTCATTGTACTTGCCACCGAAGAAATTTGTGTACGCAATGTTGCCGGTAATTTTGTTCTGATAAACCCCTTGCAGGGACAAACCAATGGACTTATTACCTTCGTTAAAGTTGCCGCCAGGCTGTGGGCTATAGCCCTTCACGTCGTGGCTCCAGGCCAGCTGCGGAGACAAGTTGATGCCCGCAATGGCGTTAGGGTAGCTCCAGACCAAACGGGAGCGATAGCCCCAGGAGAAATCTGTAGTAAAGCCGTCGTTAGTGCAGTTGCTGTTGTTGATGTTTACGAACGTACACGCATCCACAATGTTCCCGTTTTCATCCTCTGTTGGCACAGTGCCCAGGCCATAGGTGCCTGAACGGCCGTAACGGGCGTCATCAAAACTTGGAAGATCGTGAACGTAGGTTGCACCGAATTCAGTAACCAGGGATACCCGGCTGGCACCCATTATCTGATCAAAGAATTTGATCAGCGTAAACTGAGCTTGCGATACACCGAAACGGTCGTTACCAGAAGCCGTTTGGCCGCCATTAAGGTCGCCGAGCTCTTCAAGGCGCTGCTGCTCGAGTTTACTTATTGGCTCGCCATTTACCGGGTTAACCTGTCGGGTTCCGGCATAGATCAGTTCGAAGGCGTTCCACTGCAGAGGTACGTTATCCCTGTAGGAATATTCCGCACCCAGGGACCAGCCACCCGGTGTGTTGGTGTTCACACTGATACCATAGAGGTTGATGTTTTCCGGATACTCAATGAAGTAGGAAGGAAACTGGCTGCCGTCCTCTTTCACGGTGCCACTTACATAGGGCAGGCGGCTGTTGTACTTTATATAGTAGAAGCCGAACTCGGAATCGTTCAGGGCAGGTACATACCAGCGCATGGCGATACCGAACTGATCTTTTTCATCGGCCTCCTGATCGCCCAGCCGTGGAATTACGAAACCCTGGGCCTGAGCCTGGGAATCCGGCAACTGGCCGGCGGCAAGTATGGGGCCGCAGCCATCAGAAGTGAAATCGTTGGTAGAGAAGAAGGTGCCGCAGTCGTCCGGGCGAACCGGCGCCCAGTCTGTTTGCGCAAAGGCTTCCAGAGTGATGTTCTCGGTTACACCTGCGGACAGATACAGCATTTCAACCGGCAGAAGCGCATCTTTCAGCTCTGCGCCGGGGGCACGAAACGCAGGCACATCAATCGGGTTGATGGTGTTAATGCCACCCTGAATAAAGGTACTTTCGCCCCAGCTCAGCACTTGCTTGCCGTAGCGGACACTCAGGGGCACATTACCCAGATACCAGTCGGAAAACACGTAGGCGTCAAGAATCTCGCCGCCTGACGCATTGCCTTTTGCCTCACTGTTCAGGGAACGACGCTGACCCACATCGTCTACTGCACGATTCTCGTCTTTCAGTTCAAAATCGTACCAGTAGCGACCGCGCACAAGAGCGCCCACCCTAGTGAGATACTGACCGTTCAGGTCGTAATTCAGGAACAGCTCACTGTTGCCTTTTACAATTTTGGAGTAGGTGTCGCCCTTATCGAAGTTCAGGTTGCCGTCGTCGTAATTGTTGGTTGAGGCACCCATGTTTGTATTGGCGAACTCCGGCCCGAGGTTACCCTGAGCGATCAGGTCTCTGTCCTGATCTTGCGTACGCCAACCGGCACCGGCAGACAAGGTGGTGTTGAACTGGGCTTCTACATCTCCGAGATAAAATGAATAGGCTGATGCCTGGCCAGACATTCCGGCCGCCACTGCCACAGCAAGCGGTATTTTAACCCAACGTTGCCATTGGTGTGTTTTTCTTGTCATTGGAAGGCTACTCCATTGTTGTTCTGAGTCGCTGCTCTGGTTATAAGTATTCACGATATGTTGGAGGCTTCATGCACAGTGCTCGTGATGTAGGCACTATAGCTAACGCTGTCTAGAGCTTTGATCAGTCAAAAGTATGATTTTGCTCTCACCCTCCGTTCACAGCCTGTTGCCAATCCCGGTCGACGCCGGGTTTTACCCGCTCTGCCTCACTATAGACAACTATTATGAATGCAACCACCAGGTTTTTGATGGTGTTTCGGGCTTTTCAGGGCTTGTGAGGGGCTTCCAGATACTCCCGGGACTGCATTTCCAGAAGGCGCGATTCGGTGCGCTCAAACTCAAAGCTCAAGCGGCCACCGGAGTAGAGTTCGGTAATAGGCGCCGCTGCCGAGATGATCACCTTTACGTTGCGATCGTAAAACTCATCAATCATGTTCACGAAGCGGCGGGACTGGTCGTCTTTGTCGCCGCCCAGCACAGGCACATTGCTTACAATAATGGCGTGAAACTGGCGCGCCATTTCGATGTAGTCGTTTTGGCTGCGCGGGCCGTCGCACACGTCTTTAAAGTCAAACCAGACAACATCGTCGGCATGGGCCTGTGCGGGGATCTTGCGGCCGTTGATTTCCATGGATTTACTGTGTTTGCCGGCTTCCACCGCTAACGCCTCGTAGCTGCTGCGCAGGCTGGCGTCTGTTTGTTCACTCAATGGAAAATGATAAAGCTCGGCCTGTTCGAGCGTGCGCAGGCGGTAATCTACGCCACCGTCTACATTCACCACATCGGTGTACTTTTTAACCAGCGCAATGGCCGGCAGAAAGCGGGCCCGTTGAAGGCCATCCTTGTAGAGACCATCGGGCGCAATGTTGGAAGTGCACACCAGGGTAACGCCCCGTTTGAACAATCCGTCCATCAGGGTTGCGAGAATCATGGCGTCGCCGATATCAGACACAAAAAATTCGTCGAAGCAGATCACTCGGGTTTCACGGGCAAACTTCTTGGCGACCAAATCCAGCGGGTTTTTTTCGCCTTTGAACTTACCCAACTCTGTGTGCACTCGCTGCATAAACCTGTGAAAATGCACTCGCATCTTGCGCTTGAACGGAAGCGATTCAAAAAACGTATCCATGAGGTAGGTTTTGCCACGGCCAACACCGCCCCAAAAATACAGTCCTTGAACCGGTTCTTGCCTGCCCTTTTTCAACTTGCGCCGCAATTTGGTCATTGCTTTGCCACGATCACTTTCCGCCTCCACCAGTTTGTCGTAAAGTGTCTGGAGGCGCTGAACCGCATCCACCTGTGCCGGGTCTTTGTGAAAATCCGGGCGCTCGAGATCTTCCTGGTAGCGCTGCCAGGGTGTCTGGGTCGCAGTGGTTACAGAAGGCGTAGAAACTGTCATCAGGAAATCCCGGGGTCTGTTCGTTCATTTTGGGCGGCGTATTATCGCGTATTTGCGATTTTTTCGCCATGCGCATGGGCCAGCGGGCAATAAGACGATTGGCGCACCATTCTGGCATGGGCTGGGGAAGCTCTGGGCGTTATACTGATGAATATGGCTTGGCTCATTTTTTTAGCAACAGGACGACACGACATATGACAAACCTGATTTTGGCAGCGGTTGCCGCACTGATTGTTGGCATTGTCATCGGCGCCTTTTTTGGCCGCTCGAGGCAAGGGTCTTCCTTGCGGCAGCGCCGGGCGGAACAACAAACCGAGGAGGTGCGCAATGAGTATTTGCGCTATCAGGCTCAGGTGAATGAGCATTTCATGGAGTCGGCCCATTTGCTGCGCCGCTTTAATGATGCTTATCGCGATGTGAACCAGCACATGGCTCGCGGCGCGAATCGCTTGTGTAATGATGAGGAGTGGCTGGCTGAGCTTGCTGAAGAGAACTCCCGCAAGCGCCTGGAAGAAGCCAACGAAGATGGTGCTGAGCCGCCCCGGGATTATGCGCCGAAAACGTCTGGAACTCTTTCTGAAGATTTCGGACTCAAGAAGGGCGACAAAACCGCTGAGGCATAGGCCCGGGGAGTGCTTACACGGGGTTATCGCAATCTATAAAGCGGTGGCTGACCCCAAACTCCTTTTCTAGCGCTGCGCCCAGAGCTTTTACACCGTATCGCTCTGTTGCGTGGTGGCCTGCGGCGTAATAATGAATACCGCGCTCTCTGGCGGTGTGTGTGGTCGGTTCGGAGATCTCACCGCTGATGTAGGCATCAAGGCCTGCATCAATGGCGGTGTTGATAAACCCTTGCGCTGCGCCGGTGCACCAGCCTACTCGCTTAATATCGGCTTTGCCGTCGCCCACTCTCAGGGGATCGCGGTGGAGGGCTCTGGCGATGTGTAGCCCGAACTTTTCCGGGCTCATGGCTTCCGGTAGCTCGCCTTCCCATACCAGACCGTTTAGCGGGCGCGGGTTCTCAATGCCGAGAACATCGGCCAACTGGCGGTTATTGCCGTATTCTGGGTGGTCATCCAGCGGCAGGTGGTGGGCAACGAGATTGATGTCGCTATCCAGCAGCCGCTTGAGGCGTTCGCGTTTCATGCCCTGAATACGCTGATCTTCGCCTTTCCAGAAGTAACCGTGGTGAACGATCAGCATGTCGGCGTTCGCGGCGATGGCGGCTTCGATTAATGCGCGGGAGGCGGTTACGCCGGTAACAATGATATTTACATCACTCTTGCCCTCAACCTGCAAGCCATTCGGACTATAGTCTTGAAAGTTTTCAGGCTGTAGCCACTCGTTAATCTTCGCGAGAATGTTGTCACGGGTTGCCATGGTTTATCCTCTTTTTGCTTAGACTCGGGAGTTGCCGGCTGGCAGGGAGAGAGGACGTTCCGGGAACCGCTACGAGCACATCCATGTGCGCTTGTTTCGGGCCATCCTTGGCCCTCTACATTCCCGGAACGTCCTCTCTCCCTGTCAGCCTCTATCAGACTTCGGTCGTTTACAGAGATTTAAGGGCAGTTATTAATGCGTCGTTTTGTTCTGAGGTGCCGATGGTAATTCTTAAAAATTCGCTGATTCGTGGTTTGTTGAAATGGCGAACAATAATGCCCTGCTCTCTAAGCTCCTTCGCCAGGTTTTCACCAGATTTCTCTTTATGGCGGGCAAAAACAAAATTGGCTTTAGATGGCAAAACTTCGAAGCCGAGACAACTCAGTTCACCAGCCACACGCTCCCTCTCGGAAATAACGCCATCACAAGATTTCTGGAACCAGGCCTTGTCTTCGTAGGCGGCTTTTGCGCCTGCCAATGCCAGCCTATCCAAAGGATAGCTGTTAAAGCTGTTTTTGACGCGATTCAACGCTTCGACCAGATCCGGGTGGCCGATGGCGAAGCCTACACGGAGGCCAGCCAGGGAGCGGGCCTTGGACAGTGTCTGACACACGAGTAAGTTGGGGTTTTGGCCAACCAGCCTAATGGCAGATTCGCCGCCAAAATCCACGTAAGCCTCATCAACCACAACAACACGATCCGGGTTAGCCCGAAGAATCTCTTCTACATGCTCTAACTCAAGATACCGCCCCGTAGGCGCGTTGGGGTTGGGAAAAATAATGCCGCCGTTGGGTTGCTTGTAGTCTTCGGGGTTTATTTCAAAGCTGTCTGTCAGTGGTACGGTTTTGCCTTCGATGTTGTACAGGCCGCAGTACACCGGGTAAAAACTGTAGGTTACATCCGGGTAGAGTATGGGCTGGCCGTGTTGGAACAGGGCGTAGAAGATGTGGGCCAGCACTTCGTCTGAGCCGTTGCCCAAAAACACCTGTTCTGGCGTTACGTTGTGATAGCAAGCAATGGTGTGGCGCAGGCTTTCCCCTTCCGGATCCGGGTAGAGGCGGAGGCTGTCATTGAGTTCGGCCTGTATGGCTTCGATGACTTTGGGTGAGGGGCCGTAGGGGTTTTCGTTGGTGTTCAGTTTTACCAGGTTAGCCATTTTGGGCTGTTCGCCTGGCACATAAGGCACCAGACTACTAACCAAAGGACTCCAAAACTTACTCATCGTTGTTCACCCTGTATTCTGCTGAACGTGCGTGGGCAGTCAGGCCCTCGCCTCTTGCCAGTACCGATGCAACCCGACCCATCCGATCAGCACCTTTGGCGCTGAAACCGATGATAGAAGAACGCTTCTGAAAGTCGTAAACGCCCAGCGGTGACGAAAACCTGGCTGTGCCGCTGGTAGGTAGTACGTGGTTTGGCCCAGCACAGTAATCGCCTAGCGCTTCGGCAGTGAAGCGACCCATGAAAATAGCGCCGGCGTGGCGAATGTCTTTCAGCAGGGTTTCCGGGTCTTCTACGGACAACTCCAGGTGTTCGGGCGCAATACGGTTAGAGACATTCGCAGCTTCACTAAGATCGGCAACGTGAATCAGAGCCGCACGATCGGTCAGGGAGGTGCGGATGATGTCAGCGCGCTCCATGGTAGGCAGCAGTTTACTGATGCTTGCCTCTACCGCGTCGAGGAAACCGGAATCCGGGCTGAGGAGAATAGACTGGGCTTGTTCGTCATGTTCGGCCTGGGAGAACAGGTCCATGGCGATCCAGTCCGGGTCGGTTTTGCCGTCGCAGATGACGAGTATTTCCGAGGGGCCGGCAATCATATCTATGCCCACGGTGCCGAACACTTCGCGCTTGGCGGTGGCCACAAAAATGTTGCCGGGGCCGACGATTTTGTCCACCGCCGGGATGGTTTCTGTGCCATATGCTAAAGCGCCAACGGCTTGCGCACCGCCGATAGTGAATACCCGATCCACACCTGCCACCGCAGCGGCAGCCAGTACCAGATCATTCACAGCGCCATCTGGAGTGGGAACCACCATAGTGATCTCGCCCACGCCGGCCACTTTCGCCGGGATGGCGTTCATCAAAACGGAAGAAGGATAAGCCGCTTTACCACCGGGGACATATAAGCCAGCACGATCCAGGGGGGTTACTTTCTGGCCCAGCACGGTGCCGTCTTCATCCTGATACTGCCAGGATTTTTGATCCTGCCGCTCGTGATAATCGCGAACCCGCTCAGCCGCTTGCTCCAATGCAACACGCTGCTCTTCTGGAATGGCCTTCAATGCTTGCTGCAATCGGCTCTGGCTCATTTCCAGTTCTGCAATATTGTTTACCTTCAGCCGATCAAACTTTTCCGTGAATTCCAGAACCGCCTGGTCACCGCGGGTTTTTACTTGATGCAGAATATGTCGTACCGACTCGTTCACCTGATGATCAACACTGTCATCCCAAGCCAGCAGCGTGGCTAGCTCGCTGTCGAAGTTGCTTTGGGAAGCGTTCAATCGCCTGATGCTAACGGTCATTTCTCAAATCCTGCTTTGGATTGTTTCTGGAATCTTGCACCCATTTTTCTGCGAATCAGTCGGGTAAGGCTTTCCAAAACTGTGCGAAGCCATGGATGGCGTAGCCAAGCGTACACGGACGTATTCACAGCGTGTTTTGGAAAGCC
>NZ_JBQDCO010000042.1:0-27971 GCF_052091845.1 Marinobacter sp. | reverse complement strand
AATCATAGCACTTTTAGCCGCTTCTTTTTATCCCTTCATGAGAAATCCGGGCTAGAGGAGTCATTGCTATATATGATGTCCTCGCCCCCATTGGTGCGATCCACAATCTGGACGAGGAGATCGCTATCAATCGCCATCGGAATCGAATTTTCTACCAACTCGCCTATCCGGAATACACCGTTCAAAAAACCATAATGGCGCACAGTCCTGTATACAGCGGTGGTTTTGTGAACTGTACAGGAACAAACCAGGGGCGGCCTTGGGGTGGTGTAGCGGCACCGGCTGACGGCTCCTCTGCCAATACAAATCCGGGAAACCAATTTTGCTGCTGTTGCTCGAACATCGCCCGGTTATCCTCTCTGACAACCGGGGCCCAGGCGAAGGCCTGAATGGCCGGAGAGCGTTCAAGTATAGGCCGGGTCAGCTTGCCAAACAGCTTCGCATTCATTTCCGGCATCATGCCTACCGAGGTCTTTAAGGCGAACAGGGTTTCAAGGTTAAGCAACACCTCACGGTCAAACGACGCCGCAAGCAAGGCAACATCCGCACGAAACTCTTCAGTGATGCTCTTGCTTTCCTGAAGATACAAGTCACGGCTTAGGGCGCCACCAAACCCCAAGCCGATCAACACCAATAGAATCACTACTAAAGCTGGATGTCGCTTCATGAAATTCGGGGCATTATAGGTGGAAGTGCACTCTGTGCTGTATTCAAAAAACCGATCTCCATTCACTTCTGAATCCTGCGGGCAGGCCAGGTTCGGCCCTCACAGCATCTGGATAATACCAAATGCAACCCTGCGGAACATCGTATGCTTTACGCTTCGTCATGATTTGTAATGGTAACGCCCAGGAGCCCAAACCAGGCCCGATCGTTCTTACTTGCTACTTTTCCTCAACAATAAACCTGTCTCGGTTTCTTGCACTTTTATTTTGCTTCAGCCACCCCCAAATATACGATAGACCTCCACCACACCTCCCACAGGACGTGACAATGAGCACTATTCTCAAGCAGTTCCTTTTTGTTTCAAGCATCTACCTGTTGGCACCTACCTCCGGTGCTTTCAACCTAAATGACTCTATTTCCAGCGGAACACAAGCGCTCTCCTCAACAAAGGAAGTCAGTGGTGAAGCCCGGCAACTGCTGGGTCAGCTTGAAGACCAGCTTGGCGTTACGAAAACTCAGGCAGTCGGTGGTACGGGTGCCCTGCTGCAGCTAGCGAAGAGTGAGCTTGGCACCGACACCATGAGCGCGGTAACTAGCAAAGCTTCAGGCCTCTCCAGCCTTTTGGGGGGAAACAGTGGTTTGGGCGGCGGTCTACTTTCCAATATTTCGTCCATGAGCAAAGTGCAGTCAGCCTTTTCAGCGCTGGGGATGGACGCCGGCATGATCAAGCAATTTGTGCCTATTGTAATGGGCTTCCTGGGAGATCAAGGGGTAGGTTCTTCATTGCTCAGCCAATTACAAGGTCTATGGACGCCTGCGGACTGAATTCTAAGGTATTTGCCATTACCTGATAGCGGTTGGTGCGCTGGCAAAAACGGGGCACTAATGCCCCGTTTTCCCTCCGGCGCTCCCGGAAATTTCAAGGGAGCGGGTTTGGTTGTCCATCAGAAGTTGTAACCAATACCTGCACTGTATGCGAAGGCACCATCGTCAAAGTTGTTATCGGCATCACTGGCGCTGTCAAAGAACACCTGATACTCCATCTGCACTGTGATGTAGGTTTTGTCCCTGACGTAGTACTTCACGCCCGCCTCGGGGCCCGCGAAGAATGTTTCATCCACTTCGTCGCCGTAGATGCCACCCAGGTTGGCACCAATAAAGGGCTGCCAGTTTCCGCCATCAAAATGGTAATCGACAAACCCCCGTGAAGCACCGGACCAGCTCGAATTATTGTCAGAATCCGCAAAACCAAAACTTTGGCGCAAGCCTGCAGCCAGGCTATCGCTAAAGAACTTGCCTACGTCAAAACTGACGGCCGCAGTGTTGCTGTCGAAACTCTTATCACTCGAACCTGTGCCGGTCATCGTAAAAAGACCGTCACCGGACGAGGGTTCAGCCGAAACCAGTGCGGGTGAAAGTGCCAAACAAATGATTGCTGCTGAGTGCATTAATTTCATGAGTTTTTCCTTATATATTCCCGATTATTCAAAATGCTATCGGCTTGCGAGCGCGTACTAACGCTTGCAACCACTCTCTCGGCGCAAAGGCCAGATCAATGCGTGAGAGTGCATTGCGACAGCGCTATTAGAAGCATAAGCCACATAATGGCCGCGTATAGCTCGGGCTGAAATTTGTAATAATTCAGAAGGCTGGCTTTGGGTCTGAAGCCGGCAGATTAAGTACAGCCAGGCACTTTGGCCAATGAAATGGTATAGACACATTCGCTATTAAAACGCCAAATACCTCACCAGAAAAAACTGTAGCTATTTGTTTGAGGCTTTATTTACTTGGTTAGATTTACTCCAATTTTATGCTGTTTATGTCACCGCCTTTTTATTCTGTTACGTCATAAGTCTGAAAACAGATAAGCGCAGCCAAGCCTGGCTGAACGATACGCACTGCAAAGAAAAAGCACCGAAATAAATTAACAAACGTTAACTAACGGCGCCTTAAAAGTGCTCAGCTGAGCCTCTTCTTTCCCAGTTTTATCGGTAAAACGGCGGCTGGCTCGCAGAATTGATAGGGTGATTTTCGTACCACGGCCCGCTAATACGCCCTGCGATAACCACCCTGATAATCAAACACCCGCTCCTGTACCTGCCAAAAGTGCTTTTTCTTGCGGGCGATCACGAAATCCGGAGTAGGCATCAAGGCTTGTCTTTCAAGCACTTCTTCAACCCGGCGGAACTCGTGCGGAGCTCGGCTATTTGCCAGCCGGCGCCCAAACAGCGTGTTGAAAACGCTGCGTTGTGCCGGTTTGCTGAAATCAAACGACTCGCTGAGTTCTTCGCCATCCTCACCGTGATAAGTAACTCTCAGCTTGCTGCCGTTTTGGCTTTCATTGGCGCTTAACGTGATTCCAGCACACCGAATCACCATAGCATCCTTCAGTTTCAAGGCGTTTCTCAGCTGTTCATCCGGGTCGATAATGGCGGATTTGCACTGCTGGCAATTGCGAGCTGCAATGTCATTTTCGCTACCGCAGTCAGGGCACTCCTTGAAACGAAAACGATAATCGCACTGTTCAGGACGAGCACTGCGCCGCACAGGCTCACCCTCTTCAGAAAGCTCTGACAGCCCCTGACAACGGCGACCATAGTGTTCAATAATGCGACCTTCACTGTCGGTTTTGCCCCAAAAAATATTGGCAAAGTCACAACCCGGGCAGAACACCTGCACCGGTTCGCTGTTCGGGTCTGGCTTCTTCTCCCCCACCTCCGGGTGATACAAATTAACGTTATTGCCTGCGTAATCAATCACCAGACAATCCTGTTTACCGTCACACAAACGAAGCCCGCGCCCCACAATCTGCTGGTACAGGCTGACCGACTGTGTAGGACGAAGAATGGCAATAAAATCCACATGGGGTGCATCAAAACCCGTAGTGAGCACAGACACATTCACCAAATACTTCAGCTGCAGCTGTTTAAAGCGCTTAATAAGCACATCCCGCTCATTAAGGTCGGTGGCGCCGGTAATCAAGGCGGTTTGCGTTTCTGGCAGGTAACCGGTGATCTCCCGCGCATGTTCCACCGTTGCCGCAAAAATCATCACCGCCCTTCGCTCGGCCGCCAGCTCAACAACTTGTTCGGTAATGGCACGGGTGACACGCCGATGTTTGCCCAGCAGTTGGTTAACGTCTTTTTCGGAGTATTCACCAAAGCGATTCTCAGGCAGGGCCGAGAAATCGTACTGCGCTACGGCCGCATCAACCAGCTCGGGCCGGGTGAGATACCCCCTGCTAATCATAAAGCTCAATGGCAGCTCATAAATACAATGTACAAAGGGTTTATCCTGTTCACTGCGCACAAACCCCCGATAGTGGTAGCGATAGACCCAACCCATGGCCAAGCGATAGGGTGTGGCGGTTAGCCCGAGTACTTTGAGGGAATCGTTCTGCTGCCGTAGCAACTCAATGATGGTTTGGTACTGGCTGGTTTCCTCACCACTCACTCGGTGACACTCATCGATGATGACCAAAGAGTATGCATCTTTGAATTGATCCAGATTCGCCGAAACGGACTGCACACTGGCAAAGGTCACCTGATGTTGGCTTTCTTTACGCCTTAGCCCGGCAGAGAAGATACCGCCGGTTAACCCATAACTCTGATACTTCGAATGGTTTTGCTCAATCAGCTCTTTTACGTGGGTGAGCACCAGTATCTTGCGCCGGGCAAGACGGGCAAGCTCGGCAATGACCAGGCTTTTGCCTGCACCGGTTGGCAGCACAATAATGGCAGAGTCATCCGACTTGCGAAAATGCTTCAACGTGGCATCAACGGCTTCCTGTTGATAAGGTCTCAGCTTGAAGGGGGTGCTCATTTGCAATGCTTAATCAATGTCAGGATGGAAAACCATCATACAAGAAAAGCGCCCCGTCGTTACCTGGGCGATCATTCAGATAACTTCTATACTGATGAAGTACACTCCAACTATGACCACTGTTCTATTGGTTTGAAATGAGGTGTTCAGGGGGCTAGTGAATGTTAGAAACCGACAGAAAGAATACGCCATCATCAGCCGGCAGGCACCAGACAAACACCACGCCTGACATCAGGGATAGTGAACAAAGGTTCTATGAACTGATCGAAAGCCTGCCTATGGTTGCGGTTCAGGGTTATAACAGGAAACGACAGGTTATTTACTGGAATGAAGCCAGCAGGCGCCTGTACGGATATACCCGGGAGGAGGCGCAGGGGCGGCGGCTGGAGGACCTGATTATTCCTGACAACATGCGCGAAGATACCATTGCCGCTCACCATAACTGGTTGACAAACAATGTCAGTATTCCCGCCGAAGAAGTTGAGCTGAAACACAAAAGTGGCCACTTTGTGCCCGTTTACTCAAGCCATGTAATGATCAGACAGGACACGGGCGAGTGCGAAATGTTCTGTATTGATATCAGCCTGGAGGTACAGAAAAAGGCTACCGAAAAGCTCAACTACATGGCAAATTTCGACGACTTAACGCACTTACCCAACAGGCGCTTGCTGGAAATTGAGCTATCCGCACGTATTGCCAAAGCAGAGCGGGTACCGGGCAGTGAACTGGCGGTTATTTTATTGATCTGGACAACTTCAAACTGATCAATGACACGCTCGGTCATCACCATGGTGATGAGCTACTAAGCTCGGTTGCGCGAGGCCTGAAAAAAGCAATCCGCAACTGTGACCTTTTAAGCCGGTTTGGTGGCGATGAATTTGTGCTGCTGTTAACCGATTTTAACGGCTTTGAAGGTATAGATGAACTGCTCCAGCGGTTGATCAGCGTGCTGGACCAGGGTGTTGTTCTGAACGGCATCTGTTACCCGGTCACCGCCAGTTTTGGTGCCAGCCTGTATCCCGAAGACGGCACCACAGTGACTGAACTGATGGGCAACGCCGATGCGGCGATGTATCAGGCAAAAGACCATGGCAATAACAATATTTGTTTTTACACTACTGACATTAATGACCAGCTGGTTCATTACCAGGAAGTGACAACCATGCTGCGCCGCGCCCTGAGAACCGATAGCCTGCAGCTCCATTATCAGCCGCAAATTGATTTGAAGAGCCGCAACGTTCGTTCCTGTGAAGCACTACTAAGGTGCTTTGATCAAGAATCCCGCCCTGTTTCCCCCGCTGTTTTTATTCCCGTGGCTGAAAAGTCCGGGCTGATTAACGACATTGGAAATTGGGTTATTGAGGAGGCTTGCAAGCAGCTGAAGGCCTGGCAAGGCACCAGGCTTGAGACGCTGCGGGTAGACATCAACCTCTCGGGCAAACAGCTTTCCAACCCGCACCTGGCAGATGATATTCTGACCAAACTACACAACTACCGCCTGCGCCCCTTTCAGTTGGGCGTAGAACTTACCGAAAATGAAGTTATTGGTAGCGACGAAGCTCAGTCCCGGCAACTGGAAAAGCTACAGCAAGCCGGGGTACATATTTCCATTGACGATTTCGGCACCGGCTACTCATCCCTTGTCTATCTGCGAAAGCTACCCATATGCAGCCTTAAAATAGACAGGCTCTTCCTGCAACACGCGATGGAGAATGACACTGACATGGCTATTATGGAGGCGATAATCACCGTCGGCCACCGGCTTGGCCTATCCGTGATTGTTGAAGGCGTAGAAACATCTGAACAGGACTGCCTGGTTTGCAGCTTAGGCTGTGATCTGGCTCAGGGGTTTCTCTACGCAAAACCGATGCCAGCACATAAAATGCCAGCGTTTCTGTCTGGCGCCAGCTTCCTGGCATGATGTCTGGATAAACCGTCTTCGGCTGCAGAGTCGATAGAATATTCAGGTACTTTGAGAGGGCAACCGTGGTGAAAGCAACTGAAATGAAACACTTGGATCGATGCGTTGAACTAGCCACCAATGCGCTAGAAACCGGCAACCCACCGTTCGGTTCGGTGTTGGTAGATGAGAAAGGCGCAGTCAGGTACGAGGGGCATAATCTTGTAGCTGATGGCGACGATACTCAACACCCTGAGTTTGCAATCGCTCGCTGGGCCGCGGCGAACATGACACCCGATGAACGAGCAGCCTCTACTGTATACACATCGGGCGAACACTGCCCCATGTGTGCCGCGGCCCACGGTTGGGTTGGCCTTGGCCGGATTGTTTATGCCAGCTCTTCAGAACAACTAGTAGCCTGGCTTGAAGAAATGCGCGCACCAGCCCCTCCTATAGCAACTCTGCCGATCAACACTGTTGTACCCGGCCTGCGTGTGGAAGGCCCGTTTGCGGCACAGGCAGAGGCTATTCGCAAACTGCACAAACAGCATCAGGAAAACCGGGAATAGACTTGCCTGAGCTGTCAGAAGCCTTCGCGAGGAAGGCCCAAAACCAGAAAAACTGACCCGGAAGTAGCATTTTTATCCGCACATCCCCTATTGACTGTAACTTTCACCTCCCTGTAGCCTTTAATATTCATTTTACATACTCCTTACAAGGCAAGTTCATGCTCACGGAACATACTATTTCTACCGTTAAGTCCACCGTCCCTCTACTGGCCGAAAATGGCCAAGCCATTACCCAGGAATTTTATAAAAGACTGTTCGATAATAACCCCGACCTGAAGCACATATTCAACATGGCCAATCAGCGCAGCGGCGGCGGTGGCCAGTCATCCGCATTGGCAGATGCCGTTTTTGCCTATGCCAAGAATATTGACCAGATTGAAGTACTTGTGCCCGCCGTGCAGAGAATAGCCAGCAAGCATGCCAGCATTGGAATTGAGCCCACGCACTACCCGATTGTAGGGGAAAACCTGATAGCAGCCATTCAGGATGTGTTGCAGTTGCCAGACAATCACGAAGCACTCATCGCATGGGGAGAAGCTTATGGCGTGTTGGCACAGATATTTACCGATACTGAAGAAAACATGTACAGCGAAAAGGAAGCTCAGCCAGGTGGCTGGCGCGGATTTCGCCCCTTCACCATTGATCAGATTGTTGAGGAAACACCCGAAGTTAAATCGTTTTACTTCAAGCCATCCGATGGTGGCGCTATTTGCACCTATGCCGGCGGCCAGTACCTTGGCGTCAAACTGACCGGAACCGGCGACCGCTACGATGAGATCCGCCAATACTCACTGTCATCCTGGGGCACAGAGGACTACTACCGAATTTCGGTAAAAGCCGAAACTCACGGCGCGGCCTCGCAGCAACTCCACAAATGCGCGGTTGGTGATACGGTTGAACTGAGTGCGCCAAACGGACAGTTCACACTGAACAAAAGTGCCCCGAAGCATGTATTTATTTCCGGTGGCGTTGGCATCACACCGCTGTACAGCATGTTGAAAGAAGCGTTGGCATCCGGCTTCGGGGCTGAAAACCTCCAGTTTATTGAATGCTGCCGCAGTGCCGAGCACCAGATTTTCCACACGGAACTGGCAGAGCTGCAAGAGTCAGCCGGCCTGAACCTGAAACGTGCATTCGAGTTCGGCGAAGGCGCCGACTGGGCTGGCTACTTAACCGCTGACATCCTCAACAAATGGCTCACCGACAAAACAGCCCATGTGTACTTCTGCGGCCCTATGCCTTTTATGACGACCCTAAAAAGCATACTTAACAGCATCGGCTTCACCGACGACCAGTTGCACTACGAAGTGTTCGGGCCCACAACCAAACTGCCTGAAGTTCACTGATATCGTAAAGCCTCTGCTGCTATGGGCGGAGGAATTTCAAGCTCAACTGGCGACCGGCTCATGTGATAGCTTTGGGCGCGAAATTAACCGCATTTGCCGGGTCGACCACCCATTCCGGGTCCTCAAACTCACCAAGGGGTCGGATTTCACAAAAAGGCGCAGCACTGCGAATAATCTCTGCTATATCGGGGCTGGGTTGCGCCTCCATCGCATCCCGGCTAGCCTTGCTATCCCAATAAGCAATGGCTATCAGCGTATCCGGATCACCGATTTTGCGATGCAATTCGGTTCCCCTCGCACCCGGTGCTCGCTGAATCAACTCACTGGCACGCACCCAGGCATCCGCGTAGTCCTCGGCGGTATAGCCCTCTTTGATATGCACTTCGAAGATGTACTTCATATTTGCCACCTCTATCGGCATGGAGAAATAAAGGTTCTATTACGTACTTTCGCCGAGAGAATCTACAGTGTCCAGAAAGAGTTGGTCGCGATACAGTTTCATCGTCAAAGTGAACCCACGTTGACCCACTGGCGCAGCACCAGCGTAACCCAGGCAGCCAGCACAAACGGAGCCGTCAGGGTAATCAGGCCAGCCTGTATGCCAAGCCACTGCAGCGCCACCGACAAGGTAATGGCCAGGATAGCCCCGCAAAGGCTGGCCCGCGTGCGTTCGCCCAGCGCTATGGCACACAGCACGGCATTATAAGCATAAAGGCCGGCGTTGAAATTCGCGTAGTTCATCTCATTGGCCATCAGCAACAGCAGGGGCAACCCGGCACCCAATAACATGTAAAAAGAATTGACACGTGAGTGCACCAGCACCGCCGCAAAAAACAACAAACCGGCGACCGGGCTGGGCTGGAACATGATCTGGCCCAAGCTGCGCCAGAAGGCGGCGAAAATATCCGGCGAGGTGGAGACCAGGTCAACAACCGGGGGCAAGAGATTGGTCGCAATCATCAGGTGGCACACCAGCAACAACAGCCAGGTAACCAGAACGAACGGCGCGGTGTAGGCGGGAAAATGCCGCTGCATAAGAAACAATCGCATCACCAGGGTAGAGAGGATGGCGCCGGCGACCAGCAAAACGACCGACCAGACAGACACCTGCAGGAAAACAACCGTGGCAATGCCTACCAGCGTACCGTTAAACCCGTACCACCCGCGCTGCAGCGCCTGCTTATCAAATTTCAGCAGCATAGCCGCCAGTGTCGACACCGAGCCCCCCAGCAAAGCAGCCAGAGCCATCAACCAGGAATTGCAGGCGATCCCTAACAGCATCAGGCAGCCGGAAAAGGCATTTTCCTGAAGCATTACCTGCCCGACACCACGACCCAGAATCACCAAAAACGCACGCATCTCGCCCCCTTAATTGAGGGGAGAATATAGCCGAAAATGGCTGAAAACACGCATCGCTTTTTTATCCTGAACCCATAATATCGTTGGCTACTGATTGCCAAAGGCGGTTGCCAGGCTCACCGGACCGATCATGGCTCACGTGCCACAAGCTGCTCTTCCAGATGACGTTTCAGCAAACGGGTATTGCGGATATTGGCCTTGTAGAAGACATCAAACGCATCGCCTACTACTGGTACCAGGCCACCCACAAAATCGATCCCCATGTTACCCAACATACGCCCTTTGACAGCCTTACTGGCACCGGCCCGCTGAGCCTCAATCAGTACATAAGAAGACAACAACAGTCCGGCGGCGTCTCCTACTATCGGCACCATGCCGATAACGGCGTCAACCCCGAACCGGAATCGCGTGAAGGGAATACCAATGCTGCTATCGGTAAAACGGCTGAACTTATCCAGCCGCTCAAGAATAGCGCGCTGTTTAGCTTCGGTGGGTTTTGTCATACGGTATAGTATAGTCGAGTCCGACCTGCATACGGTCCCGGCTGACCACTAATCTCCTATAGGGCGATATGGGCGCCCTGGGTTGTCGGAACTCCTTTTTCAATCTGTGCCAGGGTTGCCCCATGAAAGGCAGAATTAATAATCAGCAGACGTCCGCGCACCTACCCCGTCAGTTTTTGCTGTTCGTACGGCGGGTTATACGCAATTTTCTGCGCAATCATGGAATTTTGCTGGCGGGTGGGGTTGGCTACAACGTACTGCTGTCGGCGGTGCCGATGCTTGCTGTACTGACCGTTTTACTGACCCGCATAGTGGATGAAGAGCAGCTGCTGCAAGTAATGGCCGTGCAGGCCCAGCACTTTGCTCCCGGACATGCCGACCTGCTGCTGGATGCGGTTCGGGCATTTATGGAATCACGGGATATCATCGGCATTGTCGGCTTACCGGTGTTGCTGTTTTTCAGTACGTTTGCGTTCCGCATGCTGGAAGACTCCATTGCGATCATCTTCCACCGGCCAGACAATCCCCACCGGAGTTTCTGGGTCTCTGCCGTGCTGCCCTACGGTTTTATTCTTGTCCTGGGCGCCGGGCTGCTGGCCCTGACGTTGCTATTCAGTCTGATCAACGCTCTGTATGAAGCCCCCGGGCTCACCCTGTACCTGGTCAGCTTTCTTGGGGTGTTTATTCTGTTCAGCGCCATCTACAAGGTTCTGCCTATTGTGCGCGTCTCACGGCGAAGAGCCCTGGTAGGCGGGCTGGTGGCAGCCATACTTTGGGAAACTACCCGCTTGTTGCTGATGTATTACTTTCTCAATATATCCTTCGTGAATGCAATTTACGGCTCCCTGGCCACCATCATTGTGATACTGATCAGCCTGGAGATCGCCTCCATCATCCTGCTGCTCGGGGCGCAGGTGATTGCCGAGCTTGAACGAAGTGAGCGACTTGGCCTGCCCTGGTACGTTTCGCCGGATTAAAGCAGGGCGCTGATCATCCCCACACTGCTGACCACCAACAGCACCACACCCAGCATGCGGAAAAACACCGGCGTTTCCGCTTTCAGGATGCGCTCATGAAAACGCAGCCCGATCACATGCCCTATGGCAGCGCAGGGCAACAGCCACAGGTGGTGAATCAATTGCAGATCCAGCCCTACCCAAACGAAGGCGGCCAGTTTGATCAGTACCAGAATGAACCAGAGGCCAAACAGTGTGTCGCGGAGCTTTTCCCGGGCCACATGCTGAGCCGCAACGGCAATAATCAGTGGCGCGCCGATCAGCGAGGTACCGCTGATGTAGCCGCCGGCCATCAGCAGTAGCACATCCACGGTTTTGCTCTTGCTGCGAAACGGCCGGTTGATGATGTAGGACACCGAGTAGATCGCCACAATGACAAAAATAATGGCGCTGAGCACATTCGGGGGCAGCGTAAACAGGCCAAATACGCCAATCAGCTTGGGCACCAGCATAATGCCCAGCATTCGCCATAAATAATGCCAGTCCACCGTGCCTTCAGGCCGGTTTGGCTCTACATCCGGCCCGAATCCGGTGAGTTTTTCAGTGCTGCCAGCGGTCGCTGTTTTCCGGTTATTGCGATTATTCATCCAGATGGTCAGCGATGAAAAAAACAGCAGATGTACCGCTATGATGGGCAAAAATATCAGCGGGTCGTTTTTTACCAGTAGCAGGAACGGCAGCGACAACACCGCCCCGCCAAAACCAAGGCCGGAGCGCACGAAGCCGCTCCAGACAAAAATGAGCGCCACCAGGCCATACTGAATGAGGGAGAGATCGGACATTACTTCCTGACAGGTAAGGTGAGTTGGTTAAAAAAACAGGGTTGATCACAACGGAAAACACCGGGCAAAGCCCGGTGCAGTGTGCTCATTATACCCGCCTTGGCGGGATTCAAAACGCCTAATCGCTGACCGGACCCTCTTCGAGGGCCTTGCGCATGCGCCGACGCAGTATCGGGCCGAATACCGTGGGCAATACCAGCCCCAGGGCGGCCACCGTCCACAGGCCGATGGCCAGCGGGCTTGACCACAGAATGCTCCAGTCGCCGTCTGAAATAATCAGCGCGTGGCCCAGGTTTTTTTCCATTTCCGGCCCCAGCAACAGCCCCAGAATGATCGGCACCAGGGGGATCTCCAGCTTGCGCATCAGGTACCCACCAACACCAAAGGCGATCATGAAGTACAGGTCGAAAGTGCTGTGGCTGATGGAATAAATCCCCACAAACGCCACCATGGTCACCACCGGCAGCAGATACATTGGCGGCACCGACAGCAGCCGCACGAACATGCCCACCAGCGGAATATTCAGCAACAACAGCAGCACGTTACCGATCAACAAAGCCGCGATAACCCCCCAGACAATATCGGCGTTCTGGGTAAACATCAGCGGCCCCGGCGTGATATTCAGCGAAATCAACATGGCCAGCAACACCGCCGTGGTGCCACTGCCCGGCACACCCAGGGTCAGCATGGGCACCAGCGCACCAGAGGCAGCGCCGTTGTTGCCGGCTTCCGGTGCCACCACACCGCGAATGTCGCCTTCGCCAAACCGGCCCTTTTTGCCCAGCACGGATTTCTCCAGGGTGTAGCTGATAAAGCTACCCAATGAAGCGCCCGCGCCCGGCAACACACCAGCCACAAAACCCAGCACACCGCCGCGCAGTTGCGTGGGAATGGTGGAGAAAATTTCCTTGAGGCTGAGTGACAGCTTGCCCACCTGCATCTTGCTGCGGCCCTTGCCCAGGCGCGCTTCCACAAAAAACAACAGCTCGGAAATGGCGAACAGGCCGACAATCGCCAGGATGAAATCAATGCCTTCATACAGCTCCAGCACACCGAAAGTATAGCGCTGAGTGCCGGTGGAGATGTCGATCCCGACCGTGGAAATCATGATGCCCAGGGTGGCGGCAATCACGGTTTTCATCGGGTTCTTGCCGGTTATACCGCCGAGGGTGGCGAACGCCAGCAAAAACAGCGCGAAATATTCGGCCGGGCCAAAGGTAAGGGCAAACTTTGCCAGCACCGGTGCCAGCATAATCAGCCCGATGGTACCAATCAGGCTGCCGGCAAACGACGCAATTGCTGAAATCGCCAGGGCATCTGCGGCACGGCCTTTTTGTGCCATGGGGTAGCCGTCCAGGCAGGTCATCATGGCCGGCTCATCGCCCGGTATGTTCAGCAAAATGGAGGAAATCCGCCCGCCGTACATGGCCCCGGCATACACAGCGGTGAGCAGAATCATCGCAGTTTCCGGCGGCAGACCCAGAGTGAAGGCCAGTGGAATCAGAATGGCGACACCATTCGCCGGCCCCAGCCCGGGCAGGCAGCCGATCAAGGTGCCAACAAAGGCACCGAACAAGGCAAACATCAGGTTGTACGGCGTTAAGGCCACCGCAAAACCTTCCATCAGAAAGCCGATCGTTTCCATATCAGAAGCCCCCCAAAAGGCCTGTGGGCAGGCTCAGAGACAAGCCATAATTAAACAGCACGAACACCACCACGGCGCTGGCAAGACCGGTCACAAACGACGGTCGCAAGGCAGCGCCCATGCGCCAACTTAATGTGCCCACGGCCAGCGTGGTGGCAATCACGAAGCCCAGGGGCTCCATGAGCAGCGCGTAGATCACCAGCACCACCATGGAGATCACCAGTTCCAGTGCCGATTTACCAATAGGCCACTCGGCATCCGGGTCTGGCTTCACCATCAGGTACAGGCTCCCCACCACCAGCACAATGGCCAGAATGGTGGGGAAGGTCTCTGGCCCTACCCCCTCGGCACCGCCGAAGGGTTCAGGCCACTGCTGTGCTTCCCAGCCATAGGCAACCGCCAAGACCAGCAGGCACAAGCCCAGAATACGGTCGCCTATGCCCTTCATTTCAGTAGACCGATTTCCCGGGACAGGTCTTCAATATCCTGCACCTGATTGGTCACAAACGATTCAAACTCGCCCGCCTTGGGGTGGAACGGAATCAGACCGTTGTTCTTCATTACCGCTTTCCACTCATCGCTGGAATATACGGTATCCATAGCCTCTACCCAATACTCCTTGGCTTCTTCATCGGCGCCCTTGGGCATGTAAAAGCCGCGCCAGTTGGGGCCAAGGGCATCAATACCCTGTTCCCGCGCGGTAGGAATATCGCCGAATTTGCCTGGCAGGCGCTCTTCGGACAGCACCGCCAGCACCCGCAGATCACCCGAATCCATAAACCCGGTTGCCTCGGATACATCCCCGGTAAAGGCATCCACCTGGCCGCCCACAACCTGGGTCATGGCTTCGCCGCCGTTGTTGTATGACAGGTAGGGAATAGATGGCAACTTACCAACATCCGCCGCCTTGGCCGCAATCAGTACCTTGAGGTGATCCCAGCCACCACGGGCGCTGCCACCAGCGAATTTAACCGCGCGCGGGTTCTCTTTCACGGCATCCATCAGCTGGTTCAGGTTTTCGTATTTGGAATCCTTGCTGACCGCAATAATGCCGTAGTCTGCGCCCAGTGCGCCCACCCACTTCACCATGGACGCATCCATACCGGGGAACTGTTTCTGGGCAAGACGGGTGGTGGTCGCCGTTGAGGCGGCAACAATCAGCTTGTCATCATTTTTGCGTTTGCTGACGGTGTGGGCAAACGCAACACCACCGCCGGCGCCGGCCATATTCACCGTTTGTACCGAGCCGCTCACCAGATCAAGCTCCTGCATCACCTTGCCTACGCTGCGGCAGGTGAAATCCCAGCCGCCACCCGGATCAGCCGGTGCCAGGCACTCTACTTTTCCGCTCGGCTCCCAGGCCATGGCTGACATACTGAACGCGGCGGCTGCCGCCAGTGCTATTGTTTTTTTGATGAACATAGGAATCGCCTCTTTATTTTGTTCCAGTGCGCAGGGTAAAAGGCAATGCGTAGTTACTGAAGTATCTGGGCGTAACCCACTTAAAAAACCTATTACCCATTTTGCGCATAAAGTTCACGGGCAAACCCTGCTTGTGTCATTTACCCTTACCCGACAGCATAGCCAATTCCAACGCACACACGATAAAGCTCTATGGCCGCAAAGCGACGTACCCAACTGAAAACCCGCATGATTCTCACCCTTGGACTGGTGAGCGCCCTGCAAACACTGTTTATCGGCCTGTTCGCCGGTTACTACCTGAGCGAGTCCCTGTACAACGAAATCGGCCAACGCGCCCTGATGGTGGCAAAAACCATTGCCGCCAGCCCGGTGATTATCGAAGGCATTCAGCAGCGTGATATTGAGCAATTAAACGCCCTCACCGAAACCCTGGCCACCACCAACGAAGCCCTGTTTATTGTGATTGGTGACCACAACGCCATTCGCCTGGCCCACCCTTCAACAGAGCGTATAGGCCACTCCATGGCCGATGACGATGGCGATTACGGCCGCCAGGCACTGGTGCACGGTGAAGGTTATATTGCCCGCGCCCTGGGCAACCTGGGGGAATCCATGCGCGGCAAGGCTCCGGTATTCGAGCCCGGCAGTGGCGACATTATTGGCATTGTCTCGGTGGGCTACAGCGTTGGCCAGGTGGAAGCCACCATCCAGCGCTATAGCCTGGTGCTCTACGGCGTGCTCGGGGTGGCGTTGCTGGCCAGCATCCTGGCGGCGGTGGTGATTTCCGGCCGCTTCAAACGCGCCATCTTTGGCCTGGAACCGGAGGAAATTGCCAGTCTGTTCCAGGAGCGCAATGCCACCCTGCAATCCGTGCGCGAAGGTATTATTGCCATCAACCGCGACGGCATCATCACCACGGTTAACCGCGCGGCACTGATTACCCTGGGCCTGGAGGCTGAAAACCCCATAGCAGGCCGACCCATTCTGGAGGTGCTGCCAGAGAGTGACCTGATGTCGGTGTTAGGCACCGGCGTACCGGATTTCGACCGGGAGGTATGGCTGCGCAATCGGCACATGGTGGTCAACCGCCTGCCCATGCGCCAGGGCGACACCATTATTGGCGTGGTGGCCAGCTTCCGCCTGCGCAATGAGCTGGATCAGGTCAGCCAACAACTGACCCGCATTCAGCAGTACGCCGACACCTTGCGCAGCCAGACCCACGAATATTCCAACAAACTGCACACCATTGCCGGGCTGATTCAACTGGGTGCCTATAACGATGCCCTCGGCCTGATAAGCCACGAAGTCAGCAGCCACCAGGCACTGATTCACCTGTTGCTGGAAGCCGTGCCAGACCCCGTGGTGGCTGGTTGCCTGCTAGGCAAACACAACCGTGCCCGGGAAATGGGCCTGCACCTGGATATTGATCCCGGCAGCCAGATGGCCGACCTGCCCGACACCCTGCCCCGGGAACAACTGGTGAGCGCCCTGGGCAACCTGATCGACAATGCCCTGGAAGCCACTCTTCGTCATACCGGTGCAAATGGCCGGGTGCAGCTGTCGATGACTGACCTGGGGCAGGACCTTATCTTTGAAGTGGAAGACCAGGGACCAGGCATTTCCGAGGAGATGCAAACACGGATGTTCGAGAAAGGCGAAACCAGCAAACCCGGCCGCGAGCATGGCTTTGGCCTGCACCTGGCGCGCCAGTTCCTGGATGATTGGGGAGGCTCCATCACCGTGGAAAACCTGAGCAATGCCGACGGTAGCCGTATCACCCTGTACTTACCGAAAACATTCACTCACAGGAGCCAGCCGTGCCCCCCATCCGACTGCTGATTGCCGAAGACGACCGCCAGATTGCCGAAATACAACGCCGCTTTATCGAGCGCCTGGGGCAGGTGGAGCTGTGTGGCATTGCCCACACCCTGGCCGATGCCCGGGAACAGGCCGAGGTGCTGCAGCCCGACCTGATACTGCTGGACGTATTCTTCCCCGACGGCAACGGCCTGGAGTTATTGCGGGAACTGCGCGCCGCCAACAGCAGCACCGACGTGATCCTGATTACCGCCGCCAAAGAAGTGGACACCCTGCGCACGGCCCTGCGCGGGGGCGTGTTCGACTACATACTCAAGCCGCTGGTGTTCGAGCGCCTGGAAGAAGCCATCAACCGCTACTGCAGCCACCTCACTCGGCTATCGGCATTAAAGCATCTGGGCCAGGACGAAGTGGATGCGCTGCTGCCCCGTGCCGGAGGCGACACAACCCACGACAACCAGCACCGGCTACCCAAAGGCATAGACGTGATCACCCTGGACAAAATTCGGGCCTTAATTGCCAACGGCAAACCCTGGAGTGCCGAGGAAGTGGGCAGCGCCATGGGCGCATCCCGCACCACCGCCCGCCGCTACCTGGAATACATGACCGGCACCGGCACCCTGGTGGCGGAAGTCAGCTACGGCAGCATTGGCCGGCCAGAACGGCGTTATCGGATACAGCGGGATGCTCCCCGGTGAGCGGATACTTTTGTTTCACCGTCTGTCCGCTCTAGGCATCCCCCGCAGGCGGTGCCATGAACTCCGGCCCAATCGGGTCTTTGATACAGCGGTTCAGAATACTATCAATCGTTTTCAGCGCCTCATCATCCAGAGACCAGCCTTCAATGTCACTGACCGGATTCAACTGATCCGGACGCCGCGCGCCCCATAGTGCGGTGGTTACGCCGGGCTGATCAATCAGCCAGCGCAAAGCCAGCGCCAGTACATTCTTCTGATAGCGTTCGCGGGCAAACTGGTCCAGTTCTGCAACCGCATTTAGGTACTGCTTGAAGCGATCCCCCTGGAACTTCGGGTCATTGTTGCGCAAGTCATCGCCTTCAAACCCGGTTTCCTGATGCATCTTGCCAGACAACAACCCCCGGCACAGGCCGCCATAGGTAATGGTTGCGATGCCCTGCTCCCGGCAATAAGGCAGCACATCCTGTTCAATTTCCCGCTCAAACAGATTGTAAGGCGGCTGAATGCTATGCAAAGGCACGCTCTTGCGAAACTCATCCATTTGCTCTGGCGAGAAGTTGCTAACACCAATTGCACGGATTTTCCCGGCTTTGAGCAAATTTTCCATGGCGCGGGCGGTTTCGGCCATTGGCGTTGTCGGGTCGGGCCAGTGAATCTGATAGATGTCGATTCGGTCTGTCTGCAAACGGCGCAGGGAATCTTCCACCTCGCGCTCAATTCGGGCGGGCGAGGCATCACGCCATATCTTGTCGTGGTTCTCAGACCAGTTCATGGCAACCTTGGTTGCCAGAGCCACCTGATCGCGCCGGCCACCCGCCAACGCTTTGCCCACGATTTCCTCGGAGCGACCAAAACCATACACGGGTGCGGTATCAATCAGCCCGATGCCCTTATCAATAGCGGCATGAATGGTGTCAATGGATTGGGCTTCATCTGTGCCGCCCCACATCCAGCCACCTATCGCCCAGGTGCCAAGCCCCACCGGGGTTACCTGAATGTCGGTCTTGCCAAAGCTTTCGGTTTTCATGGTACCTCCTGCTTTTGCGGGTCTGTATTTTCTCGCGCATCACTCAACATTTCGTCGTGCTCGGCCATATCCCAGGGCAGCTTGCCAGGTGAAATATCGAGGAAGTGCAGATATTTCTCAAACTGATCCAGAATATCCTTGATAACATCGTTCTCTTCGTAACCGAAAATATCATAGGCCTGACCACCACGCCGCATAAATACTTCGGCGCGGAAATACGACTGCGACGTTTCCCCCTCCTGCGTTGAATCAACATTATAAAACTCGGGCGCTTCACGCTCCGTCAGGCGAATGTCGTAGGAAAACTCCGCGTGATCTTCCCAGTTCACCCGCAGGTGGGCCCGGCCAATGTCGGGATCAAACTCTACCGAGGCATCCCAGCCCCGTTGTCGCAGCTCGGCTTCTACTTTACGCATGCCGCTCAGTACGGTTTGCTCGATAAACCGCCCGACTGTCTCCCGGTCGGGAAAATCCACAATGGCCGCCAGCCGTTTTTTCCACTGGGCGGTATCCAGCTGCGGTGCGTTCATGGCGAAGCCCTGCAAGCTGCTCTCACGATGGCCTTCAATGGTCAGCGCGCGCCACAATCCCACAGCCGCCACCAGCATAATGATGGCAAACGGCAAGGCACTGGTGACTGTCATCGCCTGAAGCGCCTTGAGACCGCCCCCAAACAATAACGCCGAAGCCAGCACCCCTTCCAGCACGGCCCAGAACACCCGCTGCCACACTGGCGTATCCACCACGCCACCGGAGGCCAGTGCATCAATCACCAACGAGCCGGAGTCTGAGGAGGTCACAAAAAAGGTGATGATCAGCAGTACCGTCAGCACGGAAATCAGGAACGCGCCCGGCAGTTCATCCAGCAACTTGAACAGAGCAACCGCCTGATCATTCTGCACATCACCGATCAGCGTGGTCAGCCCCTCATTCATAATCAGGTTCAGGGCGGTATCGCCAAAAACAGAAAACCACAAAAAGGTAAACACCGAGGGCACCAGCATAACGCCAAAAACAAACTGGCGGATGGTGCGACCCCGGCTGATTTTGGCGATAAACATGCCGACAAACGGCGCCCAGGCGATGGTCCAGCCGAAAATGAACAGCGTCCAGTTGCCAATCCAGTCACTGCGGGTATAGGCCTGTAAATTGAAGGTGCGGGCTACAATGCCATTGAGGTAGCTGCCGGTGTTCTGCAAAAAGCTTTCGAGAATGTGAACACTTGGCCCCACCATGAAGACAAACGCCATAAGGCCAATGGCCAGCACCATATTCAGCATCGATAACCGCTTCACGCCCTTATCCATACCGGCAACAACCGACACGGTTGCGGCCGCGGTGATCAGCGCAATGGCGATGATCTGTACGGAAATATCCACTGGCACCTGCGGCCATAAATAATTGATGCCGGCATTAATCTGCACCACCGACAACCCGAGCGTGGTGGCAATACCAAACAACGTACCCAGGATGGCAAACACATCCACCGCGTGGCCGATGGGGCCGTAAATGCGGTCGCCAATAAGCGGATACAACGCCGACCGGATTGATAACGGCAGGCCATGGCGGAAGGAAAAATACGCCAGCACCAGCCCCACCAAGCCGTAAATGCCCCAGATATGGAAACCCCAGTGAAAAAACGCAATCTGCATGGCCTGCTTTGCCGCACCAACGGTCTCTGCGGCCCCTGCAGGCGGTGAGGCAAAATGCAGAATCGGCTCGGCCACACCGAAAAACAGTAACGCTATGCCATAGCCGGCCGAAAACAGCATGGCAAACCACTCAACAAAACTGTACTGAGGTTCTGCATGGTCCGGGCCCAGCTTGATGTTGCCCCAACTGGAGGCGCCCACAGCCACCATAAACACCAGAAAAATCGCAACCGCGAGCATGTAGAACCAGCCAAACGTTTGGGTTATCCACTCAAGCGTGCTGTTAAACAACTGGCCCGCAAGCTCCGGGCTGGCAATGGCTCCGGTAACCAGAAGCAGCGTTACCACCACCGCTGGTATAAAAACCGGTACCAGTATCGTCGATTCCCTGATCGCTTTTGATTTCATCATGAAAAGGCACCCTAGCTCTAAAAATATTTAATTATTTCTTACAGTTATACGTATACGGGCGGGGGTCCGGCAAGTATTGCCAAATTAAAAAGAAATTAGATTAATTTTCAGAAATCTTTGATGGGGAGGCGCCGAAGCGAACAGTTCGGCGCCCGGAGGGGGTATAGGGTGTGTCGGCCGCAGCGGGAGCAACAGCCCTGGTGATGGCTTAATCAGGCAGGTTTGCGCGCCAGCAAGGTGGCGAACTGCAATTGCGCGCCGTTGTGCATGGTGCCCACATCTTCATTGTATTTCACCAGTTCCCAGCCTTTGTAGTTATCACGCAACTGCCCTTCTTCCAGCGTAAAGGGAAACGGCATGGGGCAAGGGTGCGCCGGTGTATTCATCGCACACACAATCAGGTTGTATCCGCCAGGCTGCGTATGCGCCTGCATATCGGCAAGCACCGCCTCCACCCGGGCCGGGTCGAGGAACATCAGGGTGACGGTGCAGGCAATGAAACCGTAATCGGCATTCAGCTCAGCCTTGTTAATGTCGTACACCTGCGGCTCAACATTGTTGATGCCCTCTTCGCTGACAATTTTCTGCAGCATATTGATAGCGCCGGGGTTGTTGTCCACGGCGGTTACCTCAAAGCCAAGCTGGCTCAGGTAGAGGGCATTGCGGCCATTGGAGCAGCCCATATCCAGAGCCTTCCCGGGCTCAATAATCTTGCAGGCTTCCACTACTTCGCTGTGGGCAGGGTTCAGGCCGTGCCGGCTATTCAGGTCTGTTGTCATCGTATTCACCTAACTTTTCAAATGAGGCATTCATTATACTTGTTTATGGGCGTACTTAAATGATTAAAGTTAATCAGCTCACACCTCGATGACACTGTCTGCAACAAACAGCGGCGGCTCATATTCATTCGGATAAGCGCCCGGGTTAGCGAATACCCGGGTACCAGCAACCTGCAGATCCACCGGCTCGTGAACATGGCCGTGCACCCACAAATCCATTTTGCCCATCAGTACCCGTAAGTTTGAGGCAAAAGCCGGCGATAGCACATCGCCCTGATATTTTGGCGGAATACACTCTGGCAACGGTGCATGATGGCTGATCACTACCCGTGGTCCCGGGCTGGGTTCGCTTAATGCTGCCTCAAGCCAGGCCCTGGCTTCTGCGTGCAAACGCCGGCTTTCTGTGGTGGTGAACACCTCGCCGACTGGCTGCTGGATAATGCGAAAATCCGGCATAAATGCGAGGGCGCGCCTCTCCGTTTCCCGAGGGTCATAATCAGGCTGGCCCGTATACAGCTCAAAATCTGTCCATAGCGTGGTGCCATGAAAACGCACCCCGCCAATATCCACGGACTCGTTATCAAGCAGGTGAATACCCAGGCGCCCGGCTTCAGCCTGCAACGCTTCACGGTTAACGGGCATGTTTGTTCCGTAGAATTCATGGTTGCCCGGCACATAGATTACCTCCTGCCCGGCAAACCGCTCCGCCGCCCAGGCCAGTCCTTCCGTGGTGCGGTGAATGTCACCGGCCAGGATAACCACATCCGCGTCTGCGTTCGGCAGTTCGCGGCCCTCCTTGAAACATTCAATGTGTAAATCTGACAGTATTCGCAAGCGCACAATCACACCTCCCCCGAAAACAAAATTGAAACAACGGCCAGCCAATACAGACCGTCTCGAACAAGCCTTGGCTGAAATCTCAACCTGAGTGTCCTGCTCTACGGCTGTGCCAACGCGTAGTCAATTCCGGCACACACTGCCGCAACCTGTGCGGCATTGCATTGTTCAGGCGTGGCACGGGGGCTGTCCGGGTAAACCTCCGTAGTGGTCCTATAAGGCGCACTGGTCATGCCGGCGCACAGGCCCAGCTGTTTGAGCGGGTACTGAATAATGCCCGGGGCGACCATGGGCGAACCAAGGATTTTGCCATTGTCGTCAGCCGGTGCGATATGCGTGACCTTCTCCACCGCTTCGATTACCGCCTGCTGAAATCCGGAATGGGGGGTCTCGCTGTCATCAACCAGATAAAAGCCATCGGGAATCTCACCCGGCTCGAACGGCTCGCCGTCGCGGGCGGACAGCGCCGGCCGAAACTCGCTTTCATCGGTATCGGTGGTCTCATGCAGATCCATGTGCATCAACACACGATCACCAAGGGGCGCTACCAGGCGCATCAGTGCAGCAGACTCTTCAGCCGGGCTGTTCTCGCGGAACGAGCGGTTCGGGTCGACTGTATGAGGATTCCAGCGGTGGATACGCTCATAAGCCCAGGGGCTGACACAGGGTGCCACCAGCAAATTGACCCGGCCCGCGTAGTTCTCCGCCTGTTGCTCAACAAACTGCAATGCGCCATGCACGCCACTGGTTTCATAGCCATGAACCCCGCCCGTGATTAGCATCACCGGCAAATCCTCACGCCACTGACGGCTGCGAATGGCCATTAGCGGGTAACTCCCGGGGCCGTATTCCAAGAGGCCATACTGCTCCACATCGAAGTGCTGGCGCAGGCGTTCGACAATACTCAGCACCTCGGACTCGTAGCTGCGTTGATGCGATTGCTGCAACAGCCACTCGGCGCGTTCTGCATCGCCCCACGGAGTGCCGGGTGTGCCGATTGGGTAGGATGCGGACGCTGTGCTCATAGTGCTTTCTCCGGTGATAGCAAAAATGGGACGGTATTGTAACACTCACAGCCAGGCTCACCGGATTCAGTGTTTTAACCTCGAAAACCATTTACAGTTCGCGCCTGGCCATTCCACCCCCCGGCAACCAGGAATTCTTACCATAGCTGATCCATAAACGAATTATCCCCTATTGATCTGATTTCAAGAGCTCGTATTGTAGCTCTACCACAGGCTGTGCCTGCTTATAACCCAGCCTTACAGGAGCTTGTATTGGCTTTTAAAAACGACTCAGCGCATTGGGGCGCTAAAATCATCCAGGCGAGCCTGACTCTTGCGCTGTTCCCTTTATTTTTCATCGGGGGTCCGGACTGGGCTACCGGCCTGTTTTATGAAGCCGTGTGGAACCTGGGGCACATCCTGTTCTTCTTTCTGATAACACTGTTGCTTCAGCCGCAGCGCAAATTCGGTGGCTGGAAATTGGTCACGGTCACCACTGTGGTGGTACTTGTTTCGGGTGGGCTGATTGAACTGGTTCAGGGCAGGATAGGCCGCGAGGTTGACTGGCACGATATGCTGCGCAATTTAGTAGGTGCCTGGCTGGCGCTGGCGTGCCTCTTATGGTCAGAAAAAAAATCACTTGCCGTATGGCTGGCCCATATTGGCGTGCTCACATTGTTGCTATGGGAGCTTTGGTTTGTGGCCGCCATCGGCTACCAACAGTGGCGGATAACCCAACAGATGCCGCAACTCTATGATTTTGACACTGCCAATGCTCAGAGGTTCTGGGGCGGCGACGTACAACGCTCTACACGCTTTGCCGATACGGTCGGCGCTCAGTTCAGCCTGGAAATGAACCTCTCAACCAAAAAGTACTCCGGGGCATCGCTGAACAATTTGGCAAGTGACTGGAGCAACCACCAGAACCTGGCACTGACCTTGTTTAACCCCGAGCAAACACCCCTGACCGTGGCATTACGCATCAACGACCGCCCCCATGAGCTGGGTGGCAATGCGCATGAAGACCGCTTCAACACCCGGCTTGTCATTGCTCCCGGAATGAATCGCTTCACCGTAAGCTTGGATAGCGTTCAGCAAGCACCCGCAACACGCCGGATAGACATGACCGATATCCGCCGGCTCATTATCTTCACGTCAAATCAAGCAACCCCGACCACCGTTTACCTGCTTGAGTTGAGTCTTTATTAACGGCGCTCACAACCATCCGGATAAAATACGGCCCTGCTCTGTGGTACATCTGCATGTTAACGTGAGCCTGGCATGTACCGGGGGCTTGCCAGTGACTGCTAGCGGTCTGGCCCTTCACCCCGCGCCCTTCAGTATAACCACCCAGTCCGAAATGAAACGCCAACCACAACAAACAGTATTGAGAAAAATGTTACGGGTATAACATGCCAAGCCATAACTTTGAGGTTGTTCTCTGACAAAACGGGAACTACCCGAAATCTGGCGTCTATGGCAAAACAGATTGTTAGCAAAAGAAGTAAGAGCTTGGCCACAATTGCGTGAGACACGGGATTGCTCATATTAAACCACTCACTTACATTCGGCTCCAGTCTGTGAGCCAACATTAGCCCCGTCACTATTTGAACTATCAGAGCTGGCATGCCGATTTTTTCATAAACGGATTCGAAAGCTAGCAATTGCTCCGGTGAGCTTTCTCTAAGCACCTTTGGCAAGACAACGACAGACAGCACGATATGCCCTCCTGTCCATATCGTGGCAGCAAGAATATGAAGTAGTAATAATGTTCCGTACATACCTTTTACCTTGAGATGCTAACGCCGGTGCCACGCCTGGTTACATTACTATCGTTGACCTTCAAGGCCATGCCATACCCGGAGAATAATGATGGCACTGGCATGAAGTGAATATCGAACGACGTATTTGCCGAAAACCATATCTCGAACAGAGTCTGGCACCGGTGCAGCCTGCCGGCG
The DNA here is from genome assembly GCF_052091845.1 of Marinobacter sp. GTDB lineage: Bacteria > Pseudomonadota > Gammaproteobacteria > Pseudomonadales > Oleiphilaceae > Marinobacter. The sequence goes on along the minus strand of NZ_JBQDCO010000042.1, from coordinate 2,754 downwards.
ATTGCTTCCAGGTGCTGCTCAACTTCGGCTTGGAGGCGAACTGTGGTGATACTCATAGCTATACCCTCGAATTTGGCGACTACAACGTATTGCATCATAGTCGATGAGGGCGCGGCAAAAATTTAACGCCTGCAGCATGCGCGCCCTTTGAATGGAGCCGAAGGCGCAGTGTAATGGGCGTCGCAGTGCCTGCACTAGTTAAAAAGCAGTTTCAGCTGTTGGGCTTTGCAGACCTGATGACTTGGCGAAAACGGCTGATGGTGCGTCCGGAATTTTCGATGTCGGTGCACCTTTGCCGGGAGCCGGTCGACATGCGCAAATCCATTGACGGGTTGTCGCTATTGGTTCAAGAAGCGATGGCGCTGAATCCGTTCGACGAGGAGGCCTTTGTGTTCAGCAATCGCCAAAGCGACAAGGTAAAGGTGCTGGCTTGGGAACGGAATGGCTTTGTGCTCTGGTACAAGCGTCTGGAGCGAGAGTGATTCAAGTGGCCAGACACGACTGGTGACGGTGTGATGAACCCGGACATAACGCTCAATGTCCTGGCCTCACGACCCTCTTAATTGCCTTCTCGTCGAGAACCTGGTTTGAAAAGTTTAAACCAGGCGATCAGCCCCGCAATAGACGCCAAACCCAGAAAAATGAAGAATTCCCCAACGGTAAAGTCGCCAACTTTGTACATCAGCCCCACGAAAACCAAAATAAATGTTCCAATCGTGCCAACAATCCTTAAATGCATCTTCTAATCCCCAAGATTTGTGGGCTCGCGCCACAATTCAAACGCTTTCGCCGGGGAACCAGTTCTGCCCCCCCCCAGTCGTCATATATTATGGTAGGTAACTTTCCAAGTCTCTGATTGGGCGCTACACCGTGGACGAATTTTTCGCCACGATGCCAAGCACTTTCAGGCAGCGGAGCTGGGGCCAAGGTCTCACACCGGTAATCACCCTTGCCGACCAGGAATCCCACCGAAATATACGCAAAGTCTGCTCTCATTGCTGATAAACCTTGAAACGTCAACATTCCTTACAACTCTTGGGATGAGCTATCTTGCGCAATCTACTTAAACGACTGAAAAACCTTCCATAGCTTGGCCGAGGCTTGAATGCTGCATATTCGGTTGGTGGTAGTCGCGGACAAATGCTGACATCAGCTTGGGAAAGAAGCCGTTCACATTATTTAAACTGGCTCTACTGTCAATGTTTTTCGCGTTGCCGTTAGTGGTGCAGGCCGTACCGATTACTGTACCTGGTACATCGAACCCGTGGCTGTCCGGCATGGCTCCGGGATCTACAGCATCCCGTGGAGACATTGCTCCGGATCATTCCCCTGTGGAAGTTATGGGGCTCGATCTGCTTTCAGCTAATTCCTTATTCTTCACCAATGCCAGGGGTGGTGTAAGCCACACCGGTTCTTCTGTAGGTGCACCTATTGACGGAGCCGGTCTCCTTAGCCATTACTCTGGCGCAGAGAATGGCATTTCGAACCTTAGGGCTCCTATAAATTCGTTGATTGGCGTTTTTTAACCGAAGATCAACCGGATTTATCAGAGGCACCGGATGGGCTGGATTTTGGAACAATTGGACTTGATTTCACAACCCTGTCTCCGTTGCTGAGCCAGGTTTTTTTTATCGGCGATGGCCTGACCGCGACGGGAACAACCCAGCAGTTTAATATTCCTGATGATACGACTCGTTTGTTTCTAGGCACAATGGATGGGTTCGGTTGGTACAATAACTCAGGAGCGATAACAATTGACGTCAGCACTCTTGGCAGTCCACCGTCCCCCCCTGTCAGTGTGCCCGAACCCGCAACGCCTTTTCTGATGGCGCTTGGTATTGTAGCGCTCTGTGTCAGGCGTTATCTAGAAATCCGACACTGCTAGGAAAAGCGCAACGGAATGCATGTTTGGGGTGAAACACCGACAGATCCAGCTTGTGTGCAATCAGGTAATGAACGGCGTATTCAAAGGTGCCGGGCTGGAGCTGTTCCTGATAGTTGATGACGACCATCGCATCCTGGTCGTAGTTGTAGTGCTTGAAGCGGGGTCCCAAACATAGCTACCCTTATTCCAGAAGCCTTTCAGGTGCATCCATGTCCTCGTGCAGCACACGAACAACGACCACCTCCGGTTCAAGCACCTGATAAAAAACCGCGTGGTGCTCGACCTGTAATCTGCGATACCCAGGAAAAACATGGGTATAATCTGCGCCAAGTGATGGATGGTTGATCAACTGTTTCATTCCTTCGTCCAATTGATCCAAGTATTTATCCGCCTGATCAACCCCCCATTCTTCGTAGGTGTATACCCAAATTCCGATGAGGTCTGATTCCGCCTTTGGCGTAACACTCAGCTTAAACACTAGTTGGCCGCCTTCATTCGCTTGCGGCCCGTCGCTTTAATAGCTGCCATATCGAGCGGCTTAGGTTTCCCACTTGACTCACCCTCAGCGAGTGCTTGCCTCAGCGTGGCAAGACGTTCTTTGGCCTGCTGGTCCCTCCGGATGAGATCGCGGATATACTCACTGTCATTACCAAAGTGACCGCTTTCGATCTGACCTTTTACCCAGTCGTCTTGCTGTTCAGTCAGCGTGATGGTTTTCCGATGCATGCTCATAGCTAATGCTCCTAACGCAGAAGAAGTATGACAATATCATACCACCCCTTGGGCCGAATCAACGCTCCACTTCTTGTTGCCCAACGCTTGCAGCATGCGCGCCTACAAAATGAAGCCGAAGGCGCAATGTAGTAGGC
>NZ_JBQDCO010000041.1:0-28404 GCF_052091845.1 Marinobacter sp. | reverse complement strand
AGCAATTTGCTGACCACGCAACCAATTCAGAACTGTGGGACGCAGACGGCAAACGCATGATCGACTTTGCCGGCGGTATTGGTGTGCTCAACATCGGCCACCGGCACCCGAAAGTGGTGGAAGCAATAAAAGCTCAGCTGGACAAGCTGATGCACACTTGCCAGACGGTTATGTCCTATGAGGGCTACGTACGTCTGGCGGAGAAATTGAGCGAAGTGGCACCGGTGAAAGGCCACGCTAAAGTGATGCTGGCCAACTCAGGCGCTGAAGCGCTGGAAAATGCGGTCAAGATTGCCCGTTCAGCCACTGGTCGCAACAACGTTATCTGCTTCGATGGCGCATTTCATGGCCGCACTTTCATGACCATGGCAATGAATGGCAAGGCGGCGCCCTATCAGACAGACTTCGGCACCATGCCAGGCTCGGTTTTCCGGGCACCTTATCCAGTGCCTTATCACGGTATCACTGAGGAAGAGGCGCTGCGTGGATTGCGCATGACAATGAAGGCTGACTCTCCGGCGAATGACACGGCAGCCATAGTGCTGGAAACCGTACTCGGTGAGGGCGGTTTTTACCCGGCACCTACCAGCTTTTTGAAAGAGATCCGCAAGATCTGTGACGAGAACGGCATTCTGATGATTGTCGACGAAGTCCAGTGTGGTTTTGGTCGTACGGGCAAGATGTTCGCCATTGAACACAGTGGTATTGAACCTGACCTTATGACCGTTGCTAAGAGTATGGCCGACGGCATGCCGATCTCTGCCATTGTCGGTACCGACAAACACATGGATTCATCAGGGCCCAACTCTCTGGGCGGTACCTACACGGGTAACCCGGCCGCCTGTGCCGCAGCGTTGGCTGTGTTCGATGTGTTCAAGGAAGAAGACATTCTGGGCAAGAGCCAGCGTCTGGGTGAGGCCCTGAACCAACGTTTCACTCAATGGCAGGAGCAGTTCACTCATGTGGACAACGTTCGCTGCTTGGGTTCCATGGCGGCATTCGAGATGGTTGAGAGCAAAGATAGCCGCAAACCCATGCCGGAACTGGCTGCTGCAATTACCAAGAAAGCCAAAGAAAAGGGACTTATCCTTCTTAGTTGTGGCATGTACGGCAACACCTTGCGTTTTCTGATGCCGGTCACTATTGAGGATAATATCCTTGAGGAAGGCCTGGCGATAGTTGAGGAGAGCCTTAAAGAAGCCGGCGCCTGATAGCAGAGCGAAGGTTGAAGAAGAGTAAAAAACCGAACCTCCGGGTTCGGTTTTTTTATGGGGTTCGTCGTATACTGCGGATAGTTGTTACACCGACCAGGCAGAGCCATGACTTCACCGAACACCACATCTGTACCCGAGCATAAGCCCAGACCATGGGTTGATCTGCTCGTTAGTATCATCATCCCATCCGTTATTTTGATGAAGTTCAGCGGCGACCAGCATCTGGGCAGTGTGAATGCCCTGATTCTGGGTTTGGCCTTCCCCCTTGGCTGGGGCTTGTTCGAGCTGATCCGCTATCACAAGAAAAATTTTATCGCCGTGCTTGGCTTAATCAGCGTAGGGCTCACCGGTGGTATTGGCTTACTGGAACTGGATGCTGGCTGGTTGGCGATAAAGGAAGCGGCCATTCCCGCCATTATTGGCCTGGCTGTGCTCGCCTCTACCCGCACAAAGTATCCTCTGGTTCGCACACTCCTGTATAACCCTAATGTGCTCGACGTAGAAAAGATTCAAAAAAAGTTACAGGAAAACAATCATGTAGATGAGTTTGAGGCGCGTTTACTAAAAGCGAGTTACTTTTTTTCGGGCACTTTTTTGTTTTCTTCCATCATGAACTACGCCATCGCCCGTTGGATTGTGGTCAGTCCCTCCGGTACCCAAGCCTTCAATGAAGAGCTCGGCAGGATGACATTGGTTAGTTATCCAATGATCGCCATCCCCTCCATGATTATGATGATGCTTATTTTTTATTATCTGTGGAGAACTATCAGGCGGCTGACGGGATATACCCTGGAAGAAGTGATGGCTCCTCACCTGGCGGAAAAAGAGAAGGAGAAAGCCAACTCGTCAGGCTCCGCTTCAGGTAAATAACCAGATACTCTAAAGGCATACGCTGTTTTTCGGAATAAAAAAACGGCCAGAGCATCACTGCTCTGGCCGTTTTTTGTTACCTGCTGAATAATATCAGATATCCAGGTTGGTCACTTCCAGCGCATTGGTCTGGATAAAGTCACGACGTGGCTCTACGTCATCGCCCATCAGGGTTGTAAAGATCTGGTCTGCCGCGATGGCATCTTCAATCTTCACTTTCATCATCCGGCGAGAATCCGGATCCATCGTTGTTTCCCAGAGTTGCTCGGGGTTCATCTCGCCCAGCCCTTTATAGCGTTGAATATTCAGACCGCGCTGGGCTTCTTTCATCAGCCACTGCAACGCACCTTCAAACGACAACACCATTTGCTTACGTTCGCCACGTTGAATGTATGCGCCTTCTTCTATGAGCCCGTTCAGAGTTTCGCCAAGACGTGCGATGGCGCCATAGGATGGCGAATCGAAGAAATCATGGCTAAACGTGTGCTCGTGCGGTATCCCGTGTACATAGATGGTGACCTTAGGCAGGTAAAGCTCTCGCTCAGTGTCCTTAGCGACAGAGAAGGTGTACTTGGTACCTGTGCGGGTATCGACATCTAGCCCGTCACCCAAACGAGTCGTCCAGGCAGCAACCGTGTCTTCATCTTTCAGATGTTCTGCCTTCAACGTATCGTTGTGCAGCATTTGCTCCAGTACTTTTGCGGGGTAGGCACGAGATAGACGATCAATCATTGCCATAACCGTCTGATAATCCTGAACCATTGTCTCAAGGGCGGAATCCTTGATGGGAGGTGCTTCTGCGTTTACGTACAGTTGCGCGCCTTCCAGAGAGGTCTGGGTGAGGTAAGCTTCCTTCGCCTTCTCATCCTTCAAGTACTGCTCTTGCTTACCACGCTTAACCTTGTAAAGCGGCGGCATAGCAATAAACACATGACCACGCTCAATAATCTCGCGCATCTGACGGAACAGGAACGTTAGCAGCAGAGTCCGAATGTGGGAGCCGTCCACATCGGCGTCGGTCATGATAATAATGGAGTGATAACGCAGTTTGTCCGGGTTGAACTCCTCACGGCCGATACCACAACCCAATGCAGTGATCAGAGTGCCAACTTCGGCGGAGGACAACATTTTGTCGAAGCGTGCTTTCTCTACGTTCAGAATCTTACCTTTGAGCGGCAGAATAGCCTGGGTTTTACGATCCCGGCCTTGTTTGGCACTGCCACCCGCGGAATCACCCTCCACTATGTATAATTCGGAGAGGGCGGGGTCCTTTTCCTGACAGTCGGCCAATTTACCTGGCAGACCAGCAATATCCAACGCGCCTTTGCGGCGGGTCATGTCCCTCGCTTTACGAGCAGCCTCGCGGGCACGGGCAGCTTCAATCATTTTATTAACGATGAGTCGGGCTTCGTTTGGCTGCTCCTGCAGATACTCAGCAAGGCTATGATAAAGCTCTTGCTCCACAGCCGTTTTCACCTCCGAAGACACCAATTTATCTTTGGTTTGGGAGGAAAATTTGGGATCAGGCACTTTTACGCTAACAATCGCTGTCAGACCTTCGCGGGCATCATCACCTGAGGTGCTTACTTTGGCCTTCTTGCCCAAGCCCTCATGCTCGATGTAAGTGTTCAGTGATCGGGTAAGAGCCGAACGAAAACCAGCCAAGTGTGTACCGCCATCGCGCTGGGGTATGTTGTTGGTAAAACAGTAAATATTTTCCTGGAAGGCGTCGTTCCACTGCATGGACACCTCCACCACAATGCCGTCTTCACGCTCACGGGTGAAGTGAAAAACCCGGTTGATGGGTGTTTTGTTGATATTCAGATGCTCAACAAACGCTCTCAGGCCGCCTTCGTATTCGAAAACTTCTTCTTTACCACTGCGCTCATCCGTCAGGCGAATACGCACACCGCTGTTCAAAAATGCCAGTTCCCGGATGCGTTTTGCGAGGATATCGTAGTGAAACTCTATGTGACTAAAGGTTTCCGGCGAGGGTATAAAATGAACACGGGTACCAGAGGCATCTGTCTCACCAACCGGCGCCAATGGTGCATTTGGCACACCGTGAGAATAAACCTGCTCGTACACCTTACCATCGCGACGTATGGTTAGCGTGAGAGTAGAGGAGAGTGCGTTGACAACAGAAACGCCCACACCGTGAAGACCACCGGAAACTTTATAAGAGTTATCGTCAAATTTACCACCCGCGTGAAGCACGGTCATGATAACTTCAGCGGCAGATACACCTTCTTCCTCGTGAATACCTACCGGAATGCCGCGACCGTTATCCTGAACAGTTATAGACTCATCCGGGTGAATAATAATACCGATTTCGGAGCAATAACCCGCCAGAGCCTCATCGATGGAGTTATCCACCAGTTCAAATACCATGTGATGCAGGCCGGTACCGTCGTCCGTGTCGCCAATGTACATTCCTGGTCGTTTTCGCACCGCATCCAGTCCCTTCAGGACTTTGATACTGGCGGAATTGTAACTCGATTCACTCATTAGGAAACTCCTGAAGCGTAAGGTCCGGCGCGTTCCTTAAAACCGCATTCTGCAGGCTAAGGGGTTGGTAAGCCGATTTTATTCTTCCTTCAATTTGCCATGTTCCACGTGGAACATTCGATAGTCAGGCATCTCCCTACCTTGCCACAGCGACCCCGGTTTCGGATGCTCGATGGAGGTAATGAACACCTGACAACGTAACTCCTGTAATTTGCCAGCCAGCATGGTTCTGTGGCTCTGGTCCAGTTCTGCATTAATATCATCAATCAGAAAGCTGACCTGCTTTCCAAGGCTATTCAACACCATGCTTTGTGCAATTTTCATCAAAATAACGAGGGTTTTCTGCTGGCCGCGGGAAAAGGTTTCCGCCACCGGTCGTCCCTGAAATCTGATTCGGATGTCTGCCCGGTTTGGTCCATAAAGGGTGTGGCCCATGCGGACTTCCTGCTCCCGGTGGCGAACAAGCACATCTGACAGTGATTGGCTGGTGTCCCACCCGGGATAAAAATCCAACTTCAGCCCTTGTGCCCAACTTATGTCCACCTCATGAACCAGGCTATTAAACGCGCTTTTGATTTGATCAAAGGCGAGTTTTCGGGCTTCGCTAATTCTCTCGCTCAGTGCTGTGTACTGGGCATCCCAGATACGCAACATGGCTTCGTCTAGTCTACCATTTCTCAGCGTTTGATTCCGCTGCGATGTCACTCTCTGGCATTGTTGCCAGCTAGATGCAAAGGAAGGTTCCACGTGGAACACTGCCCAATCAAGAAACTGCCGGCGCTTCCCGGGACCTCCTGCCACAATATCGAACACACCTGGATCAATCACAGATACGGGTAAATGTTTTGCTAAAGATGAAAGGCTTCGCACACCTTCCCCATCTACGCGGAGCATCGTTTCCTTCTGGGCTATATCGCGTGAAATGCCTAATCGATGAGCAAGAGAATCTGAAGCGGGGGTATTCCGCTCTTCCTCAAAGCCTCGATCCAACCCACCAAACACCGTAAATCGTTGTTGGCCATGTTGAACCACCGCTTGATGTCTGTTTATTCGGAAGGATCGACCAAGCCCAAGATAGCCAATAGCTTCAAGTATACTGGTCTTACCGCTGCCATTGGCACCATATAGCAGGTTAAAAGAAGGTGAAAACGACGTAGGTCCGGTTGGGGACAGGTTGCGAAAAAATTCGGTATGAAGTTTTACCAGCGCCATAGAAAGGACAGCTCGTCGCGGCAACAAGAGAGATGGAACGTATCCAGGAAAAAAGGCAGCATCTCACATTTTACGTGACATGCAGCCCTTAGTGTACAAAACAGAGCAGATGAAGGCGACCGCCTCAGTGAAGCATGTTCAAACGCTCATCCATAAACACATCCATTTCTGGCGCAAGGATATGTACGTATCGGTCAAAATACAGGAACTGTTTTAATAACAGGGCAAATTCTCTGGGAAAATGCAGGCCATGACTTTCTCCCACTTTAACCATATCCATCAGAATGTTATTCACATCATCTTCTGCCTGGTCCGCCTGATAAGGCACCTCATCCGGTACCATTTTATCCATTTGCTGGTACAACTTACGTAAATCATTGGCCAGACTATCTGCCTGAACCGTATGACTGGTTATACCGATACGGATCATCGACTCGGCCATGCCGTCGAAATTCCCTACCATCACGGCAGAAATAAAGTCGCTTACGGCTTCCCAGGTATCGGGCCGGATACGTCCGACAATTCCAAAATCAATAAATCCAACACGCCCATCTTTCAACACCATCAGGTTACCGGCGTGAACATCGGCATGAAAAAATTCGCACTGGGTGAGGCTGGCAAACCAGGTATTCATGGCAGTGATTAATGTGCGCTCTGGGTCTTTGGCGTAACCGCGAATACTTTCGAGGTCTGTTAAGGGTACACCGTGAAAACGTGCCATTGTGAGAATCCGCCGAGTGCTCGCATGTTCATAAACCTCGGGGACCGTCGCTTCTTCATTATGCGTGTCGTGGAGAAACCTCCGGAACACTTTGAGGTTGTTCGCCTCTTTAATGAAATCGCATTCTTCCATCATGGTGCGCTGAATTTCATCGACAATACCGGAAAGCGAGGTCCAGGACATTTTGGGCGCCAAAGTTTCAAGAATCCTGGCAGAAAGATACAAAAAATTCAGATCGGTCAGTAAAATGTTTTCAACGCCCGGTTTCTGCACCTTAATTACCACATCTTCGCCGGTAACCAATCGGGCCGCATGTACCTGCGCTATAGATGCCGAAGCCAAAGCGACCGGGTCGATCTGTGAAAACACCTGATCGATCGGTTGATCCAGTTCTTCTCGAATAATACGTTTAATGACACCAAACGGTAGATTGGGCGTACGATCCAAACAGTGTTGAAATTCTTCCACATACTCCTTGGGGAAGAAGGTGGGAGAACTGGCAATGAACTGCCCAAGCTTTATGTAAGTTGCACCGAGGGATTCGAACGTTTGGCGCAACAAGCGCGGGGCAGGGGGTCGTTCTCCCCCTACCCATTTGACACCGGTTCGGCCTAAAACAGAAAGTGTTTGTCCAATTCTGAATGCGCCTTTGATTCCGTTCGTTACGGTGCCCATTATCAATGTCTTCTCCTATAGTCTCATCGGCATAACCACATAAAGGCAGCGGTTATCAATTTGCGATTCGATCAAAGCGCTACTGTTCGGATTGGAGAGCGTAATTTTCACCTGCTCATCATCCAGCGCGTTCATAACGTCCACCAGATAGCCTACATTAAAGCCAATCTGTAAGGATTCGCCCTGGTAGTCTACCGGTAATGCGTCTTCAGCCTGTTCCTGATCCGGGTTGTTCGCAAAAACCTGGAGCTCATTCGTAGCCAGGTTCAGGCGTACACCTCGAATATTTTCATGGGACAGAATGCCGGCCCGTTGAAGCGTATTTTTCAGGGTGGCCCTGTCCGCCAACACAACCTTGTCGCCACCACGGGGAACTACCCGGTTATAATCCGGGAACTTGCCCTCAATCAGTTTGGAAGTGAACGTATAAGAGCCTACGGTTGCCCGCAAGTGGTTATCTCCAATCACCAAGGTAACCGGTGTATCTACGTCGTCCAACAGCCTTGAAAGCTCCAGAACGCCTTTGCGAGGCACAATCACTTGCTTCGGCTCCGCGCAGCCGGTATCTAGCTCAACGTGGGCCATGGCCAGACGGTGGCCGTCGGTAGCCACTGTGCGCACCTGGTCTTTATCGACTTCCAGTAACAGGCCATTGAGATAATAGCGAACGTCCTGCTGTGCCATGGCAAAAGCCGTGGCATCGAACATACGTTCCAACTCTTTTTGTGGCAATTCAAGACGGAAGCTTTCCGGCTCGTCCTCCACATTTGGAAAGTGCTCTGCAGGCAGTGTCGACAACGTGAAATGGCTGGCGCCGCATCGTATATGCAGCCGATCGCCTTCAAGCACTAATTCAATAGGTGCGTCATCGCCCAGCGCCCGGCAAATATCTGAAAGCTTGCGGGCAGGAACGGTAATTCGCCCTGGCTGGTCAACGTGAACAGGCGTTACCCGTCCTACCAGCTCCACCTCCATATTGGTCCCGGTCAGGATCAATGTATTATCTTCGGCCACCAGCAGCACATTGGACAGTACCGGCATGGTCTGTTTTTTTTCCACCACACCGGCAATACTTTGCAAGGGTGTGAGCAGGGATTCACGGCTGATCGTCAGTTTCATGTCACTCAGCTTTCTGTTGTTGGAAGGATGAATGTTGTCTTTAAGTGGTTAGTAATCTCATAAAGTTTTTATAGTCATCACGGATTCCAGGATCCGTCTCCTGAAGCTCCAGGATTTTTTTGCACGCATGCAAAACGGTCGTGTGGTCTCGACCACCAAATGCATCTCCAATTTCTGGCAGGCTGTGATTAGTCAACTCTTTCGAGAGAGACATAGCCACCTGCCGGGGGCGGGTCACCACACGGGTACGCCGCTTGGAGTGAAGATCGGCTACCTTGATCTTATAATACTCGGCAACCGTGCGCTGAATGTTATCGATACTTACCTGCTTTTCGTGCAGAGCGAGCAGATCTTTCAGACTTTCCCGGATGAATGGCGGCGTGATTTCTGACCCGGTGAAGTGAGCATTCGCTATCACCAAACGCAGTGCCCCTTCGAGTTCTCTCACGTTAGAGCGGATTTTTTGCGCAATAAAAAACGCGGCTTCGCTGCTCAGCTTAACATTCGTCTGCTCGGCCTTTTTCATCAAAATTGCCACCCGCGTTTCCAGCTCTGGTGGCTCCACCATCACAGTGAGCCCCCAACCAAAACGGGACTTCAAACGCTCTTCCATATCGACGATTTCTTTTGGGAACCGGTCACAGGTTACGATTACCTGTTGTCCGCCCTCAAGTAGCGCATTAAAGGTGTGGAAAAACTCTTCCTGGGAACGCTCTTTACGGGCAAAAAACTGGATATCATCAATCAACAGTGCGTCTACTGAACGGTAATACCGCTTAAATTCATTGATTGCGTTCAGTTGCAGTGCTTTAACCATATCCGCCACAAAACGTTCGGAGCGCAGATATGCCACCTTTGCATTGGGATTGCGTCGAACAATCTCATTACCAATGGCGTGCATAAGGTGTGTTTTACCCAAACCCACACCGCCGTATAAAAACAACGGATTGTAGGCACCACCCGGATTTTCAGCTACCTGCATAGAGGCAGCTCTAGCTAACTGGTTCGACTTACCTTCCACAAAGGTGTCAAAAGTGAAACCTTCGTTTAGAAAGCTCTGATGTTTGATATCACCTTCTACCTGCACCGATCGACGGTTTGTTGCGGCTCCATACCCTGTACTTTGTACAGGCCGGCTAGCTGCCACGCCTTTTTCCTCTTCCGTCACCTTGCCGCCGGTCTCTTCTTGCACACGCTGGGCCGAACCCTGCTGTACGGTTTCTGAGCGCACCACCGGATCACCTTCCCGGGGTGCCGACCCTACTTTCATTCCCACCCTTGGCGACTGCCCGCCATTCAGGTCTTTAAGCACTTCTTCTATACGTCGTAAATACTTTTCATTCACCCAGTCCATAACAAACCGATTGGGTGCAAATAGCGTCAGTTGTCCTTCCCGGTGCTCAGACTGAAGAGGTCGGAGCCAGGTATTGAATTGTTGTGCGGGAAACTCATCCCGGAGTACTTCAAGACATTGATGCCACATACCGTTCGGCACGACAGTCCGCTCCTGATAGACCATAAATTTCTCGAACCGAACCTGTAAGGTCCGATCCCGAAAGATGACCACGGATTCTAACCCGCCGGCACTCCCAGTGAAAGAGCAAACACAAAGTCATAAACAGCCTGTGGAAATTTATATTTTTATTTATCAATCACTTATAGACTTACATACAACCTTGTGTACAGAAAACTCATACAAATAAGTTATCAACAGCCCCGTGTGTGTAACCGACCGTAGACTCTGTGTGTAACCCTCAGGTCTCCTGGTGGATAACTCGTAAGTTTTATCACGCCGCAACTTACCCACAATCGGTCATCACCTCATCCACAGAGCTCAGCCCGGCTTATCCTGAGCCTTATAAATACCACAATTAACTGATTCAATTGATTTAAAACAGCTTATCAACAGAAAATGGCCTACGTAATAACAGTAGTAATAGAATTCTTTAAAGAATACTAAAAAGACCTATAGATACTGTTATTCAGCGGGTAAGTTGCAAAACTGGCAAGCTCCTTGGATTCCTTCACACAATCACGATTTTGCATCGGCACAACCTCGTACCAATAAACATTGAATCCGCGTCGAAAGTTGCATAGAATGCCGCTCCTGTTTTGGCTATTATTTTTTCCAGCCAATATCTGAATATCAACACACGAATTGTGAGACAGTCCCCATGAAAAGAACGTTTCAACCAAGCGTCCTGAAGCGTAAGCGCAATCACGGTTTCCGTGCTCGTATGGCAACAGCCAACGGACGCAAGGTCATTTCTCGTCGCCGCGCCAAAGGCCGTGCACGTCTGTCTGCGTAATCTGTCGTTCGCCTCATGAAGGCTTTGAATTTTCCGAAGTCGCACCGCCTGTTACGGCCTGCCGATTACGGCAAAGTCTTCGACGACGTGCAATTAAAGGTTCCGCACAGAAATTTTCTGATCCTGGCAACCCCGAATGACCTCGGACATGCCAGGGTCGGTCTTATTTTTGCGAAAAAAAACCTGAAACTTGCCGTACAGCGAAACCGAATCAAACGTCAGGTTCGGGAAACCTTCAGGCACCAGTCTGAGCTTCCCGCTATGGATATCATCGTTCTTGGACGCCAAGGGCTTGCAGCTATGGATTGCCAGACAGTACGTTCGTCTTTAAACGGCCTCTGGCATCGGCTAGCGAAAAAGTATTCTCAGTTACCGTCATCTCAAGCAGCAGAATTCTCACCTGCCGGTAAGGGAACAGGTTAATGCGTAAATTACTGCTTTTCCCTATTCGCTTTTACCAATATGCCATCAGCCCGCTAATGGCCAGCCATTGCCGTCACTATCCAACCTGTTCACAATACGCCGTGGAAGCCATTTCCCATCACGGTTCACTGAAAGGCTCGCTGCTCTCAGTGAAGCGCCTGTTGCGATGCCACCCGTGGGCTGAAGGCGGTTACGATCCGGTGCCCGGTACCGTACAATCGCGGCAGGAACATTCAACGCCCTGTTGCCCCGAGGCTGACCATTCCCCTATAACAACCCAGACCAGACAGTAACTCTATGGATATTCAACGCATCGTATTATTTGCCGGCCTGGCTATTGTCAGTTATCTGATGGTACTTGCCTGGAACGACGATTATCACCAGCCAGTCCCTACTGAGCAGGTTGTAGAATCTGCGCGCGTTCAGTCAGATAACAGTTCTGCAGGGTCGGATGCCATGGTGCTTCCGGGGGAAACATCCAACAAATCAGTTCCTGCAAAGGGTAGCGCGAATGAAGAATTCGCCACACCTGATAACAGGCAGTCTATTTCCAGCCCGACTACTACCAGCCCAAACGTGAATAATCAGTACATAACGGTGCGCACTGACGTGCTGGATCTTGTTATTGATCGTGTTAGCGGTAATCTGGTTAAAACATCGCTGCTTGATTACGACAAATCACTGAATAGCGACCGTTCACTAAGCGTTCTGAACAACACTCAAGAACGTTTTTATGTGATGGAAAGTGGGCTTATAGGGCAAAATGGACCAGATAGCGCAAAAAATGGTGAAGCACCTGTTTATGAAACAGACGCCACCAGCTACGAACTAACAGATGGCGAAAATGAACTGACCGTCAATCTGGTCTACACCACGGATACGGGCGTTCGTATAACCAAGCAATATCAGTTTCAACGTGACGACTACGAAATAAGCGTGCGTTACCTGATCGATAACCAGTCAAACGAAAGCTGGCAAGCCAATTTCACTGGTAAAATCGTTCGTGATGAGGCTCCAGACCCTACCTCCGGGCCTAGTATGGGGATCAAAGCGTTCCTCGGTTTGGTAACCAGTTCACCAGAAGACCCTTATCAGAAGTTTGATTTTGGTGATTTGGAAGACGAAAAAATCAACAAAACCGTCACCAATGGTTGGATGGCGTTCCTGCAGCATTACTTCCTTGCAGCTTGGGTGCCTGAGCGGGATCAACCTGCACAGTTTCAAACCACACGCCGTGGTCCGCTTCATGTGATGGGTTTTGTATACCCTACAACCACCGTTGCACCTGGAGACACTACAGAAGTTGGCGCCCGCGCCTACGTAGGCCCCAAGATTATCGACCGTCTTGAAACCGTTGCACCCAACCTTGACCGCACCGTAGATTTCGGTTGGTTGTTCTTTATCTCACTACCGTTGTTCATTGTTCTGGATTGGTTCCACAGTATTGTAGGAAACTGGGGCGTTTCCATCATTCTGCTGACCGTGTTGGTTAAAGGCCTGTTCTTTAAACTCTCTGCTACCAGCTATCGTTCTATGGGTCGTATGCGCGCTGTTGCGCCTCAGCTAACCAGGCTGAAAGAACTTTACGGCGACGATCGCCAGCGCATGTCACAGGAAATGATGGCTCTGTACAAGAAGGAAAAGATCAATCCTCTTGGTGGTTGCTTACCTATCCTGGTTCAAATGCCAGTGTTCATTTCCTTGTATTGGGTATTGTTCGAGAGTGTGCAGTTGCGCCATGCACCCTTTATGCTGTGGATTCACGATCTTTCAGTGATGGATCCCTACTTCATTCTGCCAATCCTGATGGGCGCCAGTATGATGTTGCAGATGAGCCTGAACCCAACTCCGCCGGATCCTATGCAGGCCAAGATTATGAAGCTGATGCCGGTGGTATTCACTATCTTCTTCCTCTGGTTCCCAGCCGGTCTGGTACTGTACTGGCTGGTGAACAACATTCTGTCGATCAGCCAGCAGTGGTACATTACCCGCAAGATCGAAGCAGAGATGGCTGATAGAAAACACTAATCTGGCCGTCAGTTAAAAGCTCAGTAAAGGCTCCGTAATGGGGCCTTTACTGTTTCAGACATGCAAAAATTTGCTGTGTAGGAGGCCCGTATGATGAACCATGCCACCCACGTTCCCGACACCATTGCGGCCATAGCCACGGCTCCTGGTCAGGCCGGGGTAGGTATTGTTCGGGTGTCTGGCCCGCTGGCAAAAGCTATTTCCGTTGCAATGTTAGGGTATACGCCAAAGCCGAGATACGCTCATTACGGAGCATTTTTAGATCAGCAGAACCAGCTCATTGACGAAGGCATTGGACTGTTCTTCCCCAATCCGCATTCTTTTACCGGCGAAGATGTGTTCGAGCTGCAGGGGCACGGTGGCACCGTCATCCTGGATCTGTTGCTGCGAGAGGTTTGTCGACTTGGGGCACGGCTGGCACGCCCTGGTGAGTTCTCGGAACGAGCATTTCTCAACGACAAACTAGATTTGGCTCAGGCTGAAGCCATTGCGGATCTGATTGACAGTAGTTCGGAGCAGGCCGCACGCTGTGCTGTGCGATCTATGCAAGGAGTGTTTTCACGGCGTATCGAAACCCTGGTTGAAGCCGTGACCCATCTGCGGATTTATGTAGAAGCTGCTATAGATTTCCCGGAAGAGGAAATCGACTTTCTGGCAGACGGTAAAGTCGCCACTGATTTGCAAAGTTTGCTGGAACAGCTCCGGGACATACTGGATGAAGCCCAACAGGGCACTATTCTTCGGGATGGCATGAAAGTGGTAATCGCAGGCCGCCCCAATGCCGGCAAATCCAGTCTCCTTAACGCGCTTGCCGGGCGAGAGGCAGCCATAGTAACTGCCATTGAGGGCACTACTCGGGATGTCTTGCGCGAACACATACACATCGATGGCATGCCATTGCATATTATCGACACTGCGGGCCTGCGTGATAGCCCGGATGAAGTGGAACAGATTGGTATTGCCAGGGCTTGGGACGAAATCCGCCACGCGGATCGCATACTGCTCATGGTAGATGCTACCACCACAGATAAAACCACCCCTCATGAAATTTGGCCGGATTTTATTGACCAGTTGCCGGCATCAGCCCCGGTTACGGTGATCCGTAACAAAGTAGACCTGAGCGGAGAAACAGTGGGTATTTCAGAGTTATCCACAGGCCAGGCACCGGTGATACGCCTTGCGGCGAAATCCACTAGTGGCCTGGATGTTCTGCGAGACCACCTAAAACAATGTATGGGCTTTGCCAGTACCACCGAAGGCGGCTTCCTGGCCCGTCGACGGCACTTGGATGCGCTGGAGCGGGCTTTGGACTTACTAATGCAGGGCCAAGCCCAGCTGGAAGGTTATGGTGCGGGTGAGCTGTTGGCTGAAGATATGCGGGCCGCTCAAGATGCGTTGGGAGAAATCACCGGGCAGATCACGCCGGACGAATTGTTGGGCAAGATTTTCGGGTCGTTTTGTATTGGGAAGTGATACCCATTAGCGGTTCTGAGACTATCCGACCCACCAGCGCTCTTTTGTAAGTCGAATCAGTCTGAACTGCTACAATAAAAGAGACCTAAAAGGTAAAGTTATCCTTATTAATTGATAATGATTATCATTAGTGTAGAATCCTGTTCATTAGTACACTAGCGCTTTTATCAGGATCACCATCGTGACATGTTGTTTGGTCGAAAATATTGCTTCCTTCGAACAGTTCAACCTGAATCTAGTTGGACGTAGCTGGGTACGTTTTGTCAATCATTGCTTCAGTGAAGATACGATAATTGAAAATATGCATAGCCCTGGACTTCATATTTCCATGCTGGGAACGTGTCAGGGAGTAACAAAAAATAGTGGTATGGATCCTCTACGGGATTACAGTTACCAGTACATGGTCACGATGGTTGACCAGCCTTGTTTTTCCCAAATGCAGTTCTATCGTGACACCACTTGGCAAACCTTATCCATCATTCTTCCGCTTGATGCTCTTCGCGGAAACATTATGATTCCTGAGTTTCGGGCCAATTTTTCCCATGCTGTTCCCCAGATCCAGCTTGCTGAATTGGGCCCAGTGTCAGGTAACATTCTCCGCTGCTGTGAGGCTGTTTGGAACTGTCCTTTGCAAGGCTTGGAGCGAGGACTGTTTATTCAGGCAAAGGCCCAAGAGGTGTTGGCGTTGTTCCTGCACCAAAAGCATCAGCAGAAAATGATGCCGGACACAGGTCGTTTATCAGAACTGAGCAAGGTGATGAGCTATATTCAGGCAAATCTGGCTCAGGAATGGCGCTTGTCCAAGGTAGCCAGACTGGCAGGCAGTAATCAAACCTATGTGAAGCAAGACATAAAGACACTTGTTGGCCTGAACTTTAGTGACTGGCTCAGGAAAACACGGCTAGAAGTTGCCTGTGAACAGCTGGCTGGTTGTGAATCCATTACCCAAATATCGCTTGATGTGGGTTTCAAAAGTCAGGCGCACTTTGCTACTTCATTCAAGAATGAAATTGGAATTTCACCCAGCGAATATCGCCAATCTCTGGTCCAGAGACAAGTTTCTTAAGATTT
The DNA here is from genome assembly GCF_052091845.1 of Marinobacter sp. GTDB lineage: Bacteria > Pseudomonadota > Gammaproteobacteria > Pseudomonadales > Oleiphilaceae > Marinobacter. The sequence continues at coordinate 12,781 of NZ_JBQDCO010000041.1, read as the reverse complement.
TTTGCCAGATCTGAAAATGGCATACCTCTGCACGAAAGATCTCCCTTCTCTTTATCGGTAAATTAATCAGACGTCTGCGGTGATAGCCACCACTCGTCATCGTGCCATCAACGCGAAGCACCGAGTTTCACCTAACGACGACTAGACCTATCGGAGCGCACTAGCATGAATTTTCGTAACTATCCGTGGTGGATGTTGGCCAGCACTTACATCACGCAATACATTGGTCTCGCATTCATTATGTCGGCGGCGATGGCCATATTGCGGCAGCAGGGCATGTCTCTGGACAAGCTTGCGCTAGTGAATCTTGCAGTTCTGCCTTTGGCCGGCAAAGTGCTTTATGCCCCTATCATTGATAAGTATCGGTTGTCATCGCAAGGCACCTATCGCAGTTGGTTGCTGGTGGCTCAATCCAGCATGGTTTTTCTGCTGTTTGTTGCCGGTACATTGGATTTCGAACAACAATTTCCCTTCGTGCTGGGTGTTCTTGCATTGTATGTTTTTGCTGTGAGCATTCAGGATGTAGCGGTAGACGGTTTGTCCTGCAAACTGTTTGATGCCGAGTCGCGGAAGTTCGCCAACAGTGTTCAGTTTTCCGGAAATCTGCTTGGCAACATTATCGGTGGCGGGCTGATTCTCACGTTTTATCCCAGCTTGCTTTGGCGGGGTTCCTTGTGGTTGTTGGCAGGTCTTACCTGTATATCCCTTCTACAGATACTGCTCTATCGTGAGCCCGAGGAAAACTCAAGCCATAGTGGAAACACTCCGCAAAGCACCACTCTGTGGTTGGATATCAAGTTGTTTTTATCACAACAAAAACGCTGGTTTCTAATCATGGCGCTTTATCCTATCGGGTCTACTTGTGGCTTCGCCTTGCTCAACCCTCTTCTGGTCGATAGTGGTTGGCAGTTAGACAAGATAGGGTTCGTGCTCAAAATCTACGGTTCTGTTGTTGGTTTGCTTTCCGCTTTGTTCGCTGCCCCCTTGATTGGCTGTATGGGCCGGATCAATGCTTTGATTAGTGTCGTCCTGCTTCAGGCGTTTGCCTTGTTGCTCGTGATACCCATTGCTCTGGGGTATACCACCGAACTCTGGGTCTATGCCGCCGTTACCGTGCATTTTCTGGCGTTTCCCGCCCTGTTGGTGGTGACTTCCACCATCATTATGGATAAAGCAGCGTTGACTAACCGCAAGGCGACATTTTTTACGCTTCAGTTCAGCTTTGCTTCAATGCTCGGATTTGCCTATTCAGCAGCAAGTCTAGCGCTGGCAAAACACGTTGGTTACAGCACTGTTGTTATTGCAGGTACTGTTTTTACCGCAGGAGTTGCGGTTCTAGTCTGGCTGATGCGGGAGCAGACAACCGCCATCGATACCTTAGACACCTTTGGCTTGCAAGAACATTCTTAACACGGACCACCTGCCAAGACCACGCCGGATAAACGACCAGATACCAAGCCCTACAGAGCTACCAAGGAATAAACGCACTATGAACAGAAAGTTTATTGGAAACATTGATTGCTCAATAAAAGCACCTTTATGGTTTACCTTTTCATTGCTTGGCTTATCAGGCTTTATTTTGGCACCTTCGGTCAGGGCTGATGCGGTGACTCTGGATACTTTGGTTGTCACCGGCGAGAAAATCGAAAAGTCGATAAAAGACACCAGTACCGCAGTAACCGTCTTTACAGAGGATCGGGTGGATTCCGGCGATTTCAGTGTAACGCAAGAAGTTGTGACACAAACACCCAATGTGGTGACTGACTCCTTTGGCAATATCTCCATCCGGGGTATGTCTGGAGGCGGGGCAGCCAACGGGGGGGCAGCTTTGATTACCGGATCGCGGGCACGTGTTACCACAGTGATTGATGGTAGTACTCAGGATTGGTCCGGGTACAACTTCACGCCGGAATTTCTATGGGATGTAAGACAGGTTGAAGTGCTGAGGGGGCCCCAATCGACAGCACAAGGGCCGAGTGCGATTGCGGGCGCGGTTGTGATCACCACAAATGATCCCGTTTTCAAGAAAGAAGCCGCACTGAGAACTGGCCTGGAAAGCTACAAGAACGGCAATTTGAAATATCAGCTTTCGGCTATGACCTCCGGTCCAATTATTGACGAAACCCTAGCATACCGACTGGCGATTCATGGTAACAAAGGCGAGGGCTGGTTGAACTATGAAGCAGCGGATTTCAACGTTCCTGATCTGGACGAATCTGAAAGCCTGAATGTGCGAGGTAAACTACTGTGGCTGCCCTCCAGCCTACCCAATTTGTCTGCAAAAATGACGTTGACTCACCACAAGAATGAGGGTGAACACGCAAGCTTTGCCAGCAACACAGATGAGGGTATCCGGACGCAAACCCTAGATATTACGTCTGCTGCCGCCCGCCTTCAGGATTCCGAAGAAACTGCAGCGGCATTGGATATTGATTACCAGATCAGTGAGGGCATCACCAGTGTGCTTCATCTTAATCACATCCGCTCGGATATCTACGCGAATGGCTACATGGCGTCAAATGTCTTCAACTATGACATTGATCAGAAAAGTACAGCGATTGAAAACAGGGTTGTACTTAACCGGCCATCATCTGCCGTAACGGGTGTTATTGGCCTTTTTGCGGCCAGAAAAACCTCCAGCATTTTCGCAACGCAGGGCCCGGTGACCATTGATACCGATTATACAACCAATACCACGGCTGCGTTCGGCGAAGGAACCTACGCTTTTTCACCCTCTACATCAGCGACGGTAGGGCTGCGTATCGAGAATGAAAAAATCGACAAAACAGGGTCTCTACTCGCCAGCGGACCACTGCAGCAGGATTCAGATGAAACCTATTATCTGCCCAAACTGGGATTGATGCAGGGTGTTTCCGACTCTACCACTTTGGGTTTTACCGTTAGGAAAGGGTATAGCCCGGGTGGTTCCGGGATTACGTTTGATGGGGATGTATATACTTACGATAGTGAGGAAGTAACGTCTTATGAGTTGAGTAGCAAAAGCGAGTTTGGAGAGGGCGCCGCGCTTTATGCAAGCCTGTTCTACAATAAGTACGACGACTATCAGGCGTTGTCCGGTCTCGCTCTGTTTAACGTCGATCAGTCCCATATCTATGGGGCTGAACTGGAAGCCAGTATCTGGCCCACTAATAGCCTTGAACTCACAGGTTCTGTAGGAATCCTGAAGAGCAAGATTGATGCTCATGACACTTTTGAAGGTAATGAGCTGCCCAGTGTACCTGATTCCAACCTGCGTATCGGACTGACACAGTTTATCGGTAATGCATGGTCTGTCGGAGCAGATATCTCCTATGTCGGAAAATATTATTCCGAGCTCGATAATGATCACTCAGCTAAGGTGGGTGATGTCGTGATTACGGATCTGCGCGCTCAGTATCAGAAGGGTGATTTTACGGTGGATGCGTACGTCAAAAACCTTGCTGATGAACATGCTGTGTATTACCGCGTGGGTGCACTTGCTACGGTAGGTCAGACGCGCACTGTCGGTCTGAGCATGACCTATCGCATGTAGGCTTTCATTTCCGGGGAAAACAAGGGCTGTTGTCAACCGCCTTTGTTTTTCACCGATCACATTCCATTGTTTCCGATACCTTTTTGCTGACTATAGAGCCCTATAACCATGCGCATACCTGTTGGTGATGTTGATCACAAGCTCGACGTTATTGATCACGTAAATCAGGATCACACCGAAGAACTTATGGCCATTGCCCGGGGCTACTATCTTCAGGGTAGTGTTCAATCTGCAAAGCTTAGTGATATTTTCGAGGATGGCGTTGAACTGGAGATACACAGAGAAACAGACAGAATTCCTGAATTGCTGTTCGTGCCCTTTGAAATTGATGGCAGTCTGGAAGACAAGATTCTTTACCTTGCCTTTGCCGCTGTTGTTAAACAGGGAAGGGACTTCGGAGGCTCGGGACGACGCTTTTTTGAAGTTATTGCCAAACAGGACGTTACAGAGAACATCGCCCGTCTGACCATCCATTCAACCAGCCCGTTGCCTGATTACTATCCTGGCTATGCGTACGCATTCTTACTCAAAAGTGTATCCAAGAGGCCCGCTAAGGCAAGTTCCGAAAATGGCAAAAAGACCTGGTCCAAAAACCTTATTGATCGAGGTTTTATATGGTTACTGAAGCACTTGTCGGGTAAAAACAGGCAAAAGCTTCTGGAGAGCGCCAATAAGGACATACGCCTTTATACTTTGCGTAAGTCGTGGAAAAGTCAGAGCTCGGCCTTCGCAGATCAGGGTTATATCGACATTTTCAAACACGGTGACACGCGGGGAAGCCAGTGGATTAGAGAACTGTGTGTGGGGGACATTATCCAGAGTCGTTCAGAAACCCCAGACAGGCACCCACATTTGAGTGAAGGAAAAGCGACCCTGATAGCGGATGAAACTGCGTATCCCGCACTTGCGGGAATACTGGAACATTGGCAAAACAAGATTCCACCCAACATTATTTTATTAAGCAAGGATAAAGCTGATCAGGACTATTTTGGTGAGGGTTTTGTTCTTGGAACGGCTGCCGTACATCGAGTGATATGCCCGGTAGACAAACAGGGAAGCGAAACTTTGCGGATTCTGGAGACTATCGAACAAATTGATGTGGTGTGGGCCGCGCTTGAATCTGCATCAGCAAAAATGATCAGGCGTTATCTGCGTAGTGAGCGTCAGATTCCCGGAAAGCACAATCACACGAAGGCTTATTGGGCTTTGAAATCCAGACGTGGGCAAGATCCGGAAGTATGATTTTTGCGGGCACACCAACCCGTCAACGCGAGAGAGCATATTCCGAGTAGAAAATTTGGTTACTGTAGCAATCTACTGGTTCTTCAGTTCTACTTCAGGGGCAGCACCTGAGGCTCTGCACGTTGTGTTTTTCACTGGAAAGTGAACCAAAAACCTGACAAACAACACGTCTTAAACTTCCTGCCGCTACCACAGGGGCAGTGTGGGATAGTAGTTTACTCTGGCATTGATTCGTAGCGTTTGCGTCAGGGATTGATTTAAACCATGTTTATCGAAACCACTAGAGCTTCTGTATTCACCCAGCTAACCGGCTTATTTTGTCTTGTGCTGGCACTCAGTGGGTGCAGTTCAATGTATTACAGTACGATGGAAAAGTTTGGCGTTGAAAAACGCGATATTCTGGTGGAAAGAGTGGGGGATGCCAGAGATTCCCAGAGTGATGTCCGCGAAACGTTTCGATCGTCTCTGGAGCAGTTTCAGAGCGTGGTGGGCACGCCGGAAACCACGCTACAAGAAAAATATGAAGTCATCAGTAATGCTTATGATGGTAGCCTCAACTCGTCAAATAAGGTACAGGATCGTATCGAGGCGGTTGAAAATGTATCCGAAGTCTTGTTTAACGAGTGGGAAAATGAACCGGATCTGTACGAAAGTGCCTCACTTAGGAAAACCAGTAAGCGCAGGCTAGATGAAACCCGCAAGCTATACAGCAGCTTGATTACCTGAATGTATCAGGTTGAAAAGAGTACGGATCCCGTGCTGGAAGCATTTATACAGCGGTTTCGTGAATAACGCGTTTGAGGCTTGAGCTAATAAAACCAAGTGTTGAATTCCTGAATTTGACGGTCGTCAATTTTGCTGCACGTAATGTTGCCTGCCGCGCTCCTTTTATTTACAAACGTTAATCTTCTGATAGTTTGAGATGTAGTAACTACCCGCAAATGAGAGAGCAGAAAAATGAAACGGCAAACACTTAAATTGGCTATTGCTGTCAGTCTGGGTATTACTGCAGGAGCCGCAATGGCGGCGGACTTGCAGGATCGTGCGCGGGAAATGTTTTCGGCGATACCCCAGTACCCACCGGTTATTGATGGCAATGAGTTGACCGAAGCAAAACTTGAGCTTGGCAAAATGCTATTTTTCGAGCCACGCTTGTCTGCAAGCCACCTGATTTCCTGCAATACCTGCCATAACGTAGGCATGGGTGGGCACGACTACCTTCCCGTTTCTATTGGCCACGGTTGGCAGAAGGGGCCACGAAACTCGCCTACAGTGTTCAACGCTGTTTTTAATGCCGCCCAGTTCTGGGATGGCAGGGCGGCGGACCTTGCGGAGCAGGCGAAAGGGCCAGTTCAGGCGGGCGTAGAGATGAGCAGCACGCCGGAGCGTGTTGTAAAAACACTGTCCAGTATGCCAGCTTATGTTGAGAAGTTTGGCCAAGCCTTTCCCGGTGAGGATGACCCGGTAACTTTCAATAATATGGCTGTAGCGATTGAGGCCTATGAAGCAACGCTGATTACGCCGGATGCCAATTTTGACAAATTCCTGCGCGGTGATAAAACAGCCTTGAATGAGCAGGAACAGGGAGGTTTGGCGCTGTTTATGGATAAGGGCTGTGTGGCCTGCCACGCTGGCGTTAACCTAGGCGGTCAGGCTTACTATCCGTTTGGTCTGGTGACCAAACCTGGTGCCGACATTCTGCCTACCGGCGACAAAGGCCGTTTTGCGGTGACTTCCACCGCTTCTGATGAGTATGTATTTAGGGCATCACCTCTGCGGAACATCGAGCTGACAGCGCCTTATTTCCACTCTGGTGCAGTTTGGAGTCTGGAAGAAGCTGTTGCTGTTATGGGTACTGCTCAGTTGGGTGCAGAACTGAATGATGGGGAAGTTAAGTCTATCACTGCTTTCCTGAAAACCCTGACCGGAAAAATTCCGGAAGTACGGTATCCCGAGCTGCCACCAAGCACCGACGATACCCCGAAACCAGAATCCATGGTCGTGCCGCAGTGATCTTAGCAGTGACTTAAAGCCTGTCTGGCTCTGTTATTCCGAACCCTGCTTATTCGGGGTAACAGAGCCATTCGTAACCCGGCCATATCCACTCTCCGAATGCTGCTTTACATAACGATACACCATTAAATACAAACTCTAAGCGCCTTCAACTACACTCCGATTTAACATTATCTTAAATTGAATGTTTGTCTGTGCGTCGGAACGTGGTTTTAAAGGAGACTTTTCCATGCATTTCATTTCTTTAATTGTCTTGGCAATGCTCTCGTTTTTTAGCTCCGAGCAAGTGCTTGCAGCGGAAAGGCTGTATATCTATACCGAGAATTTCCCACCCTACAATATGAGCACCCAAGGCCGCGCGTTCGAGCATAGCGCGGACAATATTGATGGCATTTGCACGGAAAGGGCGAAAGCGGTTCTGAATAAGTCTGGTCTCGATTACCGGATCAAACTGCGCAATTGGAATTACGGCTATAACCGTGCCTTGAATAAAGCCAATCACGGTATCTTTTGCACCACCTATACGGAGGAGCGGGCGCCCATGTTTAAGTGGGTGGGGCCATTGGCACAGAACCTGTGGACTGTTTTTGCAGCCCCGGGAAGCACCTTTACCATGGACAAGCTTGAGGATGCCAAAGGCAAAACCATCGGGGGGTATCGCAACGATGTCAGGAGCGAGTACCTTCTAAAGCGCGGTTATGAGATGTCTGTAATCGAAAGTGACGATCTCAATCCGAAGCGCTTGGCGCTGGGCCAGATTGATCTATGGATTGCAGAACGTCTTGGAGGGCCATATCTGGCCTCTCAGCAGGATATCGAAGGATTGGTTCCGGTGTTTTCGTTCAACGACGTTGATTTGTATTTGGCCATGAGCCCGGATACCCCTGATGAGGTTATTGAAGACCTCAACAAGGCGCTCGCAGCCGTCAAAGATAATGGAACCTATGATGCAATTGGGACCAAGTACGGCCTTTAATTGTTGAGCACGTGATAAAAAATCCTGGGTAGAAGCTACCCGGGACATAAAGCACCGGATATTTTATCCGGTGAAGGCCATGTCATCCGCATGCAGTTGCATTAGGTTCTTGCTGGGGCTGAGCATAGTGCTGGCGTGGGCGTGGGCGTGGGCTCTAGGCAACAGCCGCTCATAGTAAAATTCCGCTGTGGCCAGCTTGGCTTTATAGAATGCCTCTGATTCATCGCCCCCGTTATCCAAACGATCCGCAGCCACCGCGGCTTGCCGCGCCCACATATAAGCCATGGTCACGTAACCGCTATACATCAGGAAATCGTAAGAAGCGGAGCTAACAACGTCGCGATCCTTGCGCGCGGCAAGCATGATCCGCACGGTAAGCAGATTCCACTGGCCCGTTAACTTCAGTAGCTCAAGTGCAAATGGACGTAACCGGCTGTCGGTCAGCTGCTTACGGGCAAAGTTGGCGACCCGGGCCGTAAATTCACGAACGGCGCCCCCCTTGGTGTTTAACAGTACTTTGCGACCAAGCAAGTCCAGCGCCTGAATGCCGGTGCCGATTCGTGCGGTATTCATAAAGGTGAACATGCACTCTAGGCCCTTATTCTCTGGGCCGATCAGATAACCGGTTGAGTCATCGAAGTTCATTACACAGGTTGCGGAGGCCTTGATACCCATTTTCTTTTCCAGGCTGCCACAGCTAACTCTGTGGGCTTCACCTAAGCTGCCGTCTTTATGGTGCCGGCCAAGCGGCCTTCAGTCATGGCCGCAAGATAGTGTAAAAAAAATGCAAAACCTGTGTCTTGTGATTCCCAAAGCCGGCCGGCACTCTATACTCTTGCTGGAATTGGCGTTAATGCTGTTGAGTGGCTGCTCCGGACCCGCGCTGATCGACTACGCAGAGCGTGGCCCCAAGCTGGTTCCTGAGCAATTTTTCAGCGGTGAACTTACTGCCCGCGGAGTGGTCAAGGACATGTCTGGTGATGTCCAGACCCGACACCTTGATCAATCAAACCACCATGAGTAAGTGGGGTATTGATGTCGGTGAGATCGTTCTGGTTATCCAGAAACGGTAAAAAGTATCTAATCAAATCTGATGGGCAGTGGAAGATCTATGTGGAAGCAATGGCTAATTGGACTGGTACTGGTTGTTGTCGCCGCAGGGGCTGCGTTCACTTACCGTTCAATAGATAGTGACAATGCGGCACAAAGCGATCGCGAACGGCCTGCCAGTGTCGTCAATACGCAGACTCCCGAGCTGGATACCGTGCGCGATGTGGTTACAGCAGTTGGTAATCTGAAAGCTGTGAACGCGGTGGAGTTGACCACTGAGATCAGCGGGCGCGCGGTGGCACTTAATCTTAAAACGGGCCGTCGCATTGAGCAGGGCGATGTCCTTCTACGACTTGATGATCGCCAAGCGAAGGCCGATCTCAGAGTGATTGAGGCCCAGTTAGCCGATGCCCGCCGAAAGTTGGAGCGCGCCCAAAGCCTCCGATCCAGCAATAGTGTTTCCCAGTCTCAGGTGGATGAACTGCGTACAGCCGTTGATGTTGGAGACGCTCAGCGCCAGGCAGCTCAGGTGCGTTTGGAAAACCATCGGATTGAAGCATCGTTTGCAGGTATTGTGGGTCTGAGTGATATCAGCATTGGCGCCTACGTTACTGCCGGTACGACTATTGCCACACTCGATAATACGGAGCGCATGGAGCTTAACTTTGCGGTTCCCGAACGGTTTTTGGGGCAGATTAATCTGGGCCAGCAGGTACTTGGTACTTCACCAGCTTTCCCTGATATCGAGTTTTCTGGAGAGCTTACTGAGCTGGGCGCCCGCATTAATGTACTTAGCCGAACTCTTCCCGTGCGGGCACTGCTAGATAATCCCGATGGCAAGTTGCGCCCCGGGCAGTTTATCTCAGCAGCGTTGACACTGCAGGAGCGGCAAGCATTGGTGATTCCTGAGCAAGCGGTGATGATGCGCGGCGATGAAAAATATGTGTTTATTGCCGAGGACGGTGTCGCGAGACGTATTTCCGTGGTTCTCGGCTCAAGAATGCCAGGTGCTGTGGAAGTGGTTGAAGGCCTGACTCGGGCCGACGCCGTGATTGTTACAGGGCAGGACCGTCTCAGCAGTGGTAACCGCATCCGGGTAGAAGATAAGGACAATGCCATACCGGATAACCGCTTTGCCCAGTCCACGGGTTCCTGACCGTGATTCTTTCCGATGTTTCCATAAAGCGCCCCGTTTTTGCAACGGTTCTCAGTTTGCTGATTGTTGTGTTTGGTCTGGCTGCTCTGATTGGCCTGCCGGTGCGTGAGTACCCGGACATTGATCCGCCGATAGTGTCTATTTCTACCAACTACACAGGCGCTGCAGCAGAAGTTGTAGATACGCAAATCACTCAGGTGATCGAAGGGGCGATCAGCGGGATTGAAGGTATTCGATCTATCGACTCGTCTACCGAGCAGGGTGAATCACGAACCAGCATAGAGTTTTCCACATCCCGGGATGTGGATATCGCAGCCAATGACGTTCGCGATGCCGTTTCCCGGGTTGCGAACGAACTTCCCGATGAAGCGGATCCGCCGGTAGTCAGTAAGGCGAATTCCGATGCCCGTCCGATGATGTGGGTAACCCTGCAAAGTGATGTCTGGGACGCGGCTGAGCTGAGCGACTTTGCAGATCGGGTTCTGGCGGATCGGTTTTCCGTTCTGGACGGGGTCGCAGACATACGTATTGGCGGTGAACGACGTTATGCCATTCGGGTTTGGCTTGACAGAGAAAGGCTGGCGGCCAGAAATATCACGGTGGCGGAGGTGGAAAGAGCCCTGCGCTCCAACAATGTAGAGTTGCCGGCAGGCTCAATCGACTCTTCCACCAGAAACTTCACAGTTCGGGCCGAAGGCCGACTAACCTCAGTTGAAGAGTTTCGCAATCTTGTCATCCGCAGAGATAACAACGACTTGCTGCGCCTGGGCGAGGTTGCCAACGTTCAGATGGGGGTAGAATCCGACGTAGGCCGTCTTCGTGCCAACGGCAAAACGGCCATCGGTATGGGGATTATCCGCCAGTCCAAAGCCAACACAGTCGCGGTGTCTGATGGTGTTCAGGCAGAACTGAAGAACATTCGTGAAACCCTGCCGCCGGAAGTCACGATCGCCGAGAGCTATGACGAATCCATTTTTATCCGGGCTTCAATCAAGGAAGTGGTCATAACGCTTGCGATTGCCGTGTCTTTGGTGATTCTCGTGATTTTCCTTTTTCTACGCTCCTGGCGGGCCACCTTGATTCCAGCCGTGACTATTCCGGTCTCGGTTATCGGCGCTTTTATAGGCCTGGGGTTCCTGGGTTTTTCGATCAACGTATTGACGCTGTTGGCGGTGATTCTGGCCATTGGCTTGGTTGTAGACGATGCTATCGTGATGCTGGAGAACATCCAGCGCCGAATAGACGAGGGTGAGCCGCCGCTGTTGGCCTCATATCGCGGCGCCAAACAAGTCGCTTTCGCCGTTATCGCCACGACGTTGACGCTGGTGGCGGTGTTTGTGCCCATTTCGTTCATGGGGGGCAATATTGGCCGCCTGTTTGCAGAATTTGGCTTTACGCTCGCGGCTGCCGTGGTGGTGTCCAGTCTGGTCGCGCTTACATTGGCGCCCATGCTGTGTTCGAAATGGCTCAGGCATAGCCCGGAAACGTTAGAAGGGCATCGCCTGTGGGCGGCCAGCGAAAACGTTTTGAATGGCCTGACCAATGGATACCAACGGCTTTTGCGTTTCTCCCTGAATCAGCCTGGTTTATTGCTAGGCCTTGGTTTTGTGGGGTTGATTGTTGCCGTCGTGATTTATCCCAAGCTGCCTCAGGAGCTTGCGCCTACAGAAGATCGTGGCGTTATTATCATGCCTGTCAGCGCGCCCCGGGGAGCGACTGTAGAGTTCACGGATCATTATGTACGTAAAGCAGAGGCGCAGCTGTTGCCTTACCTTGAGTCCGGCGCCGCGGGTCGCCTGCTCTCCATCGTCGGGTTCCGGAACGAAGAAGATAACGCCTTCATGATCATGGGTTTGGCGCCCTGGGAAGAGAGGGACATCAAGCAGCAACAGATCACCAACGAACTGCGGGGCAAACTAAGCCAGGTTGCCGGTGTCCGGGTTGTACCGGTGAATCCTCCGGGGTTGGGGCAAAGAGGATTCAGCCAACCTGTGGAATTTGTCATCGCCGGCCCAGATTACGAATCGGTTCAGGCCTGGAGTGAGGAAATTGTTGAGCGGGCCAAGGAAAACCCGGATCTACTGAATCTGGAAACCGATTTTGAGCTCACCCGCCCTGAACTGCGCCTGACCATTGATCGTGAGCGTGCAGCCGATCTGGACATAACGGTTGAGGATGTAGGCCTGACCCTGCAAACCATGCTTGCGTCCCGGCAGGTAACAACGTATCTCGATCGTGGTCGTGAATACGATGTGATCATGCAGGCGGCTGATGCTGACCGTGCCACCCCGGCCGACCTTGGGCAGATTTTTTTGCGACCACGAGAAGGTGGCGCACTCATTCCTCTTCAAGCATTGGTATCCGTTGAAGAAGTTGGTGCCAACCCGGATCTACGGCGGATTGATCGGCTTCCGGCTGTGATCATAAGTGCCTCTCTGGCCGATGGTTATGACCTTGGTTCTGCCCTGACGTATTTGAACAATCTGTCTGTGGATAATCTGCCACCGGAGGCACGAGTGAGCTATCGGGGATTATCCCGGGAGTTTCAGGAATCATCCTCTGCTATTTACGTTACCTTCGGGTTGGCTTTTATTATTGTGTTCCTGGTACTGGCGGCCCAGTTTGAAAGCTGGATTCACCCGCTGATCATTATGTTGCCGGTGCCCCTGGCCTTAACCGGCGCATTAATAGCCCTGTGGTGGGCTGGCATTAGCCTGAACATTTACAGCCAAATAGGGATCATCATGCTACTGGGGTCGTGAATTCAGATAATAACTGCAGCACTTTGGTGTAACCAGGTAGAGGTGGGAGG
>NZ_JBQDCO010000040.1:0-30481 GCF_052091845.1 Marinobacter sp. | reverse complement strand
GGATTTCGCCGTCCAGGGGCTTACGGCCCCGGATTAAAAGTTTATCCACAATAGTGATCCTGTTTGTGCGAGCGGTTCAGCCTTGGCGCGCGGCCCATTCAGCCGGTGTAAACGGTTTCGGGTGAAGGGCGTGAATAGTGCCATCCATCATTTGCTGGAATAGCGCTTTATTGATGAGCTGCTGCCGTTTGATGGTCGACAGGCCTTCAAACACCTCACCTACGACCACCACCATGTAATGGTTACCGTCGATCTGTACCTGCACATCGCAATCGGGCAGTGCTTCTTTGACCAGTTCGGTGACTTGAGCGGCGTCCATAGTAAATCCTCGGGTATTTATGAAATCAGGGGCGGGATTGTAACCAATCCTGTAGATTGCTCAAAGCGGCAAGAGAAACCAGGCGGTCTGGCGCGCCGGTAAACGACAGCAACACACCGTGCGTTTCTGCCAGCCGGCCCCAGCAAAGCAGCATGGAGAGAATAACACTGTGGGTGGTGGTCAAACCGCCAAGATCCACCTCAAGGTCGCCACTATAGGCTTTTATCTGTGTTTCGCCTTCGGCTCGTACCTGGGCCACGTTGTGCGCGTTGATGGCGCCGGAGACAGACAGCACGCCGGCCTCCAGCCTTGCACGGGGCACACTTGCACTCATGAGTTATTCACTTCGTCTTCCAGGTTGAGCGATTTGACGGCATCGCCCCACCCGTCAATTACGGCCTGTACCTGCCCGCGATTGGCTTCCATTTCCTGGGAAAAACGATCCCGGAAAGAAAGGCCTATGTTTACGCCTTCAACAATCACGTTTTCCATCATCCAGTTGCTGTCGTTCTTGCGGTACATGGAGTAGGTTACGGCGTGCCGGTTGCCGCCGGCGGTAATTACTTCCATGGCCACAGACGCGCGGTTGTCGTTCCGGGGGTTGATGGTGGCGTCGTTAACTTTTATCTGGAAATCGTCGGCACTCACCAAGGCCTGGGCGTAGCTGTCAAACAGGCTGCGCTTGAACTTGGCTACAAATTCGTTCCGTTGTTCGATCGTTGTCTGGCGCGCATAACGGCCCATTACTCGCGCGGCTATTCTGCGAAAATCCACGAAGCCTTCCAGCGCCTCGTCCATGTTTTTGTAGAAGGCTTCGGGGTCGCGCTCATAAAGCCCGCGCTCTTCATTGAGCTTGTCCACCAGCCGCTGGGTGTTTTTGTCGACGTACTGCTGCAGATCTTCTTCTGGCCCCGCCTGAGCTGAGGCCACACAAAATGCCATCAGAGTTAATGCGAGGAAAAGCCGTTTGGTTAGTGCCATCATGTGAATTCTCCTGTTCTGCCACACAGCCGGTTAACCGGCTTACTTGCCAGACGCGAAGTTGCTGATCAGTCGCTCGATGTTCATGGCTGACTGGGTGGAATAAAACGTATCGCCGGCTTCAAGGGATTCCATGTCCCCGCCAATGGATATATCAATGTACTGCTCACCCAGTAAGCCTGATGTACGTATGACTGCGGCGCTGTCGGCCGGTATATTGTCTACATCGCCGTGGATAGACATGGCTACCCGCGCCTGGAATGTTTCCGTGTTCAGGTTGATGGACTCAATACTGCCGATTGTGACACCCGCCATAGACACTCTGCCCCTGGGCGTAATGCCGCCAGTGTCGTTAAAATCCGCATACACCGTATAGGTGCTTTCGGCAGATTTTGGCGTCAGCCCACTTACCTGCAGTGCCAGAAACAGCAATGCAGCCAACCCGGCGAGCATAAACAGGCCAACTGTGATTTCGGATGTTCTTTGTGTCATTACCGGCTCCCGGTGTTATCTCGTCAGTCGTTAATCAGAAGTTGCCGAACATTACGGCAGTAAGCACAAAATCCAGCCCCAGCACCGCCAGCGAGGAATACACCACCGTTTTTGTGGTGGCCGAACTGATGCCTGCCGATGTGGGTACACAATCGTAGCCCTGGTAAACCGCAATCCAGGCGCACACAAAACCAAATACGATGCTTTTGATAACGCCGTTTACTACGTCGTCGAAGAAATCGACAGAGGCCTGCATGTTACCCCAGTAGGATCCTTCAAATACGCCGAGCCAATCCACGCCTACCAGCATACCGCCCCAGATACCCACCATGGAAAAAATAATGGCCAGTACCGGCATGGCAATAAAGCCGGCCCAGAATCTGGGGGCAATCACCCGGCGCAGAGGGTCTACGCCCATCATTTCCAGGCTGGAAAGTTGCTCGGTGGCTTTCATCAGGCCTATTTCGGCGGTTAGCGCCGAACCGGCGCGGCCTGCAAACAATAAAGCCGTGACAACCGGCCCGAGTTCTCGCACAAGGGTGAGCGCAATCATTTGGCCAATCGCCGCTTCAGAGCCAAAATCACTGAGAATGGTGTAGCCCTGAAGGCCGAGAACCATACCGATAAACAGCCCCGACACCACCACAATGGCCAGCGACAGCACGCCTACCGAGTAAAGCTCTTTGATTAAGAGCGGGAAGCCGGTTGCCGGGCGCGGGATACCGGACAGCACCCCTGCCAGGAAACGGCCGGCGCGCCCAAAGGCTGAGACAAGCTGTATACCGTTGCGCCCGAGAGAAGCGATTCTGTCGATCACGAAACACCCCCGGCCACACCGAAATCTTCAACCGCCCCGGCAGACGGGTAATGGAAGGGCACTGGCCCGTCCGGATGGCCGTTCAGGAACTGCTGTACCTGTTCGGAAGGATGGTCCTGTAATTCTGCGGGTGTGCCGGCTCCAATCACCTTGCCATCTGCAACTATGCAGGCGTAATGGCAAATGCTCAGGGACTCTTTCACATCGTGGGACACCAGAACACTGGTAAGCCCCATGGAGCTGTTCAGGTCGCGGATAAGTTTAACCAGCACCCCCATGGCTATCGGGTCCTGGCCGGTAAAGGGTTCGTCGTACAGGACCAGCTCGGGGTCCAGTGCGATACTGCGGGCAAGTGCTACACGCCGGTTCATGCCACCGGACAGCTCAGATGGCATGAGTGTGCGGGCACCGCGCAGGCCAACCGCTTCAAGCTTCATCAGAACAATGTCGTGAATCATGTCCTCCGGCAGCCTGGTGTGAACCCGCATGGGAAATGCGACGTTCTCGAATACGCTGAGGTCGGTAAACAGCGCACCACTCTGGAACAACATGCCCATTTTTTCCCGCAGTGCGTAAAGCTCTTTGCGGCGCAGATCCGGCACGGAATGGCCGTCGACCATCACGCTGCCGGAATCCGGCTGAAGCTGGCCACCAATCAGGCGCAACAGGGTGGTTTTACCCGTGCCACTGGGCCCCATGATGGCGGTGATTTTCCCACGGGGGATCTCCATGGTTACACCATCGAAAATACGGCGCCCAGCGCGGGAAAACACAACGTCTTTCAATGAAATATACGAGCCCAAACGCTTAGTCCTTACCTGTCAGTCCATAGCTTCTGGCTTTAAGGCCATGGTACTTATGCTTTCCGGGAGCGGCTACATTATGCGAAGCCGCGCCCAAGCTCAATCGATAGGTTCCAAAATAAATGCCTGGCAATGACCAACTGCACCGAACCCCGGGCACAAGGTTACAGTATACCCTGCGGTGAAATTGCCGTAACCGCGCTGCTCTGGTTGCGGGAAATGTTATACTTCGACAACCTAATAGCCACCGCGCCTCTTCAATTAGAGAAAGTTACCGAGAAAGCAGGTTCTTCGCCCGATGACTGAACGCAAAACAGACGATTTCCGGAACTCCGCCCTTCAGGCCATCCGCATTGAGCGGGATGCGATCAGCGCTTTGGAAAATCGAATAGATAGCCACTTCATACGTGCCTGCGAAGTGATTATGTCATGTAAGGGCCGGGTTGTGGTGACTGGCATGGGCAAATCCGGTCACATTGGCCACAAGATTGCCGCCACGCTTGCCAGCACCGGAACGCCCTCCTTCTTCGTTCATCCGGGGGAAGCCAGCCACGGCGATATGGGAATGATCACCAGCCAGGATGTGGTTATTGCCATTTCAAACAGCGGCAACACCAGCGAAGTGGTTACCATTTTGCCACTGATTAAACGCATGGGTGCGCCACTCATCAGCATGACTGGCAACGCAAACTCAACACTGGCAAAAGAAGCGACAGCCAATCTGGATGTCAGTGTTGAAACAGAAGCCTGCCCCCTTGGCCTGGCACCGACATCCAGCACCACTGCCACCCTGGTTATGGGCGACGCCCTGGCCGTTGCGCTGTTGGAGGCCCGTGGTTTCAGCGCAGAGGATTTTGCCATCTCCCACCCTGGCGGCAGCCTGGGGCGCAGGTTATTGCTGCGGGTATCCGATATTATGCATACTGGCGAGCGCATTCCCTCGGTCAGCGAAGAAACCACCCTCAGCGGTGCCCTACTGGAAATATCGCGCAAAGGGCTGGGCATGACGACGGTTGTGGATGCCGCGGGCAACATGAGTGGCATTTTCACCGACGGCGACTTACGCCGCACCCTGGACAAATCCATCAATGTACATACGACGCCCATGCGCGATGTCATGACCCGCAATGGCAGGGCCATTCAACCAGACCAGCTGGCAGCAGAGGCGCTTCACGTTATGGAGGGCTTGAAAATAAACGCGCTCCCGGTGGTAGACGATCACGGCGCCCTGGTAGGTGCCATCAACATGCACGACCTGCTTCGCGCCGGCGTTATTTAATCAGCCACGTAAAAAGAGCCATCCAATGACAGACCCGAAAAGCCCGCTGGCAGAAAACTGGCCAGCAGACCTGCTAGCCAAGGCCAGAAACGTCAGACTTGTGGCACTGGATGTCGACGGCATCATGAGCGATGGCAAGCTCTACTTCAGCGCCAAGGGCGATGAGCTGAAAGGCTTCAACATTCTGGACGGGCTGGGCCTGAAGCAACTTATGGCAGCAGGCATCCATGTCGCCGTAATTACCGGCCGCCGTTCGCCGCTGACAGAAAAACGCATGCAAGACCTGGGCATTCCCCACCTGATGCAAGGGCGTGAGGATAAAAAGATTGCCTTGCAGGAATTGATGGACACACTGGACATGCCTGCTGCAGCCATCGCCTATATGGGCGACGACCTGCCTGACTTGCCAGCCATTCGCTACGCAGGCCTGGGCGTAACGGTCCCGAATGGCTACTGGCTGGTGCGGGAGCATGCAGACTACTGCACCCAGGCAAAAGGCGGCCATGGCGCCGTGCGTGAACTGTGCGATCTGTTGCTGACCGCCGGGGGCCACCTGGATGCCTTATTAACGCCTTACCTGGAACCCTGACCGTGGCTGGGAATACGAAGAACAGCCGGCTTTCTGCCCTGGCACTTGCGAACAGACCAAGGCTGCGCATGCTGGCACTGGTTGCCACCCTTGCCGGTACAGTGTACCTGCTGTGGCACAGCAACGAGCCACCAGCCACCAGCTATAGCGATGCAAAACAATTACGGGGTGAAGCCGAGCCAGACAGCTTTGTGGTCAACGGCAGCTACACCTCCTACGATGAAACCGGTCACCGCAAGATTGTGTTTACAAGCCCGCGCATTGAGCAGTTTGAAGAAGACGACCTGGCCACCATGGTTTCGCCCAGCGCAAAACTGTATAGCAAAACAGACGATGGGCCCTGGGATTTGGACGCACAGCAAGGCCGACTTCGGCAAGGGGACGATATGCTGCATCTGTCTGGCAACGTTCGTGTGGTACGGAATATCGGAGACCGGAAAGCAACCCTGGTGACAGAAAGCTTAACCCTGGACAACAATCAAGGCATAGTCTTCACCGATGACCCGGTGGAAATAACCGACCAGGTTGGCATTACCCGGGCAAAAGGCATGAAAGCGTGGATAGACGAACGTATTCTGGAACTCAACTCCCAGGTGAAAGGACGCTATGAAACTGTTAAATAACCCTTTACCCAGGCTGCTGATGGCCTTTTTTGCGGTGCTCCTTGCCAGCCCTGCTGGTGCCTTTGACCTTGATTCCGATAAGCCAATCACCGTCAGTGCCGACAGTGCGCGCCTGGATGACGGCAAGGGCATTGCCACATACACCGGAGCTGTTGAACTGGTGCAAGGCGAAACCCGCCTGACCGCAGAACGGGTAGTGCTGTACCGCAGCGTGGAAGGTCTTAATCGCATTGAAGCCACCGGCTCGCCGGCCCGCTATCAACAACCTGTAACCAACGGCGAAGGCGAAACCGATGCCAAAGCCAAAAACATCACCTGGTCTGCGCCCGACAAGCAACTGACCTTTGAGCGGGAAGCGGTGATCGAGCAGAATGGCAACGTGTTCCGCGGCGACATTATTCATTACGATACCGAGCAGCGCGTGGTCACCGCAGAAGGCGTTGAGGATACAGGCTCTGGCCCCAGCCGGGTCGAGATGGTTATCCAACCCCGCAGCGGTAACATCCGTGATGGCTCCGGCAACTAATTAATAGCAGGTAACAGGGTTCCGATGGCTGTTCTCAGAGCGAGTAATCTGGCAAAAAGCTATAAGCAGAAAAAAGTCGTTATCGATGTTTCGCTGGAGATTCGCAGCGGTGAAATTGTGGGTTTGCTCGGACCGAATGGCGCCGGCAAAACCACCTGCTTCTACATGATTGTAGGGCTGGTGAACGCCGATAACGGCCGCATCACTATCGACAGCGAAGACATTACGCCACTGCCCATGCATGGTAGAGCCCGCAAAGGCATTGGTTATTTACCACAGGAAGCCTCGGTGTTCCGCAAGCTTTCAGTGCGGGATAACATTATGGCGATTCTGGAAACCCGCAAAGGGCTCAGCGGCGAGGAGCGCCGGAGCAAACTGGAACAGTTGCTGGAAGAATTCCACATTACCCACATCCGCGACAGTATCGGCATGGCGCTTTCTGGCGGCGAGCGGCGCCGGGTAGAAATAGCCCGCGCCCTGGCTATGGAGCCTGCTTTTATTTTGCTGGACGAGCCTTTTGCCGGCGTAGACCCGATCTCGGTGAGTGATATCAAACAGATCATTCGCCACCTCAGAGACAAAGGCATAGGCGTGCTGATTACCGATCACAATGTGCGGGAAACACTGGATATCTGCGAGAACGCTTACATCGTTTCCGGTGGGCACATTATTGCTTCCGGAAATTCCGAAACCATTCTTGCCAACCAGCAAGTCAAGGAAGTGTATCTTGGTAATGAATTCCGCTTGTAGCGCCTGTATTCGACCTAAGCATATTGGCGTTCGATTGTTTTGCTGACCCTGAACAAGTAGACTCGGCAAAGAACTTGCTAGGGCATTGGGATAAGACGGCAAGTAACCGGTATATAAAGATTTTTTCTGAAGCAACACATTCAGAGTAGGAAAAATGACGGATCCTGAGCGATGGTTATGAAAGCCTCTTTACAATTAAAGATGGGCCAAAGCCTGACAATGACGCCCCAGCTACAACAGGCGATCAGGCTTCTGCAGTTATCGACCCTCGACCTTCAGCAGGAAATCCAACAGGCTTTGGAATCCAACCCCCTGCTGGAAGCTCCGGAGGAAGACGAGCAAGCAGACGCTCCGTCAGCAGACGACCAGCACCAGGACAACACCTCAGACGAAACGCCCTCTGATGTCGCTTCAGATTCTCCCGGCCCTGATTGGGATGAGGGCGAAAACGGCCCCGACTGGCAAACTGAAAACGATATTCCAGACACCCTTCCCGACGATCTTCCGGTGGATACCGCCTGGGACGATATTTATCAGTCTGCCCCGGCGCCAGCCACGCGAAACGATGACGAAAACGACCATGATTTCGAAACCCGTAACTCGCCCAGCGAAACCCTGCGGGATCATCTTGAGTGGCAACTGAACCTTACCCCCCTGAGCGAGCGCGATCAGGCCATTGCCCACGCGCTAATGGATGCGGTGGATGATCGAGGCTATCTGACCAGCCAGGTTGAGGATATTTATGCCGGCCTGGCCGACGACTCTGATGAAGACCCCCTTGAACTGGATGAAGTAGAAGCCGTTTTGCGCCGGCTGCAGCACTTTGATCCGCCGGGGGTGTTTGCCAGAGACCTTCAGGATTGCCTGCTGATTCAGCTCAACCAGCTGCCACCAGATACCCCCTGGCTGGCGCAGGCCCGGCTGGTTATTACCCATTATATCAATCTGCTGGGCAACCGTGATTACGCCCAGCTGCTTCGCCGCAGCCGCCTTAAAGAAGACCAGTTGCGAGAGGTACTTGCGCTGATTACCGGCCTTAACCCACAACCGGGCGACATTATTGATCGTACCGAGCCGGATTATGTGATCCCCGACGTGATCGTGCGCAAACACAACGGCCGCTGGCGCGTAGAGCTGAATCCTGACATTGCACCGCGCATACGGGTGAATGCCAGCTATGCTTCATTAATAAAGCGTGCAGACAGCAGTGCAGATAACACCTACCTGCGCGACCAACTGCAGGAGGCAAAGTGGTTTATTAAAAGCCTGCAGAGCCGGAACGAAACACTGTTGAAAGTTGCAACGCGCATAGTTGAATATCAACAGGGCTTTCTGGACCACGGGGAGGAGGCAATGAAACCGCTGATTCTCTCGGATATCGCGCAATTAGTGGAGATGCACGAATCGACCATTTCCCGTGTCACCACGCAAAAGTACATGCACACGCCCCGTGGCATTTTTGAGTTAAAGTATTTTTTTTCCAGCCACGTTGGCACAGATGAAGGCGGCGAATGCTCATCAACGGCAATACGCGCTATGATCAAGAAACTGATTGCCACAGAAACACCGAAAAAGCCGTTGAGTGACAGCAAAATTGCGGCCATGCTGGGCGAAGAAGGCATCAAGGTGGCGCGGCGCACCGTTGCGAAATACCGCGAAGCAATGCACATTCCGCCCTCAAACGAACGCAAGCGTCTGGTTTGAGCCTCGGCCCAGCTTGCAAGCCTTAACCGGATTTCGCCGGTGCAGCGATGCGCCAGCACTCAGGCCGGCTCACCGAGCCGGAACGGATGACAACAGGAGACGTCTATGCAACTCAATATTTCAGGCCATCACGTAGAACTGACTCCCGCCCTGAAGGGCTATGTATCTGAGAAATTTGAAAGGCTGCAACGGCACTTCGACCATATCAGCAACTGCCAGGTGACCCTGGAGGTGGATAAGGTTCGTCAGATCGCGGATGCGACGCTCCACGTGGTTGGCGGTGAGATTCACGCAAAGGCGGAAAACGAGGATATGTACGCAGCGATCGACGGTCTCGTCGATAAGCTTGATCGGCAAATCCTCAAGCACAAGGAAAAAAGTGTGGACAGGATGCAGGGAAATATCGCCCGCTAGGCGATTATTTTCAAGCATGTTATCTAATCAGGCTGCGGCACGGAGAGCGTGTCGCAGCTTTTTTAACGGAAGCACGGTCGATTCATGAGTGACACATCCCTCACAATAGACAACATTCTTGCCCCGGAGCTTACTCTGTGCAAGGTGCCCGCCGCTAGTAAAAAGCGGGTTCTGGAGTTTATTGCCGAACAGATTCACCAGCACAACCCTGCACTGAGCGAAGGCCAGATTTTTAACAACCTGATTTCCCGTGAGCGGCTGGGCAGCACTGGAATCGGCCAGGGCATCGCCATCCCCCATTGCAGGCTGGAGGGGCTCGAGCAAGTGATTGGCGTTTTGATGACGCTGGAAGAAACGGTCGAATTTGATGCAATCGACAACCAATCGGTAGACCTTGTGTTCGCACTTGTTGTGCCCAAAGAAGCCACCAGTGAGCACCTTGAGCTACTAAGCCAACTGGCTGAAAAGTTTAACGAGCGCACCTTCTGTGACCGCCTCAGGCAGTGCCAGAATGCAAGTGAGCTCTACCAAAGCATGACTGCCGAAAGCGGCTGATATTCACTCTGGCAACAGGCTGTTTCACTATGAAGCTGATCATCGTCAGTGGCCGATCCGGCTCCGGCAAGAGTACCGCCCTGCACGTACTGGAAGACCTTGGCTACTACTGCATTGATAACCTGCCTATCGGGCTTCTGTTCCCTCTTACACGGGAAGCCGCAGAGCAAAGCGCCCCCGGGCGGCTCGACAAAATGGCGGTTAGCATTGATGCCCGCAATCTTTCTGCCGAGCTGGCAAACTTTGAAGCCATTTTCCGCAAGCTGCGTAAGGCGGATACCCAGGTGGAAATCATCTACCTGGACGCCGATGAACAATCGCTGCTTCAGCGATTTCACGCGACCCGACGCAAACACCCGCTGAGCAATGACAAAACCTCCCTGAGAGAGGCTATCAACAGCGAAAAAGACCTGCTGGAGCCACTTTCCAGGCTGGCCGATTTGTACATCAACACCAAAGGCCTGTCGATGTACGAGCTGCGGGACATGGTGAAGCAGCGCGTGGCTGGTCGCAAAGACCAGGAACTGGCTCTGTTGTTCCAGTCTTTTGGCTTCAAGCATGGCGTGCCGCTGGATTCCGATTACGTGTTTGATGTGCGTTGCCTGCCCAACCCTTACTGGGATACCAGCCTGCGCAGGTTTACCGGCATAGACCAACCGGTTATCGAGTTTCTTGAGAAAGAGCCGGCAAGCGGAAAAATGGTCAACGATCTTATTGCGTTTCTGGAAAGCTGGATTCCTTCTTTTGCCGACAGCAACCGCAGTTACATGACCATTTCCATTGGCTGCACGGGTGGCCAGCACCGGTCGGTTTATATTTGCGAGCAGCTGGGTCGGCACTTCCGGGAACACAGCGACAACGTACAGGTTCGTCATACGGAACTGCCGCATCTGCAGGCCCGGAAAGAGATCTGATTTGCTGTGATACGCCAACCCATTACGATTATTAACAAGCTTGGTCTGCATGCCCGGGCCACCGCAAAACTGGTGGCTACCGCATCACAGTTCGACAGTGCGGTAAAACTCTGCGGCAAAGGCCGCGAGGTAGATGCCAAAAATATCATGCAAATTATGATGCTCGCGGCCAGCAAAGGCACCGAAGTGGAACTGGTGGCCGACGGCCCGGATGAGCAGCAGGCGGTCGACGCCCTTGCCGCCCTCATTAACAACTATTTTGGAGAAGGCGAATAGAACACCTTTTCACTGCCGCTCCCGGAAATTCCCTGCAACTCTTTTTCACGTGCGCCGGCTAACTCCGTTATAATACGGACGTTTTCTCATGCAGGTGATTCATGTCCGATATTCTGGAAAAAAGCCAGGCCCGCCAACGTTTACGTTCACTGGGCGAGGCGCTGGACAGTGGTGCGCTTAAACAGGTTGCCCGTATTCTTAACGGTGGCCTGAGCCCCAGTGATATCGCCCACCTACTGGAATCCTCGCCGCCACGCCAGCGTGACCTGCTCTGGAACCTGGTAGACAAACAGCTGGAAGGCGAAGTTCTTCAATACCTGAACGAGGACATACGGGCCGAATACCTGAGCCGACTGAACGCTCAGGAACTGGCGGATATTGTTGAAGACTTTGAATCCGACGATCTGGCCGACCTTCTTCAGCAGTTGCCAGACACGGTGATCCGGGAAGTTCTGGACACCATGGATGACCAGGACAGGCAGCGGGTTGAAGAAGTGCTTTCCTACCCGGAAGACACCGCCGGCGGCTTGATGAACACGGACACCATTACCGTGCGCCCTGATATCAGCATTGACGTGGTATTACGCTATCTGCGCCGGCACCGGGCGCTGCCGTCCATGACAGACAGCCTGATTGTGGTGAGCCGGCGGGATGACTTTATCGGCATGCTGCCCATTACAAAAATGCTTGTATCCAACCAGACCGCCACCGTGCGGGAAGTGATGGATACTGATATTGAACCTATACCCGTTACCCTGCCGGACACCAAGGTTGCCACCCTGTTTGAGCGCTACGACTTGATCTCTGCGCCGGTTGTAAATCAGGAAGGCCGTCTTCTGGGACGAATCACCATCGATGATGTGGTGGATGTTATCCGGGAGGATGCAGACCACTCACTGATGAGCATGGCCGGCCTGGATGATGACGAGGACACCTTTGCGCCAGTGTGGAAAACAACCCGGCGCCGGGCAATCTGGCTGGGGGTGAACCTGCTCACCGCGTTCACTGCCTCCGGCGTGATTGGCCTGTTTGAGGACACCATTGCCAAGGTGGTTGCCCTCGCTGTGCTTATGCCCATTGTGGCCAGCATGGGCGGCATTGCCGGCAGTCAGACCCTCACACTGGTTATCCGGGGCATGGCGGTAGGCCAAATCAGCGGTGCCAATGTGGGCTGGCTGCTGAACCGGGAGTTTCTCTCCGGTATTCTCAATGGCATGCTCTGGGCAGTGGTTGTAGCCGCCGCGGCCATGGCGTGGTTTCAGGATGTGCTGATTGGCGCCATTATTGCTGCGGCGCTCATCATCAACCTGGTGGCAGCTGCGCTAGTGGGTACGGTACTGCCTCTTTTCCTGAAATCCCGTAATATCGATCCTGCCCTGGCAGGCAGCGTTATACTGACCACCGTGACAGATGTTGTGGGCTTTATGTCATTCCTCGGCCTTGCGACCATTTTTTACGCGTGACCCGAAAAACCTGGAAATAAACCATGATTGACGACAACCAAGACGACGCTCCGCAATACGACGGGCCCAGTAAGTCCCAGCTCAAGCGGGAGATGCACGCACTGCAAAACATGGGCAAGCGCATGATCGAGTTGAGTAACGATCAGCTTGATACGCTCACTATCAGCGATACCTTGAGAAGTGCCATTGAGGAATCCCGCAGAATTCGGCAAAACGAGGCCAAACGTCGCCACCTGCAATACATTGGCAAGATTATCCGGCAGGAAGATGATCCGGATGGCCTGCAGCGGGCCATCGACGCATTTGATTCAGGCAGTGAGGAACATACCCGCCGCCACCATTTGGCTGAACGCTGGCGCGACCGAATGATTGCCGATGGCGATTCCGTAGCGGGCGAGTTTTTCAGTTACTGTCCCGAAGCCGATATACAGCATTTGCGCAATCTGGTTCGTAACGCGAGAAAGGATGTGGAAAAACAGAAAAACACGGGCCAGTCCCGCAAGCTGTTTCGGTATCTGCGGGAGTGCGTTGACGAGGCTGAAGCCTGACTTTTTAGTTACTGGTATCAAATACCTGCCGCAGATCAACGCTCGGATTATCCCATGTGCCGGTGACATTGTAGGTGGCACTGGTAAGCTTGCTCAAGGGATCGCCCAGCACCTTGTCCAACACGAAAAGCGCCCCTCCGATGGGCGCACTGGCCCCCATTAATAGCGCCGCCAGCGGCAGGTTCTGGGTCAAGGGCAGAACCACCACCAGGCGCATATCCAGAATTTCATCCGCCAGATTGGTACTGCCGCTAAGCTTGAACGCACCGGAGGGCCCAACCACCTGAAGTTCGGGATCCATTGTCAGCAAGCCATCCATCAGACGTGCTTTACCCGAAATGGCATCAAACGCTACGCCGCGTTCATAAAGATCTGAAAAATCCAGCTTGAGCCTTCGCCACAGAGTATCGGAATTGAGAAGGTTGAAGACTCTGAACAGTTGTGCGCTGTTATTACGTTCAAGGACAACCCCGTCATCCAGACGAAAACCGGTTTCGCCACTGAGGCTCCCGAGTTCGAACTCATCCGGGCGCCCGGGCCAATCCAGTTCAAACTCGATGTCGGTCTGCTTGTTGGTTAGCGGAATCTCAGAATCAAACAGCTCACCAAGATCGGCCAGCGCGCCGCCGGTAACCGTTCCGGAAAACTGGCTGACCTCCCTGTTATCTACCAGACCCCAGGTCATATTACCCTGCAGCACAAGGGATTTGAGGCGGCCCTCTATGCCGTTAACATTGAGCTTTTGGTGCTCCGGCCTCAGGTGGAAAAACCAGCGCCCCAGGCTATCGCCATTAAGTTGCAACTCGGATATAGCCACATCTACATTCGGCCAGCTCGCCATATCCATGGCCCGAAAAGCTTCAAGTTGTTGTTCCAGGGTTAGCAACTCTGGCGCGGCCTTCTCGCCAGAATCATTTCGAACCAAACGAAGCACTTCGAAATCTGCCGTCACAAGACCCTGATCGTTCGGTATGACAATCCGGCCCACAGCTCTCTCTGAGCGTGTGCTCAGTACCCAGCGATCACCCAGATTAAACGCTTCGAGATCGATATTTGTAAGGGTTTGATCTCCCAAGTAGAGCTTACCAAAGGTGAGATCAAGCCCGGAGCTCTTCCACACCAGATCAAAGGTTGCACGGTTCTCCCAAGTACCGGAAATACCCAGGCCGTCTTCTGCCTCCATGTCTATCTCTGCCACCAGGGGGGTTGCCTGGCCTGGTTTTTTGGAAAAGGGTGCCGGCCAGTCAATGGTCAATCCGTCGAGATCGGAACGAAGAGTCAGGCCTGACGCACCACCGGCAGCTACATCCAGCTGTGCTGTGTAATCAATCTTGCCGCTGAGACCGTACTGGCTGTTCCGAGGTTCGCTGTCGTTGGCAGCTTCAGGAGCGACCCCGGTCTGGCGAAACACGCCTGGCACTGACAGTGTGCCGGTTTGCTTTATTCTGAGTGCCTCAGCCCCCCCTGACTCGGCGGGTGCGATCTGACTGAACATCACTGTGACCGGTTCGCCCAGAAAACGTGCTTGCAGAGGCTCGCCGGAAAACCCCTTGACCGAATGATAGGTCAGAGCACCGGAAATATTATCCCAGCGCAAATCGGCGTCGGGGTAGTTGAGTGAACCATTGCCTGTGCGAACTCTCGCCTCAACCACAGGTGCTGCGTTACCTGTTAGCGGTAAGTCAATTGCAAGGTCCAGCTCATAATTGCCTGCATAATCAAGGCGCCTGGCGTCGGCACCGGCCATATCACCAAACGGGCTGTTTTCCATCCAGTAGGACACTTCATTGCCCGTCACCGGTGCCGACACATCTACCTGCACACGCGCCCCATCCTGTTCCGGAACGACTGTGACGGTGCCGGGGTTCAATGATAACCCCCCGGTTTTACCGGTTTGCAACGCCACTACCGTATCGCCGTTCTGTATATCTACGCGCCCGCGAGCACCGGTTACCTCAGGCCACTGGTCATCGTATCGCACGGTGGCATTTTCAAACTCATACCACATGGATGACACAAACGAATTCGGAGGTGCCTCTGAGTCAATCTGGCCATGGCCATAGTAAACACCCGATGTGATGTCCGCTTTTGTAATGGACTCGGTCAGCCAGTCATAAAGACCCGCGTCCACAACTTTCTGCGGAACAAAGTGGGCCAGCATGGAGGCGTCGCCATGTTCAAGCCCCACACGGAGACCCAGGTTACTCTCTCCCTGTTCATCCAGTTTCAGATCAAACGCGCCGGTCATGCGGGTCTTATCGCCATAACCAAGGCGTATATTGTCTGCGTATACCCGGGTAACAGGCCCTTTCAGCTGCCATGCGACGGTTGCAGCCATCTCGGGCAGGGACCACTCACTGCTGAACAGTTCAGGAAAGCCCAGGGTAACCGGTTGAACACCGGCACGGGCCTGCACATACCCGGCGCTTTGGTCGACATAAATAATGCCTTGCACGCCGCTGACTGCTGGCGCCCCGCCATAAGCGGCAGCGCCAACATCTCTGAGCCGGCCAGAGAACTCAAAAAGGTTGCCATCGTGGCCCGGAACACTGATTTTCACGCCGTCAAGAAAGCCCGTAGGGCGATAGTCTTGCAGTGCCTCGGCCGCCACTGCAGGCAACAGCGGCAGCGCGCCCACCAGGTTTCTCAGGGGGGCCAGCGGCATGGCGTCGGCGGTAACGGTGAACCCTTCCGGTTCCGGGAACAGTTTTACGCTGAATGACTCAACCTGGTCGCCGTTCCAGGTCCAGGCTAGCTGCTTCAAATGCCATTCACCGATGGTTTCCGCCCACTCACCGGCCTGCTCGGGTGCCTCCATCACGGTATTATGACGGCGCCAGCCAAAGCGGGCGCTAATATCTTCTAACGGTGCCAGAGATTCACCGGGCAGGCCCAATTGCAGGTAGGGCGCTCTCACGGTTCCGCTTATTTGCTGAATAATACCTTCACGGAAGGTCAGCCAGGCTTCGCCACCCAGGTCAAACCCTTCTATACGGATGCCCTGCCACTGGTATTCGTCTATCAGGCCGTCAAACAACCGGTCAGAATCCACGTCCAGGTAAAGCTGGCCGCTGAAATCGCCCCGGAAAAAGTGCTTGCCGACCAGTGTGAAGCTGGCAAGCTGCTGAGTGGTCGCAGATCGCATGGCACGCCCGGAGGCGCGAAACAAGCCTTTGCGATACACCAGATCAAGCTGGGGAATATCCATGTGACGCAACTGGCCCTGGTTGTCACGAATACCCAGGCTCACACGGGTCACTTTAATATAGGGGTCTGATAGCCACTTCCCGGCAACTTCCAGCCAGTACCGGAACTGATTAGTAAACGGTTCCGGGAAATCAGCGCCTTTCACACCCACATCGCCGTTGGCTTTCTGATTCAGTGTTAACTCAAGCCCGCCGGCTTCGAAATCCTCGAACACAATCCTGAATCGCATCAGTGACGTCAGCGCGTCCAAACGAATGCTCAGATGCTGCAGACTCATCACCTGTTCCCCGGACTCCGGGTTGGTAACGCTGATATCCTGCGCCGTAAATGAAGGGTCCAGCCAGAACCATTGAGAGGAGAGGCTACCAATGTTTACTTCATGCCCCAGGCGGGCTGAAAGCTCCAGGGAAAGGTCTTCCCGAAAACTGTCTACATTCTGGGTAAGCTGCCGGCCAATGCCTGCATAGAGGGCAAACAGCACCAATACAATCAACAGCAGCCACCATACGACGCTGGTAAACAGCGCCATCAAGCGAAGAGGCGGGCGTTCAGAGGAAGACATCGGGGGCATTACTCATAATCACATCCTGTGCCGGTGCATCGCACTGGAATCAGAGCAAAACGACATCGTACTGTTCCTGGCTGTAAAACGGCTCAACCTGAAAACGGACGGCTTTTTCAATAAAGGTTTCGAGATCTGCCACATTATCGGATTCTTCATCAACAAGCCGATCGACCACGCTTTGAGACGCCATTACCAGATAGTGTTCGACGTCGTAGGCCCGATTAACCCGCAGGATTTCCCGGAAAATCTCAAAACACACTGTTTCGCTGGTTTTCAGAAAGCCTCGGCCGTCGCAAATCGGGCAAGGCTCACACAGTACCTGCCCGAGGCTCTCTGTGGTTCGTTTCCGGGTCATCTCTACAAGCCCCAGCTCGGATACGCCGGTAATTTTGGTTTTGGCGTGATCCCGCTCGAGCATTTTTTCCAGCATTCGATAAACCTGGCGCTGGTGCTCTACATCATCCATGTCGATAAAATCGATAATGATGATACCGCCCAGATTGCGCAAACGCAGTTGGCGACTGATTGCCCTGGCTGCTTCCAGGTTGGTTTTGAAAATCGTTTCTTCAAGATTACGGTGGCCCACAAAGGCGCCGGTGTTGATATCTATGGTGGTCATGGCTTCCGTCTGATCGATGATCACATAACCCCCGGATTTAAGCTGCACCTTACGGCTGAGTGCCTTCTGAATCTCGTCCTCCACTGAGTAAAGGTCAAAAATGGGCCGCTCGCCCGGGTAGTACTCCACTTTGTCAGCAAACTCGGTAACGAACTCGCCAACAAATTCCATAACTCGCTGGTAGCTCTCACGGCTATCGATGCGTATTTTTTCTGTTTGTGGCCGAATGAGATCACGGATGGTACGAATGAACAGCGGCAAGTCCTGGTATACAACCCCGGGAGCCTGCACTTTGGCAATCCATTCATATATCGACTGGCTGAGACGGTGCAGGTAATGCATATCAGCAATCAGCTCTTCTTCCGTCGCAGCCTCAGCTGCGGTGCGGATAATATACCCACCTTTTACGTCAGGATGCGCGGCGGCACTTTCCTCAACAAGGGTTTTCAGGCGGTTACGCTCTGTTTCGTCCTCTATTCGCTGGGAAACCCCCACATGATTCACTTCGGGCATAAACACCAGGTAACGAGACGGAACGGAAAGCTGTGTAGTGAGGCGCGCGCCTTTTGTGCCAATGGGGTCTTTGGTTACCTGCACCACTAATGACTGGCCTTCCCGCAACAAGCTACGAATATCAGGCACTGCCTTAGGGGTATCGACAGGGTTTGACGTATTGGGTTGGCTGGAAACCACATCAGAGGCGTGGATAAAGGCGGCTTTTTCCAGGCCTATGTCGACAAATGCTGCCTCCATGCCGGGCAATACCCGTACCACTTTTCCTTTGTAGATATTCCCGACAATGCCCTTGCGACTGGCACGCTCGATATACGCTTCCTGTAGCATACCGTTTTCGACCAGCGCCACCCGGGTTTCAACCGGCGTTACGTTGATCAGGATTTCTTCGCTCATGATTGGCTCTCCAGACTACTCGGCCAGTGTTTCCAAACAGGACAGCCGGCATCGGCAAGCAAAGCAGATGTTTCCTGTAACGGCAGGCCCACAACAGCACTGTAACTTCCCTTCAGTTCCTTAACAAAAATACCACCAAGGCCCTGGATACCATAACTCCCGGCTTTGTCCATTGGTTCGCCTGTGGCCACATAAGCGTCAATTTCAGTCTCCGACAACACACGAAAGGTAACGTTTGTGATCACCAGTCGGGACTCACAGTGTGTATCTTTCGCCAGCGCCACCGCTGTCATCACCTGGTGGCTCTTGCCAGACAACCGGGCCAGCATGGCTTTAGCCTCGCTTTTATCGACGGGCTTGCCAAGAATGGCACCATCAAGAACCACCGATGTATCGGAGCCTACAACCTGTGTGGCAGGAAAATTAACTGCAACCGCCAATGCTTTTTCACAGGCCAACCGCTCAACATAATCACCGGCCGCTTCTTCAGTTCCGGGGGTTTCATCAATATGGGCGGGCTGCACCGAAAACGGAACACAGATTTGTGCAAGCAGTTCAGACCGGCGCGGTGACGCCGAGGCTAAAATAATAGAGGTCATGGCTAACCCAGCTTTCGGTTAATGTTGTCTAGCACTATGCAGAACACCGGCCATGCAATGGCGCTGGTCAGCGCGGGCCACAGATAGCTGAAACCACCGTCTTCGCCACCAAGCATCTGTTTTACAAAATGCACCAGCATCTGGTTGATGCCCAATAACAGGAACACCATCAGGCACTGTTGTGGCATGGGGTACATACGTAGACGCTGGTGAATGGTAAGAACCAGAAAGGCGATCAGTCCCATTGCCAGCGCGTTAACGCCCAGCGGAGTGGCCTCCAGCACATCCAGCAATAAGCCAAGGCACCAGGCGAACACAATGCCGAACTGCCCCGGCGCGCGAAATGTCCAGTAGAAAACCACCAGGCCAAGCCACTCAGGGCGAAATTCGAACCAACCCACGGGGAACAGTGAAATACTCAGCACCAACGATACAATAACCGACAGCACAAATACCGGATAACTGATTACAGATAACATCAGCCCTGCCCCTCTTGCGCCGATTCGGTGGCTGGAGTACGTGGCGGCATATCCCCGTTTGCTTCTGATTCAGCCGGCGATTCGCCTTCGGGTGAGAACACAACCAAAACCAGGCGGCTTTGATTTAGCTCGGCCTTGGGACGCGCCTGAATATCAACAAAAGGCTCCCCCGGCTCTTTGTTGATCAGGCTTACCTCCGCTACCGGGTACCCCCGTGGGAAACGCCCGCCAAGGCCGGAGCTCACCAGCAAATCTCCTTCACGAATATCGGCCGTGTCTGGCACATGAACCAAATCAAGGGTGCCCGAATCGCCGGTGCCAAGAAGAATAGCCCGCAGCCCGTTGCGTACCACCTCAACCGGCACAGCATGGCTGCTATCTGAGACCAGAAGTACACGGGAGGTGACCTGACTGGTCTGCACCACCTGCCCCATCAGACCATGGGCGTCGAGTATGGCCTGCCCCACCTGTAAGCCGTCGCTGCTTCCTTTATTGATAATAATTTCGTGGGAATAAGGATCGGGCGACACACTCACCACCTCACTTACAATTACCCGGTCGTCGAGCAATTCCGAGGAGTTCATCAGGCGGCGAAGTTCGTTGTTTTCAGAGGCTAAAGCGGCGTACTTTAGAGCCCTGCGCTCGAGGATGAGCAGGCGGGCTTTCAAATCTGCGTTTTCCTGTTTCACATCTTCGCGGGTGGTGAACAGGCCGGCCACCCAATCGCTAAACTGGTAGGGCGCGTTACCAAGCCAGTAAACCGGCGTGAGACCGGTTGCCAAAGTGCTGCGAACAGGCGTAACGCGATCAAACTGGTGATCGGCAACGATCAACGCTGCCGACACAATAATAACAAGCACAAGCCTGAGGCCTGGCATTGGCCCCTGGACAAAAATGGTTTTAATGGCGATCCCTCCCCAAAGGATTATCCCTCCTGGGAGAACATTCCGATGCCACCCCGGTCAATCACTTCCAGCGCCTTGCCGCCGCCGCGGGCGACGCAGGTTAGCGGGTCCTCAGCAACAATCACCGGCAAGCCGGTTTCTTCACTGATCAGTTTATCCAAACCGCGCAACAGCGCTCCACCGCCGGTTAACACGATGCCTCGCTCGGCAATATCCGATGCCAACTCTGGCGGAGATTGCTCCAACGCACTTTTAACCGTCTGGACGATCTGGGCCAGGGATTCCTGCAGGGCATCCAGAATTTCTTCACTGTTCAGCGTGAAGGCACGGGGCACGCCCTCGGCCAGGTTGCGACCACGCACGTCGATTTCCAGCACTTCCAGACCTTCATAGGCACAGCCCACTTCGTGCTTGATGCGCTCGGCAGTGGTGTCGCCAATCAGGCTGCCGTAATTGCGGCGCACGTAGGTAACAATGGCTTCGTCGAACTTGTCGCCACCCACCCTGACCGAATCAGCGTAAACAATGCCGTTCAGCGAGATGATGGCAATTTCGGAGGTGCCGCCACCAATGTCGACAATCATTGACCCGCTGGCTTCTTCTACTGGCAGGCCGGCACCGATCGCCGCTGCCATGGGTTCTTCAATCAGGAACACTTCTCGGGCGCCAGCACCCAGAGCGGATTCGCGGATGGCCTTGCGTTCCACCTGGGTCGATTTACTGGGTACGCACACCAGAACCCTCGGGCTGGGTGTGATGAAGCTGTTCTCGTGCACCATATGAATAAAGTGCTGAAGCATTTTTTCGGTTACCACAAAATCGGCGATAACGCCGTCTTTCATGGGTCGGATGGCGGTAATATTGCCGGGCGTGCGACCCAGCATGCGTTTGGCTTCGGCACCGACTGCCGCCACCATCTTCTGGGAATTGCTGGTACGAATGGCTACAACGGACGGCTCGTTCAGCACAATACCGCGGTCACGCACGAAAATAAGGGTGTTGGCGGTGCCCAGGTCAATGGACAAGTCGCTGGAGAATAAGCCTCGGATTCTTTTAATCAACATTCGTGTAGTTTCAACCTAAGAGTTGCGGTTGCAGAAAGATGCGGCAACTTTAGCAGTGAGCCCCACTGCAGGCAAGGCGCCATCGGGCCGCGAATCCCACTATTCTCGCATTTTCGCAACACTTTGGCCTCTCCCGACTTTGTTTGAATCTGTTACTATATGTGCCTTGTTTTTTTGCTTGGGTGGAAGGCTGCTCGGGGAAGGCTTTTCAAAACACGCTACAAGCACATCCGTGTGCGCTTGTTTCGGGCCATCCTTGGCCCTCTACAGTTTTGAAAAGCCTTCCCCGAACAGCCTCACAACTCGGTGCAACACCTTAGCAAGCTTCTACTTTATTACCGACATTTCATTTATTTGGGAGACAAAACGTGTCTATTTCCCGGGAAGACATTGAAAAAGTCGCGGTGCTCGCCCGTATCCGCGTCGACGAGGCGCAGGTTTCGGCGCTGGAGAGTGATCTGGGTAACATTCTGAGCCTGGTAGACCAGCTGGGCGCTGCCGACACCGCCAACATCGAACCGCTGGCGCACCCATTGGATGCGGTGCAACGGCTGCGGGCGGATGAAGTTACCGAGACCAATCAACGGGAGGCGTTTCAGGCGATTGCGCCGGCCACCGAGGACGGTCTGTACCTTGTGCCCCGCGTGATTGAATAACGCAGGCAGCCGAGCCCGTTTTAATTGCCCTGACGAACCCCCTCACCAGGATTGAGCATGCATAACAAATCCGTAGCAGAGCTTTCCCGCGAGCTGGAAGGCGGCAAGATTTCAAGTGTGGAACTGACCCGTGAGTTCCTCGATCACATCAAGGCCGAAGACGGCCAGTACAACAGCTTTATTACCCTGAGCGAAGAGCAGGCCCTGGCCGATGCCAAGGCGGCTGATGAGCAGCGGGCGGCGGGCAAGGCCGGCATCTGGACCGGGGTGCCGTTTGCCCACAAGGACCTGTTTTGCACCCGGGGCGTGACCACCACCGCCGGCTCGAAGATGCTGGCGAATTTTGTGCCGCCCTATGATGCCACGGTGACGGCGAATTTCCGCCAGGCCGGTGCGGTGTGCCTGGGCAAGACCAATATGGATGAGTTCGCCATGGGCTCGTCCAATGAGACCAGCTTTTTTGGTGCGGTTACCAACCCCTGGGGGCTGGGCAGCGGGCAAAAGCGCGTACCCGGCGGCTCGTCCGGCGGCTCGGCTACGGCCGTGGCAGCACGCCTGGTGCCGGCGGCAACGGCCACGGATACCGGCGGCTCTATTCGCCAGCCGGCGGCCCTGTGCGGCATTACCGGGCTGAAGCCCACCTACGGGCGGGTGTCCCGCTACGGCATGATTGCCTTTGCCTCAAGCCTTGATCAGGGCGGCACCATGGCGCGCACCGCTGAGGACAATGCGCTGATGCTGAACGTGATGGCGGGCTTTGACGGCAAGGATTCCACCTGCGCTGATCGGGCGGTGCCAGACTATACCGCGACGCTGAACGAGCCGTTGAAGGGCCTGAAGATCGGCCTGCCAAAGGAGTATTTCTCTGATCAGCTGAACCCGGCCATGGAAGCGCAGGTGCGCAACGCGATCCGCGAATACGAAGCGCTGGGGGCGACGGTGAAGGAAGTCTCCCTGCCCCATGCGCAACTGGCCGTTGCCGCCTACTATGTGATTGCGCCGGCGGAGGCCTCGGCCAACCTGTCGCGATTTGATGGCGTGCGCTACGGTTACCGCTGCGCTGAGCCGGCAGATTTGAA
Source organism: Marinobacter sp. (assembly GCF_052091845.1). GTDB lineage: Bacteria > Pseudomonadota > Gammaproteobacteria > Pseudomonadales > Oleiphilaceae > Marinobacter. The sequence continues at coordinate 7,346 of NZ_JBQDCO010000040.1, read as the reverse complement.
CGATCTGTATACCCGCACCCGCGCCGAAGGGTTCGGCGATGAGGTGAAACGACGGATTCTGGTGGGCACCTATGCGCTCTCCGCCGGTTATTTCGACGCCTATTACCTTAAGGCCCAGAAGGTGCGCCGCCTGATCCAGCAGGACTTTATCAATGCCCTGAAAGAGGTGGACGTGCTGATGAGCCCGGTGTCTCCTTCACCGGCGTTCGCCCAGGGCGAGAAGACCAGCGACCCGGTGACCATGTATCTGGAAGACATTTTCACCATCGCGGTGAACCTGGCGGGCGTGCCGGCCATGTCGGTACCCGCCGGCTTTGTTGACGGGTTACCCGTGGGGCTGCAGATTATCGGCAACTATTTTGACGAAGCCCGCCTGCTGAACGCCGCCCATCAGTTCCAGCAGGTTACCGACTGGCACCAGCAGCTTCCCCAATAAGCCCGAATCAGGAGACGAGTTATGCAGTGGGATATTGTGATCGGGCTGGAAATTCACGTTCAGCTTGCCACCCAAACCAAGATTTTTTCCGGCTCCAGCACCGCCTTTGGTGCCGGCCCCAACACCCAGGCCAGCGCCGTTGACCTGGCCATGCCTGGCACCCTGCCGGTGCCCAATGAGCAGGCGTTCCGCTACGCGGTGATGTTTGGCCTGGCGGTGAATGCCGAGATTGGCCGGCGCTCGGTGTTCGACCGCAAGAACTACTTTTACCCGGATTTGCCCAAGGGCTACCAGATCACGCAACTGGACCACCCCATTGTGGGGCCTGGCTTTGTGGATGTTGATCTGGCCGATGGCAGCAGCAAGCGGGTGCGCATCCACCACGCCCACCTGGAGGAAGATGCCGGCAAGTCTCTGCACGAAGACTACCATGGCATGACCGGCATCGACCTGAACCGCGCCGGCACACCGCTGATCGAGGTGGTCACCGAGCCGGACATGAGCAACGCCGAGGAAGCCGTGGCCTTTGCCAAGAAGCTGCACAACCTGGTGGCCTCGCTGGGCATTTGCGATGGCGATATGAGCCAGGGCTCGTTGCGTTTTGACGTGAATATCTCGCTCAAACCCAAGGGCTCCGAAACCCTGGGCACGCGCACGGAGACCAAGAACCTCAACTCCTTCCGCTTTATGGAACAGGCCATCGCCCACGAGGTGGAGCGGCAGATGGACATTCTGGAAGACGGCGGCCGGATTGTTCAGGAAACCCGTCTGTACAACGGCGAGCGGGACGAATCCCGCTCCATGCGCACCAAGGAGGAAGCCAACGATTACCGTTACTTCCCCTGCCCGGACCTGCTGCCGGTGGTGATTGACGATGCCTTTATCGAGAGTGCCCGGGAGCTGCTGCCGGAGCTGCCGGATGAGCGCAAGGCGAGGTTCAGGGAGCAGTATGGGCTGAACGATTATGATGCCGGCCTGTTGAGCGCCGAGGCCCGGTTTGCGAGCTTCTTTGAGGAAACGGCTGAGCATGGCAAGGATGCGAAGCTGGCGGCCAACTGGGTGTTGGGGGAGTTTTCTGCACGTCTGAATGCCGAGGATAAAACGGTGGCGCAAGCGCCGATCACCGGCACTCAACTTGGGCAACTGGTGGCACGCATTGCCGACAACACGGTGTCGTCCTCCGGTGCCAAAAAGGTGTTTGAGGCCTTGTGGAACGGCGACAGCGACAACGCCGATGCGGTGATTGACGCCCAGGGGCTGAAGCAGGTGTCGGATACCGGGGCTTTGGAGCAGATGGTGGATGAGGTGCTCGCCGCCATGCCGGATCAGGTGGCCCAGTATCAGCAGGAGCAGGACCCGAAGAAGCAGAAGAAGATGCTGGGGGGCTTTATGGGGCCTTTGATGAAGGCTTCGAAGGGCCAGGGGAATCCCAAGTTGTTCAATGAGATTCTTGTTCGCAAGCTTGGGGGTTAATTGCGTTAGGTTTGGGGAGGAGCGGGCTTGCTGCTCCTTCCCAAACTAACCGGCTGCCAATCCCCGAAACAACGCCTCAAAATGCGCAATGTTGTGTTGAACATAGTCAACAAAGGCCTTCATGGCGGGTGTTGGGTGTCGTCCTTGCGGGTAAACTACGCACCAGCTGCGGCGTAGCGGGAAGCCGGGGATGTCGAGCGCTACCAGGGAGCCCAGGGCCAGCTCCGAAACCACGCTCAACCTGGGCATAATCGCCACACCCAGGCCCGCCAGCACGGCGTGTTTGACCGCTTCGTTAGAGCCTAATTCCATGACCGGCGCGATTTTCAGGCGGTGATGCTGGCAATAGACTTCCAGCGCCAACCGGCTGCCGGAGCCGGGTTCGCGGATCAACAGATTGCTGTTCAAAAATGCCTCGCTGCTCACCGATGCCTGAGCAAGTAAAGGATGGCCGGCGGGGACCACGGGGATCAACTCGTTGTCCAGAAAGGGCAGCGAGGTGAGTGGCCGCCCTTGGGGCACCATGCCCATGATCACCAGATCGTCGCTGTTTTCGTTCAGCCGCTCCAGGGCAATGGCTCGATTAACAACCGATACAGAGATGTTGACCTGGGGATTGCGCTGCAAAAACGAGCCCAGCAGATAAGGCACTACGTACTGTGCGGTGCTTACCGCCAGCAACCGCAGGTCCCCCGCTACTCTTCCCTCGAGTGCTGCCAGGCGGTTCTGCATGTTGGCAAGCTCGCGAAATACCGAGCGCACGCACGCTGCCATTTCTTCCCCTGCTGCGGTGCAATAGAGCTTTCGCCCCACGTATTCAAACATGGGTCTGTCCAGTGCCTGCTCCAGATGGCGAATCTGACTGCTGACGGCAGGCTGGGTCAGGCCCAGCAAATCCCCTGCTTTGCTGTAGCTCTTCAGATCATAAACCGCCTTGAACACTTGCAACTGACGAAACGTCAGCCTGTTGGCCAACACCTGGATGCTGAGTGGCATACTTGCTCCTCCAAAACCATCTATAAGATAAATCTTATACCTAAGCGAAATAATATCAATTTTTTATGATTACGCAGTCTCGGTACTCTATTTCCTACCTTCATTCAAGAAGAAGAAACGAGGAACCTCCCATGCTGAGGAAAGTGTTAATCGCCAATCGCGGCGAGATCGCCGTTCGTATTGTGCGGGCCTGTGCTGAAATGGGGATCCGTTCGGTCGCCATTTACACCGACCCAGACCGCTACGGCCTGCACGTGAAGCGGGCCGATGAATCCTACTCCCTGGGCGATGACCCTCTGGCCGGTTATCTTGACCCGGCACGCATCGTTAACCTGGCGGTGGAGACCGGCTGCGACGGCATTCACCCGGGCTATGGATTTCTTTCGGAAAACGCCGAGCTTGCCCGCTTGTGTGAGCAAAAAGGCGTAGCCTTCATTGGCCCAAAATCCAGCGTCATTCACGGCATGGGGGACAAAACCCAGGCCAGGGACAGCATGCGCGCGGCTGGCGTGCCCATAACCCCCGGTTCTGACGGCAATCTGGAAACTCTGGAAGAAGCGCTGAAGCTGGCCGACGAGATAGGCTACCCGGTGATGGTGAAGGCCACCTCCGGCGGCGGCGGGCGGGGTATTCGCCGCTGCGATTCGGCACAGGAGCTGAAAACCCAGTACCCACGGGTGATTTCCGAGGCCACCAAGGCCTTTGGTTCGGCCGATGTATTCATGGAAAAATGCATTGTAAACCCACGCCACATTGAGGTGCAGGTGCTGGCCGACAGTCAGGGTAATGCCATCCATCTGTTCGAGCGGGATTGCTCGATACAGCGACGCAACCAGAAGCTGATCGAGATAGCCCCCAGCCCGCAGCTCACTCCGGAGCAGCGCCAGTATGTGGGGGATCTGGCGGTACGGGCGGCCACGGCGGTAGGTTATGAGAACGCCGGTACTGTGGAATTTCTGCTCACCGGCAACGAAGTGTACTTCATGGAAATGAACACCCGGGTGCAGGTGGAGCACACCATCACCGAGGCCATCACCGGGGTGGATATTGTGCGCGAGCAACTGCGTATCGCCTCTGGCCTGCCCCTGAGTTACCGCCAGGAAGACATCCAGTATCGTGGCTATGCCCTGCAGTTTCGCATTAACGCTGAAGACCCGAAGAACGACTTCTTGCCCAGCTTTGGCCGCATCACCCATTACTACGCCCCCGGGGGCCCGGGCGTGCGGGTGGATACCGCCATTTACACCGGCTATGAGATTCCACCCTACTACGATTCCATGTGCCTGAAGCTGGTGGTGTGGGCGTTGACCTGGGACGAGGTGATTGCCCGGGGCAAGCGCGCCCTGGACGACATGCGTCTGCACGGCATCACCACCACCGCCAACTATTATCAGCAGATTCTTGAACACCCGGATTTTCGCAGCGGCGACTTCAACACCAGTTTTGTGCCCGAGCATCCGGAACTGCTGAACTACTCGACCAAACGCCACCCCAGTGCCGTTGCCCTGGCCCTGGCCGCCACTATTGCCGCGCATGCCGGCTGGTAAGCCGCAGGAGTATCGAACCATGACTAGCACCAAGAAAATTGAAGTTACCGATGTAATTCTGCGTGATGCGCACCAGTCGCTGATTGCTACCCGCATGCGCACGGAGGATATGCTGCCCATTTGCGACAAGCTGGACCAGGTTGGCTACTGGTCGCTGGAAGTCTGGGGTGGCGCCACCTTTGACGCCTGTGTGCGGTTTTTAAAGGAAGACCCCTGGGAGCGCTTGCGCCAATTGCGCGAAGCCCTGCCCAATACCCGCCTGCAGATGCTGCTGCGCGGGCAGAATCTGCTGGGCTACCGGCATTACGCCGACGACGTGGTGGAAGCCTTTGTCCAGAAAGCCGCCGATAACGGCATAGATGTGTTCCGGGTGTTTGACGCCCTGAACGACACCCGCAACCTGGAAACCGCGATGAAGGCGGTAAAGAAAGCCGGCAAACATGCCCAGGGCACCCTGTGCTACACCACCAGCCCGGTGCACACGCCGGCGTTGTTCGTGCAACAGGCAAAAGACATGCAGGCGATGGGCGCCGATTCCATCGCTATCAAGGACATGGCGGGCTTGCTCACCCCCTATGCCACCTATGATCTGGTGAAGGCCATCAAGGCGGAGGTGGATTTACCGCTGGTAATCCACAGCCACGCCACCTCCGGGCTGGCTCCTTTGTGCCAACTGAAAGCCGTCGAGGCCGGTGTTGACCGGATTGATACCGCCATTTCGGCGTTCGCCTCCGGCACCAGCCACCCGGCAACCGAATCCCAGGTGGCCGCCCTGAAAGGCACGGATTATGACACCGGGCTGAACCTGACCCTGCTAAGCGAGATTGCAGATTACTTCCACGAGGTGCGTAAGAAATATCGGCAGTTTGAAAGTGAGTTCACCCGCGAAGATGTCTCGGTGCAGATAAGCCAGGTACCAGGCGGCATGATGTCGAACCTGGCGAACCAGCTGAAAGAACAAAACTCGCTGGACCGTATCCGCGACGTATTTGATGAAATCCCGCGCGTGCGGGAGGATCTGGGCTTTCCACCTCTGGTTACGCCCACCTCACAAATTGTCGGTACTCAGGCGGTGTACAATGTATTGGCTGGCGAGCGCTACAAAACCATCAGTAATGAAGTTAAACGCTATTTACAGGGGGGCTATGGTCAGCCGCCCGCACCAGTGAACGCCGATGTGCGCAATAAAGCCATTGGCAATGAATCCGTTGATGAGGGCCGTCCTGCCGACCAGCTCAGCCCGGAAATGAACAACCTGCGCAAAGATATAGGCGAGCTTGCCAGCAACGAGGAAGACGTACTCACCTATGCCATGTTCCCTGATCTGGGACGCGAATTTCTGCAGCAACGCAAAGACGGCACCCTGGTTCCTGAGCCGTTACTGCCACCAGAAGCCGAAGCTCGCGAGCGCATGAGCCCAGCCATTGCAACGGAATTTCGCATTGAAGTTCATGGCGAGAGCTACGAAGTGGCGGTAACCGGTGCTGGCGACTCAGGCGCTGGCAAGCGCAAGCTCTACTTGTCGCTGGATGGCATGCCTGAAGAAGTGGTATTTGAACCCTTAAACGAATACGTTGCCGAAGGCGGTGGCAGCGGTCGTCAAAAAGCCACGTCCCCCGGCCATGTAAGCACTGCCATGCCGGGCAACGTGGTAGACGTGCTGGTCAGCGAAGGCGATACCGTAACGGCTGGCCAAGCCGTGCTGATTACCGAAGCCATGAAAATGGAAACAGAGGTGCATGCCAATATCGACGGTAAGATAGAGGCTATTCATGTGGCCAAGGGCGACCGGGTAACTCCGGGCGAGGTGTTGATCGAAATTAACTGATTAGCAAAAAGCAACACAAGCCGCCTCTGACCATAGAGGCGGCTTACTGATAGCTAAAGGGGTTATGGGGTAAAAAACTTTCTGATTCAAATCAAAAATGTGAACTTTTGTTCAAAAAAATTCAGAAAATCTGACACAATATGCGGCACTTAAGTTGCTGATCAAAAAATAAGCAACTACAATTTTCAACGTTTACGCCTTATTCTGCCACCTTATTTGAATTTGATCTGGCCAGAATAGTCTAAAAAAGAGTGCCCATGACAGCTGCAACAGTGAAGACCAACCTGCGCAACCAGCAACGTGCCGATGTTGTAAGCGATATCGTTATCGAGAAGCCAGACGGTTGTTTGCTCACCTGCAAAATTGCCAACCTCTCTCGCACCGGCGTCATGATCTCCTGCGACCAGGAAACAGTCAGCCAACTGATACCTCGCCTGAAAGTGCCCGCCCCGGGTAATCTGATTGTCGTCAAAGCCCGCTTCTCTGTGCCGGTAACCCCGTCCCAGCCAGTCTCTATTGTTGCCAACGGCACGGTTGTTCATCTGCGAAGAATGGCCAGAAACGAGTTTAAACTGGGCATTCAGTTTGTGGATTTCGAAGACAACGGGTTTGATTATGTGGATACCTACGTACGCAAACTGCTTGCTCGCTCCCTGTAAACCCGTGGAGTAACACCCCCTCCTTCTATCTTGCAGCCCCACTCTGTTTGGCGCTATTTGGGCGCTATATTACTATAACTTAAAACTCTAAATGAAGCCCTTCTTATAGCATTACAGCCTCTGTTATAGTTGCCACTTCAACTTGCATGCTCTCAAAGCCCGCTGCGGCAACGGATTATCATGACCACATACAATCTTACGCATCTGAAGCAACTGGAAGCGGAAAGCATTCATATCATTCGGGAAGTGGCCGCCGAGTTTGATAACCCGGTGATGCTCTACTCCATTGGTAAAGATTCTGCAGTGATGCTGCACCTTGCCCGCAAGGCGTTCTATCCCGGCAAGCCCCCCTTCCCCCTGATGCACGTGGACACCACCTGGAAGTTCCGGGACATGATTGATTTTCG
>NZ_JBQDCO010000039.1:0-31383 GCF_052091845.1 Marinobacter sp. | reverse complement strand
TATTACGAAGTTACCGACTTTATTATTAAGTTACCAACTATATTATGATCCCACAAGAATTGTGGTCTCGTAATAAAGTTGGTAACAAAACATTCCCCTAGCGCCCATTTTAGTGGACACCTTCGCCCACATAAAAAAATAAAGTTGGTAACTGAAAAGTGCCGTCATCCTTTCCGGTGTGTTTTTCATGTTAATAAAGATGGTAACTTTTAATTTTTTTCACGCTAAGCCTTACCCACAAGTGCAGTGTAAGTCACGGAAGTTCACCTTTTCGAGCCTTACATGGTACTAGTAAGTCTCCGAACTCTTTCAGCTCCTACTTTCGTTCGAGAGGAATCACTCGCCCGCCGCTGTTACTGCTCTGTTGCGAAGTTGAACGTTGTTGTGCACTCGATCTTAAACGCAATTCGATGACGTTGTTAGTTTCGTCTTCCTCAAAATAGCCTTGGGGGAGATTACAAAGCTCTTCAATAATACTCGCAGGCATTCCCAAGACTTGACGTAAAGTATTTTTGGCCAAGATTTGATTCTCAACCAACATTTTAACACTGCGCTCGAGCAATTTAGGCTCTTCAGGCTCTAGCGTTTCATCAAGTGGTTCACGTTGTACCCACCCGCGGGCAGAACGTGCTTTCCACAACCGTAAGGCCGTATCTTCGCCTATAATTTCCAGATCCCGACACCGTCGAATCATTGCGGCAGCAGATGCTTTCCATTTTGGCTTGAGAGCCAGAAAAGTGTCTAGTGTTGGATACCGCACTTCTCGCACAAAAGAAGCTGCCGGTAATAAAATAGCACTAGCAAAGCGGTGTGCCTGCTTTTCTAACAGGTGGTAGTGTTTCTGGTAGTCTGCATCAGTAACTGTTTTATGAAGCACTATATGACCCAACTCGTGTGCAGAATCAAATCGCGTCCTAAAGCCATTGGCTTTATCCATGCAAAGAAAGGCATAAGGACGGGCATCCACCTGTGACCAGCGTGATACTCCATCCATTTTAGCGAAACCCAAGCTACCACGAGTGACTACGATGCCATTGCTTTCCATGGTATTAATCAAATTATCAACAGGTGACTGGCCAAGCTTCCAACGTTGTCGGCACTCGGCAGCAAAGTTTTCTATTTCATAGTCAGTCAACGCTTTGAAGTCACCTTTGTGCTCCGGCAAGTTGAGGGGTGGAAATTCTAAACTTTCCTGTAATTTGTAAGAAATTTCTTCGGCCCAATCCAACCGAATTCTCGCAACCTCTCTTGAGATTTTTGGCGTCTGATTTTGTGCTCTAAAAAAGCTAGGCTGCGCTTCACAACTAGCGATCGGGACTTCGAGCAACCAAGATTCAGAAACGCCGAAGGTTCTACAAATTTTTTGAAAACTACTAATTTCAGGGCTACTTTTTCCCTGCTCCCATTTCGAGATATTGCCTTTTGCACATTGAATGAGGTCGGCAAGTTCGGCCTGAGTCATTCCTGCGCTGGCACGAAGTTGTCGTAGCCGCAGTGACTGAAAGCCTTGAATTCCGGATCTCATGATCGTGTGTACCCCTTAATCATTCTGTTCATTGCTTTCATTACTTTCAGCTTGGCGCATTTGCTTGCGTAGCCTCGGCCAAGCTTGATCTTCAGGTTCAACAGGTGGCTGGGCTGCAGCATAACCAGCCAGTAGCTCATCAATATCAATTATCAAATGGTACCCCTTGTTGTTCTCATGGGGCACTCGCACTTGTATGTAAGCAGGTCCATCCTGTTGTTGCTCAGGGGACGGAGCTTGCGCAACAATTATAAGGTTGAGCTTCTCGAAATTCTTCGCTTTCTCTGGCGTCGATTTTGCCTCTAACTGAAGCGCCAGTTGCTCACAAATACCAATATTGTGGCGAGCATTTTTAGCTCTGTACTTGGCAGGGCGGACTTTACCACTGGACCAGGAGGGAACGTGAATGGTTGCCAGCATGTTGGCAGTTTCCAACTCCGTGTATGACTCTCCTTCATTTTCTGTAACCTGGATCGAAGGCCGCCAACCTGACTGAGCATTGCACACCGCATCCTGAACGTAAAAATAACGATCCTGGCTACGTTTGCGACTTTGCCTTAGTGCACAGTGCTTAATACGCCCACGACTGTCTTCATCAGCTAATTTGAATGCTTCATGGATCAAGATTGGGAGCTCTTCAAAGAGCTCGGGGCTGCTGTAATGGTGAATGAACTGAATAATTTTTGTTGCTGTGTCAATCTGGGACATGCCTGCTCCGCCTAGCCAAAGTTCCTTAAGCGGATTATAGGCTCTTATTTCTTCCTTTTGAAGGTGCGACATGCTGGAAACACCAAGCGGCGGCAAAATCAGGACAGACTAATGGGACTTGTGTATTCGATAGTCAATTATGAGTGTGGCTAGCCTGATGATTTCGTTAGTAAAGCGCTTCAGTGATGACCTCCAAGCTTGGATCTGCATGCTCTCCATTCTTCAGGTCACAAGTTTCGCGGAAGATATTGTCGAAAGTAGCGCGGCAACATCAGTACTTTAGCGCAAACCCCAGCAGCAGATTGCGTATCACCGTTTTTGAGGCAAGGTCAGCACAGGAAAAATTCTCTACATGGAGCTGCCTCGTCTTCAGTAAACGGATCAGGCTGTCTGTCTCAATCCGTATGCTCAAATGCTCGGGCTTCCGACAATCAGGGCGACCCTCCCCGTAGAGGCTTTGTGACTGAAAATTATCCACACCGCTAAAAGGCATTCCCATAGTTCCTCCGATGCATCAGTGGACCATCATTGCCGGTTGCCTAGACGGAAAGGTGACTGGACACGTCGGCCAGTTCAGGTATTGGGCAAAAAACTCAGGCTGGAGTGAAGCATCCAGCAAGATCTCGATGCATTCATTGCTGTTACCACATTCGCCCGTGCGGATGTGGCAGGGCTCTGTCGCTCGCAAACTCTCAAGGGCTCGAAGCAACATATCGTCTGCAACGCAATGTTCACCGCAACTACGTAGGATGCTGCACAAAAGAATGGCGGAAAGAGTCAACTCCACATGCATGCAGTCAGGGCGGCTGGCACGGGCCAGGCAGGCTAAATCAAAAGCATTGCCGGTCACCATGATGATCTTTTCTGAATCCCGGTTTCCTTGATAGGTAAAAGCGTTTTCCATCCAGAACATCCACAAATCATTTTGTTCATTGAGTGACAGGTTTGCGAACATCGAGCGATGGCGCGGACAAAGAAATTTCATAGCATCCTCCTCTGCTTCACTTTAACGATAATAGTTATCATTATCATTTATGGCAAGATGGATCCTTAAATTTTTTAGCAACCGATGCGGATGTGGAAATTCGCAAAAGTATCCTTGCGCAAGGCTTGGAGCCTTTGCGAACAATATCAGCGGCATTTCGTCTATCGTGACAGAGATGTGCCCTCAGCTACCTTTAAAAGATTCACAACCGGGTGGAAATCCAGGCCAGGCGTTGGGCCTCTCTGACTGTTCTCGGAATTATTGCGCACTGGCCAATGCTCGGCTGCTGCAATGACCCCGATCCAGTCAGCGAAGCTGAATGGATATGATCCGTATGTCAGCCTGAAGAATGTGCTGATATCTCTGCCGATGCAGAATAATCGATGAGCTTTACCACATAGGTAGAAACCAGCTGTCATTAACAAAGTTTGATGACCGAATGCTTACCTGTTAGTCATTATAGATGGCCTGATAAGATCCATACGGCTACCCCGATTAGCGTTAAACCGCCAAACATTTCCGCTTTTTTCCCAACATGGAATCCATGGCTCGCACTAGCATGATTCCTATTGTCACCATAGTTATTGTGGCTATACCAATAAGCACAGCCGCTAGCCAGATATTCACATTGACAAATGCTAAACCGGAAACCAACACCGACTGACAGCGAATCAATACTCGTACCGAGTGCAGGCAGAGCAACCTCAAGAAGTGAAAGCCTGAAAGGCTTCTCTACCTCTTCTGGTCCGGGCTTCATAGATCATGTGCAAACCGAGAGCGATCAGCAGGGTAAATGCTATCCGGTGATCCTAGGCCTCTACATAGGGTGAGGCAGAGTTACCGATTTTGTTCTGATCTCGAATAAGCAGCCAGAGGCATTCGGACTCCCTGTTTGAATAGGTTGAATAAAAAAGGGTTGACATACCACTTTTTCACCTATTGGTGGGTGGCCAGTGCAGTTTCCCAGGTCCAATGCGCACGGCTTCCACGAGCTTTGTCGTACCCGTAAGCCGGCCTGAGAAAAGACTGGGGTTGGATCCGGTCGCCGACTTCTTGAACGCGGCAACACGACGATAATCTGCCGTGGCTAGCCAGGTTCGTTCATCGCTCTCATCGGTGACAATCCGGTAGAGGCCTACTGGTGGGACGGTCGAAGTATCGAGTAGGCGCTTGTAGTGTCTGATCGACCATTTCTGAATACCATCACTGAGGGCATCGCTTCGGAATCGTGCCCATAGCGCCGCCGTATCGGCTGTCGGCCAGTCACCAACATCGGTGATGGCTGTGATCTCGTCGGATTCGAGCCAGGCCCGCATCTCGGCGGGTGTTGCAAAGTCCGGCTTGGCATTCTCGATTGCCGCCATCGCTGCTCGCCGGGAAGGAAGACCCGCGCGGATCAACATTGACATCATGAGCTGAGGGACGCCGGTTTCGAGTGCCGCTGCGGCTCCACCCGTCACAGTCTCCGGTGACCAGCCGAGAGACATGCGCCGGGTGCGGACTGCTTCCAACGCCCAGACCAGTCGATAGGTGAAGGCCTCTTCGACCGCCCGCATATTCTGTGGCCCGATCTTGGCGACATCGTCTCCAGAGACCCAACTGCGCAGGATGGCTTTCCAGTTCGTCGGCAGTGCGTTCGCCTTGTGAGGTATGAAGGGCCTCATGAACAGCAGATGTTCGCCGAGGCCGCCTAGGGCGTCGACGAGTTCGTCAATGTCGCCGTTCAGGGCAGCAACATCGGCTAGGTCGAGAAGCTCGGCCAGCTCATCGGCCATGGCGTCAATGGTAAGGCCAGCTTCGAGCCCGACGCCCATGGCAAAGTGTCCGCGTCGCGACTCCGCTGTGGTGGTCTTCCAGATGAGATCGGCACGTGTCTCGAACACTCTCTTATGTATTGGGGCGACGTTCTCACCTTCGCGTGCGATCTGCCGGGCCCAAAGCGATCCTTTGAGTGCGTCGTCCAAGAGCTTCGGCAGTTCGACGCGCTCAGCATCAAGCGCTTCGACCAGACCGAACACCGTTGCATCGAGACGTTCGACAATCAGAGAAAGCGGTTCCTCGTCGATGGCCTCTTCATCTGCAGCGCCGCGTTCATCATCGTTGCTATCAGAGTCGTAGTCCACACTGGCAGCGAGCCGCTCTGCGACAGCGGTCTCCTCCTCAGGCGAACGCCACGCTTCACGCGCGTTGGCGAGATATTCCCAAGCATCATCGCGATCGAGGACACCATTACGGGACAGCCGTTCGAGAATCTCTGCGACGATTTGGATGAGCCCACTCTTCAGAGAGCGAGCCTTGGCGGAGGCAACCAGACCTCGCCACTCTCGCTTTCGCCACTTGATCTTGTCGAACATCACATGAACTATGAGACCTTCGACGTCCACAAAGGCGCGCCCTGCACGTCCTGCAACATTCGCGAACTCTTCGCCTTCAATCCTCTCGGATGCCCGATACAATGCCGGTACCAACAAGACGGCGGCATTGAGATTGAGGCCCTGCGACAGTGTCGGCGACGCGACGATGACTTTCAGCACACCTTCGGACAGCAGGGCTTCCAACTCACGCAGGAACGGACTCGGCAACCGGCCGTGGTGTATGGCAACGCCTGCCTCAAGGCAGGCGACGGCGGGATGGTTTTCTCCCAACCATTCCTTGCCAACCTCCAGGGCACGGGCGATCGGCACCTTATCCTCCAGCAGCGACTCCAGATAGCCGCGTTTACAAAGGTCTACGACCTGTTTGCCGTAGCTCTCGACCCAGTTCGCCTGAGTGGAGAAAATCAGCGTCCGCTTGCCCTGATTCGCAAACTCCCAGGCCGCGAATAGGGCAAGGTGCGAGTTCTTGCGCGGATAAGGTTTCGTCTCTTTCCCGAGAGCCGGTTTCTGCAGCACGAACTTATCGAGGAAAGGACCATCGTCGTCGAGGTCGAGACGAAGAAGCGCGTGCTTGCCCCGCCAGGTAAGTGCGCCGAACCGCTGCCGCGTGGGACGCCAGTCGGAGCGCACTGGCTCACCGGGCTCGTCGGATCGTATCCATGCGGTAAGATCGTCAAGTTCATCGCCGCTCGGCAGGATGGCGGACAGACAGACAATTCGACGTTCGCTTGCGTCCGCCCTTCGAAGCAGGCGTTGTACCAGCGTTTCGTAGCGGATCTCACGCTCGCTGGGGCCGATCATATGGCCTTCGTCAAGAACGATAAGACCGACATCATCGATCAGGGTTGGGTCACTTCGCAGTGCGAAATCGAGCTTCTCAGGTGTTGCAATGATGATTTCGCGGGTGCGCAGCGCGTCCTCATCGCCAGCCGAAAGGCCGCTGGCACCGTAAAGGGAGGAGACGCTGAAACCGAGGGGCGCGAAGGTCTTTCTGAAGGATCGTTCTGTCTGTGCCGACAGGGCGCGCAGTGGCGTGACGATCAGCACCCGGCGCTCCACAGACAAAGTCATCAGCGCTGCGATCTCGGCCACTCGTGTCTTGCCGGCGCTGGTCGGCAATGCGACGACGAGGTCATCTGTGACGTCAGTGGAACGCCGGGCAGCTTCGCGTTGCGATGGCCATAGCTCGACCTCAGAAATCTTGCGTGCATAGAGCGACGAGATGAAAAGCCGCCGCAGGTCCGGGTATGTTTCCTCCATTCCTTCCGGTGGTTCGGGCGGTAAAGTCTGATGAAGCGAATGCTGCCATAGGTCGTCAATTAGGTGGCGGCAGAGGTTCGAGATCCACCACAGCGGAATATTCTCCGCATTGTCAGACAGGCTAACTGCGGTGTCGAGTAGTGCCCGAGCAGTCTCGATTGGTTCGGATTCGCCGGTCTCGAGCGCGAAATCAAAATGAGCCAAGGCTCGACAAATCGTTGTATTGAGGATCGTCGACAGCACCTCATCGACATCGGACTCTTCACCCTGAAGCGTCTCGGCGATCTGCTCATCCTGGTGAGCTTTGTCTTCCAGCCACCCACGAACGAAACCGCGTAATTGGTCGAGCTCGCGCAGGATCAAGTGCCTAATGGCTGTTTCACCGGGCGAGGTGTTGAGATCGTCCGTAGTCTCGTTGAAGAGCGAATAGGCGACGGCTGAAAAGCCTGCGAGGTGGTAGGCTACGGCCGCTATGGTCCGGCGAAAGCCACGAGTAGGCAATTCCGGATCGCCATTGCGGACAAGGGCTTCGAAAGCGTTGGCTGCTCGCTCGAATGCCTTGCTGATCAGCTCCGAATTGCCGGTCTGAGCACGAAGAGCCATCGCGCCCCGAAGCAGGGAGAAGCCGTGTTCGGCGAGATCGGTTTCAATTGTCTCGCCGAGCGGCGGCGCATTTAGCGGCAGCACACCATTTTTGCGCATCAGTGACCAGGCCGCACCGCGGTAGAGAAGGCGTCCAAGGATGCCATCGCCGGTCGCGGTCGTCAGGAACGTGGTCAGTTCGTCAATCGTTTCCAAGGTCTTCCGCCTCCGCATACATGTCTGCGATGAAGTCCTGATGGTCTTCGACGTGGATGTTTACAACATACTGGTTTCGGTTGGCACCTGTCGCCTTGAGGTCCTTTTTCAGCGAAGGGTGTGGGCCGTTACCCGATACGGTGAAAAGCATATGGTCGATGCGGTCTGCGTAGAGGGACTTCAGGCCCACTTCGTCACGAAGGCTGCGTCCAAGCTTCTTGTCGTCAGAGACGTTGCTCTCCAGCAAGCGGTTAGCGACAAAGAGTAGGGAATCAGGCGTACAGCGGCCGTTGTCGCGGTTGAGCACATTGCGAGCGTTCTTGACCGTAGTTCTCCCGAGAACTTTGTTGCTTTTGGCTTCGCCTTTGAGAAGCCGGAGTTTCTCTGTTTCGCCGTCATATTCCGCGCCGATGAAATCGTCACCACGCATCGCCATGTTGCGCCCGTCCTTGTAGCGGAAACGGCGCACGGGGACGCGCAGCCCGATCTCTTCCTCTACCAGCTCAGTCGCAAGAATCTCGCCGAGATCGCCTGACCTACCCCTAAGTGTCTGGGGCATCACCTCGCTGAGGATCTGTGCTGCGACCTTGTATCCGAGCCGATCTACATCTTCGGCAATGCGTTCCAGCCGGTCGTAATGTGAGCGGATTGTCTTGGCCAAGTCATCGTGGATCTCGTCGCGGCCGCCGTCCTTTTCGACATAGGTCCAGTAATACCTGCGTTCGTTTGCTTCCTTGGTGGACTCGCACCATTTCTTATATAGCCCCACACTGTTTCCTCGGTTCATCAGACCCTCCCTAGAACGCCTTAAGTATCGGCATATCTTTAGTGCCGTTGATCGCTGATTTATCTGGGGTGGCATTTGTTTCACCTCTGGCTTTTGAGCCGCCACCACCTCTACGATAATACTCGCCAAGGCTATGTTTGTAGTAGTAATCTCAAACCGGTGGGTTACTTGCGTTTGGAGGGCAGAAAATGCGATTTAGAAAGCCTGCCAGGATCTGTCAATCTAGCTGCTTTATCAATCACGGTATGATTCATGATACTGACCGGGGAATGAATGAACTACCGAGAATAACCGACAAGCACGAAACTGCGGGCTTATTGTGGCTTTCTGATCACCGCGAGCAGTGGGGACTTTCCGAAGCTGAGCTGGCAACTTTGCTCGGCGTAACAGCTGAAACCATACGGAAGTGGTTATCGACCGACAACAAAACGTTAAAGCTGCCAGCGGACGTTGTGGATCGAATTGGCCTGCTACTTGGCCTTCACAAGTCGTTGGTACTACTGACGCCTTTCGAACAGGAAAGGATGGCCTTTGAGTGGTTTCGAAAGCCGATCTATCTGTGGGGTCTAAACGGGATCTCCATCCGCACACACCTGCTGGATGCCTCTCATTCTGATGTTTTGGTCGAGCTGGTTCGACGGATCCGCTCAGCGACAGTGTGAGAGTGTTATCACGCAAACAGCAGACAGACCGGTATCAGTTAGTACAGATTAGTAACGAGACTTACTAATTGATCATTCTCGTTATTAAAGCATATTAACCAAGGCTTGCCTGGCCCTGTAGGAGGATCCATGTCCACCAAGCGCAAGACGGAAAAAGAACTGCTGGAAAACCTCAATGCTCACACAGTTCATGCCGACAAGCTGACAGAACCGCTCCCTCAGGAGCTTACTCCCTTGGAACGGCTCAAAGGGTCAGTCAAACGCTACGAACGGCCAACTGACTCCGTGTGGGATGAACATTTTGATTCCGATGAAGACGTAACGAAGGACTTCATGGAATGATCGGGAGCAGACCAAGTAGGCTTATCCACACCCCAACGCTGAGAAGAGATAGTCAGGTTCTTTAACCCGCCAGCCCATCCGCACGCGCACTGACCAGAAAACGGGCGTAACCAATCAGGTATAGAAAATACGCTGTGAGCCACAACACAAATGGCAATCCGACGCCGGCCAGCAGGTATATTTCCGGCCTCCAGATGGGAATCAATGTGCGCAACAATGCGGTAAGGAAAAGGGCCGCGAGCGCCGGCCAGATAACTCCCGGGAGATTCAGCGGGCGGCCGGTATGCCGCAATCCTGCAATGCAGAATACAGCCAGTATGGCAGTCCCCGCTGCCCCGGCCGATAGCGCATGGCGGCCGGCGTAACCCGGCAGGCCATCGACCAATCCGCTGATGCCGACCAGAATCAGACCAACGACCATCCACAAATAGGCCGTAGTCAGCAGCAACATGTACAACTTGCCCATGGCTTTGCCCCAGGGCCACTCGCTTAACCTGTCGGCTTGAGCCGCGGCAGCTGCCAGAGCAATCCAGCCGGTGACCGGGTGCCCGGGCGCCAGCAGATCGGCGGCCACAAAGAAGATAAGCGCAGTAACTGCCAGATGTTCGCGGGCAGGTGTCAGGCGTGGCGGGCCCGCTTCTCCGGCCTCTTTTTTCGCGACCGTCGCAATCACTCTCACAATGCGCGAGGCTGTCAGCGCGATAAGAACAAGCAATATATTGACGGCGGTGTTCAGCAGAACAAGAGGTGCCGGCAACGGTAGCCCCGGCCAAAGCCAGCTGAGATAAAATGCCCCCTGTACCAGAACAAATGCCAGCAATACCAAACCAATACTCAGGTGCCTGCGCCCTCCTTTAGTCAGTAGAGCTGGCGCTGCCCAGAAAAGTATGAAAAGCGGAAAGGCAATATTCAGCACTGCGACCAAGGGCCCCGGCAAACTGGCCGACAGCCAGATTGTCACCCTGCCAAGCAACCAGCAAATAACAAAAGCGGCCAGAACTTTACCGTCTATAGGCCGAACGCCCGCCCAGGAAGGAATAGAGGTCAACAGAAAGCCAACCAGAGCAGCGCTCGCAAACCCAAACAGCATTTCGTGGCCATGCCAAGCCAGAGGCATCATCGCCATGGGCAGTGTGAATTGCTGGAGCAGAGCGCCGACCCATGGAATTAGTGCCAGCGGCGCGTAAACGGCCGCTAACAGGAAAAACGGCCTGAATCCATAAGCAAGCCACGGGCTTTGAAAAAACACCCTCTCTGTCTTCATACTTTGCCTCCAGCGTTACTGGCCATTTCGCGGAGATAAAAATCACTGCCTGGCAGCTTGCCGCCAATGAATCCACTGGAAAGATCCGTGAGCGCTGTAAAAAACGCCTCAAGCCTTGGCCGGGACTCCGCAGCCGTAGCCATATGAATCCGCGTTCCAGGTATTGCGCCTTCAAAAACACTGGTCGCCAGGGGCGAATTTTGGCTGCCAATCAAAGCCGCTTCATTTGGTGTAGCAACCACCCAATCCACCGCGCGACTGATGGCGTGTTGTATTGCGGCAATCTGCTCCGGATGCTGATCCAGAAACTCCCGGCGACAAACAACCCCGGCTTGCGGCAGGTTCGGCTCCTCGCCGGTCAGCCGCGCCCACTCTTCCTGCAGATCCAACTCCGTCGGCATCTGACCAAACTGCGCAGTTTGCAGCCGCGTGGCGGTGCGCATGGGCTCAGGTAAAACCACTGCGTCCAGGCGTTGGGCAACAAACATTTGTACGGTTTCAAACGGGCTTGATTGATAGCTGACCTTCAAATCCCGGCCCACTTCCAATCCAGCCTTGCCAATAAGATACCGAAATACCAGGTCCGGCATATCTCCGCGCCAGGGTACGCCAATATGGCGCCCGGCAAGATCCTCCACGGATGCCAGCGGGCCTTTCTCTTTCAGCCCGAGCATTCCAAGGGTACCCCACACGTTTACATTCAACAGTACGAGTGGAACACCCCGGTTATATAGATTGGCGGCCACATTGGTCGGCGTTGCCGTAAGCATCACTTCAGCTCTGGCCAACCAGGCTCGAAGCTGGTCAGGATCTTTCCAGGCTTTTAACTCCGGCTCCGGAATCAGCTTTTTCACAGCTGGATCTTCCAGTGCCCTGGCCAGAATTACCTGCGGAATGCCGTAGGGTGTTGCTGCAATCAGCTTGCCGGATGACTGCGCGAAAGCTCTCTGGAAAGGCAAAGCCGACAATAACGCCGAGCTGGCGGCAAGCCTCAGCACATCACGCCGATTTATCCGATTCATGCCACCTCCGAATGCGGTTTATAAAGAAAGCACTCATTCACTACAGGTTGTCGCAACAAATCCGCAGCAGCCTCATACAGCCAGGTCTGGGTTCGGCTCCCAAAAGGCTCATTCACTTGATGTTCATAAACAATCTTGCCGGGCGAGCCCGAAATTACGACAACCCGATGAGCCAGCCGCAAGGCTTCGGTCAAGTCATGGGTTACCAAAAGGCTGGCAATTCCGCGCTCAACCACGAGGTGCTGAACAAGCTCTTGAGCTTCATTACGCAATCCGACATCCAGCGCGCTGAATGGCTCGTCCAGCAACAGGAAATCAGCCCCTATTGACAGTGCCCGGGCGAGAGCAACTCTTTGCTGCATTCCACCAGAGAGCTCATGGGGAAACAGCGTGTACTTGTCAGCAAGGCCGACCGAATCCGCCAGTTCCCGAGCCTTATCCAGTCGCTCTCTACGGGGAACGCCCCGAGCCTTCAAGCCGAGCGCGATGTTATCCAGCATGCGCCGCCAGGGCAGTAACCGCGGCTCCTGAAACACCCCTGCCGTGCAGACGAAGCCGTTTTCCACCGACCCATCGGAAATCTCAACCAACCCGGCAGCAACTCTCAGCAGGCTGGTTTTACCGCATCCTGAAGGCCCGACAAGGCACACAGATTCGCCGGGCTGAACGCACAAATCGACAGCCTCAAGAATTTTGTTCGGCCCCAGTTCCAAGGAGGCGTTGCGAAGATTCAACATGGTTTTTCCTGAGTAGCGCCTTGGCGCCATGGCTCCATCTTTTTTTGTAACGGCCTCAGAAAGCCGTGCTCGGCAACCAGCAAAAGTGCCACTACGACCAAAATCCAGGCCATGGCACCGGCCGTATCGAGATTAACCCGCGCCATTGCCAAACCAGCTCCAACGCCTTCCTCCGTGGCGAACAGCTCTGCCATCACCGTTACCTTCCAGGCTACGCCCAGCGCCGTGATCAAGGCTGGAAACACATAAGAGACGATATGGGGCAGATAGAAATCCCACAAACGCATCCAGCCGGGCACACGATAAACGTCGCCCATCTCCTGCAAACGCTTATCGAGCGTGCGGGCACCAATCTGCGCACCCGCAAAGGTAACTGGCAAGGTGGTTGCCGCTACGGTGTAAATAGCCGCCATTGAACCACTGCCAAACCAGAGAATGGCCAGCACAATCCAGGCTATCGGCGGAATCCCCAGCAACACAGTCGATACCGGCTCCAATGCTCGTCCAAGCGTATGAGACAGGCCAGCCATCAGGCCCAGCACCAGCCCGGCTAACGAGGCCAAAGCAAACCCGGTCATTGCTCTCCAGGTTGTCGCCCAGACCGCTCCCCAAAGCTCTCCTTGTTGCCAGAAACCCTTTATAGACGCCAGAGCATCCCGAGGTCCGGGTAGCAGAAAGCTGCCGTAGTTCAGGCTGCCCCATTCCCATAAAGCCACAAACAGCAATATACCGGTCAGGCTGCCACCCCAACTCAAACTGACTCGAAACAAACTGCCCATAATGAAACGCTCATTGCCAGAGACATCAAGGATAGCTGTTACTTTCTCATGATATCTTGACTAAACTCAAATGATATTCATTTGCATTTAACTTATCATTAATAAATTGCCGTTCGCATATCGTCAATACCAACATCACACCCGGAGCCTTCATGAATCCTAACCGCCTATGCATTGCCATACTGTCACTATCCGCAACCCCCGCCCTCTCGATTCCGGCATTTGCGCAAAAACAAGTGCAACTGGACGAGCTGGTTGTGACTGCAAAAGGCTACGAATCCGACACGCTGGAAACGGCCAGCGCCATTGAAAAGCTGAACCCCGGCGAAGCCTCGGCATCAGACAACGCCGGTAACCTGTTCAAAGGCAAGCCAGGCCTGGCCATTCAGGGTGATGGCGGCGCCTGGGGTGGTAACCCGGTTATCCGAGGGTTAAAAAAAGAAAGTGTTGTCATGTTAGTAGATGGGGTTCGGCTCAACTCAGCCCAACCCCAAGGGGCGATTGCCTCTTTAGCCGCTATGAGCTTGCTTGAGAGTGTAGAGGTGGTAAAAGGTCCGGGTTCCGTACTGCATGGAACTGGTGCATTGGGTGGCGCTATTAACCTGCGCACACCGGAAGCACAATTTACGGAGACTGCGGAAACTCACGGCCGCTTCTCCGGCAGTACTGGCACAGTAGACAGCAGCCTCGCCGGAGGCGCTCTGGTTCAACTCTCGAGCAAAAACCATGGCCTGGTTCTCGGTGCTGCCGCCAAAGATATAGACGATTATGAAACCCCGGATGACGAGGTGAAGAACAGCGGTTATCGCTCTGAATCCCTTTTGGCTAAATACGCCTACCGCCTTACCGATGATCAGAAACTCACCCTGAATCTGCAAAATCACGAAGACCGTGAGGTCTGGTACCCAGGCTCGGCAAAACCCGGCCCGGCTGGTAATGGCACGCTAACAATCCACTCTCCGAAACAAACCCGAATCCTGGCGGAACTTGGCTATGAAGCCACAATCGCATCCGGAACATTGGAAGCCAGTATCTACAGGCAAGAAGTAGAGCGTGAGATAAGAGCCTTCTGGGATTTCAAGGATCGCAACCAGGTCTGGAACGACGTCAGCTTTGATACGGATGGCGCCAAGGCACAGTACAGAATGGCTATCGGCGATGCCCACCTGCTTACGGTTGGGCTGGAAGCCTGGGAGATGACAGCAGACCCGGAGCGGTTTACTTACAACCCACCGATGTCGAATACCGCAATATCCAATTCTCCCTTCCGGGATGGGGAAATACAGAGCCAGGGTGTTTTTGTGCAGGACGACATTGCCACAGGCGACTGGAATATTCAGATTGGCGCCCGATACGACAAAGTGACCGGCGATGCACGGGTGGTGGGTAACGGTCCGGGCGCGCGCACGAACGGCCTGAAAAACAGTACTGAAACACTTTCCTGGTCGACCGGCGCCATCTACAACCTGAGTGCGATGGTCAACCCTTACGTTTCAGTGGGAACGGCCTACCGTGCTGCAGATATGCGCGAACGCTTTGAAGACGCATCCCGTGGCGACGGATACTTCCACAAAGGAAACCCACAGCTGGATCCGGAAAAATCCACCAGCGCTGAAATTGGCCTCAAAGGACGTGGTCGCCTGGGTGAGTATCAGCTCGCAGCATTTTACACCCGGATCGATGACTACATCGCCGGTCGGGTAACCGGCACCAATAATCCGAACAACAACCTGCCCATCAAACAAACAGAAAACCTGAATGAAGTGACAATCTACGGTGCCGAAGCCGGGTTCATTATGCCTCTGGAGGCGCTGAGTGCCACTGCCCCTGCAGTTGATCTCGATGGCAGCCTTACCTGGCTTCGGGGCAAAAACCGACAGGATAACGAGCCGCTGTACCAGATGCCGGCACCGGAACTCACCCTCGGTGTAGGCCAACATTTCCGCCCGGGCTTCAACTGGCATGGCCAGGTTCGTGCGGTGGCTGAACAGGACAGAACAGCGGATATCTTCTCCAACAATACGGAAAGCAGCACACCCGGCTATGCAACCATCGATATATCACTGGGGTGGGATTTTGGCTCAACCGGTGATCTGAGTAACCTGAAGGTAACCCTGGAAGGCAACAATCTGCTAGACAAGCGTTACCGGGAACACCTGACAGATGGTGAAACCCTGTCACCTGGCAGGGGGCTTGTTGCAAAGCTTGAAGGTAGCTTCTAATTCGGGATGATCAGAAGGCTCCGAAACCAGGGGCCGTCATCACAGGCTAAAGTTAAAACGAGTCCTCTCGCGACGAGTCCTTCGGGGGCAGGTTCCTCAGCCAGTCGTTAGCTTCGCCAGCCCCCAGCGTATGAGCACGCTTCAGGGCTTGACGTGCCAACACCCATCTGCCCCAGCCGTGAGCCAACTGGCCGAGGCGCAGCCAATCGTCAGCCTGTTCGCTTTGCCTGGCAAGCGACTGCCAGGCCGCCAGTGCGTGATCATGATCTCGGGCGGCCTGCCATGCAGATGCCAGCATTCGCCGATGCTCAAAGCTGTCTTTCAGGGCACCATCTGACAGCGACTGCGCGAGCAGCTCGGCGGCGCGTGCGGGGGTACCTCCCGCTAAATGCAGGCGAATGCGCTGCACCAAATCATCGCTGCCAGCCAACGCGCCGCGCTGCCAGCCCGCCTCCCAAATCGCTGCGGCACGCCCAGTATCGCCCAGCTGCTGGGCCAGACCTGCCGCTCGCCGCCACTCGGTGGCATCGTTGCCGGCCTGTTTCAAGCGCTTGTCGATAATCGCAAACGCCCCGCCTTTGTCACCGGCACGCTGAAGTACAGTGGCTGCAAAGACGCTGTGCTGCTCATCTGGTGTCGTTTCAAGCTCAAGTGCAGCTGCAACCCACGAGGCCGCCGCGCTCCACTGCCCATCCTCAGACAGCAACTGCGCCATCAGCCAGCGGTCAGTAGCGCTGCCTGCATGGCGCTCAAGCCAATTACTGAGCAAGTCACGTGCCTGTTGCGTTTGATTGGCCTTCAACCGCAGTCTGGCTTCCTGATACTGCCAGCGATCCACCTGTGCAGGCTCCATGTCGCGAATGCCACGGGCCTTTGCCAGAAGCTCAGCGGCCGCTGCGGCGTTATCCAAACGTGCCTCTGCGCTGGCAGCCAACTGCAGATATAGCGCCCTCGCCCAACGATCGGACGCATTACCCCCTTCCAGCCGCTGCGCCTGGGCTCGGCCATGATGACGCACTTTGGCATACTCGCCACTCTGAAGCTGGCGTTCCATCGACTTGAGATCAGCAATCATGTCGCCCGGCAGCGTCGGCGCCGCCACTGCCAACTGTGCCAGCAGCACTATGGTCGCTACCAGCCAGACTTTGACCAGTTTTTGCCAGTGGGTTTTCATCTCAATTTAAACTCCAGACGCTGCCGGGCCCGGCGCAGACCTCGCGCAGGCTCGAAGCGCCAGTCTGCAATTGCCTGCCGTGCCACTTGCTCAAACACCTTTCGCGGGCGCGCTTCAAGAACTTTGAGGCTGCCGGTGTCGACGCTGCCATCGGCGCGAATCACAAACTGCACCACCACATGCCCTTCCAAACCGCGACGCCGGGCACGGGAAGGATACTGCGGTGGTACACGACGCGTGGGCCGAACCGAACTGCCCACGTCCACCACCGGTTCCCGTAACGATGCTGGCGCTGGCTCAGCGACGAGCTGAGGCTTGGGCTCAGCACTGGGTGCCGGGCTGGGTAGCAGCTTTGGCTGTAACTTTGGTTGCGGTTCAGGTGCAGGTGGTGTTTCGATAAGTTCAGGCAGTGGCGCGTCCAGTTCGACCTCTGGCGTCTCACGCGGTGGCAATTCAGGGCTGGGAAGGGTAATCATGCTATCGGTATTTTGCGCGAAAGCCGGCGGCGCAACCGCCGGTGGTGGTGGCGGTAAGCTAATCTGCGTGGTTATCGGCTCAGGTGGCGACAGATCGGCAGGCGCATCGGAAAGCTCGGTCAGGCTCAGCGTCATTTCCTCTAGTGGCTTGGGTGCCTGAGGCGGGACCACTAGCCAGGCCAGCAGTATAAAAACCAGCAGCGCCAAGCTCGAGCCGGCCAGCAAGCCAAAGGGGTAGCGCATCAGCCACCGCTCCGCTGGGCCGCCACAGCCACTTGTTCCACGCCAGCATCACGGAGGCGATCCATCACCTCGATCAACACCCCAGTAGTCGCATTGCGGTCGGCCTGGATGACGACCGAGCCATCATCGCTGACCAGCCCTGATACCTGCGTGCCTACCCGATGAATATCCACCGGTTCGCCATCAATCCATACTGCGCCTTCCGGCGTGATCGCCACCAGCACCTGAACATCGGAACGCGGCGTGGCCGCACTGGACTCAGGGCGCTCGATTTCCACGCCACTTTCCTTGATGAAGCTGGTAGTGACAATAAAAAAAATCAGCATGATAAAGACGACATCCAGCATCGGGGTCAAATTGACCTCACTGGACTCCTCGTCTACGGCTCCCACCCGGCGTCTACGCATGGGTGTCCTCCGCGGCGCGAGCAAGACGGTCGTGCAGCCGCTGCTGCTCGCGCCGAATGATATGCTCCAGGCGGGTAATGAATAGCAGCCCCACCACTGATACTGCCATTCCACTCAGCGTAGGCAATGTAGCTCGTGCCACGCCGCCTGCCATGGCGCGAGCCTGGTTAACCTCACTGACCGAGAGGCTGTCAAACACGCTGATCATACCGGTTACTGTGCCCAGAAGACCCAGCAGCGGACATATCACCACCAGCAGCCTGAGCCATGGCAAAGGCCCCCGCAGGCCGGCGATCAGCTCATTGGTCCACACCCCCCGCAGGGTCAACGCGCCCCAGCTGCTGTGCTCATCGCATGCCAGCCAGCGTGCCACCAGAGAGCGCCGGGCGGGACAGTAGTGAAAGCGAAAGAACCACCAGCGCTCCAGTGCCACGCTGAACAACAACATGGCCACGCCCGCGATCACTACCAGTACCGGGCCACCGGACTCGATCAGACCGGCAAGGGGTTCAAGCCAGTGCATCAGCATGGCGTTTCGCACCGGTTAAAGGGGCAGCGGACGACGTGACGTCGGCCACAAGACGATCAGCGAGCACGGCACTGGCACGACCTTCCATGCTGCTGATCAGAGCCCGGCTGCGGCTGGTAAGCGCGGTATGGGCAAACAGCAGCGGCACAGCCGTGATCAGCCCCAACACAGTGGTGACCAGCGCCTGACTGATGCCACCGGCCATCAGCTGCGGATCACCGGTGCCGAACACCGTGATCGCCTGAAAGGTCACGATCATACCTGTTACGGTGCCCAGCAGACCAAGCAGCGGCGCAATGGCAGCCAACATTTTAACCAGCGCCTGACCGCGCTCAATGCGCGGTTGCTCTGCGAGCATCGCTTCGTCCAGACGTGCCTCAAGCGCCTCGGGTACATGCTCGGCACCAGAGACCTGGAAGCGCTTGAGTACACGGCCCAGGGGATTGTCATCGCGCAGCCGCTCTAGATCAGCGAGCTGACGGCGCTGAGTCAGTGTGACGCGCAGCAGATAGGTATATTGCATCAACGCCACCAGCAGCCCCAAGGCGCCCAGGGCGACCACCACGTAGCCGACGGCACCGCCCTGCTGGAAACGCTGCCACAGAGTCGGCTGCTGCGCCATGGCCTGCAATACTCGTCCATTGACGGGATCGAATGGTACAACCTCGCTGCTGCCCTGCTGGAATGCCGCCAGACGCTCAGCAACGGCTCGCGGCGTATGCCCTGTCACTACCAGCCGCCCCTCGTCACCGGAGCGCTCCAGCAACTGACCATTGCTGGCCGCCAGCAGCGCACCAATGCGCACCACCGCCTGCTCGCGTCGCTGGCCATCGGCACCGGCGACGTCTGCGTTAAACTCGGTAACCCGTGCGGTTTCTCGAGTCAACGTCATCAGGCTATCGGCCAACGATTCGATCTGGCCCACATCCAGAATATCGCTGCGGCTCAAGCGTGATGGCAATTGCGCTTCGCCGCCCAACGTCAGCCAACTCTGCGACAGCTCATCACGAAGCTCGCCACCGATACCTGCCACGGCAGAGAACACCGCGTCCAGATCACCACTCTGCTCCACTCGCTTAGCCTCGAGCCTGCTTAGCTCATCACTCTGGGCCTGTAGCTGCGTTTCCAGTATCTGACGACGTTCGCGCGCCACGGCGAGTGCGGCACCGGCATCCTCTAATGCCTCCTTCAGCGCATCTGCATCGCGTGACAGCTCGGCTAACCGCGCACGATCTCGCGCCTCAGCAGCCTTGCGCTCTTCACGCAAAGTCTGCATCGTGTCACGAGCGCCGGAAACCGCTGTCACATCACCATCCACCGACTGAGACTGTGCTTGTGCAACCAGCAGTGGCAAACTGCACAGCATCAGGGTCAACAGTCCGCGCATCACTTGCGAGCGGATGCTCATGATCTGTGCTCCTCGGCGACGAATTGGGAAGAAGGCTGAGAGAGCGGCAGGTCTAATAACGTAGGCGGGCGCTGTTCACGCACAATGTCAAGCCCCTTACGCACCTCGGCAATGCCATCACTGTCGAGCTGTTGCCAACGAGCCTGCTCCACTTTCCAGACGCCGCCTTCACTGCCATCTGGCGTCACGTAATACCAGCCCACACGCCCGACTCTCAGGAACTCGACGTCTCGTGCCGCACCGCTCTGAGACACTCTCAGCTCACCACGCCAGGCATCAAACTCAAGACCATAATCCAGTTCGCTGCGCCAAGCGGCCAGCACGCGTTCAAACTTTTCAGCACGCCCCAGTTCGGCATTAGCAAGCATCGATTCAAGGCTGCCCACCCTGGCCATGCGCTCCTGTTTTAGATAAGGCATGTCAGCCTCAACCCACAGACGCAGTCGCTCGAGCAACCTACCCATCAGACCAGGCAGTGCCTCCCGCGTTCCGTTCAGGCTGTCCAGCGCAGCAAGGCGTCGTTCAAGTGTCTTGGCCTGACCCTCAACCTGCGGTGCCAGCTCAGCGTTATAAGCCGTTAGCCGACGCAGCTCCTCACGGGCCTGACGCAGTGCGTCAAGCCTGGCGCGTACCTCATCGTCGGTGCTGTCGATACGCGCCTGAAGTTCAGCCTGAGTAAGCTGGGCTTCCAACACGTCATCATATAGCGCCGTACCATCGCTGGCGTTCGCAGCCAGGCTTATGGCTAAGAGGGAAAGCAGCCCAATCTGCAGCCTGACCCCCCCTGTAAATTTGTCGACCACGTTCATCTCCCAAAGGTACGCAAAACGCGCTAGCAGGCTAGCTGAAACGACAATTGCCGTCAATGCGAACAGGAATCGTTTTTGTTCAGACGGCAGGCAGACACTAACCCTGGTGAACAGATCAACATTGAACAACCCGCTGATAACTTTGCTCGCTGCGCTCCGCACCTGGCACCAGAGCCACTCACAACGGCTCGGTAACAACACATTGCCCAAAAGTGATGACAATTGTCATACCTAAATGACAATCATTATCATTAACATGAATTCCTATTACCCTTGCAGGATTAATCCATCACCGCCGTAAGTAAAACTCGTTTAGGAGAAAACAGTCCATGACGTCCACACCCCCTACCAGAAGAAGGCACAGCTCACAGAAATATCGGTGGAGACACCCCGTGATCCCTTTGGCTCTGGTAATTTCCTGCACCGGCGTAGCGCAGGCAGACGACGCTGAACGAAACACGCTCGCCACCCCTGATGCCGATGCTGCCGAAGAGCTCAAACCCATCCTGGTCACCGCCGATGGGGATAGCGACGAAATCAAGCAGGAAGAGGTTTACACCAAAAACGTCTCCAACCTTTACGTTGACAAGGAAGAACTCGACCGATTCCAGACTGCCAACCCCGGCGATGTCTTCAAGGGCATGAACGGGGTGTACAGCATGGACACTCGCAGCAGTCAGTCCATTACCCCCAATATTCGCGGCATCACCGGCGAAGGGCGCACACCGCTGACCGTTGATGGTACCGAACAATCCACCAACGTCTGGCTGCATTTCTTCGGCGCAGGTAACCGTAGCTATATCGACACAGCCCTGCTGCGAAGCGTGGAAGTGGAAAAAGGCCCATCACTAAGCCGGGGCATCAAAAGTGGTGCCGGTGGGGCGGTGAGCATCAGGACCATCGAACCCAGCGATATTATTCCCGAGGGCGACAATTTTGGCATAGAACTCAATGCGGAAACCTCCGGCAATACCAGCAAGCCACGATTCGACGCTTCATCCTTGTACGGCCAGGATTACCGCAACATACCCGGCGCGGAACGGGCGGCTGTCACCACAATCAACGTGCCCTCGCCGAACCCACGCACCAAAGATGATGGGGAGATCCTGAACTTCGAAGACCATGCGGAAACACTGGCTATTGCCGGGCAAAACGAGTTTCTGGATATCTTGCTGGCCTACAGTGAACGCACCACGGGCAACTATTACGCAGGGGAAGAAAACGCCGACAAGTATTCGGGCCACGACCCTTACGCCGAAGACACCACCGACAGATACATTCCGAACCTGACCAAGCTGTATTACCCAGGCAACGAAGTGTTCAATACCGCCAACGAAACTAAGACCACCCTGGTGAAGAACAACTGGTACCTGCCCAACAACCAGAAGCTCGGCCTACAGTTCATGCGAACGGACTCCACTTTCGGAGAGACCACACCCGGCAACTCAATACTACTGTGGGGCTACAGGGAGGGCGCAGAGCAGGCAGAGCCAGACCGCGACTGGGAAAACGAACGGCAGTTCGTGCTCGAATACCCACACTCGGATTTACGGCTCGACCGGTACCGCCTCAGTTACGACCTCAAGCCCACCGGATCGGACTGGCTGGATCTGGAAACCAGCCTATGGCACACCAAAGCCGAGGGCACCCGCTACCAGACCGGCGCCAGCCCTTACACCATTGATATCGATCAGGACACCTACGACGAGCTGCACTTCTGGGAAACCATCTGGGAGGAAGTCGCCCCCGGTATGATGCCGGAACCGGAGCACGACGGCACCATCGTCTCCAAGGGCCGACAGTGGACCAACCACGACCGCACCGGTTTTGATTTCAGCAACCTGATGCGCTTGACCGACTCCCTGCAATTTACTTTTGGTGGCGGCTACCAGAAGGAAAAGCTGGACGAAGGGATAACGGGGGTCAATTCCTTGGTCAGCACAACCGGGGGCGTAGCACCGGACGGCGGCTTTCTGTTTGCATCCACCGACCGTCTCGGCCCGCGCTCGGGCGAGCGTGAAGAATACTCGGCCATGATAAACCTGGCCTGGCAGCCCACCAACTGGCTCAACCTGACCGCCGGCACCCGCTACCTGCGCTACACAGGCAAGGACACCGGCACCGCAAAACGCCGCAGTCAACAGGAGGCGTTTTATGCAGCACAACGGCGCTTGGCCGGACTGGAGCTGGAATACCAGGAGCTGATGTCACCCGAAGAAAAGACGGAACTGGAACGTTTGAGCACGGCGTACGAAAACGCACGTGTCTCAGTTGACCCTAATGACCCTGCAAACTTTGAAACCTACGAATTCATCCATCATGCCAGTGGAGGTGATAGTTATCTCACCGGCTCTTTCCTAACAGGAAACGCCGAATACCGGGATGCCGCGACAGAGCTGGTGAGTTTTCTGTCTTCACAGGATGCGACCAGCTTTTCGAACCTTGGTAACGAAACGCTCCTTAACGCGGACGGCTCTGCCAATACCGATGAGTTTGATAACGCTCTATTTGGCCTCCTCAGGACAAACCCTAATGATATAAGAAACGGAAACTACTGGGAGAAGCGCGTTCTTCTGCCCGCCAAGGATGGCAAGTATGATTCGTCCCAGAACCCCTTTGCCAACGGCGAGGTGGACGCCACCGAAGTGGTGGAGGATCCCTACAACCCGGGCGCGACCGTGCGCCGGGTCATCCCCAAGGGAGTCTATGGCAGGCGAACCTACGACAATATTGATACCGGTAAGGCTTGGGAAATGCCCGAGGAGCAATCCGGCGACTCCTTCAGCCCGGTACTGAGCGCCACCGCCCGGGTCACCTCTTATGGCACCGCATTCCTGCGCTACGCACAAACCACCCGCTTCCCCAGCGTTAACGAGTTGACCTCCAGCGCCATCATCGACGGCGGCGGCACGGTTGGTAATCTCGCCGTGAACGGCGCAAGCAAACCCGAGCGCAGCACCAACTGGGAGCTGGGCTACAGCCACGACCTCACCCAGCTCTTCCCCGACCTTCGGTTTGCCGACGTTCGCCTGAGCTACTACGACACCGAGATCGAGAACTTCATCGACCGGGACCTATATTACAACGTTATTCAGTTCGACAAGAAGAAAACCAGCGGCATCGAATTGCAGTCCCGCTTCGATACAGGCGGGTTTTACGGCAGTCTCGGCGCCTCCTACCGGCTGAAGCAGAAACTCTGCGACCGTGATTATGCCTCGGGCATGGACCCCTACTACAACCGCATTCCCAGCTGTGTCACCGGCGGCTTTCCCGGCACCTACAGCGGCAGCAGCATGCTACCCGAGTATTCCATTGACATGACCCTTGGCACCCGCCTGCTGAATAACCGCCTGGACATGGGCTGGCGCGGCACCTACCACTCCGCGGTGGAAAACGACCAACTGGACAACCTGCTGGACTCCGAGGCGGGTATCTCAGCTTATAACGATTTCGCCATCCGGGATGCCTGGTTCCGCCAGGGGGTAGACACCTTCTATACCCAGTCAGTGCTGCTGCATGACCTCTACGCCAACTTCCGGGTGAACCCCTCCATCACCTTCAAGCTGGGGGTAACCAACGTTACCGATGAATACTATCTGGATCCCATGGCCAAGACCCTGATGCCGGGGCCGGGGCGTACCCTGACGGCAGGGCTGAAGGTTAATTTCTAGCTTTTTTGCTGGTTTTTTTTGAAAAAACCAGTCTTTCATCACTGTTAACCAAAAGGAAATGGATATGAAAAAGTCAACATTAACACTGGCAATCATGGCACTGGTGGGCAGCGGTGCCGCCTTTGCGGCATCCCCGAATGTGCAGGGCGGCAGCTCCGATACCTCGGGCGTTGAAACCGGAAAGTCAAACCACACTCTGTTCAAAGGCAATAACTCAGGGGTCGCCCTGAACGGCGCCAGCAGTTATATCGACCTGGCCGGCGGCCCGGTCAACGGTTCCAACAACGCCATCGATGACCATGGCAACGGCGCCATTATGACGCCTGCTGATATGGGTCTGTTTGGCGGGCTTTCCGTCGCCCAGGTATGGAAGGCCGACGCATCGGTGAACGGCGGCGGCAGCACCTACGCCAACTTCGCTATCAACAGCGTGCGCCAGATCACTACGCTTTCCTTCGCGCCGCAGTTCGGCGGACTGGTGATTGGCCAAGTGGGCGCCAACAGCACCGGCTCCGCTGCCGACCCTGCGGTTCCTCTGTCAGTGGGCAACGGCGTGTACTTTGGCGAGTGGGCACCTCGGGCGACCGGGACACCACCGCAGGACAGCACCGACCTGAACATGGCCAGCAATTACCGGACCGTTTGGTACGTGGGAGACAATGCCGTTCAGGCAACACCGGATTTGGTAAATGCCGAGTACAACGTGATTGGTATTCGCCAAACCGGTGAGGGCACCAACCTGCCCGGCTCGCCTGAGCTTTACACCGGGGTACTGGCGGCCAACTACTGTTCCAGCTGCAGCAACAAGCTGACAGGGTCCATCACCCGTGGTAGTGATTCGGTGAATTTCACCAACGCCAATGTTGCTATTCAGGCCAGTGGCGGCTTCAGTGGCAATGACATCAGCGGCAAATTCTACAACAACGCTGAGGCTCTGGCCGGTATCTACACCGGTGGTACAAGTGCGGCGGACCATGTTGCCTTTGGCGGTAGCCACAACGGCAATGGTTCCATCTCGCAGTAAGATTTGACCACTCTCCACTGGCTGCCACCAGTAAAGAGCGTCAAACAGGGCGATGCCGGATGGGTTCCGTTCGGTATCGCTTTCGGGAGCACCTTCGGAGGCCGGTTCGCCGGTCTCCATTCTAATGCACGTACAATCGTTGTGGAAATATCCTATGTCTTGCCGTTTCACCGCCATGGGGCTGCTCGTACTGGCATGCCTTGTTGCGCCCGGCCTCCGGGCTGACGACGATGATACGCGTTTTATGCAGGACCAGACCCGCCGCACCCTGGAACAGCAAACCCGGGGTGAGGAAGAGCTGGCTGCTCCACCCGGCACGCTGATGTATGAAGGCCAGCGCTACCAGGTTCCAACCACCCTGGAGGCTCTGGCACCCGCCATCTACGTGGCTATCAACACCAATCAGTGGTCGCAGTTGCCCGGGTTCATTGAACGTTACCGACAACTGCCCGGCCACCGTCCAGCCCTCGTGGCTATGGCCGAAAGCCTGTTCGCCCGTTTCAAAAACAACTATCCCCTGGCTTTGCAGCGGATGGAGGCAGCCAACGACTTGGAACCGGACGATGCCCGCATCCTGCTGGAGTTGGCACGGCTACGGTTTGAAGACCACCAGGATCAGGGCGCGCAAAAAACCTTTAATAGGGCACTGGCCGCAGGGCTACCGCCACAGGCGCAGAGGCTGGTACAGCAATACCGGCAAGCACTGGATATCCGTGCCGAATGGCATGGCAGCATTGCCTTTGGCCTCGGCTATAACGACAACATCAACCAGGCCAATGGGTATTATTCTTGCCTGAGTGAGTTTGCAGGAATCTGCTTATTCGAGCGACAAATGCCCAAACCGATTGAATCGGCAATGGCAACTTATGAACTGTCTCTGCAGCGCCGCGTCAACCTGTCGGGCAACCACAACCTGCAATTCCGCCCCGTAAGCTATGGCAGCTATTACCCGGAAAACACCCCATCCGAAACCGCCGTCATAGAGGATTTCAGCACCAATCTTGCACTGTTGCAGGCGGGGTATCAGTATCTGAATACTCGGAATAACATCAGCGCGACGCCCTATCTTGAGCATTATTATCGCAACCGCTCCAGCGAATACCTCGCTCACGGCCTGGAACTGGAATGGCGCCATTCGTTCAACCGGCAATGGCAGGTGGGCACCAGTCTCGATGCAAAACGTTATGAATACACCCGCAATGGGCAAAACATCGGCACTGATTACAAACGCTACCAGTGGGACACCAATGTATCGTACATGCCTCAGCTCAGCACCAGCCTGTATGGCGGGTTTGCGCTGAGCCGCAGTAAGTACGATCTGAAACAAGCCAGCAGCAAAGATTGGGCTTTGCGTGCGGGTATCTATCACGCGTTTTCCGGTCAGGCAGGGTTGTTTGTCAATGCGCTGGGTGTCTACCGCAACAGCCATAACGATGCCCATGACTTTTTTCTGGGAGATCGTCGCCGTGATCACCAACAGGTGTATATCCTTAGCGCTGGCACTGGCAACTGGAAGATTGCCGGAATGAACCCCGAGCTCAAGGTGCGCCACAGCATCAATGACAGCAATCTGGACTGGGCATTCGGTTTTGAGCAGACCGAGATAAGCCTGATGCTAAGGCGCAGTTTCTGACCCTTTCGTTCCTTACACGTAAAACATGATTTTGGCCAGGATCACGATCAGCACCATATGAGTAAATACGCTGTAATGGGTCAATTTGAACCGGCGGGATGTCATACAGTTACAAAGCGAGGCTCGAATGGCGGTTACAAAATGCACTAAAACGCTGACCGCCAGCAGAACCTTGATTGTCAGTAAGGTTGAGAAAGTACTTGAAAACGGGGGATACCAGCCCTCCAGATAAACGCGCCATAACAGGCCAACACCCGATGCAAACAGCAGTACAACAACGAAGGGCATAAAGCGCCGGGCCCGGGTATGAATACCCGCCTCGACCAGCTCCATCATGTTATCCGGCAGATGCCTACGGATGGGTTCCAGAAAAAGAACCTCGAAAGCAACGACACCGATGAACAGAATGGCGCAACTCAGATGAACGACTAACAAAACGGGGTATTCCATAAACGTTTCCTAACTCCATTGCAGATAAAGCCTTACCTCTTGGGAATCACTATTATCCGCATTGAAATCACAAATGATGATGACTATTATCAACAGGCTCAGGAGGACACCCCATGGAGGAGTTAGCCAGAACTACCCCGTTTGGCAAGTTACCATTAAACAGTCTCAGGAAACTGACTTACGACGCCCGCACGCCATTGGTCAACCGAGGTGAACACGTCTTTCGTCAGGGCGACAGGCTGGAGCACTATTTTCTGTTGCAGTCCGGTTGTGTTCGCCTATACCGACTCGGGGCAGAAGGGTACGAAAAGGTCTACCAGGAAATTCACGAGGGTACCGTGTTTGCCGAAACTGTCGCGTTTCAGGCGGACAGACTCGCTCCTCTCTCTGCGATAGCCGTCCGCAATAGTAAGCTGTTGCAATTGAATAGTTCAGGCCTACTGGAGCTGTTCGAGAACAATTCAGAGTTTGCTCTGGCAGTCGCGGAAAATATGGCCGGCAACCTCTACTTGGCCGTCAACCGAATCGACCGGCTTACGGTCAATAAATCCGGGCAACGGCTGGTTATGTTTTTAGCTGAGCTCTGTCAAATCCAGAATACTCGATGGCTTAAATTGCCCTTCACGCAAGGGATACTCGCACGGCAACTGAATATCGAGCCAGAGACGCTCTCCCGGATGCTCGCAAAGTTCAGGGAAGCGGGCTGTCTGAGCGTGAAGGGTAAAGAGTGCGTCATCCTGGATCCGGGTCAGCTGTGCTCGTTGGTCAACCTCCCGGAGGCCACTCTGACCCGTAAGCACGTGGGCAACACCTCTTCCGACTTGCTGCGCTGTTGTGGCGTTCGTTGAATGGCCTCTTCACTCCCGTAATTCAAACGCCTCCGATTGAAGCGCCAACAATTGCCTGAGTTCTTTAATATCCTGTGCCGAGATACCGCTATTCCCTATCTTTGGATTAAGCATTTGCTCGCTCCGGGCTACTTGCACGTAAAACCGTTGCACTCCCCGCCTGGCAAGCTGTTCGCTGATGTCCAGAACCTGGCCCATGCTGTGCAGAGTGCCATGCCAGGTCATTCGACACTCAAAATTCACTTGAGTCTTCTGCAGGGTTTCAATGGCAGCCCAGCTGTCTCGACCGGAGCGGCTGCAAGTCGTCACGTTTTGGTATCCGGATGGCAGCGCCTTGATATCCAACCCGACCCAATCCACCCATGGTAGCAAGGAGCGGAGAGATTTCAGACTGGGTGCACCGGTGTGCAAGCCATTTCGAAACCCCATTTCCCGGGTTTCCTGCAGTGCTGGCAACAGTGCCTTCTGGATTGTGGGTTCGCCACCACTGAACACCACGGCGTCCAGCAGTCCCCGACGCCTTTGCAAGTGGCTACGCACTTGCTTCCAGGTGACCGCACCGTCCGTTGGTTTTAAAGGGATAAGGTGTGGGTTGTGGCAATAATGGCAACGCCAGGGACAACCCTGCAGAAACAGGGTCGTCGCCAGGTGTTGCGGATAATCTACGGTGGAAAAGGCTGCCATACCACCTATCACCAGGTTATCCGCAAGCATGTCAACGTTCCCTGAAGTGGGTGCGTTCGCGATGTTCTGACTGTTTGCCTTTGTTGAAGGCAGAAACAGGGCGATGATAACCCATCACCCGCGTCCATACCTCACAGCGCTGACGCTGTTGCTCGCTGGGAAGCTTCTGGTTTTCCATAATGTTCTCCTTTACATTTTCTTCTCGGGAAAATCCGGCAGGTAGCTTTGTTAGCAGCCACCTGCCAGCTATGTCGGAGCATCGCTCCGAAATTCAGACAATAGCCGGAACCACTGCTTGCAATGGCTGGCCAGCCATCAGTAACTCGTCACATTTCGGACAAAATTCGTGCTCGCCGTTGAGATAGCCATGCACAGGGCAGATAGAGAAAGTGGGTGTTACCGTGATATAGGGCAGCCGGTAGTTTTCCAGTACCCGCCGGACAAACCGGCCACAGGTAGCTGCGTCACTGATACGTTCACGCATATACAGGTGCAGCACAGTGCCACCGGTGTAGCGGGTCTGTAGCTCATCTTGCAGGTCCAGTGCCTCAAAGGGGTCATCCGTAAAGCCTACCGGCAACTGGCTGGAGTTGGTGTAGTACGGTGCGTCATGCGTACCCGCCTGTAGGATGTCCGGAAAGCGTTTCTGGTCTTCCTTGGCAAAACGATAGGTGGTGCCTTCAGCTGGAGTTGCTTCAAGGTTGTAGAGATTCCCGGTCTCTTCCTGGAACTCTTTCATTCGCTCTCGAACATGGTCCAGCAAAGTCAGCGCAAAGGCCCTACCCCAATCGGTAGCAATATCTTCCTTATCGTCCGAATAATTCCGGATCATTTCATTCAGGCCATTCACGCCAATGGTAGAAAAGTGGTTTCGCAAAGTGCCAAGATAACGCTGGCTATATGGCAGTAGGCCGTCCGCCATATGCTGGCCAATAACCCGGCGCTTGGTTTCCAGGCTATCCCGGGCCAGCTCCATCAGCTCATCCAGCCGTTCATACAAAGCCTGCTTACGCCCTTTGTAGAGATAGCCCAAACGGGCACAGTTAACGGTTACCACGCCAAGAGAGCCGGTTTGTTCTGCTGAGCCAAACAGGCCATTGCCCCGCTTGAGCAGCTCCCTCAGATCCAGTTGCAAACGACAACACATGGAGCGAACCATGCTGGGCTCAAGATCCGAGTTCAGGAAATTCTGAAAGTATGGCAGGCCATACCGCGCCGTCATTTCAAACAGGCGCTGAGCGTTTTGGGATTCCCAGTCGAAATCCCGGGTAATGTTGTAGGTGGGAATCGGGAAGGTGAACACCCTGTTCTTGCTGTCTCCAGCCGTCATCACCTCAATGTAGGCCCGGTTGATCATGTCCATTTCCAACTGTAGGTCACCGTAACTGAAGGGCATTTCTTCCCCGGCAATCACCGGTATCTGCTCCCGAAGGTCTTCCGGACATACCCAGTCAAACGTGATGTTGGTAAATGGCGTTTGGGTGCCCCACCGTGAGGGCACGTTGAGGTTGTAGACAAACTCCTGAATACACTGAAGTACTGATTCGTAACTCAAGTTGTCTTTGCGGACAAACGGCGCCAGGTAGGTATCAAAAGAGCTGAAAGCCTGAGCGCCTGCCCATTCGTTCTGCAGGGTTCCCAGAAAGTTCACCATCTGGCCGATGGCACTCGACAGATGCCTGGGCGGGGCCGCTTCCACCTTGCCGGGCACACCGTTCAGGCCTTCGTGCAATAACGTGCGCAAAGACCAGCCAGCACAGTAACCACTGAGCATGTCCAGATCGTGTATATGAATGTCTGCGTCACGATGTGCCTAACCAATGTTCTGTGTGTAAACATCATTAAGCCAGTAGTTGGCAATGACTTTACCAGCAGTATTCAGAATCAGGCCGCCCAGAGAGTAGCCCTGGTTAGCGTTGGCGTTTACCCGCCAGTCGTTACGCTGAAGGTATTCGCTGATGGTTGCCGAGATATCCAGCAAAAATGGCTTTACAGGCTCGGGGGTTACGGGGGTGGCTGGCATGATGTTCCTCCTGGAATCGCGTCAGGTATTTTCCCTTCGCGTACGCAGGAGGTCGCACACGGGGAATCGACCCGTGCTTCAACCAGCCGCTCACCCTAGTCGCGAAGGTGCAGTGTATTTTGCCTTGGCAGGTCTTCGGACTCAGGGGCACGACCTTCCGGCTCTGCCTTGCGTGGCGACTTCCCGGCTTGCGCCAGTGTCTTCATTACCACGCTTGTTCCCCAATACCGCTGCGCGTCAGTTCCGGTCTCTCACCGGATTCCCAGCCACCAAACACAATATATAGTGGCAACCCAAGACAAAAACACTATATACGCCACTAAAGCGAATTTCAAACAGTAAGCAGCTCAACCCCGCTTCAAGGTGACTTCCTGGCTTAGCGGAACAACTCCGGGCTTGATAAAGTGGATAAAAGAAGCTTGCACTACTGCCCCATTTCAGCATGGTCTGCGCTGTAGAGATGAGCAGTTCTGAACTGTGTTTCTAGGCAATGACAAAGTCAGATGCCTTTAACACCACGCCAACCAGCAACTACATG
>NZ_JBQDCO010000038.1:0-34047 GCF_052091845.1 Marinobacter sp. | reverse complement strand
CGTCATAACCTTCTTCCATGGAGTCGCCGGCTTCTTCAGCGGCGTCACCCATCTCCTCGCCTGCGTTTTCGGCGCCTTCTTTCATTTCGCCCATTGCACCCTCATCCTGGCCGGTGGCTTCTTCATAAGTCTCTTCCACCGAATTACCCGCATCGTCGGCCATTTCTTCTGCATTGTCTGCAGCCTCACCGAAATCAGCTCCTTCATTATCTTCGGAGCTGCATGCTGCGAGCCCCAAAGTCAAAAACATAAGAAGTGCGCTAAGAGTCAACTTGTTCATAACATATCCCTTTGTTGGTAAGCGTTTGTAACCAGGTACAGAGTAAAGCTATGCCAACCCCCACACAATTACTTGCAGATTACTCTTTGTTTAGCCAACCGTGAGCAAGGCGCATAGCACATACACGCTATCAGGTTATCATTTTGTCATTTCGAGCCAACGTTCAAGGCACCACAGCTACCCGCCGGTTGAACCAACACCAAAGCCTAGAACCACTCCGCCTTCATATTCAGGCAAGTGTCGTCCATATTCCGCAGCAGCACCAAATCCTGAGCAACCGTCGGCAGCTCCCAATGGAAGAAATACTGAGCGGCCTGGAGCTTACCTTGATAGAAGTTACGCTCCTCGTCAGTATTGGCCGAAGCAAGCGCGTTCGCAGCAACGTTGGCCTGGCGCAGCCACATCCAGGCGACAATAATATGACCAAACAGATGCAGGTAGCAGGAAGAATTGGCCAGGGTCTTGTCTACTTCGCCATTCATCAGGGATTTACCCAGGTCCTGAGTTACTTTCACGGCTTGCTGCAGTGTTTCACTAAGCGACAAAGCCCATTGCTGGCAGCGGTCGGTGGTTGCACTCTCCAAATCCACCTGCATTTCCTGCATCAGTAGCTGTAAGCCGTGGCTTTGATCCTGCCAGATTTTACGGCCCAGCAAGTCCAGCCCCTGAATACCGGTGGTGCCTTCGTGAATCGGATTCAATCGGTTATCGCGCCAGCACTGTTCCACCGGATACTCTCGGGTGTAGCCTGCACCGCCATAGACCTGGATAGCCAAATCATTGGCTTTGGGGCCATGCTCAGACGGCCAGGTTTTAATGATCGGCGTTAGCAGGTCCAGCAGCTTGCCGGCTTCTGTGCGCCTCTGCTCATCCGGATGAGAGCTCTGGTCATCCATCAGGCGGGCGCCATACAGGCAAAGGGCCAAGCCTCCTTCACTGTAGGCCTTCTGGGCCAATAACATGCGGCGCACATCGGCATGGTCAATGATGGGCAATTGCGGGCTTTCCGGGTTCTTTTCGGAAGCCTTGCGGCCCTGCAGGCGGTCTTTGGCGTATTCCAGACTGTGCATGTAACCCCGATAGCCGATCACGGCCGCACCAAAGCCAACGCCCACCCGGGCTTCGTTCATCATCTGGAACATGTATTTCAGGCCCTGATGGGGCTCGCCCACCAGGTAGCCGTGGCAAGGTGCATCATCACCAAAACTGAGCGCCGTAGACGTGGTTCCACGATAGCCCAGCTTGTGAATGAGGCCGGCGAGGCTAACGCCGTTGCGATCCACAGAATTACCCTCACGGTCGACCCGGAACTTGGGAACGATGAACAGGGAGATACCTTTTACCCCGGCCGGCGCACCTTTGATTTTTGCGAGCACCATGTGAACAATATTTTCCGTAATACTCTGCTCGCCACCGGAGATGTAGATCTTTGCCCCTTTGATCAGATAATGGCCTTCGTCCGTTAGCGTCGCGGAGGTGCGTATGTCTGCCAGCGACGACCCGGCATGAGGCTCGGTCAGGGCCATGGTTCCGGAGTAACGGCCACTCAGCATGTTGGGCAGGAAGGCGGTCTTCTGCGATTCGTTGCCGAAAACGCGGATGAGATTAGCGGCCGCCGTGGTCAGGAACGGATAGCCTGCGGTGCCGGGATTCGCGGCGGTGAAAAAGCCGTTGCATGCGGCCATCACAGTTTCCGGAAGCTGCATACCACCGAGTGCGTAGTCATAACGGCCAGCGATAAAACCAGCCTCGGCGTAGGCTTCAAACGCCTCTTTTACGGCTGGCAGCATCTCAACCTGCCCGTCAACGAACCTGGGCTCGTCCTTATCAGCCGCGCGATTATGATTGGCGAACTTCTCCCTGGCCATTTTGTCGGCGGTTTCAATAACGGCATCAAAGGTATCGCGACTGTGCTCATTGAAACGGTCGCGGTGGATCAGGCTTTCAGTATCGAGAACGTCGTAGAGTTGAAAGGCCAGATCACGACGATCTATTAACGTGTCAGTCATTAATGCAGCTTCCTGATGATTGGCTGAAGAATCCTATGGGAGCCCATAGCCTCTCACAACCGCGTTTTCGTGGAAACCCGCTTGGCCCGGGTTATGCATTGGGTTACCCTAGCGGCCATTGGCTGGATGTTTCCGTAAAGTATATTGACAGGTGTCATGCGGGAGAGAAGTACCATGAACGCATCAGTTCGACAAACTCAGGCTGAAGTTCTTAGCCGGTTATACAGTATGAAGCTTGCGCAGCTTGAACAGGCTAACCGCCAAGGCAGCAGTTTACACAGCCGGGTTCTGGAGGCCGAAGCCGAAGCCATTTTTAATGCGCTCAAATCGGCCAAGTGACTCAAAGGGGCGTAGCGGTGCCCCTTTACGTCACTTTGAAACAGTCATTCAGCCTCTTGATTAAACACAAGGTGCTTGACCTAAGAGCCCGGACACGTATCATCGGTTTCCAGGTTTTACTAACGGAGCAACCATGACCGCAAGGTCCGTCGGCTGCATAAACATCAATCGCCCACCCATTACCGCTGACATCGCGCGGCATCGTGGGCGTTTGCCCTACTTCCCGGACCCACCGGCCTCTCGCTGATCAAACTCCTTCTGTCCACCATGTATCGCCTGAAGGCGATTAATGCACAGTGGTCGCCCGGGGACTAAACTCAGGCCTGTAAGCCATCTCCATTCATAAGAAAAGAAAACCGCTAACGAGGTTGCGATGTCGCTACCGCTGGTTGTACTACTGCCATTTCTGGGTGCCATAGCCGCC
Source organism: Marinobacter sp. (assembly GCF_052091845.1). Lineage (GTDB taxonomy): Bacteria > Pseudomonadota > Gammaproteobacteria > Pseudomonadales > Oleiphilaceae > Marinobacter. Next base: position 30,995 of record NZ_JBQDCO010000038.1, on the reverse strand, counting down.
CCTCTGTTTGCCCAGGGCGGGCGAACGGCTATTGCAATAGCATCGTCTGTGCCTGCACTGATTGCGCTGGCAGCACTGTTTCCGCACTGGTCTGCTCTTGCCGCAGGCAATACTGTGTTGCACAGCTATGAATGGCTTCCTGCACTCGGGATCTCGTTCAGCTTTCGGCTGGATGGCCTGGCTCTACTGTTTGCACTTCTGATACTGGTCATCGGCCTTCTGATCATTATCTACGCTCACTATTACCTCAAAGCCCACGAAAATGTAGCTAAGTTCTACTCCCTGCTTTTGTGCTTCAAAGGCTCCATGCTGGGCATAGTGCTTTCTGGCAACCTGCTGCTGATGCTGATTTTCTGGGAGTTAACCAGCTTAACCTCGTTCCTGCTGATCAGCTTTTGGACTCATAAACAGGACGCACGGCGCGGTGCCCGAATGGCACTGGCCGTGACCGGTGGAGGCGGGCTGGCTCTGATGGCCGGCATTCTGATTATCGGCAACATTGTTGGCAGTTTTGAGTTAGACGACGTGCTTGCCGCAGGTGACCAGATCAAAGCGCACGCCTGGTATCCGGTGGCACTGACCCTGATTCTACTCGGCGCCTTTACCAAGTCGGCCCAGTTCCCGTTTCATTTCTGGCTACCCCACGCCATGCAGGCACCCACACCGGTTTCTGCGTACCTGCACTCTGCCACCATGGTAAAAGCCGGCATATTTTTGATGGCCCGCCTGTATCCAGCGTTGGCCGGAACCGAGCAATGGTTCTATATGGTCAGTTTCACTGGCATGGCCACTCTTTTGCTCGGCGCCTATATCGCGATGTTCAAGCACGACCTTAAAGGGCTGCTTGCGTATTCCACAGTAAGCCACCTGGGGCTGATCACACTGCTGCTCGGTATGGGCACTCAATTGGCCGCCGTTGCTGCGATATTCCACGTAATCAATCACGCCACCTTCAAGGCGTCGTTGTTCATGGCAGCCGGTATCATTGACCACGAAACCGGCACCCGGGATATGCGTCGAATCAACGGCCTTTGGCGATATATGCCCCACACCGCAACACTGGCCATGGTTGCTGCAGCTTCTATGGCAGGCGTTCCACTGCTTAATGGCTTCCTCAGCAAAGAAATGTTTTTTGCCGAATCATTGCAGCTCAATCTTACCGGCCTGTGGGCCTGGGTTCCGCCCATTGTGGCAACTCTGGCGGGCGTTTTTGCGGTTGCCTACTCTGCCCGCTTCATTCACGACGTTTTCTTCAATGGCAAGCCCGTGGATTTGCCAAAATTCCCACCCCACGAGCCGCCCAGATACATGAAGTTTCCAGTGGAAATTCTGGTATTTGCCTGCGTAATGGTTGGTGTATTCCCCACCATTTCCGTAGGGCCGCTGCTGTATTCTGCCGCATCTGCCACGCTCGGCGGCAATGTGCCGGACTACCAACTGGCGGTTGTTCACGGCTTTAACCTGCCGTTGCTAATGAGTTTTATGGCGTTTTTTGGTGGCTTGCTCATGTACAGTCAACGGGAGCGCTTTTTCAATTTCCACGCCCGCTTCCGGGAAGTTGACGGCAAGGCCGTTTTTGAAAACCTGGTATCAAAGTTCGTGACCAAGGCCCATCAATTGACCAGGTGGCTGGAAAATGGCTCGCTGCAACGCTATGCCACGCTGTTGGTTATCAGTGTCATTGCTGTGGCAGCCTACCCTTTGGCAAGCAGCGGCTTTTATATTGGTGAAAACGGACTCAGCGCCGTTGACTGGCCAACAGGCATTGCTGCCTGCATACTTATAGTGTGCGCTTTGGCGACTGTCGTTTGGCACCGGGAACGCTTTTATGCGTTGGTGTTATTGAGTGTGGTTGGGTTGATTGTGTCACTGACCTTTGCCCGCTTCTCGGCACCCGATCTGGCCATGACGCAACTTTCAGTAGAAGTTGTCACCGTTGTTCTGTTAATGCTGGCACTGTACTACATGCCCTCCTGGACCCCCATGGAGAGCTCCAGGGCGCAACGCCTCCGCGACACCCTTATTGCGCTGGCGGCGGGTACAGGGATGACCCTGATCACACTGGCCATGCTGACTCAGCCATTCAACTCCATTTCCGAATTCTTCCTGGAGAACAGTAAGCCTGGCGGCGGTGGAACCAACGTGGTGAACGTTATCCTCGTGGACTTCCGTGGTTTCGATACGCTAGGTGAAATAACCGTGCTGGCCATTGCCGCGCTGGGCATATACGCCATGCTTAAAAACGTTGCCCTGACACCTCCCCCGGGCGACGGCCTGGGGCATACCTGGACACGGGATCACTATCCACTAATGCTCAGACAGATTGCCCGGCCCATGTTGCCACTGGCGCTCATGGTGTCTGTTTATATCTTCCTGCGCGGTCATAACATGCCGGGTGGTGGCTTTATTGCTGGCCTGATCACCTCGGTGGCGTTGATTCTTCAGTATATTGCCAGCGGTATGATCTGGACTCAGGACCGCATTTCGTTCCGCTACCATAACGTGATTGGTCTCGGGCTGCTTTTTGCTGCTGTTGCAGGCGCCGGCAGCCTGGCCTTCGGCTATCCGTTCCTGACCACTGCCTTTGGTTATATTAATTGGCCTGTTGTGGGTAAGTTTGAAGTTGCCTCGGCTCTGGTGTTTGACCTGGGCGTTTACATGACAGTGATCGGCGCTACCCTGCTGGCGCTGGTCAGCATTGGCCGGCTGTCGCCCCACTCGGCCATCAAAAGCAAACAGGAGGGTGTGTAATGGAATTGCTATTTGCACTGGTTATTGGTGCCTTAACGGCATCCGGCGTTTATCTGCTGCTACGTGCTCGCACCTTCCCGGTTATTATGGGGCTGACCCTGCTGTCGTACGGGGTAAACCTGTTCCTGTTTGCTTCCGGTCGTCTCGCGACTGGCCAGCAACCAGTGATAGGAACCTCAGCCAACTATACAGACCCACTGCCCCAGGCACTGGTGCTCACGGCGATCGTCATTGGCTTTGCCATGACAGCGTTTCTGGTTGTTCTGTCCCTACGTAACCTGGCAGACAACAAAAACGATCATGTGGATGGCCAACGTGAGAAAACACCTCCTTCCTCGAAACAAGAGCGAGAGGTAACCGGTCAATGACTCACTGGCTTATCGCTCCGATTCTGATACCTCTGCTTGGCGGCATTCTGCAGGTTGTTATGGGCTATGCACCAATCAGCCTGCGCCGCACGCTGGCACTCGCGATTACAGTGCTTATGCTGGCATCGACCATTGTGTTGCTGGTACTGGCCGGTGATGACAGCTATCGCATTTATGCCTTTGGCAACTGGCAGCCACCGTTTGGCATCGTTCTTGTTCTTGACCGGCTAGCCGCGCTCATGCTGGTCCTAACGGGAATTCTCGGGTTGTTCTGTCACATCTACGCCAGTGGTGGCGCCGATGAGGGTAACCGGCAATTCCATGCTCTGTTCCTGTTTCAACTGACGGGCCTGAACATTGCCTTTCTGACGGGCGATCTGTTCAACCTGTTCGTTGCCTTTGAGGTGCTACTGATTGCCTCATACGGGCTGCTCATGCATGGCGGAGGATCCGCGCGAACCGTTCCCGGGCTCCACTATGTTGTTCTCAACCTGGTGGGCTCCGCACTGTTCCTGATTGGCGTTGGCATGATTTACAGTGTGACCGGCACACTGAACATGGCAGACCTGGCGGTAAAAGTCCCGCAGGTGACAGGCGAAAATCTTAATCTTGTAAAGGCGGGTGGCATGATGCTGCTGGTGGTTTTCGGCTTGAAAGCCGCTATTCTGCCACTGTGCTTTTGGCTACCCAAAGCCTATGCCCGAGCCACCGCGCCCGTTGCTGCGCTCTTCGCAGTAATGACCAAGGTGGGTGTTTACGCCATTGTGAGAGTGTTCCCACTGATCTTCGGCGAAGGCGCTGGAGAGCTGGCGAATCTGGGTATGGACTGGCTGTTCCCGCTGGCTCTGATCACTCTTGGTATGGGAGTAATCGGAGCGTTGGGTGCAGATAACCTTAAAACACTGGTAGCCTGGCAGGTTATTATCTCCGTAGGCACCATGCTCGCACCTATCGCGCTTGGCTCTGAAGCCGGCTTGTCGGCTGCGCTGTTCTACCTGGTAAGCACCACCTGGACAGTTGCCGCCCTGTTTCTGGTTTCCGAACTGGTGGCAAGCCAGAGGGGGCTGGCCGGTGACAACATTATTACCGCACCCAAAATGCGTCATCGCACATTCCTGAGCGTGTTATTCTTTATCGGGGCAGTGGCCGCTGCTGGTCTACCGCCCTTAAGCGGCTTTTTTGGCAAGCTGCTGATCCTTCAATCCGTTGAGCCGGGCGCCGAAATGGCCTGGCTGTGGGGAGTACTATTGGTGGGCAGTTTCTTGACCCTTATAGCCTATAGCAGGGCCGGCAGTATTGTTTTTTGGTGGAACGTGGACGGCCATGTGGAAACTCCGGAGCCCATCAACAACAGAGTGTCAATATCCACTGGCATTCTTACTTGCCTCACCATGCTGATCGTTGGGTTGGCAGGGCCCATAAGTGATTACACTCGCGCCACCGCCGAGCAGTTGCACGACAACCGGGGCTACATCAATATTCTGCAGACCCCCGTACACGTTCCGCAGAACCCGCTGGTTGGGGAGAGTCACTAATGCTTGATCGTCTGAACTTCCCTCAACCCTGGCTGAGCTGGGTTCTGTTCCTTACCTGGCAGATCCTCAGCGATGGAGTAAGCGGCGGCAGTGTGGTGCTAGGGCTTCTTCTGGCCTGGCTTATCCCTCAGCTTACCCAGGGGTTCTGGCCAGAAAGGCCCGGCTTTGTAAAGCCATGGCGCATGCCCGCTTACATACTGCGAGTAGTGAAGGATATTATAGCAGCCAGTTTTGCCGTGGCCTGGCTTATTCTCAGCCCCCGCACACCACGACCGGCATTTATCAGCTACCAGCTAAAGCTTGAACACCCGCTGGCCATATCTATTCTGGCAAGCACCATTTCGCTTACCCCGGGGACCGTCAGCGCGGATATAAGTGACGACAACAAAACCTTACTGATCCATGCCCTGGACGCTGCCAGTGATCAGGAGGTTATTGATGCTATTCATAACAGCTACGAAAAGCCGTTGATGGAGATGTTTCGATGATCACCCTTGCTCTGTACCTCACCATTGGCATGGTAACCCTGGCGGCTGTGCTCAACGTATACCGTCTGATTAAGGGGCCGGATGAACCTGACAGGGTTCTGGCCATTGATACGCTTTATATCAATGCCATTGCGTTGATTATTCTGTTGGGCATTACCCTGGGAACACGCATGTATCTTGAGTCTGCCCTGCTGATTGCGGTGATGGGCTTTGTCAGCACCGTGGCCATGGCCAAGTATCTCAAGCGGGGCAGTGTCATTGAATAAGAACCGGAGTAACCTATGAGTCTGTTCGCGGAATTCGCCATCTCGGCGCTGTTGCTGTTTGGTGGTGCATTTACTCTGATTGGCGCCATCGGTCTTGTCCGGCTACCGGATTTTTACACCCGGCTGCACGGTCCTACCAAGGCGACCACCGTTGGCGTGGGCGCCATCATGCTAAGTTCGGTTGTCTATTTCAGCAGCTTGGACCAGGGCGTCGACTTTTCCGAAATACTGATTACCGTCTTTTTGTTCATGACCGCGCCGGTGAGCGCCAACATGCTGGCCAAAGCCGCCATGCATATAGGTGTTAAAACCGTAAAGAACACCGAAGGTAACCCCTGGGTTCAATAGCGCCCCTTTCCGGTATCGCTGGCCCAGCGCTACCGGAACCATTCGTGCAAGCTTCCGGTTTTGCTAAATTTATGTCAGATTGAACCAACGTCTCGGATAAAACCAACAAACGGGAAAGAGGACTACAGACATGGCACAAACGCGAATTTTACCTGCGGCTGACAATGCCCACCAATACCCTCTTCTGATTAAACAACTTCTGCTGTCCGGGCCAAGATATGCCCCGGACCAGGAAATCGTATACGCCAATCGCAGCAAGTACACTTACACGGATCTGGTCGAGCGCATTCACCGTCTTGCGAACGCCCTTACCGATGCTGGCGTTAAGCCGGGCGATACAGTGGCGGTTATGGACTGGGATACGCCACGTTATCTGGAATGTTTCTTCGCCATCCCCATGATCGGCGCCGTTCTGCACACTGTTAACGTGCGCCTTTCGCCGGATCAGATCGTGTATACCATGAACCACGCCGAAGACGACGTGATGCTGGTACACGATGACTTTCTGCCAATCCTGGAAGGGTTAAAGGACGAAATAGAAACAGTCAAAACCTACATCCAGCTGAGCGATGACAGAACTGCGAAAGACACACAACTCGATACCCTCGGTGAATACGAAGCTCTTCTGGCCAAAGCCGAGACTGAATTCGATTTCCCGGATTTCGATGAAAACAGCGTCGCCACAACCTTCTATACCAGTGGCACCACCGGCAATCCAAAAGGGGTTTTCTTCAGCCATCGCCAGCTTGTACTGCACACACTGGCAATGACCGGCTCGCTCTCTGCCTATGATGAAATGCCGCTACTGCGCTCGTCCTCGGTGTATATGCCGTTAACTCCCATGTTCCATGTACACGCCTGGGGCGTTCCCTACGCGGCCACGGTGATGGGTATCAAACAGGTTTACCCCGGCCGATATGAACCCGAGTTACTGGTTGATCTGTTGAAGGAACACGACGTTTCCTTCTCGCACTGTGTGCCCACTGTTATGCAAATGATGATGGGCACAGAGTCCATCAAAACCGCCGATTTGAGCAACTGGCAGGTACTGATCGGCGGCAGTGCCCTGACCAAAGGCCTGTGCGATGCCGGTGCTGAAATGGGCATCCGCATGTATACCGGCTATGGCATGTCTGAGACCTGCCCATTGTTAAGCACCACGTTCCTCAAGCCAGAAGATTTAGAGTTGCCGTTGGAGCAGCAAACGGCTTTAAGGATAAAAACCGGCATTGCCGTGCCCATGGTAGACCTGGAAATTGTAGACACCTCGGGCAACCCGGTCGCTCATGATGGTCAGGCCCAAGGGGAAATTGTTGCCCGTGCGCCCTGGCTAACCGAAAACTACTTCAAACAGCCGGATAAAGGCGAAGAATTATGGGAAGGTGGTTGGCTACATACAGGGGATGTCGCCTCCATGGAGCCAAACCATGTTCTCACCATCAAGGATCGCATCAAGGATGTGATTAAAACGGGCGGTGAATGGTTATCATCACTGGACCTGGAAAACCTGATCAGTCAGCACCCTGCCGTAGCAGGTGCCGCAGTGGTGGGCATTCCTGACGAGAAATGGGGCGAACGTCCCTACGCCCTGATTAACCTGAAGCCCGGTGAGCAGGCCACAGCGGAAGATATCCAGAGCCATTTACAGAGTTACGTCGATAACGGTGAAATCAATAAATGGGCCATCCCCACCCGGATCGAGTTTTCTGAGGACATTCCCAAAACCAGTGTCGGCAAGATCAACAAAAAACTGATACGTGATCAGGTTCAGTAAATAAATCCGGCATCACTATGGCCCGCAAGGTTTTCCTGCGGGCCATTTTTATTTTTCATCGTATAATCCCCGCCTCAATTTTTCACTCACAGCCATGAAAGAGCCATACCACCATGATGTCAAAACTGCGCAACTGGATAGCCAGCCCTGACGGCGTGCGTAAAATAATGAACGTTTACGGCCCATATGCCGGTGCTGGTGTGAAAGTTACTCACATTGCAGATGACTATAGTTCAGCCTCGGTAGAAATGAATCTGCGCTGGTACAACACCAACTATGTGGGCACCCACTTTGGCGGCTCGCTATACAGTATGGTTGATCCTATGTATATGCTGTTACTGATGAACAGCCTGGGTAAGGAATACGTTGTGTGGGACAAATCTGCCTGCATCGACTTCATCCGCCCAGGCAAAGGCCGGGTAACAGCGCACTTTGAGCTTACAAAAGAGAGGCTTGAGAAAATCCGCATGGCCACCGAAAGCGGCGATAAAATGCTACCCCAGTGGGATGTGGATATTGTGGATGAGAAAGGTGAACTGGTCGCCCGGGTGAACAAGGTTCTGTATGTCAGAAAGAAGCGTTAACCTCCGCAGAAAATGAAATCCACCTCAGGCTTTCGACCATCAACAATATCGGCCAATGCAGCGGCTGAACCGCAGGAGTGCGTCCAGCCCAGGGTGCCATGGCCGGTATTCAGATAAAGATTGCCAAAATAGCTTCTGCCTATGTAGGGCACATTTGAGGGGGTAGCTGGGCGCAAACCTGTCCAGAACCCGGCTTCATCCCAGTGCCCCGCATCAGGCATGATCTCTGCGGTTCGGCGCACAATGGCGCGACAACGGGTGTAATCAAGGGTACGGGTGTACCCGCTCAACTCTGCGGTTCCAGCTACCCTTATCCGGTCGCCAAGCCGTGAATAAACAAGCTTGTATTCATCATCAGTCAGGCTGACATTGAACGCGGCTTCTTCGTTCTTTACCGGTACGGTGATGGAGTAGCCTTTGGCGGGATAGATGTTCAGAAACAGCCCAATCTGCTTTGCAAGTACAGTACTGAAGCTACCCAGGCTGAGCACGTAAGCATCGGCGCGCAGCGTTTCGTGATGGCCCTCCTTCAAAACCTGAACTCCTAGAATTCGCTCACTCGCACGCTCAAAGCCAAGAACATCTGTGCCATAGCAAAACTCAACGCCAGCTTCACGGCAGCGCTCAGCCAGGGCCTGTGTAAACTTACAGGCGTCACCGGATTCGTCATCCGACGTGTAGGTTGCTCCCGCTATTTTGTGCTGAACAGGTTTGAGTGCCGGTTCCAACTCTACAGCCCTGCCCGCATCAATCACTTGGCGATCACATCCCAGGTCACGCATGATGCGGGCTGGCTCAAGCGCTGCATCAAACTCGGCCGGGTTGGTATAAAAGTGAAGAATGCCCTTATCCACCTGATCGTATTCAAGCCCGATTTCCTCGCGCAAAGCTTGTAACCGGGTGCGGCTATATGTGCCAAGGTTAACCATCTGGCGAATATTGTGGGCTGCTTTCGCGGAGGTACACTGGGCCAGAAATGACATGGCCCAACGCCATTGGGCGGGGTCCATCTTCGGGCGGAATAACAGAGGTGCGTCTGCCCGAAACAGCCACTTCAGCACTTTCAAAGGCGCAGAGGGGTTGGCCCAGGGCTCTGCATGGGAAACAGACACCTGCCCTCCGTTGGCATAGCTGGTTTCCAGGCCGGCCCGACTCTGACGGTCTACAACCGTTACCTGGTGCCCCTGCTTCTGCAAAAACCAGGCAGTGGTTACACCAATGACTCCCGCACCCAAAACCAGTATGTGCATACTTACTTCCTTTCAAAGAAACTGTGTGTTTTATCAGCCGCCGGAGCGTTTCACAACCCAGCCTTTTTGTTCCAGAAGAGGCACAAGCACATCCCGCTGGTCACCCTGAATTTCAACCACACCGTCTTTCACCGTGCCACCAGTACCGCACTTTGCCTTTAACACCTTGGCGTAGGCCTTAAGCTCTTTTTCATCCATGGGAATACCGGCAACCAGAGTAACACCCTTACCTTTGCGCCCCTTGGTTTCACGGCTTACCCGCACAATACCGTCGCCTGAAGGTCGCGAAACCTGTTGGCAGGTACAGCTGTCAACCGGGTTGCGGCACTCCGGGCACATTCGCCCCTGCTCGGTTGAAAACACCAACCCGCCTGAAGATTTTTTAGCCATTTATTCTCCGTAAATCTGCTACCCAACCTCACGCCCCAACAGAAGCATTCGGCCGGCAAAACGCCTGATAATCTGTTTTTCAGTCCCGTTCAGGAGGATACTTGCTGAACATCTCGGCCACTACCTCATCAATCAGCTTTCGGCGCTTTTCCGGAGACTGGTTTTCATTCAGGTAACGGCGACTTGCGGCACGCCATACAACCTCTTCAGAGCTGCTGTCTACAAGCTCGATCACCAGTTTTCCTTCCTGCACTTCCCGTGTCGGCGGCGGTGCAGAAAGCCCCCAGCCAAAGTGGCCTGTACCAAAACCGAAACCAAGCCCTAAACCGGATTGTTCCGTGCGCTCGTGCTCTACAATCTGCCAGCTCACCAAAAGGTCTGCCTCCGGCTTGCCAACCCTGGGCATCTCTTTATGCTTCAGCTCCCGCTCGACGGCGCCCTGAACACGGCTTCCATCCAGAGAAACAAATGAAGACTTACCGTTTCCCGGCGCAAAAGCCCAGGATGAGTAGTCGCCAAAAACCGCAGAGGAGCTGTAATCAGTAACCACGTTACTGGCACACCCAGTCATGGTTAGAGTCACCAGCGCTACCATCAGAAAACGAATCATTGCTTGCTCCTTAGTGTCTGAACGCTCTTTAGCAGTATACGCACAGGATTCATACTCGACGCGTTTTCGCGGTGTCATGTTTCAAAACGGTAATCCAGTTTATGCGCTTCACAAAACGCTGTGAAGGCATCCATTTTGTCTTCCGGCACGAGCACCCGCGCAGAAACCAAAGCACTGTAACCGATTGAATCCAGCTCAGCAGAATGCACATCACACCAATGCCGCAGCGGCTGCTCGTCAGCAAAACCCATGGTTATATTTACTGCGCCCACTGGCTTTTGAACAATTCGACCGACCTCTGAAAGCACGCTTTCCGCGGCTCCGGCGTATGCTCTCACAAGCCCCCCGGCGCCCAGTTTAATGCCGCCAAAATAACGAATTACCATCACCAGAACGTCGCCCATGTCTTTGTGCTGAATAACACTGAGAATCGGCTTTCCTGCAGTACCCGAAGGTTCGCCATCGTCGTTCATGCCCGCTTCGGCGGCAGACCCCGGACGCCCGATCTGGTAGGCCCAACAAATATGGCGCGCATCCGGGTGATCCTTATGCGCAATCTCCAGCCACTTCTTTACCTCATCGCGAGACCCAACAGGCGCTACCCGGGCAATAAAGCGGCTTTTCTTTATTTCGATGTTACGCTCAAGGTAGCCTGCAGGTACCGGGTAATTTTTCTTCATGCACATGCCTGTGGTTTTATTAATCGACCGCGAATACCGGTAACCGGGCCACTACCTGCAAGCCACCGCGTTCACTATTGTTTGCAGTGATGGTTCCGTCATGGGCCAAAACAATGTCTTTTGCGATGGCCAGTCCCAGCCCCCAGCCCTGGCCGCCCCGGGACTTATCTACCCGGAAGAAAGGCTCAAAAAGGTGATCCAGTATGTTTTCTGCAACGCCCGGCCCTTCATCCTCAATCACAAAACTTATCCAGCCAGATGATAACACCAGTGCTACATGGACAGTGTTACCCGGCGGCGTATGATCCAGGGCATTTTGCAGGATATTGTCAAACGCCCGCTGCAACAGACCTGAATCGCCCAGCACAGACACACCAGTGCTTTCAGGCATGGAATCCAGCTTGCACTCTACTCTCTGGAGTTTTGCGTAATCGGCCGCATCCCGTAATACCTGGTTCAGCAACTCCACAGGCCGAACGGGTCTCCGGGCAATATCGCCTCCCTGTTCAACAATCCGGTATAACGTCAGTATCTGGCCAGTCATTACCTCAAGACGCTCATTCTGGCGCAGAATGCTGCTCATCAACTCTTGTTCTACTTCGCCCTCACTGGCCAGCTCAATAGCCACCCTTTGTCGCGCCAACGGCGTTCGTAAGTCATGGGAAATATCCCGCAACAAATGTTTTTGCCGTTCCAATAACGTACAAAGCTGATCGGTCATGGCATTAAACGCTGTGGCGAGTTGTCCCACTTCATCTCTGCGCGTTGCGATTCGGTCATCCACTCTCAGTTCGGTATTGCCTCCGGCAATAGCTTGCGCCGTGGTTTCCATATGCCTCATGGGCTGCGACACAAAACGTGCAATCAGCCAGCAAGCCAGGGTAATTAAAACAAACGCCAATCCCATTTCCATAAACCGGAAGACCCGGGGCTCCAACCAGCCTTCCCCGTGCATTTTCGGCCAGGCAATCAGGCGATACCCATCGCCAACGTCCACAATCGCAGGCTTTTGTCGATACCAACCGGATTTGATCCGTGAACGAATAGCCGAGGGTAAATGCTTGTCGCCCTCCGCGCTGATCATCATAAGGTGCAGGCCCAGCTCATCCCCCTGGGCATTGAGGAATCTGTGAGCCCCCCTACGCCCTTGGTTTTCCCGAATAGCAGCCACCTCGAATCCAAGATCCCGCAGCTCAAGCTGGCGCTCAATGGCCGCGCGCTCGCGATCCAGTAATACCCGGGATGCAAGATTGCTAACCACCACCGTTACCGCCATGGCCAGCCAGATCAGCAGGAATATTCGCCAGAATAACGGAACCATCAGTCGGCGCTTCATACTGGCACCCGATAACTGTAGCCAAGACCACGCACTGTCTCGATCCTCGGCGGGTCATCATTGCCCAGCTTCTTACGAAGATTACTGATGTGCATATCCAGAGTGCGGTCGTAAGCCTCCAAACGGCGCCCCAATGCCCACTGCATCAAATCTGTTTTGCGCACCACACTGCCGGCATGGGCCAGCAGCACCTGCAAAATTTCGTATTCTGTAGCGGTCAGCTCCAGCGGCTCGTTATCCTGATAAATACGGCGGTGATCGAGCTCAACCCGCAAATCCCCATAGTGCCGGGCTTCGTCTGCTTGCGCCTTTTGATCCCAAGCCACCCGGCGCAATATCGCTTGTAACCGAGCCACCAACTCACGGGGGTTACACGGCTTTGGAATATAATCATCCGCTCCCACCTCCAGCCCTGCAATGCGGTCCATTTCATCGCCCCGGGCCGTTAACAACACCACCGGCAAGTGGGTTTCAGCGCGCAACTCTCGCAACACCTCAAGACCGTTAATATCCGGCAGCATGATATCCAGAACCACAATGTCGCAGTGCTGCCCAAGTGCCAGCGCCAGCCCATCTTTACCATTAGCGGCCTCACGTACGGTGAATCCCTGGCCATTTAAATAGCGGGCAAGCAATTCACGTAGCTCGTCGTCATCTTCTACCAGCAGGACTCTGTTCGGCATCGCTAGTCTCTACCCTGATTTTGTTAATCGATGTATGCTTAAAGCGTTGCGCAAAGTCTAACACGGGCCTTGGAACCTGCTGACTCAGGCCCTGGCTGCTTTGCAGAACCTTTACATACCATTGACGCTGGTTTACCCACACTCGCAGTACCATAGCTGTGAATCGTGCTTATGCCGAAAACAGCCAGGCGACTCAAGCTAAACGATGAACAGCGTCAGAAGCGCATGGAGAAATAGCAAAAGAAAATGGAAAAGCGCTGCGAACAGTCACAAAAGTGATCACGCACGTAGTTTTGACGTAAGGTAGCAGGAGCGATTAAGGAGCCTGCACCAGCTATGTCAGAACCCGCAGTATCATCTATAAAGCTTGAAACCTGTCAGTCTATTTCCGATATCCCGAGGGAGACATGGGAACGGCTGGCAGGCACTGGCAATCCGTTTCTCCGTTACGAGTTTTTCGAGGCGCTGGAAACCTCCCGCTGCACCAGCGAAGCAACCGGCTGGACGCCCAGCCACCTGGTATTTCGCGTAGATGGCGAAATTGCCGGTATCGCGCCGGCTTACCTGAAAACCCACTCCATGGGCGAGTATGTGTTTGACTGGGCCTGGGCCGACGCCTATCGTCGTTATGGCATGGAATACTACCCAAAGCTCCTGCTAGCCGTGCCGTTTACACCCTCGCAAGGGCCGAGGTTACTGCTGCACTCAAAACTCCGCGACCTGCTTGATGCCAGAAGGCTCCACGACTTTCTGGACACCCTCATAGCTCGCCTGGGAGCCCACTCCTGGCACATTTTGTTCCCTAACGCTCAAGACCAGGCCCTGCTGGAACAAGAAGGACAGTTACACCGAATTGGCTGCCAATTTCATTGGCATAATCGCAATTATGAGTGTTTCGACGAGTTCCTGGCTGAACTTACTTCCCGCAAGCGTAAATCTATTCGCAAAGAACGCAGGCAGGTAGCCGAGCAAGACATCACCTTCACCCGGTTTGATGGGCAGGATATATCCGACCACATTCTGGCGACGTTTTATGTGTTCTATCAAGCCACCTACCTTAAACGCGGGCAGCGGCCTTACCTGAACAAGGCGTTTTTTGAACAACTGCGGGAGAACATGCCGGAGCACCTGCATGTAATCATGGCCGTGAAGGATGGAGAGATGATTGCCGGCGCTCTGTTTTTGAGCGGGAAAGACACACTGTATGGCCGTTACTGGGGCTGTCTCGACGAGTACAACCATCTGCACTTTGAGACCTGCTACTATCAAGGCATCGAACTTGCGGTCGAGCTGGGCCTGCAAACGTTCGATGCAGGTGCACAGGGGGAGCACAAATTAGTACGCGGGTTTGAGCCAATGCTGACCCACTCCTGGCATGGCGTTGCGCACCCAGGCTTTCATGATGCCATTGAAACATTCACCCAGGAGGAAGCAGAACAGGTTATGGGGTACTACGAGGACACCAAAACGGTGCTGCCGTTTCGGCAAAAAGACGGAGCCTGATAGAGCACCCTTCGGGCGCTACCCGGCTCCGCACCCGCATCAGTCATCCTTGATTCGAAAACCTATTTTCAGCGACACCTGATAGTGGCCAACCTTGCCATCAACAATGTGCCCACGGGTTTCCATCACTTCGAACCACTCCATACTACGGATACTTTTTGCCGATTCTGTGAGGGCATTTTCAATCGCGTCCTCAATGCTCTTCTCTGACGAACCGACAATTTCGACTTTTTTATACACGTGATTATCGGACATACCTAAGCTCCATTGCATTCAGTGGCTTTCATCAAAAGCCTATAAGGCAATCCGCTATTCGGCAAATCACAGTCTCGTAACCTTGCGTCTTTTTCTGCGGGTTACTCCCAAACCGGCAAGCCCCAATCCCATCAACGCCAAAGCTCCGGGTTCGGGAACACTGACAGTTACAGATCCGCCCGGTGTTGCTGAACCAAAGGTAATGTCATCGTAGCCTGTTTGGTTTGCAGTTCCTGCAAAGTCGATTGAACGGGCCGTGCCTTCAAAAGTTAAACCGATTGAATCCCAGTTGCAGAACTGACCAGATGGGTCCCCCGAACAGTTGTCGGTATATTGAGCAAGCAAATCCAATGTGCCGAGCAACGTACCGGTGGCATTCACGCCGGAATATACATTAACGGAAGCCGCTGTTGAGGACGTATAATAGAATGAAAAACCTGTATCAAAACCTGACGCCAAATTCAGCACTGAAGATCCGGCTGTTAGCCAGAACATAATAGTGTCAGAGCTTGGCTCATTCGCAAAATTGCCGCCACCACCAGCATCTGCGTCAACTATCCCCAAAGTATTCCCCGAAAACTCCACGCCGTAGTCGGTGCCAGAATTACCCTCGGAGTCGGTGCCTCCATTGTAAAAACTGTCAATACTGGCATTGCTTCCTACGCCTTCGAAATCCAACACGATAGGAACCGCCAATACTGGCGCGGCAATGGTAAACACACCCACAGCTAAACAAGCTCTCGTAACTTTATTCATGAGCAATATCCTTGTTTTTATGTATTATTTGGAACAGCACATAAAGTCAAGCAAGCCGCATGCCCATAAACATAAATTTCAAATGCAAGAAAAAACGACCTTCAAGTTCAAAGACCTGGAAGATCACGGCAAAAAACCCGCAATCAGAGAAATACTACCTACCCTCACTGAGTGTTAAATTAGTCGACAAGCTCCTGTTTCGATCAGAGAATTAATTTGCGTTTGGCCAACACCAAATACCGATTCGCAAACTATCTACTTATTACCTAAAACATGTAGCGGACAAGCCCGGCAGCAAGAATACCTGCGGCAATAGCTGGCAGTGGCTTCCTGAGAATGAGCATGGCAACCGCAGTAACCGATAGCGCCGCTATCGCTCCCCCATCCCCGGCAAAAGCCATAGGCACGATAATGGCGATGAGCACGGAGCTGGCCATGGTGTTGATAAAGCTTTCAATGCGAGGGCTTATACGCACGAAGGACATAATAAATACGCCGCCAAACCGGGTGGCCAACGTTACCAATGTCATTATGAGTATCAGCGCCAGAACACCTGCCGTATTGGTTTCAATGGTCATGCTGACTGCTCCCCCTGGTCATCCGGTATCTTTTCCAACCAGAAGAAGCCAACAAGACCACCGGCCAGGGCGCCGGCAACCACGTGGGTATTGGCAGGCAGCCATTTCCAGGCCGCTAAAGACGCAGCAGCGGCCAGCGACCAGGCGACCAACACCCGGGGATTTTTCTTGCCTCCCAATGCCATGGCCAGCAGAAAACAACCCAGCACCATATCCAGGCCAAGGCTTTTCGGGTTCTGCAAAAGCCCGCCGAAATACACCCCTAACCAGGTACCAAGAATCCACGCCAGCCAGAGTACGAGCCCGCCACCCAGAATCACTTCGAGATTGCGCCTGCCGCTTTGATATTCCTGGGCAGACACAGCCCAGTTGGCGTCTGTAAGAAGCAGGATAAGCCCATAACGTTTAGCGGGTGAAACGTCCCTCAACATGGGGTAAAGCGAAGCGCCCATCA
Organism: Marinobacter sp.; assembly: GCF_052091845.1. GTDB lineage: Bacteria > Pseudomonadota > Gammaproteobacteria > Pseudomonadales > Oleiphilaceae > Marinobacter. Next base: position 14,386 of record NZ_JBQDCO010000038.1, on the reverse strand, counting down.
AAAGGTGTCGGGAATTGATGGCAAAGACCACGACCATAACGGGAATAACAGAGACTTCCGCTCCCCACATATCAATGGCGGCAAACTGCGACGCACCTGCAAACATCAAGGTGCTCATCAGTAAGGACTGCAGAGGGTCTAGCCCTTGCTGAGCGGCCGCCAATCCAAAGGCAGCTCCAAACGCCACCACAAACAGCGAAATAGGGAACATCCGGATAAGCTCGGAACGAACTTTTGCGGGCTGGAATTGGTAGGTATATTGCACATTTTTCATCTACGCAAGCTAAGTAAATTCTCGCTGCACGCGTATCAGTATTTTCCGCAGGTACCGACTACCAGCATGGCTGGTTGGCCAGTTTACTTGTCAGAAACCGCGCCTGAGTCATCCACCAACCGCGCCCGAACGCGAGGCAAGTATTCCGGATAATGCTTTTGAACGAAGACCACCAGGCCTTCCCGCACCGCACACCGAAGGTCCCAGACCTTACTTGAATCCGGTGCGCTCATCAGGAAGCGTATCTGTAAGGCTTGTTCACTGGAGTCGGTGACCTGCACCGTCTCAATCTTTCCATCCCACTGAGACGATTGTCTGAGCAAACGCCCGAACTCCTCGCGTAACGGCTGTACGGGTATAGCGTAGTCCAGCCAGAGAAAAACCGTACCCAACATGTCAGTGGTGTTGCGCGACCAGTTCTGGAATGGGTTCTCGATAAACCATTGCAATGGCACGATCAGCCGGCGCAGATCCCAAACCCGCAACACCACGTAAGTCGCGGTCACTTCCTCGACCCAGCACCACTCATCCTGGACATGAAGCACATCGTCGATGCGGAATGGTTGTGTGAGTGCAATCTGCATACCTGCCAGCAGATTACCCAGTACCGGGCGGGCCGCAAAACCCAAGGCGCGAGCCGCGGCGTCGAGAAAAATGCGGGGAACAGCCTTGGAACGGGAGAAGCGCCGCGTCAGTGCCAACACAAGCCGATAAGCGGTGTAGGTTGCTAATAGCGCCAACAACGCAGTCGCCCCTGGCAGTAGCCACGCACTAAGACCGGCCTCGATGGACTCCAACATCCTGTACTCCCAGGGCAAAAGTTCCAATGTCTTCAAATTAGCGTATGACCGCAGGTGGAGGCAAAAGAAAGTGAGTCTGCCCCGGTTTTGAAACTGTCAGAACCGGTTCAGACATCACATCTGCAATTGACGTCTGCACTCACACAGATTAGTTTACATCCAGTCCAGCCTCACAAGGGTTGTCTCCTTCGGGAGATACGGACACCTGAAATCAAACGCCGGCCACAAGCCGGACGACAAAAACAACACAACCACTGCCGCCGCGATCCGGCCAGGTGGAGAGGATTTCAAAATGCGTAACCCAGCACGCCTGCAGGGCGTCTTGTGCAATGCACAAAAGTGCCCGTCTGTTAAGATAAGCGCCTTTCATTTCCGCAGGATAACGTCTATCCCAGCCATGGAAGAGAGGTAAGCCGCCATGAACGTATTCAGCCATCCCGAATTTGATAACCACGAACACTTGTCCTTTTTTTGCGACCCGGAAACCGGGCTCAAAGCTATTGTTGCCATACACAACACCTCCCGCGGGCCAGCTCTTGGCGGCTGCAGAATGTTCCCCTATGTCAGCGACGAAGAAGCATTGCGTGATGTATTGCGCCTGTCACGGGGTATGACTTACAAATCGGCACTGGCCAATCTTGACCTGGGCGGTGGCAAATCGGTGATTCTCGGAGACCCTCGCGAACAGAAAACCGAAGCCTTGCTAGAAGCCATGGGCAAACACCTTGAGGGACTTGGCGGCCAGTACATTGCAGCCGAGGATTCCGGTACCAGCGTGCCAGACTTGAAGGTCATGGGGCGGCACACAAAGCACGTTGCGGGTATTATTGAGCACACCGCGTTTGATGGTCAGCCCAGCAATGGCGATCCATCCCCCACCACTGCCTATGGTGTTTTTGTAGGTCTGAAGGCCGCAGTAAAACACAGGCTTGGGCGTGAGGATCTTACTGGCCTGAAAGTGGCTGTTCAGGGTATCGGCAATGTGGGATATCGCGTGGCCCAACACCTGAAAGACGCCGGCGCAGAACTCTGGGTGTACGACATTCACCCGGAGAACATGCAACGCGCGGTGGATGAACTGGGTGCCCATGCCACGTCGGCCGAGGACATTTTGTTCCTGCCGGTAGACGTTATCGCACCCTGCGCCATGGGTGCCATACTGGACGACAACAGCATTCCGCTCCTGAAAGCCACCGTCATTGCAGGCGCAGCCAACAACCTCTTGCAGCGGCCAGATCATGATCAGGCACTGAAAGACCGGGGCATTCTCTATGCGCCAGACTTCGCTATTAATGCCGGCGGTATCATCGATGTGTTCTACGAGCGCACCGGGGCTTCCCCGGAAGAGGTACGTGCCCACGTGGAAGGCATTGGTCAAACTCTTGCCGAGATCTTTACGCGCTCGGATAGCAGCGGCACGCCAACCGGTGCGGTTGCCAACACCCTCGCTGAAGAACGCTTTCGCAAGCGCACAGGCGTTGCCGAAACATTCCATGAGCAGCTTGCGGGCAGCCAATAAATAAAGACATTTGCTTTACGGGGCCGTGAAACACTCGCGGCCTCCACTCTTCCAAACAAAAACAAGTATCTGGCCGGAGACAAATATGTCTGAATCAAATGCGCCCTATTCCGGTGCTATGGAAGGCTCGAACGCTAAACGTGGGCTTTGGTCTTCACGCTTCGCTTTTATTCTTGCGGCCACCGGCTCTGCCGTTGGTTTGGGTAATATCTGGAAATTTCCCTACGTTACCGGTGAAAACGGCGGTGGTGCCTTTGTGCTGATATACCTTCTGTGTATCGCAGCCATTGGTCTACCCATCATGATGGCCGAAGTGTTGATTGGTCGCCGTGGCGGCCGAAGCCCGGTTAATAGCCTTAAACAGATTGCCAAACAGCAAGGGCTTAACCCGGGCTGGCGCGCCGTTGGCGCCGTTGGCGTGCTTGCCGGCTTCCTGATTCTCTCGTTCTACTCGGTAATTGGCGGCTGGGCTGTATCCTATGTGGGCACAGCGGCTACCGGACAACTTGCAGGCCAGTCTGCGGATGCCATTGGTGCCATTTTCTCTGACCTATTGGCTGATCCTGCCACTTTGCTCATGTGGCACAGCCTGTTTATGGCGCTAGTCATATTTGTGGTAGCCAAGGGCGTTCGTGCCGGGCTTGAGCGGGCTGTCAGCATCCTTATGCCGGCCTTGTTCCTGCTTTTGCTCACAGTGGTAGGCTATGCCATGACCACCGGTGAGTTCGGCCGAGCCGTCACCTTCCTGTTCCAGCCAGACTTCTCCAAACTCACTACCTCCGGTGTTCTCGTGGCGCTGGGCCACGCTTTTTTCACTTTGAGTCTCGGCATGGCGGTAATGATGGCCTATGGCTCTTATCTGCCAAAGAACATTTCCATCGCCAAAACGTCTGTTGCCGTGTGCCTGATTGATACCTGCGTGGCACTACTGGCGGGCCTTGCTATTTTTCCGATTGTCTTTGCCAACGGTCTTGAGCCTGGCGCCGGCCCCGGCCTGATTTTTCAGACCCTGCCGCTGGCATTCGGCCAAATGCCCATGGGTAGCCTGTTTGGGACCCTGTTCTTTGTATTACTGATATTTGCCGCCTGGACGTCGGGCATCTCTCTACTGGAGCCCATCGTGGAATGGCTGGAAGAGCAAAAAGGCATGAATCGCACCATCAGTACATTGTGTGCCGGTTTTGTGTGCTGGGCACTGGGTATTGCCTCGATCCTTTCCCTGAACCTGTGGTCGGACTTTGCGCCATTGGGGTGGATTGGCATGCTTGAAGGCAAAACCATTTTTGATCTGCTGGATTTCTTTACCGCCAACATTCTGTTGCCTCTCGGCGGTCTGCTAGTTGCGATATTTGCCGGCTGGGTGATGTCACGCAAGGCGATGGAGAGCGAACTTGCGCTCTCACAGCCCATGTTCCGTCTGTGGTACACCACTGTGCGTTACATTACGCCGGTGGCTGTAGGAACGGTGTTTGTCTACAACCTACTCGGAGCCTGAGCAACGTCAGGCACGGAACCTGCCTATAATTGACCGGGGAGACCTTCAGAGCCTCCCCGGCCTTCCCCATCTTTGCCTCACTATACACTCAGGTTCATCTGGCTACAGATGATCAACTTAGCGCCCACCCATTAAACCGCTTGGCCAACCTCCAAGTGCATCATCACAAGCGACAGCAGGCCAAGAGATAAGCATAGGTCGCTTATAATTCCCGTTGTCACTCTGCTATTATTGTTATGATCAGAATACCAGTTATTACTGGAGCTTCTGTCCAAAACACCTCTTAACACGTTAAGATGTTGATATTTAAAAGGAAAAAAAGAATGATCTCGATAACACGTAACCTGCCCTGGGCTCCAGCGGCCGTGATTGCCCTGATTTTATTATTGGCGGGCTGCAACTCGAGTGACGACAATCAGCAAAAACAGAACGACCAGGGTAGCCAACCCTCGTCCAAAAAGGCTCAGGTCATGGAAATGGCCAGGCGCAACATCAACCTGGAAAAGTCCTATTCCGCCAAACTGGGCAGCGAACGTGAAGTCGTGGTTATCGCCCGCGTATCCGGGATGCTGGAGAAACGAAATTTCGAGCCGGGAGACTCGGTCGAAAAAGGCAAAAGCCTCTACACCATAGAGCCCGTCGTTTATCAAACAACAGTCAATCAGCGCAAGGCAGATGTGGAAAGCGCCAAAGCCAAGCAGCATCGCGCCCAGCAAGACGCCAAACGCTTTCAACGTCTATTGAAACAAAACTCGGTTAGCCGTCAGGATTACGATCAGGCCATGGCGGAGCTGCAGGTATCCAAAGCCAATGTGTCCCAAGCACAAGCGGCGCTGGACAGTGCGCAAGTTAACCTGGACTACACGTCTGTGAATGCACCAGTATCCGGCATCATCAGCTTGAGCAATGTCAACGTGGGCAACGTGGTCGATGCAGGCACCAAACTTGCCACCATTACACCAATGAATCCCATCGAGGTGCGCTTCCAGCTCCCCCAGCAGCAGGCATTCGATTTACGCCAACAGCGTAGCCAGCAGCAGGGTGAGATTACCGCCAGCCTTCAGTTCCCGGATCTACAGCAAAGCGACGAGACACCACCGCTTGAAGGAAAACTCGATTTTCTCGGCTCCCGGGTTGATCAGAACACCAGCACGGTACAGGCGCGTGCGGTTTTCGAAAATCCTGGCGGCAAATTTCTGCCCGGACAGTTTGTACGCGTAAAACTTCAGGGTATGCAGCGCTTCGATGTAATGGCAGTGCCTGAAATCGCCGTGACCCAGGGGTTGATGGGGCCGCAAGTATTCGTGCTGGATGAGGAAAATAAAGCGCGTACTCGCACCATTACTCTGGGCGAACTCGCGGGGCTGCGCCAAATTATTACCGAGGGTCTCGAGACTGGCGATCGAGTGATTGTTAGCGACCCGGGTGGTCTCAAGGCGGGTGACCCCATCGATGCACAGTCGTATTCTGGCAACCCAAAAGAACTCTCCGATCAAGGGGATGAGGATGCTTCCAGCGGCGCCGATTCGTCATCGCAGCCGAAGGCCACGGAACAAGGCGACGACGCATGAATTTTTCCAACTTCTTCATCAGTCGGCCAATTTTTGCCACGGTGCTATCGATCATCATCGTGGTGGTCGGGGCGCTGGCGATCCAGGCTTTGCCAATCAAGCAATACCCCGACGTAGTACCGCCCACGGTGTCGGTAACGGCGACCTTCCCGGGGGCCAACGCGGATACTGTCTCGCAGACCGTGGCAGCGCCACTTGCGGAGGCGATCAATGGGGTCGAGGACATGATCTACATGACCTCAACCAGTTCCGATAACGGCCTGATGAGCCTGAATATCGCCTTTGAAATTGGCACCGATGGCGACACGGCGACCATCAACGTCAACAACAAGGTGCAGTCGGCGCTGTCTCAGTTACCTCAGGCCGTTCAGGGCCAAGGCGTTAAGGTTGAACTACGATCGAGCAACATCCTGCTTCTGGTTGCCCTGCGCTCGCCAGACGGCGAGTACAGTAAGACCTACATGCAGAACTATGCCGTGCTTAATATCCTCAACGAGTTGCGCAACATTCCGGGGGTAGGTAAGGCTGACGCCTTGGGCGGCAGCGAGTTCGCCATGAGAATCTGGCTGGACCCGAACAAACTGGCTCAATACGATCTGACACCGTCGGAAGTGGCGAACGCCATCAAATCACAGAATACCGAGGTGCCTGCAGGCAGCCTTGCCGCTGAACCTCAGTCCGACCCGCGATCCTATACCTATACCATTTCCGCCGGCGGCCGACTGACCAGCGCTGACGAGTTTCGCAATATCCTTTTACGCACCAACCCGGACGGTTCCGCACTCACTTTGCAGGATGTCGCGCGTGTTGAACTCGGCGCCTCATCTTATGCCGTGGACGCCAAGCTCAACGGCGACACCATGGCGCCTATTGTCATCAATCAGCAGCCGGGCTCCAACGCGCTAGACACAGCAGAGCTGGTTAACGAAACCATGGAAAAGCTGGCCAAGCGCTTCCCGGCTGGACTGGAATACGTGGTGCCTTACGATACAACCCTATTCATCAATGCCTCGATCTCGACCGTCACAAAAACGTTTATTGAGGCCTTTCTCATTGTTTCGGTGATCGTGTTCCTGTTCCTGCAGAGTTGGCGCTCCACCCTGATCGCCATGACAGTGGTGCCGGTGTCGGTGCTGGGCGCCTTTGCCGGACTCTACGTGCTGGGTTTTTCGATCAATTTGCTATCGCTGTTCGCAATGATTCTGGCCATAGGCATCGTTGTGGATGATGCCATCCTGGTGGTGGAAAACGTCGAGCGGCTGCTCGAGGAAGAAGAGGACGTTTCAATCACCAAAGCGGTTGTCGAAGGCATGCGCGAGGTGGGCGGGCCGATTATCGCCACCGCGTTTATTATGGCGGCTGTCTTCGTGCCCGTCGCGTTCCTGGGTGGCTTTAGCGGCCAGATATACCAGCAGTTTGCGTTGACCATTGCCATCTCCGTGGCTATTTCTGCGGTCGTGGCGCTCACCTTTACCCCAGCGCTGTCGGCGATTCTCCTCAAGCGGCAAAACCAGGGTAAAGAGTCGAAACTGGCGCGGGCGATACACGCACCGGGAAACTGGTTCAACAAGGGTTTCGACTGGCTAACTCGCGGCTATCTGGTGATTGTTCGCGCCCTGGTCAAACTCTGGGTGTTGACTATAGTGCTCACCATTGGCGTTCTGGCGGTATCCTTTTGGTTTTATGAGACCACACCATCTGGCCTGGTGCCCCAGGAAGATCAGGGCATCGCCCTGGCGTCGGTCAGCCTGCCAGATGCCGCCTCTTCGGCACGAACTTCCGCTTACGTAGATAAGGTCGCCGCCAAGATCGAAAACATTCCCGGCGTCGCTTACGTCTCGGCAATTGCCGGCTACGACGTGCTGAGCGGCTCGGTGAATACCGCTCGCGGCACCATGTTCATCAGCTTGGAGGACTGGGGCCGCCGAGACCTTACTGTCGATGGCATCATCGAACGTGTCAACAAGACTGGAGCGCAAACGCAAGGCGGAACGGTACGCGCCTTCAACCTGCCCCCTATCCCTGGGCTATCGACCACAGGTGGCTTTACCGGCTACCTGCAGTCCCTGGAAGGTGCCGATGCTACCGAGCTGGGCGAGGCAGCCAATAAGGTCATGAAGGCCGCCAGCGAGCGTAAGGAGCTGGCTCAGGTGTTCACCACCTTCAATCCTAATGTACCGGCCTATCGCGCCGAGGTCGATAAGCGCAAGGCACTGAGCTATGGGGTGTCGATACAGGCGCTTAACACAACGCTCTCGAACACGCTGGGTAATGGCTTCGTCAATTACTTTTCCTATCAGAACCGCAACTTCCAGGTACTGTTGCAGAACGAGGCCGAGTATCGTCAATCCACAGATGACTTAAGCAATATTTTCGTTCGCGGCGGTAAGGGTGAACGCATCCCTCTGGCGGAGTTCGTTACGCTCAAGCGCATCACTGCGCCAGCGGCAGCGACTCGCTACAGCGTATACACCGCCGCTCAATTCCAAGGTGGGCCGGCGCCTGGCCATAGCTCCGGCCAGGCCCTCGCCGCAATGGAGGAGGTGGTCAGCGAAACCCTGGGCAGTGGCTGGAGCATGGGCTGGACCGGCACAGCTTACCAGGAGGCCAATACCGGTAATGCAGCGGTGATCGCCATCGCCTTTGGTCTGTTGATGGTGTTCCTTATTCTGTCGGCCCAGTATGAGAGTTGGGCACTGCCTCTGTCGGTGTTGACCGCCGTTCCGTTTGCTTTCATTGGCGCTGTAGGCGGGGTTGCCCTGCGAGGCCTTAACCTGGGTGTCTATGTTGAGGTGGGCATGCTGGTGGTGGTTGGCCTTGCGGCGAAGAACGCCATCCTGATCGTCGAGTTCGCCGAACTGCAACGTCATGAGAAAAACATGTCTATTCGTGAAGCGGCGGAACATGCGGCCGAGCAGCGCTTTCGCCCTATCATCATGACCTCTTTGGCGTTTATTTTCGGCACCCTGCCGCTTGCCATTGCCAGCGGAGCAAGCAGCGCGAGCAGTCATCAGATTGGCACCACTGTAGCGATGGGTATGCTATCAGTGGCGGTGCTTGCAAGCTTCTTCGTACCTTCGTTCTACGCGATGATCGCCGGCTTCTCCGTCTGGCTGGCGCGCAAGCGGGGCAAAGGCGAGGCTAAGCAAGATGAGAGCGGGAGTTACCAGGCAAATTCAGACCCGGCGTAAAGAATGGGCAACGCACTTACACGAGAACCTGAAACTGACTGAATTAATGGTGTGCTCAAGGTGACAATCCCTCCACTGGAAAGCTGGACCCTGCTGCACGCCAGTCTGGTTTTCTGTGTGTGTGCGGCCATCATCGCGGCCGCCGGAACGCGTATCACCCGGGTGGTCGACCAACTGGCTGACCGTACCGGGATTGGAGAGGCGGCCGCGGGGGCCGTGCTGCTGGGCGCGTCAACGTCTCTGGGTGGCTCGGTTCTCTCAGTCACCGCCGCATGGAACGGCCATGCCGAACTGGCAGTCAGTAACGCGCTGGGTGGCATTGCTGTTCAAACGTTTTTTCTGGCGGTTGCCGACATGGTCTACCGTCGGGCCAACCTGGAACATGCCGCGGCGTCGGTTCCAAACATGATGCAAAACGGGTTGCTGATTTGCCTGCTCGCATTGATCCTGTTCGCGCCATACCTGCCAGACATTACCGTTGGCGGGATTCATCCGGTAACGCCGGTACTGCTTGTGGCCTATTTCTACGGCATTTACCTGGTGCGCACCGCTTCAGAATCGCCCATGTGGCTGCCATCCGTTACCCAGGAAACCCGCGAAGACAAGCCCGACGACGTAACGGCGATGCCTCCCCTGTCTCGCCTTTGGGTCGAGTTTCTGTTGTTAATGGCCATTCTGGGTATCGCAGGCTGGGCGCTGGAGCCCGCGGCTTCGGTGATTGCCAGCAAGACAAACCTGACACAGACTGTGGTCGGGGTGCTACTCACAGCCATCAGCACCTCGATTCCCGAACTCGTGACATCTATTGCTGCGGTCCGCCGTGGTGCGCTTACCTTGGCGGTGGGCGGCATTATCGGTGGTAATGCCTTTGACACTTTGTTCACCGCCGCTTCGGACATCGCCTATCGGAAGGGCTCGATCTACCACGCGATGCCCGAAGATTCAAAATTCTGGGCGGTTCTCACGTTGCTGATGTCAGGCGTACTCATGATGGGGCTGATCCGTCGCGAACGCCATGGCATAGGGAAGATTGGCACGGAAAGCGCCGTCATTATGGCTTTATACGTTTGCGGGGTCGTGTTACTGCTTGGTGGTATTCAGGCCGCAAACTAGGGGTGATCCAGGGAGGCCTTCAGGGTCTCCCCGATTCTTGCATTCAGCTTCAAATCCGCCAGCTCCTCCGCCCGCGTTCTACCCAGGTTAAGGGTAGCAATAGGCTTGCCGAGTTCTTTGGCGTACCTACAAAAGCGAAAGCCTGAGTACACCATCAACGACGAACCGATCACCAACAGGCCATCACTGGCCTTGAGTGCGTCCAATGCTGACTGCACCCTTTGCTTGGGCACATAATCGCCGAAAAACACCACATCTGGCTTCAGAATGCCGCTACAGTGAGGGCAATCTGCCACACGAAACGCTGAGAAATTAACGTTTAAATCCGCATCCCCATCCGGAGCAGTATCCGCTTTGTACTGCCCGAAACCCGGATTGAGATCCGCACAGCGGTCGTGCACGTGATCCCTGGGGCATCGGTACCCACAACTCATGCACAGTGCTTCATCTGCGCGACCATGCAGGTCGCTCACACCGTGGGTGCCGGCTTTCTGATGCAGACGGTCGACATTCTGGGTAACAACCAAACTGGAGTGATTACGCAGTTCGAGATCAGCAATGTGGTAGTGGGCGGGATTGGGCGTGGCATTGCGAATAACTGGCCAGCCAATCAGGCTGCGCCCCCAATATCGCTGGCGGGTTTCATGGTTGTCCATAAAATCCTGATGCTGAACCGGCTGCTTGCGTTTCCAGGCGCCTTCTCCATCGCGGTAATCGGGAATACCGGAATCCGTGCTAACACCCGCACCGGTCAAAATCAGGAGTTTGGGATAACGGTGAATAAAATCCGCCAGCAACCCTCCTGCCTGTTCCGGCTCGTGCAAAACCGAAGGTTCATCCAGCTCGGGAAGACGCTGGTTTGCACTGAAGGGGCGAGTACGGTGGGTAGTCACTGGCGGCATGCACACTCCGGTCGGCTTAGCCCGGTTTGCGGGCCACGTATACGGTATTGAAAGATTCTCTGTTCTGGAACGGGTTGTAGAAGCTCACGACGTGGCAGATCACCTCGGTGAAGACTTCACGCAACACGTTCATGAATACGGTATCTTCACCCTCATTGGACCACATGGCAAAGATACCACGAGGTTTAAGCTGCTGGGCCATGCGGCTGATGTTTTCAGTGGTGTAAAAGCTGGCGTTTGAATCGTTCAGCAAAGCGCGGGGCGAGTGGTCGATATCCAGCAAAATGGCATCAAACTCTTTGCCTGGCACTTCGGGGTCGAAGCCACCAGACGGTGAACCGGCAACTGCAAGATCAAAGAAGCTGCCGTGAACATAGCGGCTGCGGGAATCGGCGTTGATGTCTTTGCCGAGGGGCACATATTCTTGCTGGTGCCAGTGGATAACCGGCTCCAGGTACTCAACAATCAGCAACTCCCCTACCCGTTCATGTTTGAGGGCGGCCACGGCGGTATAGCCAAGGCCCAGGCCGCCAACCACAACGCTGAGGTTGTCGCCTTCGGTTTCACCTATCCCAAGATCAGAGAGGGCAACTTCGGCGTCCACAAACATGCTGGACATGAGAAATTCTTCGCCGAGTTTTACTTCGTAAATGTCTCGATCGCCCAATGCCGGAATACGGCGACGACGCAGGGTAATCTCTCCAATTTCGGAAGGCTGGCTATCAATTTGCTCGAAAAGACGTCCCACGGTGTTGCCTCTTTCTAGTCTTTGACTTGTCTATCGTCGGGCCTGCACCAATTCTGTACCGTGCAAGCGCCGGTGGGTACCCCTCTCCCAAAAACCGCTGTGAATACATCCCTGTACGCTTGGCTCCGCCATCCATGGCTCCGCACATTTTTGGGAGAGGGGTACCCACCGGCTCTACTATCTACTCCCCTGCATTCTCCGAGCCCTTCAAGCTGTCGATCAGAGTCGCTCGCATTTTCCCGGCACCGAGTTTGTTCATCAGTTCAATATTACGAGGCGGAATTCCATCCACATCCGGATGGCTATCAATCGCGGCTTCCAGACTGGCTTCGCGCAACAGATGCAACATGGGGAACGGCGAACGGTTGGTGTAGTTCTCCGCTGCATCTGGTTTTGTGTCTGCAAATTGGTAATCCGGGTGAAAACTGGCGATTTGGTAAATACCTTCCATATCCAGATATGTGAGCAACCCATCCGCAGCGTCCAGAAACTCATTATAGAGGCCGAAGTCCTGCATGACGTGGGGATGAATCAGCACAGTGGTTTCGATTTCCGGCTCGTCTTCCAGGCGCAGAAGCTCAGAATGCAGAGCCTGGAGCAGCGAATCCTCATTACCGGCTTCTGAAACCACAAACCTCACGCGGTTCCTGACCAACTCCCGCTTGGCGAACGGACACAGGTTGTAGCCAACCACAACGTCTTCAACCCATTTTTGGGTTGCTTGAACTACAAATTCTTCACTCACACAAAGCTCCTTTGGCTGTTGATCCAAACCACAAAAGTCAGATCGGGTAGGCTGGCAGGGCTGTCCAAAAATGTGCGGAGCCATGGATGGCGGAGCCAAGCGTACAAGGACGTATCAACAGCGGTTTTTGGACAGCCCTGCCAGCCTGCCCTAGCCCCCGCAGTGTAATGAGATTCTAGACGTACCCTTGACTGCGAAGGTAATCGTCATAGCTGCCGCTAAAGTCCGTAATACCCTCAGGCGTCAATTCAATAATCCGGGTCGCCAATGAAGATACAAACTCACGGTCGTGACTGACGAAAATCAGCGTACCCGGATAATTCTCAAGCGCCAGGTTCAACGCCTCGATGGACTCCATATCCAGGTGGTTGGTGGGCTCATCCATCAGCATTACATTCGGCTTTTTCAGAATCAGTTTGCCAAATAGCATGCGCCCCTGCTCACCGCCGGAAATAACCCGCACCGATTTGCCAATGTCATCGCCCGAGAACAGCATGCGCCCCAGGGTGCCCCGCACCAACTGCTCGCCATCTGTGGTCCACTGAGCCATCCAGTCTGTCAGCGTGTCATCGGAATCAAAGTCTGCACCGTGATCCTGGGCGTAGTAGCCCAGGTCTGCGCTGTCTGTCCATTTGATCTCGCCGCTGTCCGGCTCATAGGCCCCCGCAAGACACTGCAACAGCGTGGTTTTACCAATACCGTTGGGGCCAATGATAGCCACGCGTTCGCCAGCTTCAACCTGCAGGTTCAGTTTATTAAACAGCGTGTTGCCATCGAAACCCTTCGTCAGATCCCGAATGGTGACCGCCTGGCGGTGTAGCTTTTTACCCTGCTCAAAACGGATAAACGGGCTCACACGGCTGGAAGGTTTTACTTCATCCAGTTGGATTTTATCGATCTGGCGCGCACGTGACGTAGCCTGCTTTGCTTTCGAGGCGTTGGCCGAGAAGCGACTGACAAACTGCTGCAGCTCTGCAATCTGGGCCTTTTTCTTGGCGTTGTCTGCATGCAGGCGTTCACGGGCCTGGGTGGCGGCGATCATGTACTCATCATAGTTCCCCGGGAACAACTTCAGCTCGCCGTAATCCAGATCCGCCATATGGGTACACACGCTGTTCAGGAAGTGGCGGTCGTGGGAAATAATGATCATGGTACTGCTGCGGGCCACCAGTATGTTTTCCAGCCAGCGAATAGTGTTGATGTCCAGGTGGTTGGTGGGCTCGTCCAGCAGCAGTACGTCCGGGTCCGAGAACAGTGCCTGAGCCAGCAGTACCCGCAGTTTCCAGCCCGGGGCCAGGTTGCTCATGGGGCCTTCGTGCTGGTCCAGTGGAATATCCAGGCCCAGAAGCAGTTCGCCGGCCCGGGATTCGGCGGTGTAGCCGTCCATTTCAGCAAACTGCACCTCCAGATCGGCTACGGCCATGCCATCTTCTTCGCTCATTTCAGCCAATGAGTAAATGCGATCACGCTCCTGCTTCACTTGCCACAGCTCTTCATGGCCCATGATTACGGTGTCCATCACCGTGCAATCCTCATAGGCAAACTGATCCTGGCGCAGCTTACCCAGCCGGATATTCGGGTCCAGCATTACCTGTCCGGCTGAGGGTTCAAGATCGCTGCCAAGGATTTTCATAAGGGTGGATTTGCCGCAGCCGTTGGCTCCGATCAAACCATAACGATGGCCGTTACCAAACTTGGCAGACACGTTTTCAAACAGGGGCTTGGCCCCGAATTGCATGGTAATGTTAGCAGTAGAGATCAAGAAACAAACCTATAGATGTAGGGGCCAGCGCCTGTTGTTCTGCTTGGCCGGCAAAAGAAAGCGCGCATTGTACAGGTTTGCGGGAGCAATCGTGAGATCGCAGAAACACCGATAAAAAGACTTGCCTCAGGCGACCGGTACGGGCAGCATTTGGCTCTCTGCCTCGCTTATTCGTAGGCGTTTTTCATCTGACTCATTAAAGGAAACTAAACATGGCACAGGCAACCGCACGCCACATTCTGGTAGACAGCGAAGCAAAGTGTGAA
>NZ_JBQDCO010000037.1:0-34563 GCF_052091845.1 Marinobacter sp. | reverse complement strand
TGTGAGTGATCATACACTCAAAATCAGGTGGCCAGATTCACTATGCCACTACAAACCTCGCTTCAAAATAGGAAAACAGCATGCCCCAATGGCTACAGTGGAGCCTAATCATTGCCGGCGTTATCGCCATCGTTGTGCTGCTGGGTTTTATTCGGCGGCAAATGGTTATGTTGACTGAAAGCCGCAGGCGCCAAAAAAAGGCGGAGGCTTTTCAGGCGAAACGTCGCCAGGATATGGTTGATAGCATTCGGGTGATTGCTATGGCTATTGAAGAAGAGCAGGTGGAATATTCCGAGGGTTGTCTGCGCATTAAGGGGCTACTGGATCACGTGGCGCCGGAACTGATGGAAAAGCCGCCTTTCAAGGTGTTTATGGAGGTGTATGAGCAGCTTCGCCACATGCCTACGCACCAGGCACGCCAGGATACAGACGCGCGTTTTGTGGCAAAAATGGATAAGGAGCGATTTGCGGTAGAAAGAAAGCACTCGGATGAAATTCGCCGTGCCGCAACCGCCATACGAAACCACGGGTTTTGACCGGTCTATTAAAGTGTGTCTTTTTGTAACAGCTGAATGTGCAGAAGGTATTTTTATCAATTGAATATCATACGCTTGCTAAAGCGCCTAAAAATGACGGAGCGCTCAAACTTAGCCTATGCCCCAAACTGCCTTTTCTTTTCGCAATCCTTGTCTAGATTAAAAACGGGGCGATAATTTTTTACTGCATCGATTACCGCCCCGCTTGTCTCTCCTGATATGTTCGGACGACTCTGCTAATAAGCGGAACCTTGCCGGCCCACATGGCCGGCCTTTTTGTTATTGGCTCATCATGCCAGCCATTGCCATGATTTTGTCTTTACTGGCCACCAATTCATCAAATTGCTTTTCTACCTTGCCACGGTCCAGGCCAAGCTCATCATAAACCTTCTGCTCAACGGCAGCGCTGGCCCCCATGGCCACACTTCTTGCAGTTAGCAGCTGGCGCCCCAGCCAAAGAAGCTTGGCGTATTGGCTGTGCACTCCCTGGTAATCAACGTTCTTCTGATATCGTATAGCTAGTGTGACTTCATCTGGCATGCCCCAGTTTTCCATAAGCCGGGCTGCAATCTGTTCACGGGTTATGCCCAGCAGATAGTGCTCTGTTACCGAGGAATCGATAACGGTATTCACCTCCAGCGAACGACATACCAGCTTAAAATGAGGAGGAAACACCTGGGCCAACAAAAGGTAGCCAAAATTGTGCAGCAGACCGGCAAGGTAAGCCAATCCGAATACGGGGCGCTCACCACGGGGCATCATGCTGGCCAGAATGCCCGCTGATTGCGCCTGCCAAATGGCCTGCTGCCAATAATCTATATAGCCATCAGGGTGGTCCTGGGGCTGGTTCAAGGCCCGCCCCAGGGATAGCCCCATGGCAAGGTTCATAACCATATCAAACCCAAGCACTCTGGAGATTGCATCGTGCACAGACCGAACCTGCCCGGCGGCTGCGTAAAAGGATGATGAGGCCCAGCTGACAATCTGGGCTGCCAGGCTGGGATCGCTTTCAACAATATCTACCAGATCGCCCATGACAGCGTTAGGGTTTATGCGCAGGTGGATAATACGCTGGGCCGTCTCAGGTAGTGGCGGAAGCTCTAACGTGTCCTCCAGGCGCTGCTGTATGCGCAGGCTGGTGAATTTTTTGATGGCGGCATTCATTTGGCTGTGGTCATTGCCAGGCTTGTTCAGGTTAACCGCAATGGTTTCCGAGGCGACGGCAAAGGACTGACGGTCTGCCTGCTGAGTCAGCGTTCGAAAATCGTCTGCCGGCATCACCATAGCGAGGTGTTGCTCTCCCAACTCCAGCGCTACGCTGGGCAGTTCATCTACCCGATTGTCCACCAGGGTAGGCCAGCCAGTCAGGGAAGGCAGCGCGGGCAATTCCCGCAGCCCGGCCCGCTCTCTTACACGGGTCTGTTCCCGCGGTTTCATAAGTCGGTAATTACGCTGCAGCTGCTTATTGAGTAGTTCCAGATCAATCAAATCTTCTTTACGACAAACAACCTGAAGATTATCTTGCCCGTCATTTAGCAACACCATTCGCAGCAGTTCTTGTTTGCTGGCCTGGCCTGCGTCTCTCAGCGACACGCCCTTGGCGACATCGCCTAAAGCCTGCTGAACCGTGACAGGTAATTCCATTATTGTCTCCCAAGTATTGCGGCTTGCCACTTGGCCAATCAAGCCTGCCGTTGTTGTTCAGTATAAGGCAGCGCACAGCCATAAACGTTGATATTAAACCAGTTGATCCAGGGGCATTACTGGTGGGGCTGAACGGCCCAACTCAGACATCGCCGTACCGTATGTTCTCCCCAAGCCAGCGCCGGATAAGCGCCTGCACCACCCGTGGGTGCTTCATGAGCCCCGGGGCCATCTCGCGTATGGGTTCTATCCAGCCTTTGTCTCGCTCAAAATCGGCCAGCCGAAACTGCATCATGCCAGTTTGGCGAGTACCTAGCACCTCACCCGGCCCTCTTATCTCCAGATCTTTCTCGGCTATCACAAAGCCATCCTGGCTATCGCGCAGAGCCTGCAACCGCGCTTTGCCATTGGTCGATAGGGGCGGATGATACATCAGCACACAGAAACTGGCCTCCTCGCCCCTGCCTACCCGGCCTCGCAATTGATGCAACTGAGCAAGGCCCAACCGTTCCGGGTTTTCAATAATGATCAACGAAGCATTGGGAACATCCACACCCACCTCAATCACCGTGGTGGCAACCAACAAGTCCAGCTTACCCTGCTTGAACTGCTCCATCACCGCTGCTTTTTCTGCCGACTTGAGCCGCCCGTGCACCAATCCGATGTTCAGGTTCGGCAAGCGTTCGGTCAGCTCCTGCTCTGTTACTTCGGCCGCCTGGCACTGCAATGCTTCGGACTCCTCAATCAGGGTACACACCCAGTAAGCCTGGCGCCCGTCAGTGCAGGCACTGCGAACCCGGTCAATCACATCTTCCCGGCGGCTGTCGGGAATCACGATGGTTTCAATGGGCTTGCGACCCGGTGGCAGTTCGTCAATCACTGAGGTGTCAAGATCGGCATAGGCGCTCATGGCGAGGGTGCGCGGAATAGGAGTGGCCGTCATGATCAGTTGGTGCGGAGCCAGGGTTCCGCCTACACCTTTCTCGCGCAGGGCCAGGCGCTGGTGTACGCCAAAGCGGTGCTGCTCATCCACAATAACCAAAGCCAGGCGGTGAAACAGCACGTCGTCCTGGAACAATGCATGAGTGCCTATCACCACGCCCGCCGCCCCTGTATGCACAGCTTCCAACGCTTCTTTTCGGGCCTTACCTTTTACCTTGCCAGATAGCCAGGCCACCTGGATGCCTATGGGCTCAAGCCAGCCATAAAAGTTTTGATAGTGTTGTTCGGCCAGTATTTCTGTGGGTGCCATCAGCGCTACCTGAGCGCCCGCGCCTATGGTTTGAAGCGCTGCCAGGGCAGCAACCACGGTTTTGCCTGAGCCCACATCACCCTGCACCAAGCGCAGCATGGGCAGCGGCTGGCTGAGATCCTGGCGGATATCCCCCATGACATGGCGCTGGGCGCCTGTGAGCGCAAACGGCAATTCTTCCAGAAAGCGTTCGGATAGATCGCCTGTCGGCAGCAAAGGCAGTGCCTGCCGGGCCTGAATCTGTTCCCGCACTTGCAGCATACTCAACTGGTGGGCAAGCAGCTCCTCCATGACCAGCCGCTGTTGCGCCGGATGACGCCCGCCCATCAGCAAAGGAACCGGAGCACTGGCCGGGGGAGAATGCACTAACCGGACGGCTTCGGTAATGCCTGGCAACTGATAGCCTGCCAGCAACTCCGCGGGCAACCAATCGCGTATAGGGTGGCGCTGAAGATACCCCAGAGCTTGCTGACACAGAGCTCTTATTCGGGGCTGCTGTATGCCTTCGGTCAACGGGTAAACCGGAGTGAGGGTTGCCTCGCCAGCGGCTGGCATCGGTGGCGGGCTTACCTGGTATTCCGGATGGTAAAATTCGTATCCGGCCCGGCCCGGGCGCACTTCACCGAAACAGCGTACCCAGGCACCTTCTGAAAGCTGATTCTTTTGGGCGGCGTTAAAGTGAAAAAACCGCAGCACCAGAAATCCGCTGTTGTCTTTCAGGGTAACCTGCAGGCTGCGGCGGCGGCCCATCATCAGATCTGCCTTCATTACCTCCCCTTCCACTACGGCTACATCACCTACCCTCAAACTGCCCATGGGCATAATACGGGTGCGATCTTCGTAGCGATGAGGTAAATGAAACAGCAAATCCTGCATCGATGCGATGCCCAGTCGCGCAAGCTTTTCAGCAAGGGCGCTTCCTACGCCCTTTAGCTCTGTGACCGGGATATCATCCAGTGAGGCCATGGCTAGAGTCAGTCCGTGTCGGCAGTAACCGGTGTTTCCGCTTTCGCTTTTTCAATCACGCGGCACTGGTTGGCGGCAAGAGAGAGGACATCGATGGCTTTCGGCCTCGGGAAAGTGACTCGCCAGGCCAAAGCGACTGTACGGGAAGGTATTGGCGGTGCAAAAGGTCGGGTTACCAGTACCTCTTTACGATACTGCATAGCCGTGGCAGCCGAGAGCGGGAGTACGGTGATCCCCAGGCCAGAGGCCACCATGTGGCGAATAGTCTCTAACGAGCTGCCCTCAGTAACCAGCGATTGCGAGCCATTTTCCGCGCGGTGAGTGACTGCATCCACCAAAGGCGGGCAGGATTCAAGTATTTGATCCCGGAAGCAGTGCCCTGGGCCAAGGAGCAGCAATTGCTCGCGAGACAGCTCTTCGCCAGTGATCTGTTCTTTTTCTGCCAGTGGGTGGTCCGCTGGCAGCAGCACCACAAAGGGCTCATCGTATAACGGCAGCGTTAACACCTCCGCCTCTTCAAACGGCAATGCGATAATGATGGCGTCCAGCTCGGATTGGCGCAGCTTTTGTCGCAAGTTGGCGGTGTAGTTTTCTTCGATGTAGAGCGGCATTTCCGGTGCGGCGCGGCGCAGTTCCGGCAGCAGGTGTGGGAACAGATAAGGCCCAATGGTGTAAATGGCCCCAACTTTCAGGGGCGAACTCAGTTGGCTTTTGCCATCCTGGGCCATATCGCGGATAACACCCACCTGGTCCAGAACACGCTGGGCCTGCTCAACAATACGCGAGCCGGTTTCTGTTACGCGGATACTGCTTTTACTGCGTTCAAACAGAGGAACGCCCAATTCATCTTCCAGCTTTTTGACCGCCACGCTGAGGGTTGGCTGGCTAACATGGCAGCGCTCGGCCGCGCGGCCAAAATGTCTTTCGCGGGCAAGCGTAACGACGTATCGTAACTCGGTAAGAGTCATGGTGATCTCCGGTCAAAAGGATACGGATCGAAGTTTTACTAATTTATGGGTTAGAGGATAAGGATTGATATTGTCTATGGCAATCGCTGATCGCAATAGTACACCGGGAATTCTCATAGCCGGTTGCGGCAAGCTGGGTGGCGCCATCGCCAGCAAGCTGCAGGAGTCGGCGCATGTTTACGGGCTGCGCCGTAACCCTGGCAAGGTGCCAGAAGGTGTGAGGGGCATAGGGGCCGACCTTTCGCGCCCGGAAACTCTGGCCGGCAAGCTACCGGACGACCTGGATACCGTTATCTACTGCCTCACGCCCTCTCATTATGATGAGCAGGGCTACCGCGATGCGTATGTAATCGGCTTATCCAACCTCCTTGACGCGCTGGGCAGCCAGCAACTCAAGCGGCTCTTTTTCATCAGCAGCACCAGCGTTTACGCCCAGAACGACGATAGCCTGGTAGACGAAACCAGCGCGGCTTCCCCCAACCGCGCCACTGGCCAACAGATTTTAGCCGGCGAGCAAACGGCACTGGATAGCGGCCACCCTGCCACCATAGTGCGCTTCAGCGGTATTTACGGGCCAACCAGAAGGCGTTTTTTGGAGGCAGTTGTTGCGGGCCGCATGAGCCCGGCAAAGCCTGCACCGTTCAGCAACCGCATTCATGAGGATGACGCAGCCGAAGCTGTAGCCCACCTTAACGGATTAGCGCTTGCGGGAGAGCACTTGGACAATTGCTATGTGGCCAGTGATTGCGAGCCGGTTCGACTCGATGAAGTGGTTGATTGGATTCGCCAGCAGGTGGCCTGCGCCGAACCGGCGGCAGACGCCAGAAAAGGTGGTCGGGCTGGTAGCAAGCGATGTGTTAATCAGCGTCTGACGCAAACCGGATTTCGTTTTCGTTATCCCGATTTTCGAGCCGGGTACCGTGAAATGATCAAAAAAGGCAGCATTTAAAACGAACAAAGGCGGTCCTCGACCGCCTTTGTTCTGACTCTCTTGCCATTTATTGCTGTATCAGCTGAGCACCATTACAGCTTCGACCTCTACCGGCACATCTTTTGGCAGCGCTGATACTTCAACAGCGGCTCGTGCCGGATAGGGCTCTGGAAAATACGTCGCCATAATATCGTTCACCGTGGCAAAGTTTGCCAAATCGGTCACGTAAATATTCACTTTAACAACGTCCTTCAACTCGCCACCGGCGGCTTCACACACGGCTTTGAGGTTTTCGAATACCTGGCGGGTTTTTTCTGAAAAATCCCCGGCCACTACTTCCATGGTTTCGGGGTTCAGCGGAATCTGACCAGAGATATAGACCGTATCGCCTGCCTTAACGGCCTGAGAATAAGGGCCAATTGCTTGAGGTGCGTGTTCAGTCTGGATTACAGATTTGTTGGCCATGCCGTGTAATTTCCTTTCGTCCAAAACACCAATCGTCGCCCTTCCGCACGTGAGCTGTCAACCGCGCGGGCCTGGTTAGTCTCAGTATTTCACGCGATTGATCGAGGTAATCGCCTTGATGTTGCGAACCCGGCGCATCACGCGGGCCAGGTGCTTGCGGCCATGCACCTTGACTACCATGCTGACCACGCCAAAGCGGGCATCCTGCTCGTCTACGTTAATACGTTCGATATTGCCATCTGCCATGGCCACCGCGTTGGCCACTTCGGCAATCACGCCGCGCTGTCGCTCCAACTCAACGCGCAACTCTACAGAAAATTCATCGGTAATATCTTTGGCCCAGGTAAGGTGGGTCAGACGGGACCGGCCTTCGTTGTCTTCCGGCAGGCGGGAACAGGTGTCGGAGTGGATTACCATACCACTGCCCGAATCCATCACGCCAACAACCGGGTCGCCGGGAATAGGCTTGCAGCAAGAAGCAAAGTGAACCAGCATGCCTTCGGTTCCCTTTATGGTGATCGAGGAAACATCTCCACCTTGAGTATCTTTAGTGACTTCATCGGGACCCTCTGTTTCCGCACCACTTAGAAGTTGGCGCGCAACCAGATAAGCCATTCGGTTGCCCAGGCCAATATCACTTACCAGATCATCAAAGCTGTTCACCTGGTTATGATTAACCACCGCCTGCTTTTGAATGTCGTCAATATCCGACAAACGGGCGCCAAACCCGTTTAAAGATTTTTTCAGCAGGGTGCGCCCCAACTCCAGCGCCTCTGCCAATTTTTGGCTTTTCAGTGTATGGCGAATGCTACTGCGCGCCTTGCCGGTAACCACAAAACTCAGCCAGGCCGGGTTAGGCCGTGCACCCGGCGCAGTAATAATCTCTACTGTTTGACCACTTTGTAGCGGCCTGCTCAAAGACCCCAAGGTTCGGTTGACGCGACAAGCTACAGTGGCATTACCTATATCCGTGTGGATTGCATACGCAAAATCTATCGGGGTTGCGCCGCTGGGCAGCTCCATAATTTTACCCCTTGGGGTAAACACGTAAATTTCGTCCGGGAAGAGATCGACCTTTACGTGTTCGATGAACTCGAGGGAATCGTCTGCCCGCTCACGCATTTCCATCAACCCTTTCACCCAACGATCTACCCGTGTTTGGTTCACCGCGCTCACACTGGTTGACTCGTTTTTGTACATCCAGTGCGCAGCGATACCGTCGTTGGCAATGTGCTCCATTTCCTCAGTGCGGATCTGGATTTCTATGTTCACATGCATGCCAAACAAGGTGGTGTGCAACGATTGGTAGCCATTGGCCTTGGGCATGGCAATGTAGTCTTTAAAGCGGCCGGGCATGGGCTTGTAGAGACTATGAACCGCTCCGAGAATGCGATAGCAGTCGTCTTCGCTGTCAGTAATAATCCGGAAGGCGTATACATCCATGATTTCGTAAAACGACTTCTGGTTGAGCTTCATCTTGTTATAGATGCTGTTCAGGTGTTTCTCACGCCCAATTATGCGCCCCGGAAGGTCACGCTCTTCGAGTTTTTCCTGCAGCCGGCCCTGAATGTCTTCGATGATTTCCCGATGGCTGCCACGCAGTTTATCTACGGCTTTGGAAATATAGCGGGAGCGCATGGGGTGCAAAGATGAAAACCCCAAGTCTTCCAATTCGGTGGAAATCGCGTGCATACCCAACCGGTTTGCGATGGGGGCATATATGTCGAGGGTTTCTGTAGCGATGCGCTGGCGTTTTTCATAGGGCATGGGCCCAAGAGTGCGCATGTTGTGCAGGCGGTCTGCCAGCTTAACAAGAATAACCCGGATGTCCCTGGCCATGGCCAGGGTCATTTTCTGAAAGTTTTCTGCCTGGGCTTCCGCGCGGGTGCGGAACTCTATCTGGGTAAGCTTGCTTACGCCGTCTACCAGCTCTGCGACATCCTCGCCAAACTGCTCGGAAAGAGCGTCTTTGGGAATGCCGGTATCTTCAATAACATCGTGAAGCATGGCGGCCATCAAACTCTGGTGGTCGAGCTTCAGGCCGGCAAGAACGTGGGCAACAGCGAGAGGATGAGTGATATAGCGGTCGCCGCTCTTACGCATCTGGCCTTCATGGGCTTGTTCAGCGTAATAGTAGGCTCTTCGCACCTGGTTGATGCGATTGGTATCCAGATAGGTGCTGAGCTCACCCGTCAGCCCCTCTACCGTAGCCTCAAGCGACACCGCGCCTCCACTCTAAGCCCGCAACCGCTTACTCTTCTTCGATTTCAGTAAGCAGGTCTCGGGAAACCAGGTTACCCGCAATTTCGCGCAGGGCGATAACCGTGGGCTTGTCGTTTTCTTCTGCGACCATCGGCTCGGCACCTTTGGTGGCAAGCTGACGGGAACGCTTAGTAGCTAGCATGACCAGCTGGAAACGGTTATCTACGTGTTCCAGACAATCTTCAACAGTAACTCGTGCCATGATTTCCCCGACAAAATAAAATGACTGATTTAGCAGACCGAACAGTTTACCGCCAGCGGCACAATTTGTATACAGCAAAAGACCGGCTTAAGCCAAGCCATCGCCCGCACCTGAGAGCCCGGAGAGTAACGCGCTGTGCCTGGCCTGCTGGTCAACCATTTGCAAGCGCTGGCTGCGCGCAATGGCCAGCAAATCTGCCAACGCCTCCCGGAAATGGTCATTCACTACCAGGTAATCAAACTCGCCCGCATGGCGGCATTCTTCCCGGGCTTCAGACAACCGCCGCTCCACCACTTCCGGTGCGTCTGTCCCTCTGCCCACAAGCCGGTCCCGCAACACCTCTGACGAAGGCGGCACAATGAACACGCTCACACACTCAGGAATAAGGCGGCGCACCTGCGCAGCACCCTGCCAGTCAATTTCCAGAATCACATCCCGACCGCTGGCCAGCATCTCACGAACCCACACCTGTGACGTGCCATAGTAATTGTCGAAAACATTGGCATGCTCCAGAAAATCGCCACGGTTAATCATGGCTTCGAATTCTTCACGGCTGACAAAATGGTAGTTAACGCCGTTGTTCTCACCCTCACGCATAGGGCGAGTCGTATGGGATATGGACACGCCCAATTTCTGATCGGCACGCAGCATCTCTGCAACAAGGCTGGTTTTGCCAGCACCCGACGGCGCAGAAATGACAAACAGCGTACCTGTTCCACCGGCCTGGTTCATGACTCAACAACTCCTGCACTGTATCTGGCCGCCATTGCTGAAGGCCCGGAAAACCGCCAATTATACGGCCTTTGACTAATCACCGCACCCCGGAGCTTCAACAACTGATAATATTGAGGCAAAGATAGCAAAACATCACAGCATCACACTCAGGCACAGCAAAAATGGCGGAAGGCAGCATGGATAAACTTCTGATTGTCATGGACCCGGCCCACAAGCACCAAAAGGCACTGGCCCGGGGAATTGAACTGGCGCGCGCCACAGGTGCCCACCTGGAAATTGTCGCCTTCACCCATGAGCACCTTGGCGCCTTGCCGTCAGACCCGGCGGTGCAACAGCGCGCCCGGGAAGCCCTTATTGAACTACGCCAACGCTGGCTGGACCAAATGCTGACCCTTTCAGATTGCAGTGATCTGCACGTCACTACCCACACGGTATGGGAAAAGAACATACACCAGTGGATTATCGAGCACTGCCAGCCCAAACGCTTTACCACTGTGATTAAAACCGGCAGTCGCTCAGAAACCCTGCTGTACACGCCCACCGATTGGCACTTGATTCGGGAGTGCCCGGTGCCTGTCATGCTGGTTGCAGAGCAAAAGTGGAATCACGCACACCCCATTCTGGCGGCAGTCGATCTTAGCTCAGAAAAACCTGCCAAGAGCGCGCTTAACACCCGAATTATTGAGCAGGCCAGCACACTCGCCAAAGCATTCGGAACGGAATTGCACCTGGTCCACGCGCTGCATATTTCTGAAGTACTGGCAGATCTTGAGATTATTAATGTAGCCGAGCATGACAAAAAGCGAAGAGAAGCGCTGAAGCCGGCTCTCACACACTTGTGCAACACCTGGCACCTGAAACCCGAGCAGATTCATCTGACCACCGGCCCGGCGCACAAGGTTATCCCCAGCGTGGCCAGCCAACTTAAGGCAGACATGCTGGTTATTGGCACCAGCGGTAAAACCGGCTTGAAAGCGAGGGTTATTGGTAACACCGCAGAGAAAGTGCTCACCCACCTGCGAACCGACCTGCTCGCCATCCAGCCCGAGGATACCGGTCGGTGATGCGCAAAAAATTCGACATAACAACCACCCTGCCAGAAACCGCCAGCGAAGCCCTGAGCCAGGCGACCGGGCTTTCACGCCAGCGCATCAAGGACGCCATGAACAAAGGCGCATGCTGGTGGACACTCAAGGGCAAGAAAGTGCGGCTTAGGCGCGCTACCAAGGAACTCAAAACAGGCACACGGCTGCAACTTTATTACGATGAGAGCGTGTTGGCGCGAAAGCCTGAAGTGGCAACACTGGTGGCAGACAACAGCCGCTACAGCGCTTGGTTTAAACCCCACGGCTTGCTGGCGCAAGGCTCGCAATGGGGTGATCACTGCAGCTTACTGCGCAGCGCGGAGCTTGAGCTAAAACGCCCCTGCTTTCTGATTCACCGGCTGGATGCCGATGCCGCCGGGCTTATGCTTATTGCCCACGATCCAAAAGCCGCAGGCGCGCTTTCCCAGTGCTTTGCCGGTCGCACTATAACCAAACACTATCTTGCCAGCGTCGCAGGCCTGATTGAGACCCGGGATCAACTGATTGATACTCCGGTTGACGGCAAAGAAGCTATCAGCCGTGCCTCTACCCTTAGCACTGATGAAGCCGGCGAGACCAGCATTTTACAGGTAACCATTGAGACCGGGCGCAAACACCAGATTCGCAAGCATCTGCAAAGCATAGGCCACCCCATTGTCGGTGACCGACTTTATGGCAAGCCTGCGCGAGTGCCTTTGCAACTGCTGGCGGTTAGCCTTGAGTTTGACTGCCCGCTCAGCCGCCAACGGGTGACACTGGAACTGCCAGAGCCGCTGAACAATCTAGCGCAGGCCTGATCAGGCCGGGGTTGGGTTACTCGATGTTCTGCACCTGCTCCCGCATTTGCTCGATCAAAACCTTCAAATCAACGGCTGCGCGAGTTGCGCCGGCATCGATGCTCTTGCTGCTCAGGGTGTTGGCTTCGCGGTTTAGCTCCTGCATCAGGAAATCCAGCCTGCGACCAATGGCCTCATCACGTTTGAGGGTGTCTGTCACCTCACTGATGTGAGCCTCCAACCGGTCCAGTTCTTCGGCCACATCACTCTTCTGGGCGAGCATGACCATTTCCTGGGTCAGGCGCTCAGGTTCCAGCTCTACCCTGGCTTTCTGAAAGCGCTCACGCAGATGCTTCTCCTGGGCCTTTAATAACTCGGGCACCAGATTGCGGACCGTTTCAACCAGGGTTGTCATTTGCGCCAGCCTGTCCTCAAACAACGGCCGCAAGCGCTCACCCTCCCGCTGTCGCACAATGGCTAGCTCAGCAACTGTTTGCTCAAACAGTTGCAGGGCAGATTCCTTAACTGCGTTGTCATCCTGCTCCGGCGCAGACAGCACCCCCGGCCAGCGTAAAATATCCAGCGCGTTGATATGTGCCGGGTTATCAAGCATACGATTCACGTGATTTGCGGCTTCGTTCACCGCTTGTGCTATACCCTCATTAACCTCAAACCCGGGAGCAGCCGTCTCGCTGGCTTGCAGGCGAATTGAGACATCCACCTTGCCCCGTTTTAACTGCTTTCGCAGCTCTTCCCGAAACGGGTTCTCAAGCTCGCGCAGGGCCTCAGGCAACCGAAAAGACGGCTCCAGATACCGGTGATTAACGGCGCGAATTTCACACGTCAGTGTTCCCTGGCTATCCTGAACATCCTTCCGGGCAAACGCAGTCATACTTTTGATCATGGGGGCTCCGGCTTTGTTAAGGGTGGCAATCGTTGATTGCAGAACTTGAGTCTAACAGGCCGCGCTGCTTTGCGGCGAACTCCGCCATAGTCAATGCGCTTCCGCGCCCTGGCTCCCCGGTGGTCCTGCTCAACGTGCTATACTTGTCGGCTTTTCAACGCCAATACGACCGGGCCAAGCTCCCGGACACTTAGTGACATCATCAGGAATCCTATATGCGTCCAAGCAGCAGAACCCCCGAACAGCCAAGAGACATTCGCCTTACCCGTAACTACACCTGCCATGCGGAAGGCTCTGTACTGGTTGAATTCGGCAACACCAAAGTCATCTGCACCGCCTCGGTAGAAAACAAAGTACCGCCGTTTTTGCGCGGCCAGGGCAAAGGCTGGATCACCGCTGAATACGGCATGCTGCCCCGCTCTACCGGCAGCCGCATGGGCCGCGAAGCCGCCCGTGGCAAGCAGGGCGGCCGCACCGTGGAAATTCAGCGCCTGATCGGCCGCTCCCTGCGCACAGCGGTTGACCTTGACGCCCTGGGCGAACACAGCATCACCATTGATTGCGACGTTATTCAGGCCGACGGCGGCACTCGTACCGCAGCCATCACCGGCGGTTGCGTCGCTCTGGTCGATGCCCTGAATCATCTGGTGGCAGAAAAGCGCATTAAGAAATCACCACTGAAGCAAATGGTCGCAGCGCTGTCTGTGGGTGTTTACAAAGGCACGCCAGTGGTTGATCTGGATTACCCGGAAGACTCCGAAGCCGAAACCGACATGAACGTGATCATGACCGACCAGGGCGGCTTCATCGAAATCCAGGGCACGGCAGAGGGTGCACCGTTTGTTCAGGAAGAATTGGACAGCATGCTGGCTCTGGCCAGGCAGGGTATTGAAAAGCTGTTTGTGCTGCAGAAAGAAGCGCTGGAAGGCTAAGAAGGTAACGCAAAAGCGGGTGCCGGCATGACTGCTGGCACTCCCCTCAAGCTTGAATCAGCTTACAAACCGATTTCTATATCGTAATCCATAATCACCGGAGCGTGATCCGAAAAACGGGTTTTGCTGTCAATCCAGCCATCCTGAATGGTTTTGCGAATGCCAGGCGTCATCAACTGGTAATCCACCCGAATGCCCGCATTCTTTCGCGACCCCTCGGTTTGCTCGGGCCACCAGCTAAACTGGTTGCTCTGCTTGTTGATTTCACGGAATGCATCCACGCAGCCCATTTCATCGAACAGCCGATCGAGCCAGGCACGCTCATGGGGCAAAAACCCTGAAAAATCCAACCGGTGGTACAGGGGACTGGCATCTGTCACATGTTGCGCCGACTGCAGGTTAGCGCCAAAAATGAACTGGCGGCGCTTGCGCAGCGTTTTTTGCATGTGCAGACCGAACCCATCCAGAAAATCATCTTTATGGTCCAGCACCGTCAAGTCGTCTTCACTGATCAGTTCATCTTCCCGGCCAAGCGCACAGGGAGCCAGCACACTGGCCACTGAAACCTTGTCGAAATCTGCCTGAATGAAGCGCCCTTCCCGGTCGGCCTGCTCGTTGGCGAAGCCATACATAATAGCCTTCGGGAAATGCCGTGTGTATATACCCACGCCACCGTCCGAGTTATTTTCGCCATCGATGAAATACGCCTCATAGCCTTCAGGTATAAGGTTTTGGTCTTCAATCTCGTAGGCGCGCATACGGTGATCCTGCACACACACAACGTCTGCGTCCTGCTCGGCCAGCCAGTCGAAGAAACCTTTATCAATAGCCTGGGCAAGGCCATTAACGCTGATTGATACTACCCGCATACGTGTTCCCTGATTCGGTTTGCGTGTATGATACCGTTTTCACGCATTATTAAAAGATCCACACCCGCCAGAAGCCTTGCCATGCACGACTATCAGCAAAAATTTATTGAGTTCGCCATTCGCCGTAACGTACTTCGTTTTGGTGATTTTACCTTAAAATCCGGCCGCACCAGCCCCTACTTTTTTAATGCTGGCCTGTTCAATACCGGAGACGACCTGCTGCAACTCAGCAAGGCCTACGCTGCAGCCATCGCACGCAGCGAACTCGATTATGACATCATATTCGGCCCTGCCTATAAGGGCATTCCGTTGGCAACCGTAACAGCCACGGCTTTGGCACAGGAAGGCGACAGCAAGCCGTTTGCCTTTAACCGCAAGGAAAAGAAAGACCACGGCGAAGGCGGCAATATTGTAGGCGCCCCGTTGCGGGGTAAGGTGCTCATCGTTGATGATGTTATTACCGCCGGCACAGCCATACGCGAATCTATTAGCCTGATACATGCCGAAGGCGCTGAACCTGCCGGCGTGCTGATCGCCCTCGACAGACAGGAGCGAGGCAACGGTGAACTCTCTGCCATACAGGAAGTAGAGAGAGAATTCGGCATTCCGGTAGTTAGTATCATCCGCCTGGAACAGATATTGGACTATCTTAAGACCAACCCGGAGTTTTCTGGCCACGCGGTCAAAGTAGCCAACTACCGGGAAAGCTACGGAGTCTGACTGATGCACAAGCGCCCAACCGTATTTTCGGCTGCCGCCTCCGCTCTCTTACTGACCCTGGGCATGACAAGCCAGGCAGTGGCAGGCATGTACCGCTACACGGATGAAAAAGGCCAGCTCGTAATCAGTAACACCATTCCGCAGCAAGCGACCAAACGCGGCTACGACATCCTGAATTCGAACGGGCGTGTGGTGGAATCTGTCCCCGCCGCGCCAACAGAAGCTGAAATTGCCGCCCGCGAAACAGAAAAGCAGCGCCAGAAAGAACTCGCCATTCAGCGCGATAAAGATGCCAGGCTTCTGAAGCGCTTCAGCCACCCGGACCAAGCCATAAAAGCCATGCACCGCAAACTGGATGAACTGCGGGGACTGATTCAACTTAAGCGTGGCAATATTTCCGTTATCTCAAGCCAGCTGGACAGCGAACAAAGCCGTGCTGCGAACATGGAGCGCAACGGCCGCAAAATACCAGAAGCAACCCTCAACAAGATCCATCGTCTTGAATCTCAAATTCGCGATATCGAGAGAGAAATCTCGGGCCAGGCTCAGGAAATAGAGGTTCTCAGGCAATCATTTGAAAGGGATATAAAGCGACTTGAAGTAGTCACCGGGGAAAGCCGAACACTATCGCTTGACCCCACCAACACCGGAAGGTAATGCCCTCCGGGACAACACTGACAAGTTGCCACCCACTAAACACAAAAAGGACGCCCAGGTTTGAGTGGGCGCCCTTTTTTATCACTACAGACTGCGCAATTGTTTAACAACTTACCTGGCTATCAGGCTGAAGTAGCTGAGCTCTTCTGGGCAGTCTTTTTCTTCGCGGTTGTCTTGCGAGCCGCTGGCTTTTTGGTCTCTACAGACTTTTTGGCATCCTGAGCGGCTTCAGACACGTCGTCTGCTGCTTCAGAGACAGTGTCAGCGCCTTCAGCTGCATCTTTTTCAAGTTTGGCCACCAGATCGGCAGCGAAGCTACCAAAACGGTTATTCAGGCTACGCAGCTGCCCAAACAGGCTGTCGCTGTAGCCATTATAACGGCTACGCAGACTTTCAACGCTGTATTCACGCGCGCCTGACTCAAGCTTTTCTGCATACTCAAAAGGCTTGGCTGCCAACTTCTGCTGCTGCTCTTCTGCGGCATTGATGCCTTTTTCTACGATTTCCTGAAGCTGTTCCTGATAAGTCTTGAGTTTACTCATGTCGCTTCTCCTTGGTTTACGGAAGTTATTTAAAACTCACCCCTAAGACGTTTGACCCTAGTCTGGGTCTGGAGGGTTTCCTTTATTCTGCAACCAAGATTACGGTCAAAAATTAGAATATTCATACTAAAAACTGAAATTTCAAATATGTGACGCATAGTTTTTTTACGGATACTTTGCTTGTCACGCGCGCTTCAATCCGCATAATGCAGCCTGTTTTTCCAAGCCCGTCTCCACGCGTTATTCCAGCCCCAGGCGCCCAGTTAATTCCGGGCACTTACCAACGAAGCAGTATCCAGCTTGGCACCAGCATGTCAGAGTCGGATTCCCGAGCCCAACCACCGCCATCGGCGGGTACCAGGTAGTATTCACTACCCACTTCCGGCACTACTTTTATTTCCATGAGCTGCCCGTTTACGCGGTACTCGTAGAAAACCTTATCATCACCAGAGCGGATAACAATCTGCGGGCCGGAATCGGATGGTTGGTAGTCTGAAATGACCACCGGCTCTTCAGGCGTTTCTACAACAGTTGTATCCAGTGCATCGCTCTCCTGTGCTACTGCAGCCCCCAGGCCCCAAGCGAGCATAACCGCGAAACAGGCGATTCGTTTCATTTTCGTGATACCCTTTCGACCATCAAATTAAGTACAGAGTTGCACAAGCCAACCCATGCTTCAATCAGAATCCGGACTCCCTTTGACATGACTGAACAAAAAACGCCTCCCGTGGTGCTTGTGGACGGTTCGTCCTATTTATTCCGTGCATATCATGCACTTCCGCCACTGATGACCAGCAAGAATCACCCCACCGGCGCCATCAAAGGCGTGATCGCGATGATTCGGCGCCTGGATCAGGATTTCCCTGGCTCCAAGGTAGTTGTGGTATTCGATGCCAAGGGTAAAACCTTCCGCCACGAATTATATGAAGAGTATAAGGCCAACCGGCCGCCCATGCCGGACGACCTGGCCGTACAGATTGACCCTATTCACCAAATGGTAAAGGCCATGGGGCTGCCGCTGTTGATTGTAAGTGGCGTTGAAGCAGATGATGTCATTGGCACCCTGGCCAACGAGGCCACCCACAAGGGCATTGATGTGGTGGTTTCCACTGGCGACAAGGATATGGCTCAACTGGTAAGCGATCATGTCACTCTGATCAACACCATGACAGAAACCTGGATGGATAGAGACGGAGTAAACGAGAAGTTTGGCGTAAGACCTGATCAGATTATCGATTACCTTGCCCTGGTGGGCGACAAGGTTGACAACATTCCCGGCGTCAACAAATGCGGTCCGAAAACCGCGGTTAAATGGCTGCAAGCCTATAACAACCTGGACAACCTCCTTGAGCATGCAGGCGAGATAAAAGGCAAGATTGGAGAGTACCTACGCGAAGCTGCTGACACCCTGCCTCTGAGCCGCGAATTGGCCACCATTAAAATGGATGTGGAGCTGGAATTCGGCCTGGAAGACCTGCAGGAACGACAGCAAAGCGATGAGGAACTGCTGAATCTGTTCCGGGAGTATGAACTAAGAAGCTGGACCGCCGAGCTCGAAAACAAGGCAACTTCGGCGCCCGGAGCGAGCGATACTAGAACCGGCGAAACAGTTGACCCGAAAGCCCCCGAACACGCTGAAAAACACTACAGCGTGATTACCGACCAAAAAGAGCTGGATGAGTGGGTCTCACGGCTTCAAAAATCCCAGCTGTTCGCTTTTGATACCGAAACCACCAGCCTGCGTTATATGGATGCAGACGTAGTGGGTGTGTCATTCGCCATTGAGGCGGGCGAAGCGGCATACGTACCCTTCGGCCACGACTACATGGGAGCGCCAGAGCAGCTAGAGCGTGAGCGCGTGCTTGCTCAGCTCAAGCCTTTGCTGGAAGACCCGAAACTGAAGAAAGTTGGCCAAAACCTTAAGTATGACAAGAACGTGCTAGCCAACCACGATATCTGTCTGGAAGGCATTGCCGAAGACACCATGCTGGAGTCTTACGTGCTGAACTCCGTATCGTCCCGCCATAATATGGACAGCCTGGCCCGTGCGTATCTGGGTGAGGAAACCATTACCTTTGAATCCATTGCCGGCAAAGGCGCCAAGCAGCTTACGTTTAACCAGCTGGATCTGGAAAAGGCTGGTCCCTATGCTGCAGAAGATGCCGATATAACCTTGCGCCTGCATCAGGTTATACGCCCGAAACTGGCCGAGGTTGGCAAGCTGCAGTCGGTTTACGAGGATATCGACCTGCCTTTGGTGCCGGTGCTGTCCCGTATGGAGCAGCGCGGCACGTTGATCAGCGCCAGCACTCTGCGCCAGCACAGCCAGGAGCTGGCGGAGCGCATGGCCGAGCTGGAAAAGAGCGCCCACGAACTGGCCGGCGAAAACTTCAACCTGGCTTCACCTAAGCAACTACAGGCCATTTTCTACGAGAAAATGGGCCTCCCGGTGATCAAGAAAACTCCAAAAGGTGCCCCCTCTACTGCAGAGCCCGTATTGCAAGAGTTGGCTCACGAATACGAGCTGCCCAGACTGATTCTGGAACACCGTAGCCTGAGCAAGCTAAAGTCCACGTATACCGACACGCTGCCAGAGCTGATACACCACCGCACAGGGCGCGTGCACACCTCTTACCATCAAGCAGTGACTGCCACCGGACGACTGTCGTCCTCTGAACCCAATCTGCAAAACATCCCCATTCGCAGTGAACAGGGTCGGCGCATTCGCCAGGCGTTTATTGCCGAGAAAGGCTACAAGTTACTGGCGGCAGACTACTCGCAGATAGAGTTGCGGATTATGGCGCACCTGTCTGGCGATAAAGGCCTGCTAACTGCCTTTGAAAATGGCGAGGACATTCACAAAGCGACGGCGGCAGAAGTATTCAACGTAGCGCTCGATAACGTAAGCAGTGATCAGCGCCGCAGCGCCAAAGCCATTAACTTTGGCCTGATTTACGGCATGTCGGCATTCGGGCTGGCCCGCCAACTGGATATTGGGCGCAAAGTAGCACAGCAATACATCGACCGGTACTTCGAGCGCTACCCGGGTGTTTTGCAATACATGGATAACATTCGCAAGCAGGCCCACGACGACGGCTATGTGGAAACCCTGTTCGGGCGCCGCCTGTACCTTCCGGAAATCAATGCGCGCAACAAACAGCTACAACAGGCCGCCGAGCGCACGGCGATTAACGCACCTATGCAGGGCACCGCCGCAGATATTATTAAGATTGCGATGATTGATGTGGAAAACTGGCTGCTTGCGGAGCACCCGGATACCGCCCGCATGACCATGCAGGTGCATGACGAACTGATCATTGAAGTAAAAGAGGGAGCCGTAGACGAGATTCGCGAAGGACTGATCAAACGGATGTCCGGCGCGGCAAAGTTGGCGGTGCCACTGCTGGTGGAAGCTGGCGTGGGTGATAACTGGGATCAGGCCCACTAAATAAAAATGCCCGGTGAGCGAGCTCAACCGGGCATTTTTTTACTGCTAGTTAGCTAAAGCTTTGTTTAGAAGGCTTTGCTGACCTGGATGGAAGCGCTCCAGGCGCTTAGCTCGTATTTACCTTTGTAACTGGCTGCTCCAACTGGTGTTTCTGGAGGGTTATGATCGTATTCGCGATCATAGACCTCAGCATCATCAGCAAAGATCAACGTGCCAACAGCAGCATCAACCGCCCATCCACTCTGGGCATCTTTCCACTGAGTGCCAAGCGTTAGCCAGTGGCGATCTTCGGAAGGAATGCGTGCGGTAACATACTGGTCCACCGGAGATTCGTCCCACGCATAGCCTGCCTTGAATGCCCACTCAGGAGTTGCCTGCCAGATAGAACCAATATTGAACTGCCAGGTATTTTTCCACTTCTCGGTGATGTGTGTGATCGGGTCGTCACCCGTGCGGCCAGTTGCCGTGGAAACCGGGCCGCCATTTTTGCTGTTTATATCCAACTCTTCGAAGCGACTCCAACGAGAGTAAGTGGCACCTGCCAGCAACGTAACTGTATCGGTTGCCTGGTGTTTGGCCCCAAAGGTAATGCTTTCCGGAATAGCCAAAGGCACCGTGACATCTTCTGTAAGCGTCGTGGGAGCTAAACCACCCTGGCCGTCTGGAGCCGGGAAGTTTGTGATTTTGATGTCACCATCCAGATCGAACTCAGTCCCTGTCTGTGCTGTCAGGCCAAACTGGGTCCTCTCCGTCATTTCATACAAAAAGCCAACGCGGAAGTTTACTGCAATATCATCACCCTCGATGTCGGCATAAGGGGTGCCATAAGCTTGTTCGTAGTTGTCCGCCTTCGCATCTGCACCGGCTTTGATTGCATCCAATACAGGCTTTGGAGCTGACGACGGATCAACATTGTTTTGCTGTAAACCACTTTGATAAAAGCTACCACGGACATCCTGGAATTTAGATAGCCGTCCCTCTGCGTACATGATGTTAACACCCAAGCCCATCGAAAGGCCTTGGCCATTGTTCACGGAAATAGAGGGTGAAAAAGAGATCGCAGTCAGTTCGGTTTTGTCGGCAAAGTAACGACCTTCGAAATCATTTTCGTAGTCAGCAGCCAACCCATAAGGCGCGTGAATTCCGAACCCGACATCAATGGAATCATTAACTTCGTGGGTCATATACAGATTCGGCAAAACAGCAGGGTCGGCAATGTCGCCACCATTGGTGCCATTTACTTCGCCGCCAAGCTGGTCAGTTGCGCTCATGCTGCCGTTCTTGGCCTTGGCATCGATATCCAAGACAGATGCACCAAAAGACAAGTTTGTACCCTTAAGCTGACTCATGCCCGCCGGGTTAAACAAAACCGTGGAAGCATTTTCAGGGTTAGCCGCAGCACCGGCATTAGCAACGCCCATGGCACTCGCACTTTGTTCGTTCAGAGAAAAACCGCCAGCAAAAACGCTGGCTGGAGCAGCAATTGCGACGAGCGAAGCCAGGCGAACAGCGTGGGTAAGCAGTGAAGGTCTCATAACAGCGGTAACTCCTTTGTAATTTGTGGCGGAGTATACGCATCAGCGCCTACTGGCCTCAAATGCTAATACTACTGATTTGAAAAGCTAACAATCTACTACGTTAGTCGATACCCGCCTGTTCAATCATCCTGAATGGTAAGCTTATCCACAGAAGACGATAATTTATCAGCCCCCTGCGCATCTGCACCCAGTTTTATCATCAATCTCAGATCGTTAGCCGAGTCTGCATGGGCCAGCGCGTCTTCGTAGGTAATAGAACCTTCTGCATAAAGTTCATACAGAGCCTGATCGAACGTTCGCATACCGGATTCGTTTGATTTCGACATCAGTTCCTTGAGCTTATGAACTTCCCCTTTGCGAATCAAATCTGCCACCAAAGGCGTGTTAACCAAAACCTCGATAACAGCCTTGCGGCCTTTGCCATCCGGTGTCGGAATCAGTTGCTGGGCCACAATGGCCTTCAGGTTAAGAGACAAATCCATCCAGATTTGGTTGTGCTGCTCTGGCGGGAAAAACTGAATAATCCGGTCCAGCGCCTGGTTAGCGTTGTTCGCGTGCAGGGTTGCCAGGCAAAGGTGACCGGTTTCAGCAAACTGAACCGAATATTCCATGGTTTGGCGGGTGCGCACCTCACCAATCAGAATAACGTCCGGCGCCTGGCGCAGCGTGTTTTTCAGCGCCACTTCAAAGCTTTCAGTATCAATACCCACTTCCCGCTGGGTAACTATGCACCCCTGGTGCTGGTGCACAAACTCGATCGGGTCTTCAATGGATATAATGTGCCCACGGCTATTGCGGTTACGATGCCCCAGCATAGCCGCCAGCGACGTTGATTTACCGGTGCCGGTTGCCCCCACGAACATGATTAAACCACGTTTGGTCATTGCCAATTCTTTAATGATTTCTGGCAACGCCAAATCATCAATTTGCGGGATTTTTACTTCAATCCGGCGTAACACCATGCCGCACAAATTGCGCTGGAAGAACGCGCTCACGCGGAAGCGACCAATACCCCGGGCGCTGATAGCAAAGTTGCACTCGTGGGTTTCTTCGAACTCGGCTCGCTGCCTGTCGTTCATTGAGCCGTATACAAACTCCCTCGTCTGTTCCGGCGTTAACGCATTTTTAGTGACCGGCAGTACTTTACCGTTCACTTTCATGCTGGGCGGAACACCGGCCGTAATAAAGAGGTCTGACCCTCCTTTCTCTACCATCAGACGCAGCAGTTTCTCGAATTCCATTTTGATTACCTATACTCTTTTAGAAAACACCCGATGAAACCGGGGGGAAGGTCAGAAGTTATCAGGCATTTTCGCCTTGGAGCGCGCCGCCTCCCTGGAGATCAAGCCTTTTTGCAACAAGCGCTCAAGGCACTGATCCAATGTTTGCATACCCAACGAGCCGCCCGTCTGAACCGATGAATACATCTGGGCAATTTTGTCTTCGCGAATCAGGTTACGGATTGCCGCAGTGCCGATCATAATTTCATGAGCTGCAATTCGCCCACCGCCCATTTTTTTCATCAGCGTTTGCGAAATAACGGCCTCCAGTGACTCGGAAAGCATGGAGCGCACCATGGATTTCTCTTCCGCAGGGAACACATCTACCACCCGGTCGATGGTCTTAGCAGCAGAGGTGGTGTGCAGAGTACCGAAAACCAGGTGCCCTGTTTCTGCTGCTGTAAGCGCCAGGCGAATGGTTTCCAGATCTCGCAGCTCACCGACCAGAATAATGTCGGGGTCTTCCCGCAGCGCAGAACGCAGGGCTTCGTTAAAACCCAGTGTGTCCCGATGCACTTCCCGCTGGTTAACCAGACATTTTTTGGAATCGTGCACAAATTCAATCGGGTCTTCTACGGTAAGTATGTGCTCATAACGAGAATCGTTGATGTAATCGACCATCGCTGCAAGCGTGGTGGACTTACCGGAACCCGTTGGCCCGGTTACCAGTACAAGCCCACGGGGAACCGAAGATACATCCTTGAACACCTGGCCCATGCCAAGATCGTCCATGGTGAGTACTTTTGAGGGGATGGTACGAAATACAGCACCCGCGCCCCGGTTCTGATTAAACGCGTTCACACGGAAGCGGGCGACACCCGGCACTTCAAAGGAAAAGTCGGTTTCCAGAAATTCTTCGTAGTCCTTGCGCTGCTTGTCGTTCATGATGTCGTATATCAGCCCGTGAACTTCTTTATGCTCCATGGGCGGAAGATTGATGCGCCGAACGTCACCATCAACACGAATCATTGGCGGCAGACCGGCAGAAAGGTGCAAGTCAGAGGCACCCTGTTTTGCCGAGAAGGCAAGCAGTTCAGTAATATCCATAGAGATCCTCGGAAGGCTTTTTCTTTTATACAGGTTGCGTCTGCCTGGCAAAGCATCGCCGTGATCACTTGGCATTTCAGTGACCTGCGAGTAACGTATCTTGATAAAACCAGCAAACTAAACGCGACTATTTCATAATATGGGCAGCATAGCAGACAACCTCGGGGGCGTAACCCGACTCATACAAAAAGCAACATTGCAGGCAGGTCGTAAGCCCGGCTCAGTGAATCTGCTCGCTGTCAGCAAAACCCGCTCGGCAGAAGAACTGCGAGAAGCCGTGGCGGCAGGCCAGCGGGCATTCGGGGAAAACTACCTTCAGGAAGCTCTCGATAAAATAGAGGCTCTTACTGATTTGGCGGATATCGACTGGCACTTTATCGGCCCGATACAATCCAACAAAACCCGGCAAATCGCCTCGGCTTTCTCCTGGGTACACAGCGTAGACCGCCTGAAAGTTGCCCGTCGCCTCAGCGAACAGCGGGAAACTGACTTACCACCCTTGAATATTTGCCTTCAGGTCAACATTAATAACGAACAGAGCAAATCCGGGTGCAAACCGGAAGAGCTTCCAGAACTGGTGTCGGAGATAAGCAAACTGCCAGGGCTGTCCCTGAGAGGGCTAATGGCGATCCCCGATCCAGATCAGGCAGAACCAGCCTTGCGGGCAAGTTTTCACCGGCTGGCGAATGCCCTGAACGAGTTGAAACAGACCTGCCCGACGGCCGGGCCTCTGGACACCCTTTCCATGGGCATGTCTGGCGACCTTGAACTGGCCATTGCAGAAGGGGCTACCTGGGTTCGGATCGGCACATCTGTGTTTGGTAAGCGGGTACCGAAAAGCTGAACTGGCCGGTTCCTGCTATTATCCGGCCCAACATTTAACCGAACAACCGCTGGAGCATACCTTGAGCAAATCACCTACCATTTCGTTTATCGGTGCCGGTAACATGGCCAGCGCCATTATTGGCGGCATGCTGGACAGCGGCTTCAAGGCCAGCAACATATGGGCCAGCGCCCCGAACGACGATCATCTGCAGTCTATCCGCAAACGCTTTGGGATCAGCGTTACAACAGACAACCGCTACTGCGCCCAGCAGGCCGATATGGTTGTGCTCGCAGTAAAGCCCCAGGCCATGGCCGATGTATGTCGCGATATAGCTCCTGTTGCGCAAAACACAAGACCGCTGATGGTGTCTATTGCCGCTGGCCTTGGCACCGACACGCTCGATGAATGGCTTGGGGGCGGGTTGCCGGTTGTCAGGGTAATGCCCAATACTCCTTCGCTGGTTGGTAAGGGCTCAGCCGGGCTTTTTGCCAGCAAAAGCGTGTCTGACAGCCAGAAGACAATGGTGCAATCGGTTTTTGAAGGCATAGGCATTGCAGTGTGGGTTGATGATGAAGCCTTGCTTCATGGCGTAACCGCTCTTTCGGGCAGTGGCCCGGCCTACTTCTTCCTGATGCTGGAGGCTTTGGAAACCGCCGCCACCGAAGCCGGAGTGAACGCAGAGACAGCCCGCAAACTTGCCATTCAAACCATGGCAGGTGCCGCAGAAATGGCTGCCAAAAGCAACGAAGACCCCGCCCAGTTAAAGAAAAACGTTATGTCTCCGAACGGTGTTACCGAGCAAGCTATTCACACCTTTGAAGATGGCGGCATGCGCAGCCTGGTGAAAAAAGCGTATAACAGCGCTTACAAACGCTCGGAAGAAATGGCCAAAGAACTGGCAGGCAAAAAGTAAAAACAGTCACTGACAACGGAGAAACAGCTACATGCTGGCAGACATTCTGATTACGATCCTGCTGATCGCGTCCACCTTTTACATGACAATTATACTGCTGCGCTTTTTGCTGCAACTGGCTCGGGCCGACTTCTATAATCCGATATCCCAATTCGCAGTAAAGGCCACGAACCCTTTGCTGCGGCCCCTGCGCCGTATTATTCCGGGCTGGGGTGGCATTGATGGCGCAGCCCTGGTTCTCGCCGTTATCATTCAAGCCATCACCTTCTTTTTTATTCTTGTGGCTCTTAATGGCGGCATTCCATCGTTCAATCCCCTTACATTACTGGTTTGGGCGACTC
The DNA here is from genome assembly GCF_052091845.1 of Marinobacter sp. Classification (GTDB taxonomy): domain Bacteria; phylum Pseudomonadota; class Gammaproteobacteria; order Pseudomonadales; family Oleiphilaceae; genus Marinobacter. The sequence goes on along the minus strand of NZ_JBQDCO010000037.1, from coordinate 8,724 downwards.
TGAATGTTCTTGATCTGATCGTAAAAATCTACTTCTGGTCGGTTATCGCCGTAGTGGTGGTAAGCTGGATTGCCCCTGGCAGTAGCCACCCTGCTATTCAGCTTGTGGCGCAACTTACGGAACCGGTTATGCGCCCGGTGCGCAACATAATGCCATCCATGGGTGGACTGGACCTGTCGCCGATTATTGTGTTCATTATTCTGAACGTTCTTTCTGTGGTTATTGAGCACATGAAGGTGGCAGCCGGTCTGGGGGCTATTGGGCTGGGGATGTAAACCCTGCCTCAAAAAAACAACCTGTAACAATTCGCCACAAAAAGCCTGACACGTAAGCCGCAAACTCATCCGTATGATTTTGCGGCTTTTTTTGTGTAAGCTATGTCAATAATCACCACACACCTGCAAGTGCCTGGCCGCAAGGCCTGTCGCGACAGGTTAGTATTAACCGTAATTAACTAGCCAACCCGACCGTCACGCGGATCCCGACAAACTTGCTCGGGGAATGCCGGAAGTTGTGTAGAAGGAAAATCCGATGAGTCTTCAGGGAAATCTGACCCAACAGGTAGAGGCCTACCACAACTGGAAAAAAGAGCTGATCCGCCAAATTGGACGTTACAGGCTTTGGCTTCAGGACAACAACCTCTTCTCTGACGACATCAGCGCGCGCATTCGCCACGGGCTTGAGCTGCTTGTTGAGGATGAGCTCACCATTGCATTCGTAGGCGAATATTCCCGCGGCAAAACAGAGCTGATAAACGCCCTGTTTTTCTCGGAATATGGCCAGCGCATGCTGCCTTCCCAGGCCGGTCGCACAACCATGTGCCCAACCGAGCTGTTTTTTGATCGCAGCGCAAACGAAAATTATTTGTTACTACTGCCTATCGAAACCCGCACCGGCAGCCTGTCACTGCAGCAATTGCGCAAGCAGCCCGAGCGCTGGGTGAAGCATGATCTTGATGAGCGTGACCCGGAAATCATGCGTGAAGTGTTGGGAGAAGTGGCCAGGGTAAAGTCGGTTTCCCACGCCGAAGCACGGGCCCTGGGCTTCGAACAAGGCATGCTGGAGCATGACCGGAAAAACCCGGGAAAAGTGTTGATTCCGGCTTGGCGCAATGCTCAGATCAGCATCCGCCACCCACTATTCGAGCGTGGCCTGCGCATTCTCGATACACCCGGGCTGAACGCCCTTGGTTCCGAACCGGAACTTACTATCAGCATGTTGCCAAAGGCTCATGCCGTTATATTTGTGCTCAGCGCAGATGCCGGCGTTACCGCCAGTGACATGACCATCTGGAAGGAACACATTGATACCGAGTATGCCGATCATCGGGCCGGGCGATTTGCGGTATTGAACAAGGTTGACGTGCTGTGGGATGACCTTCAGGGCGAGACGCACACCCAAGACGCCATTGAGCGGGTGCGCAGCTATACCGCAGACCACCTGGGTATCCGCCAGCAGGATGTCATCCCGCTTTCTGCCAAGCAGGGGCTGATCGCAAGAGTAAGAAAAGACAGCAACCTGTTCGTGCGCTCCAACATCGGCAATCTGGAGCAGCTGATCATTCAGCGCATCCTGATGCACAAGGAACAGCTAATCACCCAAAGCCTGATCAACGACTTGCTGGGCATGCTGCAGAACAGCCAGGCGGCTATGCAAACCCGCCTAAGCTCTCTGGAGCAGGAGTCTCAGGTTTGCTCTGGCGTTACCATGGATAAAGCCGCGCTAAGTCGGCTGGCTGACCGGGCCCAGAAAGACTACGACTTTTATTATAAAAAGCTGATTGCATTGCGCTCCAGCCGGCGGCTTATGGGCTCGCAAGGCAATATGCTGAGTAAACTGGTCACCGAGGATCGCTTTGAGGCCCATGCCGACAGAATCCGCAAGAGTATGTCAAAAAGCTGGACCACCGCAGGCATGAACAGCGCCATGGATCAGTTTTTCGAGCTGATTGAAAGCGATCTTACCAACCTGCTTAGCGAGGGCCGCCTTGCTGAGAAAATGGTTGGCGCCATCTACCGCCGCTATAACGACGACACCCGTGCCCGGCACCTGGAACCTATTCCACTGCGTGCCGGCCGCCATGTTATTGCGGTTAGAGAGCTTCGCAAAAAAGCACGCCGCTTTCGTGCCAGCCCGAAAAACCTGCTCACCGAACAATCTGTTTTAGTGCAGCGCTTCTCCAACGTAATGATCAGCGAGGCGAGAACGCTACACGCGCGCGTACGAAACGATGTGGAGCGCTGGCCCTCAGAGGCCCTGCTACCAATCATGCAGTACTCGATGGAGCAAAAACAGCTGCTGGAGCACCAGATACGACGGCTACGGGACATGGTCAGAAGCGACCGTGACAGTCGCATTGAGCGTGAACGACTGAACAACACAATCACTGACTTGCGCCGCCAACTGGAGCTGGCAGATGCCATGCAGCGACAAATCCGCAAGCCGGCCCCTACCATGATTCAACAAAAAGTGGTTAATATCTCAGGCGCAATCTAGGCTCACGCCGGGCTGCAACACCGTCGGCCGGTTGCAGCCATGACGGCACCCCATTAGACTGCTGTGCTGGTGTGGGTTTTTGTCCTATCCAGCAACCTAGTCACTAACGGACCGAACCAGGAACCTGTCGCGCCGATGCCCGATTCCCTGCCTGTGGATTCTGTCGGGGTAGTGACCCCGCAGACCTATCATTTTGAGACGCCGATTGAACTGGCGTGCGGCCAAGCACTGGAACGCTATGATCTGGTGGTGGAAACCTATGGCGAACTGAACGCTGACCGCAGCAACGCCGTACTCATTTGCCATGCCCTGAGCGGCCATCATCATGCTGCTGGCTACCATTCTATGGAAGACCGCAAGCCAGGCTGGTGGGACACCTGCATCGGGCCCGGCAAGCCGGTGGATACCAATCGGTTTTTTGTGGTCTGCCTTAACAACCTGGGCGGTTGCCACGGCAGTACCGGCCCCAACTCGATTAACCCGGCAACAGGCAAATTGTACGGCCCCGATTTCCCGGTTATTACGGTGGGTGACTGGGTAAAAAGCCAGGCATTACTGGCAGATCGCATGGGTATTGAGTGCTGGGCAGCCGTTGTAGGTGGCTCTCTGGGCGGTATGCAGGCGCTGCAGTGGAGTCTGGACTACCCGGACCGTCTGAATCACTCGGTGGCTGTTGCCTCCAGCCCCCGCCTGACGGCACAGAATATCGCCTTTAATGAGGTGGCAAGGCAAGCAATCACAACAGACCGCGAATTTCATGATGGCCGGTACTACGATTTCGACACTGTGCCCCGCCGCGGGCTCATGCTGGCCAGAATGGTCGGCCACATAACTTATCTCTCAGATGCTTCCATGGGCGAAAAGTTTGGCCGCGAGCTGAGAGACCAGGCTTACAAGTTTGGTTACGGCGCGGAGTTTCAGGTGGAAAGCTACCTCCGGTATCAGGGTGAACGTTTCTCAGAATCTTTTGACGCGAACACCTACCTGCTGATGACCCGAACGCTGGATTACTTTGACCCGGCTTATGAATGCGGCGGCGACTTATCGAAAGCGCTAGCTAAGGCTCGCTGCGAGTTTTTGGTACTTTCATTCAGCACCGATTGGCGCTTTACGCCGGCCCGTTCAGAAGAAATGGTGAACGCCATGATCGCGGCCCGCCGAAAGGTAAGCTACGCAGAAATTGATGCTCCCTGGGGCCATGATGCGTTTTTGATTCCGACGCCTCGCTATACCGCAATTTTCGCCGCGTATATGGATCGCGTGGCCAGGGAGGTGGGCGCATGAGGGCCGATCTTGAAATCATTCAGCAGTGGGTAAAGCCTGGCCATCATGTGCTGGACCTTGGCTGCGGCGACGGCACTTTACTCAATTTCCTTCAACAAGAGCGCAACGCCAGTGGGTTTGGCCTGGAAATCAACCAGGAGCACATAACCACCTGCATGAACCGCGGTGTGTCAGTGATTGAACAAAACCTGGACACCCAGGGCCTGGATAACTTTGAAGACAACAGCTTTGATGTGGTGTTGATGACCCAGGCACTGCAGGCAGTGCGCCGGCCGGATAAGGTGCTGGATGAAATGCTGCGCCTGGGCGGCGAGGGCATAGTAACCTTCCCGAACTTTGCCCACTGGCGCCTGCGCTGGGGGCTGGCCCTCAGCGGCTACATGCCGGAATCCAAATCCCTGCCTTACAAGTGGTATAACACGCCAAACATACGGCTATGTACCTTCAAGGATTTCGAAGCCTTGTGCCGCCAGAAAAACATTCGAATAAAAAGCAGACGCGTGGTGGACGGTCAGCACCAGAACAGCTGGCTGGCCCGCTTTTGGCCAAACCTGCTGGGGGAAATCGCCATCTACCGCATCACCCGGGAGAACAGCAATGATCAATAAAGCTTTGAACGGTATTGTCAGTTTGGCAGCCACGGCTCTGTTTGCCACCCTGCTCAGCCTTCCCGCCCACGCTGGCTCGGAAGATTTCGGGGATTACCAGGTGCACTGGAGCGTACTGCCCAGTACCTTTTTAACGGCTGAAACAGCCAAGGCCAATAACCTGCAGCGCAGCAGGGGCATTGGTATAGTCAACATATCCATCATGCAGGAAAACGAGAACGGCATTCTTAAGCCGGTTTCCGGCCAGGTGGAGGGCAAAGCTTCAAACGACATCCAGCAAGTTAAGTTTCTTGCGTTTCGCCGAATCAAGGAAGGCGATTCTGTCTACTTTATCGCCGAGTACCAATACTCTTCCGGCGATCTGATAACGTTTAATATTACCGCCCGTCCTGGCGGACATGGCAAGGACCTGCCAGTAAGATTCGCCCACACTCTTTTCAGTGATTGAGCAGATTATGTCTGAGCAACTCGTTATTGCCAGTAACAACAAAGGCAAAATCAACGAATTTACGCAGCTTCTTGGGCCTTTGGGCTTCACGCCCGTGCCACAGGGCGAATTAGGCGTTACGGAAGCCGAAGAGCCGGCGGTTACCTTTGTCGAGAACGCTATTCTGAAAGCGCGCCATGCAGCACGCCAAACCGGGCTGCCTGCCCTGGCAGACGACAGCGGCCTGGCCGTGGATGCCCTCGACGGTGCTCCGGGGGTCCGCTCCGCTCGCTACGCCGGGGCTCATGCCTCCGACCTCGACAACCTGAACGCCCTGCTGGAAGCCATGACCGATGTGCCTGATAAACAACGTGGCGCACAGTTCCACTGTGTGTTGGTATACCTCCGCCATGCCGACGACCCAACACCCATTATCTGCCACGGCCGCTGGCCTGGCTCGATTCTCAGGGCACCGCAAGGCGAGGGTGGGTTCGGTTATGACCCGGTATTTCTTTGCCCGGAACAGAACTGCAGTGCGTCTGAGCTGAGCCGGGATGAGAAAAACCGCATAAGCCACCGGGGCCGGGCTCTGGTTTTGCTGATGGACCAGCTCAGGGCGGAGACCTGATTCTGTGACTACACGCCGCCCAGTGCCTGTCACTCCACCTCTAAGCCTGTATATTCACGTGCCCTGGTGCGTGCGAAAATGCCCTTACTGCGACTTTAACTCCCACGCTGTTCAGAACGAGATACCCGAACAGGCTTACCTGAGCGCCCTGCTGGAAGACCTGGATCAGGACCTGGCTCTGGCGTCAGGCCGTACCGTTGAAACGGTCTTTATCGGCGGTGGCACACCCTCACTGATGAGCGGCAACTTTTACCATAGGCTTTTCGACGGGCTCAGAAAGCGCCTGACGTTCGCAGACGATGCAGAAATCACCCTTGAGGCCAACCCCGGCACGCTGGAAGAAGGCCGCTTTGAAGCTTTCCGGGAAGCCGGCATCAACCGCCTTTCGATTGGCGTGCAAAGTTTTAATTCCGCCCACCTGAAAGCTCTCGGCCGGATACACGACAGCGCTGCGGCCCACCGGGCGATCGAGGCGGCAAAAAAAGCCGGCTTTGATAACTTCAATCTGGACTTGATGCACGGTCTGCCCGGCCAGACCCCGGGCAATGCCCTTGAAGATCTGAAAATGGCCATGAGCCATAAGCCACCGCACCTATCCTGGTACCAGCTTACCCTGGAGCCCAATACCGAGTTTTACAGCCGGCCGCCGGATTTGCCAGACGACGACCGGCTCTGGGAAATTGCCCAAACTGGCGGGGAGTACCTGCTCAAGCATGGCTTCAGTGACTACGAGATTTCTGCCTGGTGCCAAAAAGGTAAAGCCTCGCGGCACAACGTCAACTACTGGACGTTTGGAGATTATATGGCCCTGGGTGCCGGTGGCCACGGGAAAATCAGCCTCGCTGACGGCACTATTAAGCGTTACTGGAAAACACGACAACCAGACGCCTACCTCAACCGGATTGGCAGCCGTACTGCCGGAAGCAACCGAATTGAAACAGAGGAGCTCCCGCTGGAGTTTCTGATGAACGCCCTGCGCCTTCGGGACGGCGTGGCCGAAGATGTTTTTTCCGACCGTACGGGTTTACCCCTGACAGATGTTGCGGTAAAACTCCAGAAGCTGCGTGAAGATAAATTGCTGGTTAGCGACCGGCTTCAGGCAACAAGCCTGGGGCAAAGGTATCTGAACAGTCTGTTGGAGCGTTTTCTGTAATGGGCACAGAGAAAGGGTTACCGGCTTTATCCAAAAGGCTGAAAGGCTGTTTAATTGCAACACTGGTCTTACTTGCAGCTCTGGTGATGATCAACCAGCCTCTGAAAACCGAGTTTGCACACCAGGGAATTGTAAGCTTTCAGTTAGCGGGTAACGCCGAGCAGGCATTGGCTATCGTGCAAAGCTGGGGCGTTAAGGGTCTGCAATGGGCAAAAGTATCTCTGTGGGTAGATTTTTTGTTTATTCCGATTTACTGCCTGACGCTCATACTGCTGACCCGACATTGCACTATAGACAGGCCAGGCGTTCGCGAGCGCACAGCCGCACGCTGGATTCGCACACTGTTTGTTGCTGCAGGCCTGGTGGATATGACAGAAAACGTACTATTACTGAACAACCTCGATGCCCCCACCGATGCCATCAGCCTTGCCGCTGCCATCAGCGCCCTCGCCAAATTTACGGCTCTGACCATTGGTATCGCAGGGTTGGTCATAGTCCGTGCGGCCCGGCGCCATCCACTGGCACCGGGTTAAACGCTGCCTATGCAAAATCAGTTAGTACGGTGAAACAGTAAATCCCATACTCCATGACCAAGATTTTCACCACGCTTCTCAAACTTGGTAATCGGGCGATAGTCTGGGCGGGGTGAGTATTCCCCCTGCGCCTGAGTGTTGGCGAACCCTTCGGACTCACCCATTACCTCCATCATGTACTCAGCGTAGTTTTCCCAATCTGTCGCCAAATGCAGAATACCCCCCACTCTTAGTTTGTGGCGGATACGCTGAACGAACTCGGGTTGCACCAGCCTGCGCTTGTGATGTCTTTTTTTATGCCAGGGATCGGGAAAGAACACCATCACCTGATCCAGGCCGGCATCTGGCAAGCACAGATCAATTACATCATTCGCATCTATGTTGTAAACACGGACATTTTCCAGCCCACGATCCTCAACTTCTTTGAGCAAGGCGCCTACTCCTGGAAGGTGAACTTCCACGCCAATAAAATCCTGCTCCGGCGCGGCCTCTGCCATATCTGCCAAAGACCCGCCCATGCCGAAGCCGATTTCAAGGTTGAGCATGGCGTCGCGCCCAAAGACCTGACGCGGGTCAATCATGCCGTCCTCACGGCTTAGGCCAAACTTCGGCCAACTGCGCTCGTATGCCTTTTTCTGGCCTTCTGTCATCCGGCCCTGGCGTAACACAAAACTGCGAATACCACGGCGGGTGGTAATGGGTGACTCACTGTGCGGCTCTTTATGGTCGGTCATCTGCAATCCTTCACCGCGGGCTGCGGGTCTGATTAAGGGAGTTTTCGACAGTTTACCAGAGTAGAGCCCGTCAGGCGGATACCACTGAGCTCTTGCCTGTCTGGCGATCAAACTGACGATACCCAAGGGCTTCCATCAGATGCGGCTGGGTAACAACATCACACCCGTCAAGATCCGCGAGCGTGCGTGCAACACGCAATATACGGTGCAGTGCTCGGGCTGATAAGCCCAGTTTTTCCATAGCGCCGGTGAGCAGTTTTTCCCCGGCGCGATCAAGGCCGCAGGCTTCCTGCAGTTCACGACCAGACAAGGTGGCATTAATGCAGCAACGACGGGTTTGGCGCTCTCTCGCAAGCTTCACGCGCTTGCGCACCTCTGAACTCGACTCGCCGTCACCACCAGACTGCATCAAAACGCCTCCACCTTGAACAGGCACTTCGACATGTAGATCGAACCTGTCCAACAACGGGCCGGAGATTTTCGACCGATAACGCATAATCTGTTGCGGGGTGCACTGGCATTCAATAGTCGGGTGCCCACTGTAACCGCATGGGCAGGGATTCATGGCGCCAATTACCTGAAAACGAGCAGGAAAATTCACCTGGCGCGCGGCACGGCTGATCGAAATCTCGCCAGTTTCCATAGGTTCACGAAGTACCTCCAGAACACGGCGCTCAAATTCCGGCAGCTCATCCAGAAAAAGTACCCCACGGTGCGCCAGGGAAATCTCACCCGGCTTTGGACTGCTGCCGCTGTCATATACTGTAATAAATGAGACAGTGGAAGCGGGAAATCATGATGTTAGCCTGCAAAAAACACAAATTAATGAGACACTTTTTTCCTAATTGGTGAGACGAGGCC
>NZ_JBQDCO010000036.1:0-37072 GCF_052091845.1 Marinobacter sp. | reverse complement strand
AGCATGAAAAACACACCGGAAGGGAAGGTGGTACCTTTCAGTTACCAACTTTATTATGATCCCACACCAGTGTGGGATCATAATAAAGTTGGTAACTATCACGCATCGTGGCAAAGTCGGGGTCATTCTTCTCAGGAATCTAGGGAATGACCGACCGAATTCCTGAGCTGTTCACTCAGAGGGTTGTCCACCATACAAGCGAGTATAAGGGGCTGGGAGAAGCCTTCATCGGTAAGCGGTATAGCAATCAGTCCGTGAGCCATAGACGCGACGCTGGCAGGAAGGATCGTGATGCCGATACCCGCCCCAACAAAACAGAGCGTGCTGCCAATATCGGGTACCTCTAAAACACGGCTTATGGATATTCCTGCCTTGTCTGCTAATGTCTCCAGTTGTCGCCTCAGAAAGGTTCTTTGGGTAGCCGGCTGAAGCAAAAAGCGCTCTCCATCAAGCTCCCTAAAATCGATGGATGATCTTTCCTGCAATCTATGACCCGGGTTCAAAATCACAAAAAGTGGTTCAATTCCTAACCTGGATACTGACAATCCAGACAGAGAGTCTTCGTCCAGATTCGCGCGGAGAATAGCCGCATCAAGCTTGCCATCTTTCAGGGATTCGATATGAAAAAGGGCATTCCCTTCGCATAGCTCCAGGTTGAGCAGGGGGCGATCTGTGAGGAGATTGGCCAAGGCTGAAGTGAGGGTTTTGGAGAAGATGGCGCTTGCTGAATAACCAATACGTAACGTGCCTATCTCACCGTGTGCAGCTTGTCGTGCGACGTTGACACTTCGATGGGCTGCACTAAGTACTTGCAGGCTCTCACCAAGAAAGGCTTCGCCCGCCTTCGTCAGATGAACTCCTCGGGTGTTTCGCTCAAACAGTTTGACGCCCAAGGTATCTTCTAATTTTTTGATACTTTGGCTCAGCGGCGGCTGGGTAATATGCAATCGTTCTGCAGCTCTCCTGAAGCTGAGCTCCTCGGCAACCGCAACAAAATGCTTAATCTGTTTTAGCTCGACCACTTCATCCCTCCTTTGAGGTGAGAATACCCTGTTTTCTGACAGAGCGCTCTGTCTGGGCATGTATCACTGCAATACCAAATCCGACATTCTTTCGTGCTTTGCTCTCGGGTAGCTTGCTCCTTTCTATCGCGACGGAGTTAGCAATGCGCACGGCCTTGATGATCGGATCGATCGGCTCTTTTTTTAACTTGTACCAACTGCAGGCACTATTTCCGCAGTTGGTAGGCCGGTTCGGAACAACTGTAACTGAAGCTGGTTGGTTAAATATGGCGTCGCTGCTAGGCATGATGATAACTGCGCCGATAGCTGGCGCGGCGACAAAAAACTCCAATCCTTCGACTGTTTTGATATTTGGCTTCTTTGCTTTGGCGGCACTTAATGCCTCGATTGCCTTAACTACGAGTCAGTATTTGCTTTGCGTTTTTCGGATTGGTCAGGGGGTTGTGATTCCATTTCTTTTGACCTCAACGATGAACCTAGTCTCAACGCGACCAGAGAGCTTCGTGCCACTGTACGTGACCGGAACGATTGTGGGCAGCACCTTTAGCCGGCTGTATCCTGCTTGGTCAGTTGGTGCAATGGGATGGGAGCTGGGGTTCCTAAGTTCCGCATGCCTTATGACGCTGTCCGCACTAGCGATTCGTCTTCTACTGAATGCCTCCGGTACTGAACCAGCGAGCCGACTGGAACGGTATCAAACCCCAGTGGCATACGTGAAACATGCCTTTTCCGACAGAACGCTGTTAGTTGCGTATCTTGCGGGATTTGCACTGCTTTTCACGCAAAGTGCGGTCTTCACGGTGCTTGGCCTTTGGCTTTCCATGGAGCCCTATCTTTGGGATTCAGAGCGGATTGGAACGCTCTATCTTGCATGCCTCCCGGCACTGTTTTTCGTTCTTGGCGCGCGTTTTGTCAGACGCTACATGACTGAAGCGATGATCGCAGCATCACTTATTTTGTTGGTATGGGTTTCACTTTGGATTATTGGCGTAACTGACATATCCATCATCATAGGCGTTGTGCTGTTCGCCACGGGAACCTACATGTTTCAGACAGTGACGACCCAGCTGTTAAACAACTCGCGCCTTGTGCCAGCTGGGGTTGCAACCGGGATATACCTATCCTGTTACTATTTGGGCGGCGCTATTGGTGCAAGCCTCGCTGCTTACGTATTTTCTGCATGGGGCTGGAGCGGAGTTATTGTCTGTATAGCAATGACTCAGGCATTCATCTTTTGCCTCGTTCTTTTTGTACGATATGGCTACATGGCAACCTTTGAATCGGGCAATTGTGGCTAATATACCCCTTTGGCTCTGAGTAATGTTGCTTTCTGACCGGCGCGTTGGCCCAACCAAACGCTGTCACTGTCGCAGGGCCAAACCGGGCGATACCTCGAAACCAGAGCACGTAGCAGAAAGCGGCTCCGGCAATACCAAGCCAAAGATAGCCAACCCGCGCCAGCAGGAGTACAACGAGTGGTTGCATCGCTCCCAACGTAGCGGCTACGCCTCCGGGCAGCCGATAGGCAGCGACGAAGAGCAACCCCCAAAATACCGAAAAGTTCAGCCCTCCTAAAATAAACAAGCGCCCGTACCAATCACGATTAGGCAGTCTTTTAACTAAAACCAATAGGATTAGCCCGGCTGGCAGTGCACGGAGCATTGCGACGCCTAGCGGGTGGCCATGTGGTAAGAGCTCAGTCGTCACTATATAAGTACTGCCCCAAATCACAGGAGCAAGGGCAGTCAGGCTCAGGTCGATACTGCGGTGCATAGTAAATGCCTTATGCAACGGCTGTTTTTTTAAGGCTCCAGTCTTCGCTGGAGAGAGAGTGGTTGGGTGCGAAGGTTGACACCATCAACAACTGAATAAAAATGCCCACCAGCATAATGATCCAAGCCATGGTCAGGTCATCAAACACGCCGCGGAGCAGACCCGCTATAAAGGGCATAAAGCTAGCTATGATATAACCACCGCCTTGTACGAAACCCATCAGCGCACTGGCTTGACTGACTTTTTCTAAATGATCCATCGCAATGATCAGCGACATAGGGAAAAGTCCTCCGATGCCCAAGCCAAGCAACAAGAGGCCTGGTATGACGAGTGCCTCGGGAGCAATGATCAGGCTAGCCAGACCGAAGCTGATCATAACCAAGATCGTGTAGAGCACAGGCCGACGGTCTGGGAAACGGTGGATAATGGAGGTCAGGCCCACTGCCGCAATAACTTCTGCTAGCGTAAGCCCTCCCAAAAGAAGACCACTAGCTGTGCCAGACCAACCCAGCTGTACATAGAACGGTGGTAACCAAGCGAGCACCAGAGTGTATGCTGAGGTACCAATGCCAAAAAATATCAGGAGAAACCAGGCGCGCCCAGACGCTATGGGGAGTCGAGTGCCGCGCTTGCTATCTGCGCTTGATGGAGAAGCGCTCACGATTAGCCAGCTGATCAGTGCAATGATAGCCAGCGCCCCCCAGACCGCGAGTGACAACGGCCAGCTACTGACTACCGACATGGGAGCGACCAGGGATGAGGCGAGCATGGCACCACCCATGATCCCCACTGTGTATAGGGCCATCAATTGAGCAGCCTTGTCACTGTGGTCCCTTTTGATAATGCCTGGGATCACTGCCTGGATCAGCGCAATACCAACGCCACCCATCGCAGCGGTAACGATCAGTCCTGTCGCGCCGTGGAAATAGAGCCGCGCCAGCGAGGCAACGCCTAGCGCGATTAGGCTGCAAAGAACGGTTCGCTCTGCGCCCAGCGTGCGCTGAAGTAGTCCGCCAAAAAACGCAAACAATCCCATGGCGAAAACAGGAAGCGTGGTTAATAGGCCGGCGGATACATCTCCGATGCCACTATCATTCTGAATCATATCGAGAACTGGACCTATCGCAGCCATGATTGGACGTAAATTCAATCCCACAAGAACCACCGTGATCGCGAAGAGCAGATAGCTCCTTTCGTTGACTTTTAGCATGCAACACCTGAATAATTGAACTTACGCAAACATTCTCGATACAAAGATACTTTATGTCAAGACAAATTAATAATGCTCCGTCTCGCGCGGATATCGCGCTGCAGCAATGGCAGCGTGAATGCCCTGAACTTGATGCTTCTGTTATGTCGTTGTTTGGTCGGCTGGTTGAAGCGTCAGAAATGTTTAACAGGCTGCATATAGCTCCATTGAATAAAGAGCATTCTCTCCAGCGCGGGGAGTTTGATGTTCTCGCAACACTTCGTCGTTCGGGGAAGCCCTATGCGCTTTCGCCTACGGAGTTGTATCGTTCACTGATGGTGTCTTCAGGAGGCATGACGAACCGATTGGATCGACTTGAAAAGTCGGGGTTGGTGCGACGTGTGCGTAGTAGTGAGGATCGTAGGGCGATCATCGTGGAGTTGACAGATAAAGGGCTGGAAAAGATAGATTCCGTGTTGGTGGGGCATTTATCAGGTCAAGAAAAACTACTCGGAAATTTGGACAGTGAGCAACGGAAAGCCTTGGATGGGCTGCTCGCAACGCTCATTGAATCAATGTCGGAGCAGGAAAAATGAAAGGTATCAGACGGCCCTCGATTTTCGGTCACGGCATGGAGAGGTCTGACTGAGCCTGAGAGGTACGGCATTTCTGTCAAAGAGGCTCCAAACTCCAGCCTTGTTCGGTAGCAAGTAAGCGATCTGTTAGTCCAAGGTTTTCCAGAAATGAGTCATCATGCGACACCACGATCAAAGTGCCTTGGTAACTACGCAACATGATTTCCAATGCCTGTACTGAGGGCAGATCAAGGTGATTGTTCGGTTCATCAAGTAACAACAGTTGCGGTGGTGAATCGGCGTAGAGTATGCAAGCGAGAGCTCCCTTTAGACGCTCACCGCCGCTCAGCGACCCGCTGGGTGTCGCTATCTTCTGCGCGTGAAGTCCTAGTTGAGCCAAGCGCATGCGTAGGTCCTCTTCGGTAGCTGTGCGATTGGCTAATCGTAACTGCTCTAGTACCGTCTTCTCTGGATCCAGGTTTTCTAATCGCTGATCGAGATATGCGCTCTCGGGCGTAACCTTGGATACCCCAGCCAAAGGCGAAACTTGTCCTGCAAACACTCGAAGCAATGTGGATTTACCACAACCGTTCGGGCCGACTACACCTATACGCTGTTGTCCACCCAGGATCAGGCTTATGGTTCGGGTTGCTCCCGATACGTACGGCAGCTCCACGTCATTCAATTCGGCCACGCGACGCTTTGCGGCCTGCGTGATTGGTATTTCATGCAGGGTTATTTGCGACTCATCTTCAACTTGTTGTGCGGCTTCACGCACGCGTTGGTTGAGTTGTGCCTGGCTGGAGGCCTGTTTCTGGCGCAGCGCGCCTGACGATGTCTCGCTGCGCTCTTTCTGACGATCCAGCAAGATCTTGGCTTGATTGGCCTCTTTGCCTCGCCGGTTACCGCGCGCTTGCCGTTGTTCCTGCCGTACACGCTGCTTTCGCATCGCCTGTTCCTGCCGTTGGCGTTCAAGCTTGCGCTCACTAAGGTTTTGTAGGGCGTTCTGTCGTTCGTGTGCCTTAGCCTCGGCGTAAAATGAGTAGTTGCCTCCATAGCTTTGCAGCCCCAGAGAAGACAATTCCACGATGCGCTCCATGGACTCCAGCAATTGCCTGTCATGGCTGACCACAATCAGTCCGCGTGGCCAGTGTTGAAGTTGTTTGATCAGTGCATGACGGTTCGGTCGGTCTAGATGGTTGCTCGGCTCATCAAGAATCAGGAAGTCTGCCCCCGAAAGCATGGCGCCAATCAGGGAAACTCGCATCGCCTCACCGCCGCTCAGAATGCTGGCAGGTGTATCTGCTTCAAAGAAGCCCAAGTTATTGCGCTCAAGTTCATAGCGGAGTCGCTGGTGTATGTCCCAGTGATCGCCTACTGCATCGAAATCCTCCGGTGCTGTACTGCCTGACTCAATACGTGCTAGCGCATCCAGCGTGTGCTTTACCCCCGCCAAGTCGGCCACTGTAGAACCATCAGGGTGCACCACTTGCTGGGCGAGGTAATGCACGCTGCCGGAGCACTGGCAGTGGCCGGTGGTTGGTTGTAACAACCCAGCCAAGATGCGTGCTAGCAAAGTTTTGCCGACACCATTGCGTCCGACCAGTCCCGTTGAGCGCATATCGAACTGCTCGCGAAGGCCGGAGAAAAGAGTTCTGCCGTCTGGCAGAACGTGGGACACGTTTTTCAGTACGAGATGGGTATTCGTCATGCTTTGTTCCAAAGATGCCAAGAACTCCCCTGCTATTGGGGCTGGTGGAGACTGGCCGTCATAATAACGGCGGCATCAATGGCGCATTGGACAAACACCTCATATTGGAGGGGATAGACCAAATATTGTACAAGCACTTGCAGAAATGGACAATGCAGTATTCTGAAACGGGGTCAGAGTCACTCAGTTCTAAGTCCTTAGGCACTCAGTACTCTAAAGGCTGACGAGCCAGTAAATCGTCCTGTATTCTGGGTAAATTGAGGCCATTTTCGGATCATCCGAAGGGGGGCGCGGCCTGTTCGACTATATCTTGAGAACAACGATGGGATGAGCGTTTTATGGCAACTGAAAGTGAGTTTCTGATGGATCGATACGAACACCCGGTGGTGGCGACCATTGCGGTACTTTTCAGGAAAGAGAAGGTCTTACTGGTGCGCCGTGCCAACCCGCCAGATGCAGGTCGATGGGGGTTTCCGGGAGGGAAGATAGAGTTGGGAGAGACAGTCGAGATGGCGGCGGTGAGAGAACTGTATGAAGAGACCGGAGTTCAGGCTGCCGCCAGGAAAGTTTTCAATGCCGTGGATGCATATGACGTTGATGATGAAGGGCGTCTTCGCTCCCACTTTGTTCTGATTGCGGTGCTGTGTTTCTGGGAAGCGGGCGAACCGTTAGCTGCCGATGATGCACTGGATGCGGCGTTCGTTCCCATGACAGCCCTGGGTACAAGTGATCTTGCCCTGAGCCTAGATGTGGAAGAGATCGCTCGGGAGGCCTATGCCTTAGTGTCTGCGCCAGGCAGTCTGTAAGTGTTTTTCGTTTTAGCTCGGCCTTGTGGCTTGCCAGAATTATATACCGCCCCGGTCTCAACCTTGTTAAAAAGCTCGTTGAATCTCGGGAGCTCGCCGCTGGCTAATATAAGGTGTCGACGTCTAACAGGTAGTCTGTCCTCGAACGCGCATCTCGATGGCGTCATGCAGCCAATATTCGGTTTCCACGGCAATACAGCGTCCGCTCACAATAACATCTCTCTCCAGTTTTAACGCGGGGGACCCATCGCGCACCAACAATCTCTGGGCCTGTAGTGTGGTTAGAGGCTTCGAAGAAATAGCGACGTCCAGACGCCGATTGTTGTAGCCATACACATCCCGAACCAGCCCCGTCAGGGAATTCGTCAGGCTCCGCTCCAGCAATCCGGGAAAGTCCTCTTCCCGGAAGTAACAGGCTTCAAGTAGCACCCAGCGCCCTTCGACAGCCCTGCGTCGAATTACGTTCAAGGTGGGGATAATGGCCGAGAGACCCAGCTTTCGGCTGATTCTCGCAGGTGGGGGTTTGCGCTCGGAGAGAATCAGTTGGGTATCGAGCGCTCGATTATGAGTTCTGGCTTCCTCAAGGAGGCTGTGGGTCCGAGTTGGGTCATAGATAAATGGAGCGGGGGCTACAAACCAACCAATACGGTTCAAGCGATAGATCAGCCCCTGACCTTCGAGTAAATGCAGGGCGTCCCGGGCATTAACCCGACTAACGCCCAAACGCTCACACAGACTGCGCTCTGAAGGCAGTTGAGTGCCAGGATGTAACTCTCCCGAATGGATCCAGGATTGCACGCTAGCGGCAACGCTATGGTAAGTAGTGGCCGGGTTCATTGGTTTCCTGATGCGATGTATTCAGGTTGGTATCACACCTTTCTTTGATGACACTGGTGTGACAGGTCTGGTACGTACCAGTTGTAAGAAATCTTTAAGAATTCAGCAACATTTTGATAATAGGACTGACATTTTACCTCCATATATTGGTACGTACCAATACTGGTATAGACCAACAGGAGAGTCTGATGCTCATCTCTTACCGCACTCTGCTAGCTTTGAGCGCTTCAGCGTTGTTGTTAGTAGGCTGCAATGATTCCGATAAAACATCGGACCCCGGGACCGACACCGAAGTGCCCGGCAATCCGGATGCGGTTGCTGTCCCACCACCACAGGCCGCTGAGGCGCCGGATTTCATCGTGCGGCCCTACTTACAAGCGCCTGCAAGCGACACCATGACCGTGATGTTCGAGACCGAGAACACCGAGCCAGAAGTGTGGGCGCGTTCGTTTGGCTCCGGTGAGGAATTTCAGAAGGTAGGTTCGGAGGTTCACTCTGAAGATGGTCTGGTCTACCGTTCAGTTTTGTCGGGCCTGACATCCAATACCCTTTACGAATACTACGTGACCACGAAAGACGCCGAGGGCAGCCAGCGAGTAACCCAGGCGTTCGCCTTCAAGACCTGGCCCAATGCCAGCGATGATGTCACCGAAGCCCGGTTCATTGCCCTTAGCGATACCCAGTTGGACCGGGAAATCTACGAGGTCGTGCTGAACAATGTGGTCTCTGACGGTTTCATGATGGAGGAGTGCGACGGCTCCCGGCCCAAGACCTGTGCCGAGAATATTGCCGCCATCACCATTTCGGGAGACGTGGTGCAGACCGGTGGCGAACGGTCGCACTGGCGGGAACAGCTGTTCGGACGGATGGCTGACATAACACCCTACGTGCCTTTGGTCACCGTACCGGGCAACCACGATTACTATTCCAACGCCGAGTTGGAACTCTATCGAACCTACATGTCACCCCCTGACAACGGTTCTATTGGTTACCAAGACCACTGGTACTTTCTGGACTATCTGGACCTTCGACTGGTTGGTTTGGACAGCTATCCGATATCGGGTGCCCATGGCAGCTTTAACCGAGAGACGCTGGCCGTACAGCGCCAGTGGCTAAGAGAAACCCTGAAGGACGCTGAGATACAGCAGAAGACGTTTGTCATGGGGATGTTCCACCACGGATGTTTGTCCGAAATGTGGAACGTTGGGGAAAGCATTGGCTCTTGCGAAATGGTGTCTGAACTGGAGCAGTACAGTGAAAATACTGGCGCCATTACAGGTCACTTCTTTGGTCACACCCATGCTTACTCACGAGGCCAGTCGCTGAACACATCCCATCTATGGCTTAACGCTGCCAGTGCTTCCGGATATATTGAGCCGCTGGATAGTGCTGATCACCAGAATAATCAGATCAGCGACTACGACACTTTTGAGGTTAGCCGGAGCGAGTTCGGATACAGCGTACTGACCTATCGGTTTGGCCCCGAGGCATCGGTTACCTTGCAGCGTAAGAAAGGCGGCTACGACGGTGACACGGACTTCGAGGTGGTGGACGAGGTAACATTCGCAGCGGCCGCAAACAATAACCTTCCGCAGGCGACTGCGGGTACTGGCGAGCTGTCCGCGACAGAGATCGAGCTTGCCATTAACGTCGGCGCACCCGAGCAGGTCCACGAAGTTCAGTGGCAGGTTTCTGAGAGCGAAGCATTCGAAGGCACTGTGTTCGATATATGGGGTAACGAAACTCGTCGCCACAATGTTTTCTATGACGAGGCGTCCCGCGTCGGTGGCGATGAGTACCTTGGCTTTGAAGCGGTTGATACCCAGCAAGGGGCAGACATCTTTCGGCTTGACCTTTCCACGCAGCTGGACAGCCAGACCGTGCGCCCTGGCGGGGATGATTATTATCGTTGGACCAAGCGCTTTGACTCCCAGAATACCCATATCTCGACCTATGATGAATACAGCGGCCAGCCGCGTCCAACGCTGAGCTTCAAGCCGGGTACCACCTACTACTGGCGCGCCAGAGTCCGCGATGGGCAGATGAACTGGTCAACGTGGAGTGACAGCTATAGCTTTAGTTTGGCCGGTACGCGGACACCCAATTTACTGGTCAACGGAGATGCCGAAGCCGGCGATCTATCGGGGTGGGTGCTCACGAGCGGCCTCATCAGCGCGATCACGGCAACCAACAACGGCGGTTTCGCCTCCGACGACGGAGACTATTATTTCTCGGGGCGTGGTTTTGGCCAGGGTCAGTCTGGAGATTGCTGTACCGATACAGCCTATCAAACCGTGGATGTTTCTGGTTACGGGATGGATATCGATTCGGGTAAGGTCTACCTTGAGCTTTCGGCCCGGATGACCACCTGGTCTGGTGACGACCTGCCGGAACTCAAGATTGAGCTGTTGGATGGTAGTGATCAGCCGATCGAGTGGGGCAAACCGGCAACGCGAACCAGCTCTTCTGTCAAAAGCTGGGAGACACAGGGTCTGGATGGATTCCTGCCAAGCGGGGTCCGCAGCATTAGGGTTTACATGGGTGGCGAACGTACAGCGGGCAGCGATAACGACGTCTACTTCGACAACCTTTCCCTAAACCTGTTGTACTGACACGGTCGTTTTAACGCCAACACGAGAGAGGGCCAATCCCAGCCCCTGTTGCGCACCGGGCGTTCCATAAGCGCCCGGTACGCAACAGGTTGGTGCTTTGTCATACGGCCGTCACCTTGAGGCCCTAATGTGAATGGTTTTGTTGAACTGAGGAGCGCGTGCATGGAACAGCGGTTGGCCGGGGACGACACTGCGCCTTTGTATATGAGAGTGCGGGATCAACTGGCGATCCAGATAGAAGAGGGATCGTTAACGCCCAATACTCGTCTGCCCTCAGAACGGATTCTGGCGGACGAACACGGCACCACACGTGTGACGGCCCGGCTGGCACTGGCTCAGCTTGAGGCGGAAGGCCGTATATACCGTTCTAACCGACGAGGCTGGTTTGTTTCGCCACCAAGACTCACCTACAAGCCCACTCAGGACTACAGCTTCTCCGATAATGTCGCCTCTCAGGGACGTATTCCGGCGACCGAAACGCTCGATGTCACACCCACTCAAATCAATGCTTGGCTCGCGGTAAAAACCGGTCTGGAAGTCGGCGATCCGATTATATGGCTCCGCAGGCGTCGGCGGATCGACGGTCGCCCAGTGCTGGTCGAGAACATCTACCTGAACCCGAAACGCCTTCCAGACATTGAAACCTATGATTTCAATCGCTCTCTTTGGAAACTGCTGCGAGACCAATATGGGGTGGAGTTGCAGAGTAAGCGCATTGAAATGTACCCGACCGCACTTGTTGATCCACAGGCTAGCGCAATCGGCGTGACTGCTGGTATAGCGGGGCTCTACGTCACCCGTTGCAGCCACGATCCTGATGGGTGTTTCGTGGAGTTCGATGAGGAGTTCTGGCTGCACGATGCACTGAGCATTCAGGTCGAAGTCAACTGAGCGGCCATCCCTACTAATCCACACTGTCATTAGGCTTTCATTAAACCGTCACATTTCCTTGCCAAGCTGGTCTATACCAGATGAGCGAGGAGCAATTATGCCCACCACCAATCATCCAGATGTTGTCGTCATTGGCGGCGGCATTCTTGGGTGCGCCATAGCCCGATACCTGAGCCAGACCTCTGGTCTTAGCATTGTCGTTGTCGAACGCCACGGGCTGGGCGAACAAACCACCAGCCACGCAGCGGCATTGCTGACCCGGGTTCGCCCCCACCGGGTGCTGACAGATATGGTGATGGAAACGTTCCGGGCGATTGACGAGCTGGGAAGCTACCTTGGCGAGCAGTTACCCCTAAAAAAAGTGGGTAGCTTGCAAGTGTCTGCTAAACCGGAAGGTCGGAGACAGATCGAGCAAACATCACAAAGGGCAGAGGATGCCGGTGTCTTGGCGGAACGGATCAGCGCGGATGAAGCTATGCGGCTGGCTCCCTGGCTTGAGCTGACGCCTGATACTTCAGCTTTATGGCTGCCGGATGATGGCTATATTGATCCCTACACCCTTTGCCAGGCCTATGCTGCTGAGGCCAGGCGCAAAGGCGCCCGTTTTCTTCTGAAGCGAGAAGTCAGCGAACTCCTGCAACAAGGTTCGACGGTTACGGGAGTGCGCCTCGCCGATGGTGAGACGATTTCTGCCGGAACAGTGATTGACGCAGCTGGCCCCTGGAGTACTGCGCTGGCGATGCAGGCGGGGATCCACCTTGGCATGGCGCCCGTTCGCAGCCATTACTGGATATCGTCGCCGCACCCCAAAATTCCCCCACATGGCCCGATGGCCATTCTGCCTGACAGTGGCGCCTATGCTCGTCCGGAAGTGGGCGGGTTGTTATTTGGATTGCGGGACCCGCAATCGGTCGTGGCTCACCCCAAAGCGTTACCGGACAACCTCCACGGCTTTCGTTTCGATACCGACCCAACCGGCGTTCTTGCACTAGAAAGCGGCTACGAAGCCCTCCGTGCACAGCTTGCTTTGCTAGACGAGTTACAGCTGGCTCACTACGTGAGCAATGTGTCTAGCTACACACCTGATGGGTTTGCCCTGCTGGGGGCGATGCCTGGTATCGAGGGATTCATTGCTGCTACCGGCTGCTCTGGTGCAGGCATCGGCATGTCTGCTGGGATCGGCCGGTTTATTGCCGAACTCGCAACCCATCAAAAACCCTTCGTGTCCTCCGAACCGTTCCGTCTGGATCGCTTCGGGGCCGTTGATGCCTACAGTCCCGATTTCATCCGCCGCTGTGCCGATGCTCGCGCCCGGAAACGCACCGGCTAATTCCTATGGAGACCTCCATGACTCAAAGAGATCCGTATTTGCTCACTCCCGGTCCATTGACCACCAGCCTCTCTGTTAAACAGGCCATGTTGCACGATTGGGGCTCTTGGGATGGCGACTTCAATAGCGTAACAGCCGAAATCTGTGAACGGCTGCTCGACGTGGCTGGCGGCAGTGCCAGCCACGTCTGCGTGCCCATGCAGGGCAGTGGAACGTTTGCAGTGGAGGCCACGCTTGGCACGGTGATCCCCCCAACCAGTAAAACCCTGGTACTGATGAACGGGGCCTACGGTCAGCGGATCAGCAAGATCCTCGACACGCTGGGGCGCCCGTACCTGGCCATTGATAAAGGTGATTATCATCCGCCGCGCGGCGATGAGGTTGCCGCTGTTTTGAAAGAGCATCCCGAGGTTGAACAGGTGGTGGTGGTTCACTGTGAAACCAGCTCCGGCATCCTCAATCCGATCAAAGACATTGCCGAGGTGTGCCGTCAGGCAGGCAAGCGCCTGATCATCGACAGCATGAGCGCCTTTGGGGCGTTGCCGGTCAATGTCGCCGAACTGCCCTGCGCCGCCCTGATATCCTCTGCCAACAAGTGCTTCGAGGGTGTGCCGGGTTTTGGGTTCGCCATTATCGACCGGACCTTGTTGTCGGCGTCAGCCGGTCAATGCCATAGCCTGTCTCTGGACCTCTACGACCAGTGGCAATACATGGAGAAAACCGGGCAGTGGCGTTACACCCCGCCCACCCATGTGGTTGCCGCCTTTCTTCAGGCCCTGCGTGAACACGAAGCCGAGGGCGGTGTGGATGGCCGTCTCGCCCGCTACAGCCGTAACCGTGACCGCCTGGTGGCCGGCCTTCGAGAGATCGGCTTTCAGACGCTGCTCGCGGATGAGTGGTTGTCGCCGATCATTACCACCTTTCTGTCGCCGGACAGCCCCGCGTTTCAATTTCGCCGCTTCTACGAGGCGATCAGGGCTCGTGGTTTTCTCATCTACCCCGGAAAACTCACAGTTGCGGACAGTTTTCGGGTGGGCTGTATTGGCCAACTTCACGATGAGCAGATCGACGCCGCCGTTGCCGCTATCGCGGAGGCCTGTCTTGAGCTTGGCCTTCCAAATCCCCTCCCTGCGCCTGCCGCCGCACCGGATAACCTCGAAACCGTCTGAACCCTGAAGGGAAAATACTATGCATACGTACACCCGCCGATACACCGGGCCGCTCCAGGCCGTGATTTTGGACCTCGCTGGCACCTGCGTGGACTTTGGATCGCTGGCGCCCATCCAGGCGTTTCTGAAGCTGTTTGAAGCAGAAGGTGTCGACCTGTCTGAGGCAGAAGCCCGTGAGCCTATGGGAACCGAAAAACGCGAACATATCCGTCGCTTGCTGGCGATGCCACGAATACGCAAGCAGTGGATTGGTTCCGTCGGCAAGGTGCCGGATAACGCGGATGTTGATCGACTCTACGAAGCCTTCCTGCCTCTACAGATGGCTGCCATTGCCGAACGCACAAAGCTGATTCCGGGGGCCATGGCGCTTCAGGATCGGTTGCGTGATGACGGCATCAAACTTGGCGTGAATACCGGCTATAGCCGCGACATGGTGAACGTGATGCTGCCAGGGCTGATTGCCCAGGGCTTCGAACCGGAAAGTGTTGTTGTGGCTACGGAAGTGCCCCAGGGCCGGCCCGCCCCTCATATGAGCCTGAAAAACGCGATCGAACTGGGTATTACCGCCGTGCAGGGCTGCGTGAAGGTTGACGACACCACCACGGGAATTGAAGAAGGCCTGAACGCCGGCATGTGGACGGTGGCGGTGGTGGCATCAGGGAATGCGGTCGGCCTGAGCGAAGAGCAGTTTTACGCCCTTGATGAGGCTGAGAGAGCGGACATTCTGGCTCGTGGGCATCGTTTTATGGCGACGTCGGCGGCTCACTATGTGATTGACTCCATCGCGGATTTACCAAGTGTGCTCGCCGATATTGGTCGCCGGTTGCAAACGAATGAGCGCCCATAAACGACGGCCAAGGAAACGTCACATTGCTGTCACGTCTTTGCAATCAAATAGCCCTAAGGTAGTGGTGATCGAAACTGGTATAGACCAGAAGGAAAGCACCTCAATCTGACCCGGTACAAAGGAGATTTGCGTGAAACACCTTAAGAAAGCCCTTGCCCTGACCACACTGGTTGTAGCCATGAACGCCAGCGCCCAGACCGAGCTTACCGTTTACACAGCGGTTGAAGCAGAGGATCTCAAGAAGTACGCCGAACGCTTCAATGAGGACCACCCGGATATCAAGATCAACTGGGTTCGCGATTCCACCGGTGTTGTCACGGCCCGCCTGCTGGCGGAAAAACAGAATTCGCAGGCGGATGTCGTCTGGGGTCTGGCAGGCACCAGTCTGTTGCTGCTGAAAAATGAAGGAATGTTGGCTCCGTATGCGCCGAAAGGGCTGGAAAAGCTGTCTCCGAAATTCCGCGACCGCGATGAGACACCCTCCTGGGTCGGCATGGATGCATGGATGGCCGCCATCTGTGTGAACACCATTGAAGCAGAAAAAAACAACCTGCCGATGCCAACCAGTTGGAAAGATCTGACCAAGCCCGTCTATCAAGGGCATGTGGTTATGCCGAACCCGAACTCATCCGGTACCGGCTTTCTGGACGTCTCTGCGTGGCTTCAAATGATGGGCGAAGACAAGGGCTGGGAGTTCATGGACGGGCTGCACCAGAACATCAGCCGGTATACCCACTCCGGCTCCAAGCCCTGCAAGATGGCAGCTTCCGGTGAGACTTCCATCGGCGTTTCCTTTGCCTTCCGTGGTGCCCGTCTGAAAGAACAGGGAGCCCCTCTAGAGCTCGTGTTCCCAAAAGAGGGTCTGGGCTGGGAAGTGGAAGCGACTGCGATTGTCGACGGAACGGACAAAATGGAAGCCGCGCAAACACTGGTTGACTGGTCCATCACTCGTCAGGCCATGGAAATGTACAACGAGGGCTACGCCATCGTCGGCATGCCAGGTGTGGCACAACCGGTCGAGTATTTCCCGGCAAATGCGGATGAGCTGATCATCGACAACGACTTTGGTTGGGCTGCCAGTAATCGTGAGGCCATCCTGACTGAGTGGGCGCGTCGTTACGACGGCAAATCCGAAGCAAAGTGAACTGGCTGGTCGGGCAATAGCCCGGTAAACCAAGGCGGTGCCCGGTCTCGGGTGCCGCGCCGGATTATTCAAGAGCAGGGGGTAGCATGAGCCAGAAAACTCAGGGAAGTCGTCTCAACATTCAGGGTGTAAACAAGTTCTTTGGCGAATTTTGCGCGTTGAAGGATATCAATCTCACCATCGAACCCGGTGAGTTGGTGTGTTTCCTCGGACCGTCAGGATGTGGAAAGACCACTCTGCTTCGCATCATCGCGGGGCTTGAGCACCAGAGTGGCGGGCTGCTCCATCAGGGAGAGACGGACATATCCCTGAAGCCGCCCAGAGATCGTGACTTTGGCATTGTGTTCCAGTCCTACGCTCTGTTCCCGAATATGACGGTAGCCGACAATGTTGCCTACGGTCTGCGCAGTATTGGCACACCGAAGGCTCAGGTCCGGAGCCGGGTAGAAGAATTACTCTCCCTTGTCGGTCTGGAAGATCAGGCCCGAAAATACCCAACACAGTTATCCGGTGGCCAGCAGCAACGGGTTGCTCTGGCACGTGCTCTGGCGCCTTCACCGGGGTTGCTGCTACTCGATGAGCCACTGTCGGCGCTGGATGCCAAGGTGCGCCATCACCTGCGCAGCGAGATCCGCAGCCTCCAGAAACAACTGGGGGTCACTACCGTTATGGTCACTCACGATCAGGAAGAAGCTTTGGCGATGGCCGACCGTGTGGTGGTGATGAACAACGGCGTTATTGAGCAGGTGGGGACACCTCTGGACATCTACCAACAACCCGCTTCGGCGTTTGTTGCCTCTTTCATCGGTGCCATGAATTTCATCGACAGCGCCCCACTGAATGGGCAGCGGGTGAAGGTCGGAAATCGCGAGCTGGACCTGGTTCGGCCGTTGCCCACTGCCGAGGGGCGTGTCCAACTGGCCATCAGGCCAGAAGATGTTCATCTGTTACCCAGCGGAGATGGTGGATGGGAAGGGGAGGTCCAGGCGCTGGATTATCTGGGTGCTTTTATTCGGACCCACATTCGCCTGAGCGACATTGAGCTGGATCTGGTCGTGGATGTGGACCCGCGTTCCGCGCGCCGGCTTGATCTGCAAGTTGGCGGCTGTATATGCCTCAACCTGCCCTCCGACGCCCTGCATTGTTTCGCAGCCTGACGGCTGCGGAGTTCCAAATGTCTGAGTTTGACCCTGGTAAGTCTTCCATGATTGATTCTCCCGCGCTTTCGACACCCACTGCACCCAACTGGCCAACCCTGGCGGAATTGCGCAGGAGGCTTGCAGGCCGTTGGGTGTTTGCACTGCTTTTGGTTACGGGGTGCGCGATTCTGACCCTATTGGTGCTCGCGCCCCTCTACACACTGCTTTCGAAAAGTGTCGAGAACAAGGCCGGAGAATTTGTCGGGCTGGAAAATTTTGCCCATTACCTGAGTTCCGGCGGCATCGAATCCGCGTTCTTCAACTCTCTTGGGGTAGCCGGGCTCAGTACCGTGATCGTGGTTTCGCTGGCCTTCATGGCGGCATGGGCTCTGACCCGCACGCGCTTGCCATTCACCGGCTGGATTCGTGGCGTTCTGGTGTTACCGATTCTGGCGCCGTCGCTGTTGCCCGCGATCAGCCTGGTATACCTGTTCGGCAATCAGGGCATATTAAAGAGCTGGTTGTTCGGCGCTGAGATCTATGGGCCCATTGGCATCATCATGGGCTCCTGTTTCTGGACCTTTCCCCACGCCTTGATGATTCTGTTAACGGCGATGGACAATGCCGATGGGCGGCATTATGAAGCCGCTACCGCATTGAACGCCAGCCCCTGGCGAACCTTCTGGACAGTAACGGTGCCTGGAGCCAGGTATGGGCTGGTGAGTGCTGCGTTCGTTGTCTTTACGCTGGTTATTACAGATTTCGGCGTACCCAAGGTTATTGGCGGGCAGTTTGACGTTCTCGCCACGGATATCTACAAGCAGGTGATCGGGCAGCAGAAATTCGAAATGGGCGCAGTGGTCAGTGTGCTGTTGCTACTGCCAGCGATGCTGGCTTTTGTTGCTGATCGCTACGTGCAGAGAAAGCAGTCTGCAAGCTTCACGGCCAGATCAGCGCCCTATAGGCCCAGACAGGATCGTAAGCGAGATGCCATTGGGGCGCTGATGCTGACGCCGACCTTGGTGTTCATTTTCGCCATCATCGGCATGGCTATCTATGCGTCGTTCGTTACGTTCTGGCCCTACAACCTCGATCTTAGCCTGAACAACTATCAGTTTGGTCGTATGGATGGCGGCGGCTGGGGTGCTTATACCAACAGCCTACAATTGGCTCTGGGCACCATGGTGCTCGGAACGACGTTGGTTTTCTTCAACGCGTGGCTGATGGAACGTACGCCACAGCCGAAGCTTCTGGCCGGCGTATTCCAGTTTCTTTCGCTGCTACCGCTGGCCGTTCCCGGCTTGGTACTGGGGTTGTCTTACATCTTTTTCTTCAACCACCCGGACAACCCGATCAACGGAATTTACGGCACCCTGTTCATTCTGATCCTCTGCACCGTTACGCACTTCTACGCGGTTTCCCACCTCACGGCCGTCACGGCGCTGAAGCAACTGGATCAGGAATTCGAGGCGGTGGGGGAATCTCTCAATGCTTCCCGATGGCGGGTGCTGGTCACGGTCACGTTGCCCCTGTGTTTACCCGCAATTCTGGATGTCGCCCTATACCTGTTCGTGAATGCCATGACCACGGTGTCAGCCGTTGTGTTCCTTTACGGCCACGACTCTCAATTGGCGTCCGTAGCGGTGTTGAGTATGGACGAAGCGGGTGACATCGCCCCGGCCGCAGCCATGGCCATTTTGATTACCGCAACCTGTGCCGTAGCAAAGTTCATTCAGGGCGGGCTGCGTTTCTGGGTCGATCGTTCAACCCGAGAATGGCGGCAGGGCACGGAATGAGCCAGCCGTCTGAAACCCCATGACCATTACGGCGATTGCTATTGTTCTTGTGTCGGCCCTCGCTCACGCCAGCTGGAACCTATTTGGCAAGAAAGTCAGTCCCAGCGGCGCATTCTTCTGGTATAGCACCCTGTGGGGTGCGCTCCTCACCCTACCGGTATTGGTGTATTACTACCCTTTGTTGCAGGAGCTGGGCTCGGGTATCTGGTGGCTGGTGGTTGTTACCGGTTTTTTTCAGGCGACCTATCTCAGCTGTCTGGCTGCGGCCTACCGCCATGGCGAACTGTCGGTAGTTTATCCTCTGGCGCGGTCGTCGCCTCTGTTGATCCTGCTGGTTGGAACGCTTTTTCTGGGCACGGCCGATACCATCACCGGCGCGGCTGTTGCAGGTATCGTTCTGATCGTGGCCGGGTGCATAGTCCTGCCAATGCAACGGTTCCAGGATTTCCATCTGGCCAACTACCGCAACCTTGCCACTCTGTTTGCCCTTCTGGCCGCCGCCAGTACCGCCGGATACTCCCTCGTCGACAATACGGCAACGGCACACATGCGGGAGGTGCTCACCGGAATCGCTCTGGATGCAGAGGTGGCTTTGGTGTTTGTCATCCTTCAGGCATGGTCTGCACTGATATGGCTCAGCATTGGCCTGAGCCTGCAGGCGACCGAACGCCGCCTGCTACGGCAACTGATATCTAACTGGCGTAGCACCATGGCGGCGGGCGTACTGATTCTGGGAACCTACGCGTTGGTTGTCTGGGCCATGGCCTATGCGGATGACGTCAGCTACGTGGTGGCCTTCAGGCAGATCAGCATTCCTATCGGTGTTGCGTTGGGCTGGTACTTTCTTGAGGAACCTCTGCACTTGCCCAAGATTCTGGGAGTGCTGATCATTCTTGCAGGCCTGCTGCTGGTGGTTCTGGGGTGATGGCTCGCCCGCCTACTTAAGGGGAAGGGGAGGGCGAAGCTCTATCAATAAGCACAAGCCAACCCTGTCGCCTGGCGTAGTCTTCCAGAACCGAGTCCGGGTTGACGGCAACGGGATAGTCCACCGAGCTCAGAAGAGGAAGGTCGTTGTGGGAATCCGAGTAGAACCAGACTTTCTCTGGAGTGGCTGATCTGGCGGCGATCCACTCTTTGAGGGCAGACACTTTGCCATTCCTGAATGGGCGCCGGGTACCTATCGTCCCTTTGAGATTGTTGTCCTGCCATTCCACCTGCACGCCTATATCGTCATCAATGCCGAGGTGGCGGGCGATGGGCGAGACCAAGTGTTCTCCCGTTGCGGAGATAATCAATACATCGTGCCCCTGGGCCTTGTGCCAGGCTACCCGTTCCTGGCCGGTTGGCAGTATGCGGGGAGGAATTACCTCGGTGACAAACCGATCAATAAGCGCCTCCACCTGATTCCGCTGCCAACCCCGAATAGGGGCCAGACTGTATTCCATGTAGTCCTGGAGATCCAGGTGGCCGTTAGAATAGGCACTCATAAACGCTCTATCCCTCGCCTCGGAATCGGGGGCGGCATCAATATCTTCAGCACGGAGGAACTCGGTGAACAACTGAGAACTGTCTCCACGAATCAGGGTTTCATCGAGGTCGAATATCGCAAGCATGTAGCACTCCTTTGGTATACACCAGATTGTGCTTCAGGCTTGTTACGGGTTTGTTACGGGAAGAAAAACTCACCCCGAGCGATGACGGCGCAATAGGAAGCGTGCAGGGGTTTTCCTTTAAAATGTTTAGAAATCTGATTGTTAGGTAGATAGGCTTTCAAGATGTTTTTAATTTCATCTACAAAACAATGCACCAATTAGTTTTACAAACTATTAGACAAGGGTTAACTTTCCCTTGCTGCCCTCATTAGCCTGACGGGAGGGCTAGAGGGAATTGGCGATGTCTAGACATTGTGCTGGATCAAGGGGAATCCGCAATTAAAGGTGTCAGGCTTCGCTGTGGAGTAGATCCTGTGAACCGTTTCCTTAATGCACTTAATCTCAGAACAAAAATCGTCGGTACGGCTGTCCTCATTCTTCTGATTTTCTCAATCAGTTCTGGCTATACCCTTTATTCCATGGCGAGTATCGGCAAAGAACTCACTCTGATTTCCGACAAAGATCTTCCCCTCACTCAGGTGATTTCGGAAGTGACAGTCCATCAGTTGGAGCAAACGATTGCCTATGTGGATGCAATCCGCTTCACATATTCAGACGGTGCGAAAAGCGCGTCAGTCAAAGAATCCATCAGTAAATTTCGGACGCTATCGACGGCGGTCGATCAGAAACTGGAGCGCGCGCACGACATTGCCATTGCTGCAGACGAGACTTCGGATGACCGCACAAAGAGTAAATTCAAAAAGATCGATGCCGCGATCAACAATATAGCTGAAGACCATAAGGCATATGAGAAAGAAGTAGAGCGGGCCTTTGACGCATTGCTCACAATGGACTTTGGAGCCTTAGGTTCCTTGGCGCCAAGCATAGATAAGCACGCTGAAGAACTTGATCACGCCCTCGAGGGTCTGCAGCATGAGATAGTCGCCTTCACCCAGCAGAGCGCGGTCATTGCCACCGACCACGAGCAAACAGCGCTAAACACGACTATGTTTCTTGTTGTCATAAGCACGGTAGTGGGCCTTTTGGTGAGCTGGGTCGTCGCTAGCGCCATCGTAAAAGGTATCAGGAAAGCGATCGTGACGGCCTCGGGCGATCTGTCTCAGGGCATCGTAATCGACAGTAGTGACGAAGTTGGCGAGCTACTTGAGGCTATGAACTGTATGCGCCAACAACTGTTGGCCATGATTGGCCAGATTAAAAGCATTACAGCTGAGCTCGCCGCGGCCGCCGAAGAAATGTCAGTGATCACTGAACAGACCGCCCGTACTATCGATGAGCAGGGCAATGAAACTGGGCAGCTTTCAACGGCCATCCATGAAATGTCCGTTACCGCTCAGGAGATCGCACGCAATATCAGCGATACCGCCAACGCCGTCGCCGAGGCAAATGAGCATGCTCACGAAGGACGGTCAACGGTCGAGAAGAGCATTGATGAAATCACTCTCCTTTCCGACGAAATCGAAGTCTCCACTCAGGCCATAAAAAGGCTCGAAGAGACCAGTGCCACAATCGGCAACGTGCTTCAGGTTATCCAATCGATTGCTGAGCAGACTAACCTGCTGGCTCTCAATGCCGCTATTGAAGCCGCCCGGGCAGGTGACCATGGGCGTGGGTTCGCGGTTGTCGCCGACGAGGTTCGGGCTCTGGCCTCTCGCACGCAGTCCTCTACTCGGGAAATCGACGAAATGATCGGTAAGCTGCACTCGGTCTCTCATGAGGCTGTCATCTCAATGGATAATAACCGAAAGCAGGTTAGTAAAACCGTGGAATTCGCCGCCGGCGCCGGCACCAAACTTGCCACCATTACGGAGGTTATGTCATCGATTAACGAGATGGCAACGCAGATCGCCAGCGCATCGGAACAGCAGGTAGGCGTCACGGATGAAATTAACTCGAACATCGTTCGGCTGAACGCGATGAGTGAACAAACGGCTCAGGGCGCCGAGGAGACGGCCGCAGCCGGGCAGGATCTCACCCGGATGGCAAGCGAGCTGCAATCGATAGTTGTGCAATTCAGAACGTGATTGACTCACGTAAAGCATTGCACCGATTGAGGCAATTATGGGCGGATAATCGAACTCAGCACAGTGCTTGTAACCATTATCCGTCGGCAGTCTTAATGGCTTGAGCTTCATTCATGATCCTCTTCGCCCCCTCGCTTCTTCAGCATTTTTCAGTGTCACGTTAGCCACCGACAGCCTTCCTTATATCAACTTCGGCAAGCTTCATTTGGTCGCGCATGATGTCAGCAAAAGACATATTGGGGTTCGCCTCGGCGAGCATGCCAACCTTTATCCAATACTCAGCCTGAGCATTGATAGAACGAACCATAACTGAGCTCGCCTTGCGAATCTCCCCATGCAATTCGTCGCCAATCCTAACGATTCCCATAGCGGACCCTCGATAAGAGTGTGTTTCAAGATGGATTTTTCTTGAGTTCAATCTCTTCTCAAGACGCTTGGTCATCTCAGCGTTCCAAATTTCATCTTTCAGCCCGTGACTTAGAAAAAGGGGGGCTTTGTACCGCTCGATTTCTTTAAGCGCCCGCAGCACCCCTGACAAGAGACAAGAACTTGACACGGCTGTCGTGGTCATGGCGTTTTTTCGTCGGTTCGACCGATCACATGGGAATCCGAAGCGTACTCACCCCCGCCTAGCGCCCGGTATAGGGTAATCCGGTTCTTCAGCCGAAGC
Source organism: Marinobacter sp. (assembly GCF_052091845.1). GTDB lineage: Bacteria > Pseudomonadota > Gammaproteobacteria > Pseudomonadales > Oleiphilaceae > Marinobacter. The sequence goes on along the minus strand of NZ_JBQDCO010000036.1, from coordinate 13,924 downwards.
AGCTTGTTGTCCACCAGTGCCTGACGGGCGCTGAGCAGTTCCCGCCGGGCATCAAGCACCGCCAGATAGTCATCGGCGCCAACTTCGTAACGAACCTCCGCCAGAGCAAGGGAACGCTCGGTTGCTGCCACCAGATTACCCTGAGCTTCGACCTGCTCATTCAGATAGGCTCGGGAGGCCAGTGCATTGGCGACTTCCTGAAATGCGGTCTGTATCGCCTGCTCATAAAGCACCACGGCCTGATCCCGGCGAATCTCAGCGACGTCGAGGCTGTTCTGCAACCTCCCAGCGGTAAAGATCGGCAGGTTGATACTGGGGGCAAACGACCAGACGCCTGAGCCACCATCGAACAGGCCCGACAGGTCCGAGCTGGCGGTACCGACCGACCCGGTCAGGGTGATGCTGGGGTAAAATGCGGCGCGGGCCGCACCGATATTGGCGTTGGCCGCGCGCAGGTTAAACTCCGCCTGACGGATATCCGGGCGCTGCAACAGCACGGTGGAATCCAGGCCCGCCGGAACAACGGCCAGCAGGTCCACCGCCGGGTCGATCACATTACCTTCCGGCATATCCGCCACCGGCCCGCTGATCAGCACCGACAAGGCGTTGCGATCCTGTTCTACCTGACGTTTCAGTTGTGCCCGATTGGCACGGGCGGTTTCCAAAGCAATCTCTGCCTGACGCAGATCCAGCTCAGCAGACAGCCCTGCATCGAAACGCTGGCGCACCAGATCCACCGAACTTATTTGCGCGCTCACGGTGTTCTCGCTGATGCGCAGTTTCTGATGGTCGGCGAGCAACGTCAGGTAGGCATTGGCCACCTCCGATACCAGAGTGATCTGCGCACTACGACGGGCGGCCTCGGTGGCCAGATAACTCTGCAGGGCCGATTCCTCCAGACTGCGGACGCGGCCGAACAGGTCCAGCTCATAGGCCGCTACGCCAAGCCCGACGCTGTACCGGCTGGTGATTGTGCTGTCACCAGCGCCGCTGAGGTCCCCCGGCACACGCTGGCGGGTGCCGTCGGCATTCACACCAATCTCCGGAAACAAGGTGGCACCTTCAATGCCGTATCGTGCCCGAGCCTCGGCCACATCCAGCATGGCCAGTTGCAGATCGCGGTTGTTGATCAGGGCAGTGGCGATCAGTGCTCTCAATTGTGGGTCCGGAAACAGGGCTTCCCACCCTGGAAGTGTCACCGTCGCCACATCCTGATTACCATCGCCCACAGCCTGAGGTACCGGTGAATCCGGGGTTTGATAGTTAGGAATCATGCTGCAGCCACTCAGGGTGAGAGCGACGGCAAGTGCGGGCATCAGGGCTTTCATGATGGTGTCTCCTGAGGAGCCTGAGTTTGTGTATTGGCATCGTCACCGGCCTGCAGGGGCTCGCCTGAGATCCGGCGCACCAGCACGTAGAACAGCGGGATAAAGAAAATCGCCAATACGGTGGCGGCTACCACCCCGCCAAATACTGCAGTGCCAATGGCCTGACGGGCCCCAGAGCCTGCACCGGAGCTAAGCATCAGGGGCGTAACGCCAAGACCGAAGGCGAGTGATGTCATCAGGATCGGCCGCAGCCGCATGCGAACGGCATCCAGTGTTGCTCGCAGCAGGCCAAGGCCTTTCTCTTCTAAGTCCTTGGCGAACTCGACGATCAGAATCGCGTTCTTGGCGGACAGTCCGATAGTGGTCAACAGACCGACTTGGAAAAACACATCGTTACCCAGCCCACGCAAGTTGGCGGCCAGCACCGCGCCGATAATACCCAGAGGCACTATCAGCATCACTGAGAACGGGATCGACCAGCTTTCATAGAGTGCGGCCAGACACAGGAACACCACCAGCAGCGACAGGGCATAGAGCAGGGGCGCCTGATTGCCGGACTGCACTTCCTGGTATGACAGGCCGGTCCATTCGAAGCCGAACCCTTCGGGTAAGTCTGCCGCCAGCTGCGCCATGGCCGCCATGGCGTCGCCGGTGCTGTAGCCCGGTGCAGCATTACCCTGAATGTTCATGGCCGACACGCCGTTGTATCGCTGCAGCTGCTGGGCACCGTAGGTCCATTCGCCAGTGGCGAAGCTGGCGAACGGCACCATCTCACCCTCACCGTTGCGCACATACCAGTTGTCGATATCGTCCGGCAGCATGCGGTAGGGGGCATCCGCCTGCACATACACCCGCTTGATGCGGCCCTGATCGACAAAGTCGTTAACGTAGCTGGAACCCCACGCCACCGACAGGGTGGTGTTGATGTCTGCCAGCGACACGCCCATGGCACGGGCTTTCTGTCGGTCTACGTCGAGACGGTATTGGGGCGCATCCGGCAGTCCGTTGTAGCGCACCTGAGTCAAGGCCGGGTTCTGGTTGGCCTCGGCAAGCAATTGGTTAGTTGCCTCCACCAGTGCCTGATGGCCCTGACCACCCTGATCCTGAAGCTGGAAATTGAAGCCGCTGGCGACACCCAGTGCCGGAATGGCCGGCGGGTTGAGTGCGAAGATCACCGCCTCACGGACCTGAGAGAATGCCCCCATAGCGCGGCCAATTATTGCGCTGACGCCGTCCTGCTCCAGATCCCGCTCGCTCCAGTCCTTCAGCCGCACAAAGGCGATACCGGAGTTCTGACCCTGGCCGGCAAAGCTGAAACCGGCCGCGGTGAAGACGGATTGCACTGCGTCGGACTCATTTTCTAGAAAGTGGCGCTCCATTTTTTCCAGCACCTCAATGGTCTGTTCCTGAGTGGACCCAACGGGCAGCTGCACCTGAGCCAGCAGGATGCCCTGATCCTCTTCCGGCAGGAAGGCGGAGGGCAGCCGCAAAAAACTGAATGCCAACACGCCGACAATCACGACATAGATGAGGGTATAGCGCCCCCAGCGGCCAATAATTTTCTCCACCCGGCCCTGATAGCGGCCAGCAGCCCGGTCGAAGCTGCGATTGAACCAGCCAAAGAAGCCGCCCTTGGTTTGATGGTTACCCTTGTGGGGCTTGAGTAGGGTGGCACACATAGCCGGGGTCAGGATCAGTGCCACCAGCACTGACAGCACCATGGCAGAGACGATGGTAATGGAGAACTGACGGTAGATGGCACCGGTAGATCCGGGGAAGAACGCCATGGGTACGAAAACCGCTGACAACACAAGAGCAATACCTACTAACGCACCGGTGATCTGACCCATGGACTTGCGGGTTGCTTCCACTGGACCCAGCCCCTCTTCCGCCATGACCCGTTCAACGTTCTCCACCACCACGATGGCGTCATCCACCAGCAGACCGATGGCGAGCACCATACCGAACATGGTTAAGGTGTTTATCGTGAAGCCGAACGCATAGAGCACGCCAAAGGTGCCAAGCAGGACCACCGGCACGGCGATAGTGGGAATCAGTGTGGCGCGGAAGTTCTGCAGGAACAGATACATCACCAGAAACACCAGGGCGATGCCTTCGAAAAGTGTCTTCACCACCTCCACGATGGAAATCTCCACGAAGGGGGTGGTGTCATAGGGGTAGGAGACTTCCAGGCTGTCCGGGAAGTAGGTGCTGAGTTCCGCAATGCGTTCCCGCACTCGGTCGGCTGTGTTCAGGGCGTTAGCACCGGTGGCCAGATTAATGGCTAGGCCAGCGGCGGTCTTGCCATTGAAACGGCCGATTACGCTATAGGATTCGGAGCCCAGTTCGATACGGGCCACATCGCCCAGGCGCACCCGGGAGCCATCCTGAGTGACCTTGAGCAGAATTTCGCCGAATGCCTCGGGGGTTTCCAGCAGTGTCTGTACCACGATGGAGGCATTCATCTGCTGCGCGTCTACTGAGGGCGAGCCACCGAGCTGACCACCGGCCACCTGATTGTTCTGCACGTCGATGGCGGTGGTGACGTCAGCCGGGGTCAGTTTGTATTCGTTCAGCTTGCCGGGGTCAAGCCACACGCGCATGGCGTATTGTGAACCGAACAGCTGGCTCTGGCCCACACCTTGAGTGCGCGATAGCGGATCCTGCACGTTGGCGGCAACGTAGTCGGCGATATCCGCCCGGCTCAGGCTGCCGTCGCTGGAGGTAAAGGCCACCACCATCATAAAACTGTCTGAGGATTTGGTGACCTGAACCCCTTGTTGCTGCACCACCTGTGGCAGTCGCGGGGTGGCCAGCTGCAATTTGTTCTGAACCTGTACCTGAGCGATATCCGGGTCGGTACCGGAAGCAAACGTCAGCGTCAGCGACATATTGCCCGAAGAATCACTGGTGGAGGCCATGTACAGCAGGTTATCGATGCCGTTCATTTCCTGCTCGATAACCTGAGTCACCGAGTCTTCCACCGCTTCCGAAGAGGCGCCGGGGTAGTTGGCGGAGATGGTAACCTCCGGTGGCGCGACCGTAGGGTACTGTTCAATCGCCAGATTGGTGATGGCCAGAGCGCCCGCCAGCATCAGGATAATGGCGATCACCCAGGCAAAGATGGGTCGGTCGATAAAAAAACGTGCCATGGTACTAACCCTGTGTGGCGTCGGGGGACGCGGTTTTTTCGTTGGTGGTGTCTACTGGGGTTACGGGGTTGCCAGCGCGAATCTTTTGCAGGCCGTCGATGATCAGGCGATCGCCGTCCTTCAGGCCGCTGCTAATGAGCCACTGGTTTCCCACGGCCTGTTCGGTAGTGATATTGCGCTTCTCCGCGGTGTCCCCGTCACTAATCACCAGCGCCGTAGCCTGACCGTTGGGTTCCCGGGCGATGGCTTTCTGGGGTATCAGAATCGCGTTTTTTCGCTTCGCCTGAGGCAAGCGGGCGCGTACAAACATACCCGGCAACAGCGCACTCTCAGGGTTGGGAACCAGCGCACGCAGCGTGACAGAACCGGTGGCTTCACCCACCGAGAACTCCGAGAATTGCAGGGTGCCTTCGTGGGGATAGGGGGTGCCGTCCTGCTGCTCGAGGGTGACCGGTGCGCGATCATCGCCAACCGTTTCCAGTGGGTCACTGACCATGGCCGCCCGCAGTTGCTGAAGGTCATCATAGGATTGGGTCAGGTCTACATAAATCGGATCGAGCTGGCGGATGGTGGCCAGCGCAGTGGTCTGGTTTGCGGTGACCAGCGCCCCAGCAGTGACCGAGGAGCGACCGATGCGGCCATTAATGGGAGCCCGGATCGTGGCGTAGTCCAGATCAATACGCGCGCTTTCCAGAGAGGCTTCCGCGGAGGCCACCTGAGCGTTGTTAGCACTCAGGGTCGTGCGGGCCTCATCAACGGTTTGCTGGCTGACGGCCCCATTGCTGATCAGAGATTCATATCGTTTAGCAGTGAGACCGGCCTTGTCTCGGTTGGCTCGAGCATTGGCGAGTTCAGCCTCGGCGCTGGCCAGAGCGGCCCGGTAGCGTTTATCGTCAATTTGGTAGAGCGCCTGACCCGCTTCGACAATTTCCCCTTCCTTGAACAGGCGCTCTTCAATCAGGCCAGTGACCTGAGGGCGAACCTCCGCAATCTGATAGGGAGACGTTCTGCCTGGTAGCTCAGTCACCAGCGTGAACGGCCGTTCTTTTACCGTGATAAACCCGGCCTGAGGAGGAGGTCGCTGGCCGACTCCTTGGGCCGAGCCCTGCTGTTGGCCGCAGGCGGACAGCAACAAGGATGCAGCCAGCAATAGCAGCAGGGATTGCGTAGAATGGCGCATTGTTATAGACCTCAATTGATGAAAAACACTTCAGGACGTATGGCACGACCCCTGGAGCAAAAAGTGAACAAAGTAGGTATTATGGTAACCACGATCATACATACATCCATGAATGTATGTATAGTGGCAAGTACTGTTTTTGCGTAATCTTTACAGGAGCACCCATGGCACGACGCACCAAAGAAGACGCCCTGAAGACCCGGGAGCAGCTGATCGAAGCAGCTGAGACGGTCTTCTATCGGAAAGGTGTGTCCCGCACGTCACTCAACGATATTGCCACTGAGGCGGGGGTTACACGGGGTGCCATCTACTGGCACTTCAAGAACAAGCACGATGTGTTTGAGGCAATGATGGAGCGCCAGAAGCTGCCGCTGGATATGCTAAAATCCATAATGGTCGACCCGGACGAGTCGGACCCACTGGGGCGGCTCCGGGAGTTCCTGTTGTATCTGACTCAGGAAATCGCGCGAGATCCGCGGCGGCGGCGGGCGTTCGAGATCGTGTTCCTGAAGAGCGAATTGACCGAAGAAAACGAACCCCTCGGCAAGCGCCGAAGGGAGAATATTCTGGAGGTGTCCGAGCGCATGTCGGTCGTGCTGCAAAACGCCATCGCCAAAGGCCAGTTACAACCGGGCTTAGACATTGAACGGGCAGTCGTCTATCTGCATGTGCAAATCACCGGCCTGATCTACACCTGGCTACTGATCCCCGAGACGTTTGATATGGAAAAGGAATCCGAGAAGGTCATCGACGCCTATTTCTATTCTCTGCAGAATTGTTTTGGCAAGGAATAAGCGCGGTGTGATCGCGAGCTGGGCTCAGGCAAACTGCCGCTGCAGATTTAACAGACATATTATTCCGTTCGGGATGCGATGCAGGAGTTGGAGCCCGTGGCAAACGTAGCCGGTGATTGTTAGGAACAGCCAATTCCTTTCGTAGCGAGAGGATGTCCGCTACGCCACCGGCAACGACTTACTGCTGCCCCAGTCAGACCAGGAGCCGTCGTACAATGATAGCTGAGTATACCCGGCCAGCTCCGCCGCCAGTAGAATGATGCAGGCGGTGATGCCGGAGCCACAGGAAAACACCAGTTGGTGCCCGTTGCTGGGCTGAAGGAAGGGAGCGAGCTGGGCAAACGTGGACGCCAACTGGCTGGCAGACTTGAACCGATAACCCTCCAGTACCTCTGTAAACGGCAGGTTGAGAGAATGGGGGATGTGACCACCACGCACACCAGGCCGGGGTTCTGGCGCTTGTGCTATGAAACGTGCCTGTGATCGCGCATCGATGACCGTTACTCGCTCGTCCTCCAGATGTTGGAAAACGTAGGCTGAGTCTCGAACCAGAGTACGGTCGAGCTTGCCAACCACGCTGCCCTGGATGGCCGCCTCTGCAACCGGAGCAGAAACGATGTCCCGCCCTTCGGCCAACCACTGCGGCAGGCCGCCATCCAGAACGAACACTTGTTTGAGGCCCATAGCCCGCAGAATCCACCAGGCCCGGGGTGCCGAATAGACGCCCTGATTGTCGTATAACACCACCAGGCTTTCAGGCGAAATGCCCAGCCTTCGGACCTCCTCCGTGAACTGCCCTTCCGTCGGGAACGCGTGAGCTTGGGCAGCGCCGGTATCGCAAAGCGTTCCCTCCAAATCGATCCGGTAACTTCCCGAGATCAACATCGGGCGATCATAAACGATCGGCTCCTTGCCAACGACATTGGCCATGCTAGCGTCAATCAGTACCAAATGTTCGTTATCAAGATTGTCCTGCAGCCAGTCCGTGGTCACGAGAGGGGAAGGCATGGCGTTCTCCGGTCTAGGTCGATATGCATCAGTGAAAAAAGCGACCATTTAGTTATTGAGCGTACGGATCTCTTTCATTTCGGAGGTTCAAGGAAGGTCGGACATTATCTTATATATTAAACCCCCACTCCAACGATAACAGAACGGGGATTTCGATTATCATTTATTTTGGCTTATAAGTAATGTTAATAATACTTTTGACTCCTTCGTTTGACCCCATGGCTTTAGATGCTTTCCTGATTAATATGTTGGGTCGTGATACCGTGTCTTTATAATTTTTAAGAAAACTAAAGTTTTCAGGTAAATTCTCCATGAAGATATAACTGTCGTTATCTATCGGCTTTCCTTCAAGCTTAGAAAGCTTGCCCTTATAAAAATCGACAATCTCCTGTAGATTCCCTGAAGACTCAAAAACTGCGCTCGGCAAGAAGTTTACGCCATTTAATTCATCTTTGGGCATCATCTTAATGGCTTCTTCGGTACTGTGCGATACAATAGTACTGGGGCTATAGATAGGAAGCGTTACCAAATTCTCAGTATTTTGGCTATGGGCTTTAATACTATCAACTAACTCAGCTAACTGGCCCTCAGTCTGCTTTTGCGAAATTGCCACCATTTCCTGAGTCAAAGCCGTGATTTGTTTTTGCTCGGAGGACGTGGGCGCTCTGTCGCCTATTTTATCATAGAGTGCGTCCAGCTTTTCCTCTGCCGGATTGTTCCGGGTACTTACGCTTCTTCTTTGATCTTCTTGTTCGCCGCACTTAGTTAGTTCTTCTTCCGACACGCCAATAACTCTGGCAGCCTCTGCTATATTTGAGGAGCACGACTCGAATTCTTCGATAGAATCTCCACAGCTGGACAGATTTGCATGCGCAGCCTCAAGAATTTTTTCCTCAGTGACTCCCAGACAATCAGCGATGGCTTCGAAAGCACCATTTTCATATTGGCGTTCAACCGCCATTTTCATGCGCTCAATCATCGGGTTCGCATGGCCAACACTGCTAAAAAGAGCGCACGATACGAGGGCAGTTGAAAGGGAGATTCGTTTGACATTGAACATAAAATTCGTCCTTAAGCTTTTACTTCCATTATGTTTTTTCAGTTTGAAACTGTACTCATGAAGGTGAAACTATACCTTAACGATGGCCTTTTTATCCACTTGGCACCACGGGCAATAAGCCTCCGATAAAACACTACCGCCCCTTCCAAGCGGTTTCTCGAGCGCTTGGCGCAGCGTATGCGTAACGTTAAGACAGTTTTTCGTATACCCTCTATTGCCCCCCAGACGCCCGTGGTGATCCCGTCATTTCTCAGAGAATTACATTAGGCATTCGTCCGGTGTCGCCGGACCACAAACTGCTGCGCGTTGTATGGAGCGCTATATGATAGTAATTTTAATAGATGCGTTTTTTTCATGACCCCATACTTCGGCTGTAATAGTGTATGTGCCTATGGGTAACTGTGCCTCCTCAGAGTCAGTTTCTTGACTCCATGTGACGCTTTCGCTCAATGTGGCGCCAGGATTTAAAGGTGTAGCAGTAGGAATAACTGGTGCACAGGCTCGTGGGACAAAACCAATAGATGACATGTTTTCATCAAAGATTTCATAGTCAGCTAAACAGCCATCACCTGTCATAAAGCTAACATCTGAAACGCCGGTATTAGTGATTATTAAATCAAATCTGATCAGCTCACCCTGAGTATAAGTATTTGATGATTGGCTAAATGTATCTGTAGCTGTAATGGTCATTGTGAAATCACTGGCGTCATCAGAATCTTGCAAACAACCAGACAATAAAAATACTAAAATCACAATTATCGAGTTTTTTAAATGTCATATCCTTAATCCTTAATCCCTAATCCTTAGGTTCTAGTATCCGGCTCACGCGCCGGTTTGAAGCCGCGAAGCGACAGAAAATCGGTTGGACTTCCTCCAATAAAATGTACATGCTCCATCAGTTGGCTCCTTCGAACTATATCGGAGTCCGGTATCCAAGGCTACGGTGAACGATTGGTAGGCTGGGTCAGGCCAGTGATTACACCAAGCCCGCCGGCGTTAGAGATGGCAGCCGCCAACTCCGCATAGCCAACATGGTGCGAGCCACCCTGTTTCGCTGGGTCGGCAACAAGGATTTGTTTATGGGAGAAGTGCTCCGGTCACTCTACGAGCCCCTACCCCGTGACCGACCTGACTTTATTGCTTACGCTTGAACGACTCTAAAGCACCGCCCGTCGAACTTTTGCAGACACCCACTCTGAAATAATAACCGTTGCCAGAATAACGAGAAATATTACGGTTACTTGGTTCCAGGCCAATGTGCTCAATGACGATTGGAGTTGTAAGCCCAAGCCACCTGCACCAACCAGCCCGAGAATGGTTGATTCGCGAATGTTGATGTCCCACCGGAAGACTGAAATACCCCAGAATGCCGGAAGGATCTGCGGGATAATCGCGTAATCAATAATCTGGGCACCGGAAGCGCCTGTTGCCCGTATGGCTTCTACCTGCTTCTCATCAATCTCTTCGATAGCCTCATACAGGAGCTTTGCAACAAAACCAATGGAGCGAAGACCGATGGCGATAATGCCTGCCAAAAGCCCGGGGCCTATGATGGCTACTAGCAGCAGCGCCCAGATAAGGGAGTTGATGGAACGGGAGGTCACGATGATCAGCAGTGCGACTGGGCGCACGAAATAGCGGCTTGGGGTGGTGTTGCCTGCGGCCAGAAATGCTACTGGTATCGCGATGATCACACCAATCAACGTACCAAGGGTCGCAATGTTCAGGGTATCCCAGAGCGGTTGCCAAAGTTGGTTGAGGTAGCCCCAGCGTGGCGGAAGCATGCGACTACCAATATCCGACGCCTGACGGGGAGCGTCTGCTACAAAAGCCCAGATGGTGTCTTCGGTCATCAGGTTCCAGCAAAATACGGTCAACGCGACTAACCAGAACCAACCGAGCCATCGCAGCATGTGTTGTTTTGGGGTGCGGAACTGCCAGATCTGCGTGTGTGCTCCGGGCATCATTGTACCCACCGTCGGATATAAGATGAGGAGTACTCCACCACCAATACTATTGCGATGACTATGATTAAAATCGCGCCAGCCGAATCGTATTCGTAGCGATCAATGGCTGTATTCAGAGTGGCTCCGACACCGCCAGCGCCGACGATACCGATAACCGATGACTCCCGGAAATTGATGTCCAGACGGTACAGAGAAAGGCCTATTAGCCGCGGCATCACCTGAGGCTGAACGGCATAGTTAACGACTTGCCACCAACGAGCACCACTAGCGCGAATAGCGTCGATTTGGGCGCTGTCACAATCTTCGATGTCTTCCGCCAACAGCTTGGATAAAAAGCCAATAGAGGCGAACGTTAACGTAAGAAATCCGGCAAAAGGTCCGAACCCGAACATGGCGACGAGCAGGATTGCGATAATGATTTCCTGAAATGAGCGTGAAAGCGTAATGATGCTCCGGCAGAACATATACACCGGAGCTGGAGCCAGATTGCGGGCGGCACCAATGCCGATTGGTACTGAGACCAACACGCCGGCTACGGTGGAAGTCAGAGTCATCGTCAGGCTTTCGATCAGTCCAATCTGGATGTCCCGCCAGCGAGAGCTGAAATCCGGTGTTAGAAACCCCTGAACGAAACGCCATCCTCGTTCTAACCCTTCATAAACCCGAAACCAGTCGACCTCCACCGAGTTGATCGCCAGAACCAGATAGACCACGCTGCCTGACATGATGATCCAGCGCCAGCGTTGGCTTTTGAGCAATACTGGCGGTCGCTTCCAAGTTCGCGAAGAGCTGATATTACTGCTCACGAGCTCACCAGCATTGGCGAGCTATCTAGAGAGTTATTTAGGAGGGTATCGTCGTCTTGTGGTTCATTGGCCTGCTGCATCTGGTCCCAATCCTCGGCACCGTAAATACGAGTGAGGGCCTCGTGGGATAAGGCTGATGGCAAGCCGTCAAATACCACCTTGCCAGCCTGTAAGCCGATGATTCTATCTGTAAAATTCTGAGCCAGCACAACATCGTGAATATTGATGATGGCCGGCAGGTTCATTTCCCGACAAACGCTCTGGATTAGCCGCATAATTTGGCGGGAGGTTTTAGGATCCAGTGATGCGGTAGGTTCGTCTGCCAGCAAAAGTTCCGGATTCTGCTCCAATGCTCTGGCAATACCTACGCGTTGCCGTTGCCCTCCCGAGAGTTCATCAGCCCGTTTGTTGCAGTGATCACCCAGTCCCACACGGTTCAGTAAACTGAAGGCCTGATCAATGTCAGACTGAGGGAATCGGCGTAGGAAAGATCGCCAACTGGAGACATAACTCAATCGTCCAGACAACACGTTCTCCATCACCGTAAGACGCTCTACCAGCGCGTACTCCTGAAAAATCATACCGATACGTCGGCGAGCCTGACGCAAAGCCCGGCCGTTGAGGGTGGTCAGCTCGGTTTCACCGAGGCAAACGCTGCCAGCGGTAGGCTCAACCAAGCGGTTGATGCACCGAATCAGGCTTGATTTGCCAGCGCCAGAGGGACCAATCAGTCCTACGACTTGACCCGCAGGTACGGAGAAACTGATATCGCTCAGCGCTCGGTCGCCGGTTTTGTAGGTTTTTGATAAGGCTTTGAGTTCAAGCACAGTTTGTTGCCATGGCTGGTAATTAAGGTCAGTGGGTTGGCCACATCTTGCGGCATGGTCAACCCACTGACGACGGTTTGCGGTCTGAGCTCTTAGCGGCAGTTGTACACGACACCGTTGGCATCATCGATCTTACGAATGACTTCCCAGTGTTCCTTAAAAGTAATTGGGATGAACTGGGCCTCACCTGACTTAGAGAATTCCTCTTCCAGAGACGAGCCTTCCCAGTTGAAGGAGAAAAACGCCTGCTGAATCTTGTCTTGAAGTTCTGGTGTCAGGTTATGTGCGACGCCGTATCCAGTGGTGGGAAAGGTCTGGGACTTATACAAAGATACAATCTGCTCTTCTTTGATGACGTCCCGGTTCAGCATGCGCGACATAACGGAATTGGCCACTGCAGCAGCGTCGTAGTCTTTATTGGCAACCCCAAGAATGGAGTTGTCATGCTTGCCAGAAAACACCGGAGTGAAATCTCGGTTTGGTACAAGGTCATAATCGGCTTTCAGAATCGCAGACGGCGCTTTGAAACCTGAGTTTGAGGTTTCAGAGGTAAAGGCCAGCTCGCGGTCTCTTAGCCCTTCTACATCAGTAATGCCGGAATCCGGATGGGTGATGATTTCCATTTCGTAGCCAAATGACCCATCAGCAGAAGCCATGATGGTGAAAGGGCGGAAACCACCGCATGCAACGGCTATCGGATTGGAGCCGGTATTGAAACCGGCAATATGGAGGCGTCCGGCGCGCATGGCTTCGATTTGTGCAGCGTTGGATTGAACTGGGAAAAACTGGATTTTTTTACCCGTTTTCTCAGACAAATGGTCGAGAAAGTCGGACCAGGCTTCAGCGTAAACAGAAGGGTCCTCAACCGGCGTGTAAGCAAAAATCAGAGTGGAAGGGTCGACCTGCTCGGACTTAGCAGGGATGTCTGCGATTAGGTCGCCGTCTTGGTCACTGTACCGGGAGTCCAATTTGAATGCGCCCTGCGCTAGCATTGGGGTCATTAGCGCTGCGCATGTTAGTGTCATCAACTTATTCATAGGTGTGTCCTTGGGTCATGAAACTATTATCAGCCAGATACTAATTAGGGATTGTTATGGTTGCGTGACATCGTCAAGGGATCGAACCCAAAAGTCTGTGTCACGCAATCTCGTTCAACCTAGAGGGATCGGCTGATCAGGTGCATGCGGCTGAATGAGACTTTTAAAGCCCCATACAATTGGCGTAGTGAGTGGTTGTCGCAGGCCAGTCTGAAAAAAGGCCTATTACACCTATTTCCCGAGCCAGCACATCAATCACTGTATAAATGTCGCCGTCGTTGTTTATTGCATCGCTGATACTTTGGTAATACCAGCCACCACCTTCATTTAATGGCCCACTGCGTTCCAATGACCAGCCAATCAAATCAAGGCCTGCAGCCTTAGCGTTGAGTGCATATTCAGATGGAACAATCTTTTTGTGGGCGTCTAGAGTTAGCATTTTCCAAAGTGCGGGTGCCAGAATAGGAACCCCTTGTTGGGTAAGGCTTTCCATATACGCCATAGATGTGTTCTCTGGGTCGTTACTTTTCTCATCCAGAAATACGGCTTGGCGTCCAAACTCAGGCATTTGATTAACCCAGAATACGACATCATCCAATAGGAATGACTGCGGCCATACATCCTCGGGGCTCACACCAGCAGCGGTGTATTCATTGATCATTTGCCGGGCATAGTCTTCTTGCGTGTAGTCGCCCTCAAAAGGCATTTCGACCACCGGTGTTTTCAGCTCGGGGGTGAACTTAAGGCCCAGCTCTTTAATCAGTT
>NZ_JBQDCO010000035.1:0-38137 GCF_052091845.1 Marinobacter sp. | reverse complement strand
CAACAGGTTGGGAGCATTTCTGGGGAATTTTTCACGTTTGTCTGCCAACCCTCAACCATGCCCAAAGGCAGAGCGATCGTAGCTTTTTTCCATTGCCAGAGTTTGTTGCGAGGCAATCAATGTGGTTTTCCGTGTTACACCTCTGGGCAACTTGCCTCCAGCACCTAAACAGTCATCCAGCGATTCGAAGGCCCGATAGTTTTGTGTTCGTTCATACCAGCTGCTCTGCGGAGGGTGGCATAGGCCGCTGGTCGACATTTTCACTACGTCGGCAATCGCTGTATGACTGAGCGACCCAAGAAGGATCACAATCAAGAAGGATACTGTTCTGGTACTGTGTTTCATTGTTCTATTTTGCCAGCGGGAGACGGCTTCTAAAGCCGCCCTAGAGGTAAAAACTACGGGGTATATGATTCATCTCCTTGCGGAGATGATGTACCTCCTGGACGAAGCGCTATGGTGTTTGTTATGACGACAATAAGCGCTCCAACTTGTAGGGCTCCGCAAGCTCTATTGAATTAAGGTCATGACCTAACGCTTCCTGATCTACCGCCCGTTCACGAGAAACTTCACTGAGATGAATTACTTCAGGAGTAGCTCCCTTCGCTTGCCGTTGGTTCGCTTTCTCGAAAAGTCGATGATAAGGATGATTGCGTCGGGGTAGCAGCAATAGCTTTTCCATATCCGCATAAGCTGAGCTCAGCGATATACCGGGAATGCCACGCCTCAGACTTTCAAATATGCGAAGCCCTTCCTGGTCTAGATCTCCCCAGAACAATACCGGTTTCGTTTGTATCAGCTTTTTAAGGTCCGGTCGCTGGCCCCGAGACGGGCAAGCCGTCACTTTGCCTGCATGGAGATGTGTCGCAAAATTCTGCATGGCAAGACCGTAGCCGTAGCTGGCGATACCCAGGACTTTGTCAACGTGATGAGAGTCAGAAAACGCCATAAATGACCGAAGGTTCTCGATCAAAAGAACTGCCTGGGGGTCGACTGGGCCAGCAGTTATGACATACATTTCACCGACCTCCTGATTTGGCAGGGCCTCCAAAAACTTACTTGCAGAAGAGAGTCCATATAGAGCTTTCGCTGATCCAAGAAGGTGGCGAGCCGAGGAGAATACTGCGTCATCATCAAGATTTTGCAAATCACACAGGCCATCTAAGAGATGTGTAACATCGTTTGCATCGAGGCCGTCAAGCGCTTTCGACAGCGCTAAGCAGCTATGGTCGGGCACAGCAATACTCCGATCCCTGAAATAATTTAACACTGTCGTAGCCAGAGGGTTGATCTCGACAAACGATGCGCCCTTCCAGTGAACCATTTTCACGGGGCGCCCATTGCGGCTCACGCCTTCAATCAGTCCGTCATTAGCTAATACTGACAGGCATGCCTCGATGTCAATTATTGACAGCCCTGTGCCACGGGCGATTCTCTCGAGCAGCCTCCCAGGTTTTAGCGGTCGCCCCCCTTGAGCGGCTTTGCGAATAAAATTTTCAACTAAGTCGCGCTGTTCAGGCATCATTCCTGTTCTCGGCTGTCATCGGTGTAATATGCGTCTCCATCGCTGCAATCTCTTCGGTTCCGGTCAGAGGGGGAGCATCCGCGTTCTCAGCTAATACATACCCTCGCTTCAAGCCAGTACGGCGAATGCTCACACAAGCAGGGAAGAGCTCGTAATCATTGTCGTATTGCTGATTGTGTATCCAGCCGATTAATTGAAAGCTACCTTTAAGTGATCGCAACACACTCAGCGACTCTCGGATCATTTTTTTGTCGCTTAGATTAGAAAAAAGGCCATCAATCATGACAGTCCGCGCAGAGGACAATCGCTTTGCTCGTGTGATTGCCAGTCCATCAAATTCATTACGCGCATCGCGGCGCATCGAGAAATCAGCAAGCTTCACCAGGATAAGAAGCGTTAGCGCGTTATATTGACCGGTAGATACGTCTCTTGAGAGGGGGATGTCTCGGCCACCACCTATTTGTGGGTGGCTGAAGAACACTCTGGGACCAGATGCTTCACCAGATTCCGGTGCACGAAAAGCCGCACGATAAAACTCTGAGCGAATCATCTCTCGCAAGCGGTCATTGAACGCTCGCTCACCCTCCTTGGCACCCCGTCCTGTCTCCAGATCTTCCCGCCTACGGCTGAGCTGGATGTCAATTTCGTCCACAAGGCTGTTAAGTGTTTCTCTCATTCCTTCCAAGCCAATCACGGTACCGGAGACTCTAATTGAGGCACCGCCACCTCGTGTGCTCATCACTCGCTTCAGTAGATCAAAATTATCTTGTGCGCTGCCGGTGAACCCGGCCATGGAGTCGAGCATCCGCTGTTTATTTGCCTCTACGTCCTGCTCATTTAACCCGTGCTTTTCCTCCGCTTTCACAAGATGCGCATCGATAAGGCGGTACAAACTCAACACAGATTGGGTCAGGTCAGTCTCAGTAGGGGGGGCTGATAGCGCTTCTATTTCACCCTCAGAAAGCCCGTTGTCTCGTGTATCTAAAATTTTGCGAACTTCTTTCTTTAAATTGTTCGAAGCTGATTGGCGCCTCTTTGTGAGTTCATTAATTGCTTGCTGTCGCTGGCTCAAAGGAAAGCTTTCAGCATTTTCCGCCAGATCGTCTAACCTCCCTAAGGCGTCATCCCACCTTTCTTCAATAAATGCGTCTCTTAGATCAGAGGCGATGTGCAGGCTATCCTCGACGAAGACGTTGTTCGTGGATCCAGAAACAGCTGTTTGGCAAGGTGGCAAGTCCGCGGTAATTTTACGGACTGCTTTCCATTGATCGAGAACCCTTTTGGCGGCAGCGTCAGCTTTGTCTGCAGCGCGTCGGTGTATATCTATCTTTTTCCTTGCCGTATCTTGGTCGCTGCGGTGATCCGCTATACGGATGCGCAGCATCTTGAGCGTTTCCAGCAACGTATCGCGTTTTACTACTTTGTTGTCATGAAAGAACTGATCGCTTTCAGCATCAGCGGCCTGCTGAGCTTGATCGAACTCAAACCGCGACCTTTTGTCTTCGCGTTCAATCGATTTACGTTCGCGAACTCTCTTCTCCTCAAACGATGCGTCAAAAGATACGCCACCTTTGTCCTCAAATTCGATTGCCCGAGATAGATCGCCTTTCCAAGCCGACTCTGCGTTCGACGCTGTGATCAGCTCGCCGCTGGTTGTATCGACTCGCGCAGCGGCTTCTTCAACACGCTCTCTGGCAAAGGTCTCAGCTTGATTAGCATCTCTGAGAGCGTCGGTAGCCTCAGTTAAACGACTAACCAGCACCTGAGCTTTTTCCCAGCCACCCAACTCAATAAACTGCTTGGCACTGGTGATGATTGAAAGATGCTCATAGCGAGACTTTAGTGCTGGCAATTTCTCGCTAATGTTCTCCAAGGATCGTTTGGCATTGAGAAGCGTCTCAGCATTCCGGCCCCTTCCTTCATCACCGCCTAATTTTAAGAAGTCCAACATCACTTGGATTGCAGACAACGCAGCCTCAGAAGCCCTCGCTTTGAGCTTTGGTAGCTCAACATTCAGTTCATTTATCTTCAAGTGGAGCCGCAAAACTTCAGCTTTTTGTTGTTCAAGAGCCAGATCACCACCCAATTCCACATAGGCGACAGCCAATCGAATGCGGCGAATGGTATCGGTAGATCGGAGTTCCTCTATCGACCCCAACTCATCAGCCGTAGCTCGGTGTTTTTCTCTTACGTCTGCCAGCGTGAGTTTCGCCTCCTCTCGAACCGCTTGATGAGCCCGCGAAATAATTTGGCCCATCTCGGAATCAGGCATAAGGTCCGCTAGCTCTGTTTCCAGCAGGGCCAGTTGATTTTCAATATCGGAGGCTTTACTTTGAAGACCTCGAATAAGGTCGGGAACCATTGATGGATCCAGGAGGGCTTGAACTTGCGGGGTGTGCATACCTGCCAACAATCCACGAACTGCGCCTTCGCCCAAAGTCAGGCGTCCTGTCTGACAAAAGTCCTGTAGCCCAACGAGTGAAAATATAGGCGCTTCAAGGCCAGCTTCATCCAGACACGTCAGTGCTCGACTAGCCTCTTCAGAGTCAGTATAAACTGGGCTATGCAGTACATGGGAAAAATGCGCCATTAACTCGCTTTCGCGATCAACTGGCAACGCCATATCTTTAATAACTTGGTGTACAAGAAGCGGCGTTCCGCCAACACATTCCAGTACTTCGCTACCAATTCTTCCGGCAGCACTACTGCCGGATTCAAGACTAGCAATCTGGTTATTGGTGACACGCAGGCTAGCTTCAAATTGGTTTATTTCAACCGCAACACTGTTGTGCCGATCGCTTCGATTCTTCAGCACTTCGAAGGGAGACGCACCTGGAAAGGTTTGTTCGAAAAGCTCTAAATCCGCAACTATAGGAGCTAAACGATCAATGTCTTGGTCTAATCGGAAGAGCGCTGCACGCACGTCCTTCTCACGCTTTTCAAGCCCTGCTTCCAATGTCTTTACGTTTACGCCTTGTCCGAAACGCGACTCGACCTCAGCCAGATTGATCCGCCCTTCTGCGAGCTCCTCCTGTTTTTGGGATGCGCTTTCCAACTGGCTGGCCGACTTTTCGACTTCATATTCGGCATCACTCAGTGCTCGCGTCACCGTTTGAGCAAGACCTATTGGGCTTTCTTGATCGAAAATGGCCCAATATTCCTTAACGCCAGGGGCAAGGTCAGCGAAGCTACGGTGAAGCTCTTCGGCTCGTTCTATTTCGGATTCGAGCTTTGCCTTGCTGGAGGTTGCAGCCTGGAGTTCCTTAGGCACTGATTCAACGAGGTCACACGGATCTTCACCCGGAAACAACGATTCAAACTTATTCATGTGTGGCGCAAGATGGTCAATATCACCTTTCTGCCTTCGTAAATCGTCAAGATTTTCCTGGGCCGCTATGCGCGCCTTACAAGCAGCCTCTTCAGAACTCCTGGCGCTGAACTGGTTATGCTTGGCATCCGAAACTGCACTTTCTGCTCGTTCCAGTGCGCTCTTTAGTGCTTCGCGTGCCTCTACCGGTGATTGTGAGCTAAATTCGTTGATAACGCGGGCATAGGATTTTCGACCGTCTTCTAGGGAGACATACGTCTCTTCTAGCGCCTCTAGTGCCGCCACTGATTGCTCAAGCTGGTGTCGAATAATTTTCCCAGTCGCAGATGGGCAATCCAGCTCTTCACTACTAAATAGCTGGCTTTGGCGCATATCCGACAAGGCTTGAGCGGACTGTTCAATTCCTTGAATTTCATTATTGATGCGCTGGAGTTCGGTGTTTTTCTCTTCCCACTCGGCTTCATCCTTGCCAACCTGCTGCCCAAGCTCCTCAACGTACGATTCGGTTTCACGCCGAAGTTTGCGGAAGATATTGTGCTCCCCGTCTCCCGTGCGCCAATCCCATGCGTAATTGATGGCACGTAGAGCAGCGTCTTGAGACCAGCCCATGGCAAAGCTCGTGTACTCGCCACAGATGGTTAGGGCTTCGCTATGGTTGTACGCGCGCCCGGGCTTACCTTTATCCTCACGACGACGAATCATTAAGTGACAAGGAATTTCAGTTAGTTGCGTCCTTTTCAGGGTTTCCGAGCTCAGGCGTTTCCTGTCGGCGAGCCGGTTAATTACTTTGGATTCCGAGCCAGTGAGCTCAGATAGAATGTAGTCTGGGAACAACCACTCGCCATTTTGTAGCACCATACTATTTGCGACGAGTTGAGTTTGGGGATGGCTTTGCGTCATCACAACAGGTAGTAATGGCAGAGGGTGATCAACCACACTTTGACGGAGAAAGTGGTGTTCAGCCAGTACACCTTGAGCTTCTTTCTCGAATTCCTTCTGAGCATAGCTGTGGTCTGCTGCATACCCCTTAGCTGCGGATAGAATCTCGTGTGTGAAAGCCAGCTTCTCTATCTTTTTCGCTGACTTATCAACTTCATATTTGGCGGTTATGACCTCCCTGGCACTCTTCAGCAACGTATCTTCAAATCCACGCTCATCCTCATCAGCGTAGCTGCCCATGCAGTCGACCAAGGTCTCGGGAGCGATGTGGCTATAAAAGAACGCGGTGTCGTAGTTTTCACCGGCACGGGAGTCGACTTTGAAAAAGTTGTCAGTTCCATCACCACCACCAGCTTTATGGTAAGCCAGCATTTTCTGAGTCAAGCTTTCATCAATATGCCGACCGATGGACTTTTTCCATTCACTGACTGTTAGCGATGTGCTTGCATCAGTCTGGGTCTTTAACTTTGAAGTAAATTCTTCATTGTGGATTAGCGATCGTTTGTGGCCTTCTTTAAGTGCCAAAGGGCAGTCTTCAAAGTGGCCTCGATAACAATAAAAACGTACCTCATCATCACTGTAGCCATACATCCCAAAGACCCAGGCCTCACCGGGAGCTTCCATACCAAACAATTGTGGACCACGCAGGTTGTCTTCCATCGTCTGGTATAGCATCTCCAAGCGAAAATGGGACCATATGCCCTTACGCGTTGGAGCCATCCGGGACTTAAACTTGCTGGTCATCGAGCGATCTCTGGTCACCAGCGCGTAGTAGGCATTATTAATCGTGGTCTTGCCGGTTCCGTTCGTTGCTTTGATGGCAGCACTTAACCCACGAAAGTTGATTTCCAAATACGGGTAGTGGGGTGACCAATCCTTTTGGTTCGGGCGGTAGTTATCAAGATTGATGCAGTTGCTAACTTCCATGCGGTTGATGACAGACATTATGCGTTTCCTTTCTCTATAGGTGTCGTCTCATCTTGCTCTGGCAGAGCCAGCGTCAGCACATCATCAGGCTTTCCTCCACTGACTAAGCCGTTTGCTTGAATCGGGCCTAGATGCCTGGAGAAGTTCTCAGCCGTATCTATCGCCGACCAAAGGGATTGCCGGAAGACCGCGCCACCACCCGCCTTCACACTGTGTTCGGTAGGCTCAAGAACCTTGAGTTTCACCATCGCGTTGAAAAAGGACCGCGCTCGGGCTTCAAGATTGGCATCTTTGATATCAGTGAGTGTTGAGTAAACGAAAGCTGCTCGCCCTTCCTTCTCATCAGCAGCTGAGCCTTCGTTACGCATTTTTTCAATGCGTTTACGGATCTCTTCGATGAATTCTTCTTGATCAACCGCGCTATCTTTGAATTCACTGACCGATTCAATAGAACGGCCCTCCCGGGTATAGAGGAAGTAGAACAGGGTAAGTAGTAGAAACGAAGCCCATATTGCTGCCGAATCCTTGTTTTCGGAGCGACGTCGCTCGTCAATCAGTTCTTGTAACACATCATTTGGAGTTAGGTGGGCCGGTGCAACGACTGCAGGATTTCTCAGGGCAACATAGATGCTCCCCTGCATGCCGAGTCCAATTGCAAATGGATCAACCTTAACTAAGACCAAACCTTGTGTTTCAAGAAAATCATCCAGGTCAGCATGGTCACCGCGTGTCTTATCCAATATTTCAGCCGCTTCAGCTTCTTCCTTTGAGCGACGCCGGTTTGATATTTTTCCAGAGTAAATCGTGCGTTGGCTCACCAGTTGGTTGTAAACAAGCCCCATCTCTGTCGGTGTCATCAATTAATTCTCCTCTCGGACACGGTGGCGTAGTGCGGCATTAGTAACGCCAATATGGTGATCCCACCCTTCGATCTTAGCCATCTCAGGAAGTTGAACGACTTCTAGAAATAGTTCTTCCTCATCGTCATGGATAGAGTAAATGCCAATCGCTTCACCGAACTCAGTTATCGATTGTATGGGGCAGCCGGGAAGCCCGGCGTTCGTGATGAGGTCGACCAAATGGATCGGCCCTTGCTCAAGCGCTTTTAAAATTGCAGGCCCATTACGGGCAATCCAAGACTGGAGTTCGGTATTCGCTTCATCAGCCGCCGGATCCATATCAAAGACGATGTCTGACTTCTCTTTAGGCTCCATTGCAGGGCTCAATTTCCCAGTAATGGTGTCGACACCGATAATTTGTGGCCGCTGAATCCACCCGCAACAGCCCGCTAAGAACGCTGTCATTGCCTTTTCTGTAGGGGGATTGTTTACGAAAGCATCGAGAATTCTGTCAAAGCGCAACACTCCCATCTGCTGGCGTTTATCACTCTGAAGGTCTTTGAGTAGCCCGCTCCAGTTTCGGCTCAAGCTCTCAGTGGCCTGGTGCACAACGGCCACAACATCATTGAGTGAGCGACGATGAATAGGGTAATCAGGTCGGGCGGAGTTGAAGGTTTCCAGACGGCGGCGCGTATCCTCGGTTCCGAGGATTTCTTTTGCATCCAATGCCGCTTTGAGGGCACTGTCCAGCATTTCGCTGAAGTGTTCACGGTGCTCCAAGTATTCTGACAAGAATGCTTCGCTCGAGGGGTTTTCTCGTAATGCCGTAATTCGTTCATTTTGCATTCGCAAGGTGGTTTGGATCTCCCCGCACAGTCGCCCAATATCGGAGAATAGCCCGCTACGAATTGCAATTGAGAGCTTCTCAACATCCTTATCTGCATAAAGCCACTCACCAGTGTGGCGGACCATCCTGACAAATTGTTGGCCAGCCATGGTCAGCTTGACGCGATCCTGCCGTGCTTGATAGCGGACCAGCTGAGACAAATTTCTGGTGGTTAGAGGTTCATTGTCTTCGTTGAGATAGCGTATTTCGCGCTCACTGCCAAGGAATCGCGCAGAGAACCTAAGCTGTTCCTCTGAGAGCATATATCCGCTGTCCTGGAGTCTTTGATGAAGACTCTGAATGCCCACGAACTCTGTCGCACCATCCAACAATGCCTTATCTAATGAAAACACCAGCGCAGCAGCCACATAAGCTCTATGTTCGGCATTCGGAGTGGGTTCGGGGGCATTGAGTTGAGCAGCACCCTCATCAATACGCGCACTCTGCAAATCCACCAATCGCGAAGCTAGCGCAGTAATGAGTATTTCCGGCGGTATCTCCGTGCCGATCATCTATTCAGCCTCACCATGTTGTTTAAAGCGACAGACACATCTTACGCCAAATTCTTTTAGCTTTGCAATGCATGCCGCTTTAAGCGACGAGCGAATCGTTGTGAGGTACAATGTAGGCCATGCCACCTACGAGAGCATCTAACTGACAAATATGAAAGGAACAACACTAAAAACACCGCTGCAGAAGCGTGAGAAAGCCGTAACACTATCGTCACCGACGAGAGGGGAATGGTTCCAAGCCCAGCGGTTGCGCTTCATAGAGACCCGTCTCTTTTGGTCCGGGAGCCTGACATCAAAGGACCTTACTGAGACATTCAATATCCATAGATCAGTGGCGTCACGAGATTTTGGCGCTTACCAAGAACTCGCACCACGAAACATGCTGTACAACCGCAGCGCACGATGCTTTGTAGCGGGCCGTTATTTTTTACCGATATTTGGCTCACCCACCCTAGACAAGTTGAGCGCGCATTCTGTTCTCGAAGATCAGTTTCCCGGTGAAGAGTCGATATTCCAATGGCTTCCACAGATTCATCGCCATGTTGATCCAGCTATCGCAAGGAATGTCGCGGAATGCATTAGGTCAGAAAGCGATCTATTGATTGTCTACCGCTCCATGAAAGAACCGGAGGGCTTGGAAAGATGGATATCGCCGAAGGCGTTAGTCTCAGATGGTCGCCGCTGGCACGTAAGGGCTTACTGCCATACACGTAACGGCTACCGCGATTTCGTGATAGGGCGGATAGCCACCGCTGACAGGACACGCCAGCATGACTCAGAATTGCCAGTGGATGACGACTGGGAAACCGTTGTCCCGATCCACATAATACCCCATCCATCCTTATCAGAAGCGCAGAAGTCTCTCGTCAGAATGGACTACAACATGGACGAGACAGGTTTTGAAATGAAATGCAGGAAGGCCCTTCTTCTATACGCTTTGGTGGGGATGGGGCTGGATAATGACGAGTGCCCACCAAAGCAAGTCCTCGCCCTAGCTGACCCAAGTATCCGGTCACTTCTTTAAAACTTTATTTGTTCATTTGAGCGCAGGGTGATGAAAATCTATTAAAGCCAGGCAGCTTTTGTACTGCTTTCTATTGTGATCGATGCTATTTCTGCGGAGTTGAGACCGAATTGCATGATCGGCAAATTTCTAAACCAATTTTACGATTACAAGAAGTGGGCAACATAGCTGCACATTCCTTTGGCCAGACGTCACTCAGTGCGATTTCGCATCATCAAAACCGCAATCTCTCCGTTAAATTACTTAACGGTGTGCATATCGACTAGCAAGCCAACATTGAGCGCCGAAGGGATCCCGACTTATGGTGAGGTCACCGAGGATTAACTGCTGGGCTAGTGCGCCAATCTGATGCAAGAAGTTTCAGAGTATAAAAGCCACTGAATTGACGAGGGAAATGGGGAGAAAAAGGATGCCAAGTCTCTCCCTGACCGGTCACACCACTGAGCAGGTGTCGCGTATGCCTGACATCCGATGTCGGACTTGGTCGGGAAAGCTGAAATTGCCCCGACCCACCATAAAGTTAGCATATAATTTATCCCCTGACAGCTTTGAGTTCGAAAAATGAGGCGCAAGTTGACACAGTATTTCCGTGTCTCGGCTACTTGAGGGGCAGTGCCATCTTGAAACGACAATTCATAATCTCAAGCCCATCTTTCGCAAGGCATTTCTGGCTGCCGATTCATAGTTAACCTTATCCAAAACTGAGTGCTTATGTGTGAAATAGTCGGCTTCGCCCGAACAATCGTCAATAAGTGATTTAAAAACTCCGCGCTTATGTCGAATTTTGGAAAAGACATCGTTCAAGAACCTCTCAAAATCTCCCTGGCTATCTATCGTAAAGCAAAGACCACTCATAGACTCCTCTTTATGCTCACCATCATCACTACCATCTTTAACCCACCTACGCTGGATCTCCACCACATAGATTGGCTTATTCTTAGCTGTAACCTTAACAACAAGCGCACCACGAAGGGCCGAATTTCCGGGGTATAAATATGGCCAACTACGAACTGAGCCAAGAACAATCTCGTGTTTTTTGAATGGTTTAATCTCTATTAACTCAGGGGTTTTTCGGTCACAAAATCCCGTAGCGAACGTAAACCATTCGACTTTTAGGATTTTAAGCGGGAAGCTATCTCTCAGGTACAGAAATGCATTCCAAATATCCAGCAATACTCCATTCGATTCCAGCTTAAGCGGTGCGTTCAATTCAATCTCACCAACACCTTTATTACTCCCATAGCGGTCGCCGGAAGAATATCTGTCAGCAAAGGCCTCTCCCTTTGAAAAAACACCATGCACGGATCGAGAATTAGAACTAATCTTCTCGCTTAAAATTGGCAGAACATCACTATCTGGATGAGCCAGTTCAACGAACTCCGGATCCTTGACAGACTTCCTTGGTCCTGAGTGATCGGGGTCACTGTCATTTGTAATAGCGAGCCTCTCTTTATGAGGGGAGTTGTCTCGCATTCCGCTCCCGATAGGCACGGGGATCATATGACCGCTCCAACCTGCTTCAGAGTTCGGATCATTCTGTTGAGTGAAAACTTTTATTTGTGGGCTGGAGGGTGGGCTACATCCCAAAACATTTAAAGCGAGAAAAGACCGACCACTATTGAAAGATATCCCGCTAACACGAATTCGGGCTTTTTGCTCATGCCAAGGCCTTATCTTAAGTTGTACTATTCTTTCGTTCCTATTGTCAGCAATACCCTTTACAGCTTCATCCATTTGGGCATAAATATCCTTAGCCCATAACTGAGTGTATTTACTATACTTAAGCCATGCTAAATATCTCGCATCAGCATCAGAAAATTTGTATTTATTATTTATAGCAACTTGCCAAAAGCTTTCTGTTTCCTGAACCCTAATATTCACAAAAAATCGGTTATATGGGTCATCTACTTTCCTAAAGGGGTAAGTTGTCAGGATCCTTTTTACTTCCTGCGAAGACCCATAGCACCTAGAAAAGAATTCTAGGCACGGGATTAGCAGGTTCCCGCCACCCGAGACTGGAAACTCAAGAGAATAATTTCGATCTCTATGGTACATAAGAGGGTAAACGTGTGGAGGATATGGAAGCTCTTCAGACTTTTGATGCTGGCTGAAAAATGATGTAAACCGCCAATCATCTCTGTTGAAGCTTACCTCAAACTCTGCCGTTTCGAATTCAACTTCTTCGGTGCAAATCCCGTTTTCCCATATCGTGCCAATTCTTACTTGTCCCAATAGAGTTATGGGCACTTTTCGAAGCGAAAAACCCCCTAAAGTTCTGTCTGAAAATATCTCACGAACGACCACTGTAGCTTTTGGCTGAGTAGATTTTTTGTTCTTCGTCACACCGCCGTACCACCAGACAACTAACGGTGAATGGTTTTTCGTGAATTGCTCACTAAGATCGACGGGGCTTTCTAGGACTTTGACACGATAGGATAGTTTATTTTTCATCGGGTACAGATAGCACGTGAAGGCTTTTGCCTGCCAAACTGAACCGCTTTCAGTGGCGGCACCAGCTAAGTACCATACCTCTGTCTCACCTAATTTAAAACTGTCTCATCTATTTCAATACCTGACAGCCGCCGCCCACCAATGCCACGGCCGAGGCAGTGTGATGCGGAGATCGGAACGGAGGCTGGCGCCAGCCCCCTTCTCTTAGCGATAGCCCCGCAACTGAATGCACACTGGCCACTTCCATGGCGTGATCGTCGTTCAGATCTGGCAGAATTCCCGGCAACCGGCTGGCTAACATACTCTTGCCCGTGCCGGGCGGTCCGAAAAAAAGCAGATTATGAGCACCTGCCGCTGCCACCTCTAGCGCCCGCCGAGGGACACTCTGGCCACGCACATCCGCAAGATCCGGCGCACCAGCAGTCACTGTAGATTCTGGCATAGTGCGAGCCACAGGAACCAGCTTGGCACGCCCACAGAGATGTTCACAGACGGCCAGTATATGGCCAGCCGCAAGTACGTCACCCTGGCTTGCGAGCGCGGCTTCTTCAGCGTTGCTATTGGGTATAAGTAAACTCCGCCCTTCTTTGCGCGCAGCCAGCACAGCGGGCAACACGCCCTTTAACGGGCGAAGCACACCATCAAGCGAAAGTTCTCCAAGGAATTCACAGGAAGACAAGCTTTCTGCCGGGATTTGTCCGGAAGCTGCGAGAATGCCAAGGGCAATCGGCAGATCAAAACGGCCGCCTTCTTTTGGCAGGTCTGCAGGAGCAAGATTAATCGTTATCCGGCGGGCAGGAAATTCAAAGCCGGCATTCAGCAGGGCACTTCTTACACGCTCCCGGCTTTCACGCACGCCGGTTTCGGCCAGGCCAACAATTGTAAGCGCAGGAAGACCACCGGAAAGGTGGACCTCAACCGTCACCTCAGGTGCAGAAATGCCAATACTGGCGCGGGAGTGTACAACGGCGAGCATAACAACCTTCCATGGTTTCTAAATATCAGTGTGGAGCCAAGGGTAATCGGCCAACCGAAACCCGGCTTCCTGCCGGGTATTGTTCAGATTTACTGAGCCTTTGGGGCATTCTCCATCTCAGCAACCTTTTTTTCCAGAGCCTCTACCTTTTCGCGGGTTTTGATTAATACCGCCTGCTGGGCATCAAACTCTTCACGGGTCACCAATTCCAGACGTGACAGAACCGACATAACCGTAGCCCGAGCCTGGGTTTCAAAATCTTCACGCGCTGCTCGCGCCATGTCTGGGACAAATTGGCCGAACTGCCCCTGCAACTGGGCGAAAATATCCTGTGGACCTTTCACGCATCACCTCACTGATTCAAATAATATTTGGCTTCAGCCAAAAGACCAAGGCCATCGACCGCAAATAGTACAAAAGAATCGTATCCGGGCCGGGGTTCGGGAGTGTATCACATCGCCAGCCCTGCCATACTGTGCGCGGTGAGCAGTTAGTAGTCTTGCCCACTCCCGAGACCGCTCCGATCTGGCCCCGGGATTGGCTAAGCGCACTGTTGTGGTGCGAAAACTGGCACTCAGACTCGCGCCAAAACATCACGAAACTGCTCAAGACATTAATTTTAAAAACTTTTTTTGCGTTGGCATACCTAGTGCTAAAGCTCTTGCACGCAATCCGCACAATTGACGTGCGAAGCGACGGCACCCCCAGCTCAACAACTGGCCGGTAGGCTCTCACTGTTGGGACGGTTTTACCAAGGAGAAAGCAATGAAACTTGTGACAGCGATCATTAAGCCTTTCAAACTGGATGATGTCCGTGAGGCACTATCAGAGATTGGCGTACAAGGCGTAACCGTCACTGAAGTCAAAGGCTTCGGTCGGCAGAAAGGCCACACAGAACTTTATCGTGGCGCGGAATATGTGGTGGATTTTCTGCCCAAGGTAAAAGTGGAAGTTGCCATTGGCGACAACCTGCTGGATCAGGTTATTGAGTCGATCACCAAAGCTGCCAATACCGGCAAGATCGGTGACGGCAAGATCTTTGTGACCGAACTGCAACAGGCTATCCGGATCCGGACTGGCGAAACCGGCGAAGAAGCGGTCTAACCCAGCACTGATCACCTGATAACCAACGCAAAAAACCAACTTGAAGTACCTTGTGCGGAGGGATTCCCATGGAAAGCCATGTTTTTCACCTGCAGTATGCAATAGATACCTTTTATTTTCTGATCTGCGGCGCATTAGTTATGTGGATGGCCGCCGGTTTTGCCATGCTCGAATCAGGGCTGGTGCGAGCCAAAAACACCACCGAAATTCTCACTAAAAACGTTGCGCTCTATGCCACCGCCTGCATCATGTATCTGGTTTGTGGCTACGCCATCATGTACGACGGCGCCCTGCTATTGAACGGCATAGAGCATACAGATGCCGCAGCCGTGCTAGGAAATTTCGCCACCCGGGAGAACGGCTTCAAAGGCGGTGCAATATACTCCAGCGCAGCGGATTTCTTTTTCCAGGTGGTGTTTGTAGCCACCGCCATGTCGATCGTATCCGGCGCCGTGGCTGAGCGCATGAAACTCTGGGCATTCCTCGCATTCGCGGCCGTAATGACCGGCGTGATCTACCCGGTAGAAGGCTCCTGGACCTGGGGCGGCAAGGACGTTTTCGGGCTGTACAACCTGGGCGACCTTGGGTTCAGCGATTTTGCCGGCTCGGGCATTGTTCATCTGGCCGGTGCGGCTGCCGCGCTTGCGGGCGTGCTGTTGCTTGGCGCCCGGAAAGGCAAGTACGGACCCGACCGTGAAATCCGTGCCATCCCTGGTTCCAACCTGCCTTTGGCCGCGCTGGGTACGTTCATTCTGTGGATGGGCTGGTTTGGCTTCAACGGTGGTTCGGTTCTGAAGCTGGGCGATATTGCCAGTGCCAACTCGGTTGCCATGGTGTTTCTCAACACCAACGCGGCCGCTGCCGGTGGTGCGATCGCGGCATTAATAGCCGGCCGGTTGCTGTTCGGCAAGGCGGACCTGACCATGCTTCTCAACGGCGCCATTGCAGGCCTGGTGGTTATCACCGCCGAGCCTTCCACGCCCAGTGCGCTGATCGCGACTCTCTGGGGTAGTTTGGGTGGGATAATCGTTGTATTCAGCGTTATTTTTCTGGACAAACTACGCATTGACGACCCGGTGGGGGCTATTTCGGCGCACGGCGTGTGTGGTTTTCTTGGGCTAATGCTGGTGCCGGTAACTAACGGCGACGTTACTTTTAGCGGCCAATTGATTGGCGCGGCAACCATCTTCGGCTGGGTATTTCTTACCAGCCTGCTGGTCTGGGGCGGTATCAAAGCGGTGATGGGGATACGAGTCAGTGAAGAGGATGAATACGACGGCGTCGACTTATCGGAGTGCGGCATGGAGGCCTATCCGGAGTTTGTGACCAGCAAGTAACAGGTTTTAAAAAGAGTCGAGAAGGGGGCGTCTGAACGGGTGCCCCTTCTTATTCTACCGCGCATCATTTCTGATCGTCGGTTCTGAGAAGCTGGCAGATGACAGTGCTTCCGGGTTCGGCTACTATCACTCTGCATTTTTTGGTCATCTAAGGATAGATGAAGGCAGCCATGAAGGACTCCACAGCCCAGAGCCAGAAGGCTCGCAACACAACCTCGTTTTATCATCACTCAGGCGCTTTCGATGCAGAGGCGAGCGGGTACCTGGTTGATCAGGCAAAGCACCCAGAAGTCTTGCGCCTGCTGTTTGAGCACGACCCCGTGCCGGTTTACGATTTACCGTATATCCATTCGCAATACCGTGAACATGCCTATGATGGCCCTCTGGTCATCCAACCTACCACGGCCGAGAGTGAGGAATGGCTGCAACGTTGGTTAGCACAAGGCAGTGCCCTGGCAGTTTACGGGCCATTACT
This sequence comes from Marinobacter sp., assembly GCF_052091845.1. Classification (GTDB taxonomy): domain Bacteria; phylum Pseudomonadota; class Gammaproteobacteria; order Pseudomonadales; family Oleiphilaceae; genus Marinobacter. The sequence goes on along the minus strand of NZ_JBQDCO010000035.1, from coordinate 21,814 downwards.
GACGTTAGAAACCATTCGCAATCATCTTGTTAGCCTGAATACCGTGGCTACTCCATATGGTGACAGCCTTTTTCGCTATGCGGACTCAGCAACACTTGGCAGCCTTGGCACCTCGCTATCACCTCACCAGCGCTTGCGGATTCTTGGACCGCTAACGGCAATTCATGGTTGTTACGCGGGTGAGAACTGGACGCTGACAAAGGAGCAACCCTCGGCGCTTCAAGATGAGCTAAAAAAACAGCCTCCCCAGCCTCTTGAATTGACTCAGGAGAACCTGGCATCGGTAGAAGCTCATCGCCGATATTTATTGGCAAGGGCCTTGGCAGACAGCAACGACTTAGAGGCCCAAACTGTCACTTACTGGCTCCAGCAGCTGGAAACTCTAGGCGCACCCAATGAGCAAGGCTTGGTAGAAGGCGCCGGGGTATTAATAGCTCGGGGTTTTATCAAAGCATTGAGCGACGATGAACTTGCGACGGTACGTAAGACCAGGCAGGGAGCCGACTGGTCAGACACACTCGAAGCACTTGAAGCATTAACGCATTCACAGGAGGGAACCTGAATGACGACCACTAGCAACCTGCCCTTCTCACCCAGCTCAGCGCCTCTGGGAGCCCACGGTGCGCCCATTTGCAGGCACGAAACCGCAAGCGTGCTTTTACGCCGCAATGACAACCTCAGGCGACCGAGAGCGTTTATCAATGCCGGTGAAATCAAGGATGAAAGCGGTAAAGCCGTAACCGCAGAGCTACAGGATGGCACAGAACATACGCCAGACAACTCAGAAGCCCGCTTCACCAAGCTCGTGACAGGCAACGCGCAATGGTATTGGCCCGAGGAGCCGGAGGGAGAGCATTTGATCGGGTTCGATACCGTGAGCGAACAACGTCGCTTCGCTCCCGGCCACTACCTCGACGAGGGCGTAGATCTCACCGTTATTCAGGGTGAACGCAAAGCGAAGGCCATACATCTGCCACCACCGGTAATCATTAATTTACGCGAATCAGCGCCCGCGGCAGCCGACTTGCTGACAGACGAACAACTGGATTATTTTCGGGCAAACGGCAACAACGCCCTTATCTATGTACACGGCTACAACGTGCCCCATGGCGAATGGGGGCGCTTCCTGAACCGCAAGGCCAGCCAAAAACGATACGGTGGCCACGGGCCTGGACCCAAAAACGCCTGGCACCCGAATAACGCCACCGTGTGGCAGGATACGGAAGCTCTATCTGACCACACCTACGCCCCACTGCAAGATGAAGACGTAAATGGCGCCGGCGCTCACAGCTGGGCGATTCACATGGAGTACCAGTTGAACCGGGCAGCGGGTTTTGATGGCAAGGACTGGACACCATACAGCCGCATCATCAACATTTCCTGGCCGGGGAATACCGGCGCGACCGACTTCATGCAGGCCGAGTTGAACGCCATGACAAGCGGGCGACGTCTGGCCCCGTTGCTGATGCAGCTGGCGGATGTAGGCATTGCCATCAACCTGATCTCCCATTCTCTGGGTGCCCGGGTTGCGCTCACTGCCTTGAACATTTTGGGCACCATCGGTAAAACCAGCATGGTCGACCACCTGTTTCTCTGGCAACCCGCCGTTGCAGACAACGCACTCACCAACGACAGCAGCCGCGATGTACACCCTCTGGGCCTGGGCGTATTTCCTTCGGCCCACAGCGCCGTTCGCAAGATAGTGGTGCTGCACTCCCGCGGCGACGGCATTCTTGGTGCCGGTAAAGATAAAGAGAGCGCCTGGTGGCAGAAAGCTTTGTTGCGATCTTCCCCGGCGGCTCTGATTGCAACGACCGCCTCGAATCTCGCAAACTCAGAAGACGCCATGGACGATGTGCTCGGTTACTTTCGGGGAGCCTATGATAAAAAATGGTGGACCTTCCCAAGCTTTCTGGATAACGGTTTCGGGCCGGCCATCGAAGAGCTTTACAAAGACTACTTACCGCTAACATTCAAAGCACAAATGACAGCCTACCCTCAACTATCTGAGCACGTGCCCGAAGCGCTCAAGCGAACCGTCAAAGCAAACTGGAACAGGCTGGAGCAAGACATTCTTGCGGAAGCAGATGCTCTCTGGCAGCCCTGCATAGACTGTCTGCGTAACGGAGAGCGGCCGCCAGAATACACCCTGCTGGCACCCTTAAATCACCGAGCTAGCGTTAGCCCGCAAGTGGCGAAGGACTATGTTTTGCGGTTGAAGAAGCTTGCGGTGAACCATTGGTTTCCGGAGCTGCCGCCCAGACCGGCGCTGGGGTATGTGGGGTTTAAAGAAGTGACCCGGAAAGACGCGTCAGGATTCGATGAATTTATTGAGCAGTTGTTGGATGACGAAAAGTTCTTCCCCGTTGACCAATCAAAATGGCTTTTTAGCCATTCAGGGATGCGGATTCCCAGCCACGAGGTATTCAAAAGGTCCTTTATGGATGAAATCATCGAACCTATTCTAAAAGAAGGAGTCGGTTTTGGGAGTTACTAGTGGAAAAAACCGGGCCTTAGCCTTACTTGTGCTCATTGTTCTATCTTTGTCTGCCTGGATGCTCTGTAATCATTGGCTGTGGGCCGGCCCCATTATGTCTGCAGGTGTATCAGACAGCGGTCGCTATGCCATTACCGCACATAGGGATAACTCTCTGATCCTCTGGGATATTAAAGAAGAAAAATGGAAAACCCTCAACGGAAAAGCAAATGTCTACAGCGCCACTTTTGCTCCGGACAGGGACGTTTTTCTTTGGCAGGACCTGAATGACCGAGTAAAGGTGCAAACGGTGACTGGCGAAGAGCTTCTGAACTTCAATCACTTTCCAACCTATGGACACCTAATGTCCTCTGACATGGCTACTTACGTGTCTGCAGATCAGGAGTGGAATGTGTTCACAGGTTATGGTGACAATAAGACGCCTGTGCTCAAAGATGGGATCAGTCCCAGTTTTACCGGTTCTGGTAAGTTGCTAAACCTCGCCATGGCAGAGGGTAAGAGTTATTTCATTACCGCTGGTTCCGGCGATGACGACGATCCCATAGAAGACTATGCGCCGATCGACGATGATCGCCGGTTTTCACGATACAGCGGCGTCACCCTATGGAATACGGATACTGGTAAACCAGTGGCCAAATTTCAGGGGAACTCCTCCAAAACCCACGCCACAATAAGTCCAGACGGGCAGTGGGTAGTCAGTGCTGATGAGGCCGGAATCGGGCTATTCTGGAACACTGATCGGCCGGATGTCCGACACCGATTAGCAAGGTACCATAGCGGAATCTATCTTGAAGATACGCCTTTTGAAACAGGCGACCCTCGAAATAGAGACAAAAGCGGGCTGATCGAAGCTCCGCGCGGCGCCCACGATTTCACCATCGCCGTCGCCTTCATCCACAACAGCGAATACTACCTCCGCTTCGGCAACAACAGCCACATGGCCGCTCTATTCAAAACCGGCAGCCCCTGGCCCGTGAAGTACTTTGATCTGGGCGAATCGCCCAAACTGGTCACTTACGGCAGCAATTACGACCGCAACACCGCCATCGCCACGTCACCCGAGACGGGTATTCTGGCGATGGGGCACCAATCAAGCGGCGGTATCAGTGTGTATCAGTTCGACCCAGACGAACTGACGCTGGATCGGGTTTGGGTAGTGGAATAATGGCGCGGACGCTGACCAATAGTGAAAGGAACATGGAGCAATCTGGTCGACCACCTGTTTCTCTGGCAGCCCGCCGTTGCCGATAATGCTCTTACCAACGATAGTAGCCGTGATGTGCACCCTTTGAGGCTGAGCGTGTTTCCTTCGGCCCACAGCGCCGTTCGCAAGATAGTGGTGCTGCACTCCCGCGGCGACGGCATTCTTGGTGCCGGTAAAGATAAAGAGAGCGCCTGGTGGCAGAAAGCTTTGTTGCGATCTTCCCCGGCGGCTCTGATTGCAACGACCGCCTCGAATCTCGCAAACTCAGAAGACGCCATGGACGATGTGCTCGGTTACTTTCGGGGAGCCTATGATAAAAAATGGTGGACCTTCCCAAGCTTTCTGGATAACGGTTTCGGGCCGGCCATCGAAGAGCTTTACAAAGACTACTTACCGCTAACATTCAAAGCACAGATGACAACCTACCCTCAACTGTCTTCATATGTACCCGACGCGCTCAAACGAACCGTCAAAGCAAATTGGGACAGGCTTGAACAAGATATTCTTGCCGAAGCAGATGCTCTCTGGCAGCCCTGTATAGATTGCCTGCGCAACAGCGAGCGGCCTCCAGAATATACCCTGCTGGCACCGCTGAACCACCGGGCCAGCGTAAGTTCGCAAGTGGCGAAGGATTATGTTTTGCGTTTGAAAAGCTTGCGGTGAACCATTGGTTTCCGGAGCAATCGCCGAGGCCTGCGTTGGGGTATGTGGGGTTTGAAGAGTTACTAGATAAGAACTCAACTGGCTTTGATGCCTTTGTTGGGCGTAATTTTGATCAAGGTACATTTGCACCCATTGATCAAACCAAATGGTTATTCAGCCACTCAGGTATGAAGATCCCCACTCCAGAGTTGTTCCAAGAAGTCTATCAACGAGAAATCATGCAGAACCGATTGTTGGAAAATTCAAAGTTTGGACGTTACTGATGAGCAAATTCAAAGTTTGGACGCTTTTGCTACTGGCACTTACTCTGCTTGCAGGGTATGGCCTATGGCAAGGCTACAACTCACCCGGGCCAGCCATGAGCGTCTCGGTTTCCTCGAATGGGGTATATGCTATCACCGCCGACCGAGACCAGAAGCTGATTCTTTGGGATTTGAAAGAGCACAGTCGTGAGATCATTAGCCGCAGAGCTAATATCTATAGTGCCTACTTCATCAAGAAACAGCCCACGTTTCTCTGGCAGGATCTCGACAATACCGTCACCGCTCAATCGGTAAACGGCGAAGTCCAAACGGTTTTTGAACTAAACAAGCCCACCTATGGCCATCTTATGACCCGGGATTTCAGCACCTATTACTACTCTGACATTGGCTGGGGCATATTTCGACGATCGGAAGATGGATCTACAAAGACACTGAAGGCAACCGATGGCAGAGCTTTTCTTGGCTATCACAAGCTCTTCAATCTCTCGATGGACGAGTCTGAGCAATGGCTGGTTTCTGCAGGGAGTGGCGAGCCCAAAGGATTTGAGCCCCCTTATTATCGATCACTGCAAGAAGTCCTGGATCAGGGGGCAGACTACCGGCACCTGTACAGCGTTGCTTTATGGAACATCGAAGCCGGAAAACCGACTGCAAAACTGGATGGCAACTCCTCCAAAACCCACGCCACGATCAGCCCAGATGGGCAATGGGTAGTCAGTAGTGATGAAGCGGGAATAGGACTTTACTGGAATACCAACGCCCCCAGTGTACGGCATCGCCTAGCTAGAGTTTATGGTGGTGTATTCCAGGATAATCTCCCCGATGGGCTACCCGACAACGACTACTACGACACCAGCAAGCTGATCGATGCTCCACCAGGCCTCAACGATTTCACCATCGCCGTCGCCTTCATCCACAACAGCGAATACTACCTCCGCTTCGGCAACAACAGCCACATGGCCGCTCTATTCAAAACCGGCAGCCCCTGGCCCGTGAAGTACTTTGATCTGGGCGAATCGCCCAAACTGGTCACTTACGGCAGCAATTACGACCGCAACACCGCCATCGCCACGTCACCCGAGGCGGGTATTCTGGCGATGGGGCACCAATCAAGCGGCGGTATCAGTGTGTATAGGTTCGATCCGGACAAGCTCACGCTGAAACGGGTCTGGGTGGTGGAGTAAACGCTGGAACTAGCCCTCTTCCGGTCGCGTTTCGTCTTCCAGAGCGTCGATCATGAACTGGGGCATGGCCAGCGCGCCATGGTGGGTGCCACTATTATAATAGCGGGTCACGAAAGGGCGGTTATTTGCGTCATCTTCACGGAAATATCTCAGCGGATTGTCTTTGCTGGCCATGGTGCAGCTCCACCAGCCGGTGGGGTAAACAGGCTGGGGGAAAGGCAGTGTTTGCACATGGTCGAAACCGGCTTTGCGCATGTCGTTGTGCATATCTTTGATGATGGTGTGAGTGTGCAAAAGTGGAGACTCACTCTGCTGCACGATAATACCGCCCTCTCCCAATGCCAGCATGGCATCGCGGTAGAAATCCAGAGCGAACAGGCCTTCGGCAGGGCCAACGGGATCGGTGCTGTCGATAATCAGAATATCAATGCTGCCAGGATCTACTTGCCGCATCCATTGTATGCCATCGCCAAAGAAGAAGTTGGCCCGTGGGTCGTCATTGGATTCGCACAGTTCAGGGAAGTAGGTTTCAGACACCCGGGTAACACGCTCGTCGATCTCCACCTGCCAGGCTTCTTCCACATCAGGATGCTTCAGAACTTCCTTCAGGGTGCCGCAATCACCGCCACCAATAATCACGACTTTCTTCGGTTTTTTGTGGGTAAGTATTGCCGGATGAGTCATCATCTCATGGTAGAGAAAGTTGTCCCGGGTGGTTAACATCACGCAACCATCCAACACCATCAGGTTGCCAAAGGTTTCGGTTTCATAGATATCCAGCTTCTGAAACGGCGTTTGCTCTTCGTGCAGTTTTTTCTTTACCTGCAGGGAAAATGCAGTTCCCTGGTCTTGGAATATCTCGGTAAACCAGTTGTTACTCAACGTTGTCATGGTGCTCTCCTGCAAACCCTGGGTGCTTGGTTAAAGCGCGTATTGTAGAGACGCACAACGATCAGCCAAAGCATTTGTTCATATTGATAATGTTTCCGAGCCACTAACAGCGGCTGAGGCTTTCAGGCACAAAAGCTAAGCCCTACAATATCAGCCACTCAGCAAGCCTACGCAGCCCCGTTTTCCCTGAAGGATAGCAGCCATGAGCAATACACACGCCTCTCCGGCCCACAAGGTTTATAACATTGCCCAGTGGAGCGATGGCTACATCGGCGTAAATTCTGCGGGCGAGGTTGTTATCCGGCCAGACCGGGACAGCAACGGGGCGGAGATCAATTTGCCAGAGCTCACTCGCTCGTTGGTGAATTCCGGGCTACAGCTGCCCGTGCTTATTCGCTTTACAGACATTTTGCACGATCGGGTGAACCAACTGTGCAATGCATTCAATTCAGCCGCCACCGAACAAAACTATGAAGGGCGGTACACCGCCGTTTACCCGATCAAAGTGAACCAGCAACGCCGTGTGGTTGAAGAGCTGATCGCCGCAGAACCAGCCGCCAGCAATGGCCAGATAGGGCTGGAAGCGGGCAGCAAGCCAGAATTAATGGCCGTGCTCGCGCTGTCGCAGCAGCAAGGTTCGGTTATTGTGTGCAACGGCTACAAGGACAGGGAGTATATCCGCCTGGCATTAATCGGCCAAAAGCTCGGCCACCGGGTATTTATTGTCGTGGAAAAGCAATCGGAGTTGCCGCTTATTCTGGAGGAAGCCGGCAAGCTTGAGGTCTCTCCTCTTATTGGCGTACGTGTTCGCCTGGCAACGATCGGCAAAGGCAATTGGCAAAACACCGGCGGGGAAAAATCCAAGTTCGGGTTGTCCGCCAGCCAGGTGCTGGATGTGGTGAATACATTAAACAAAGCCGGCGCTCTGGACACCCTTCAGCTTCTGCATTTTCATCTGGGTTCTCAAGTCGCCAACATTCGCGATATCCAGACCGGCCTGCGTGAATGCGCGCGGTTTTACAGTGAGCTACGGCACATGGGCGCGCCAGTGAACACAGTGGATATTGGCGGCGGCTTGGGTGTCGATTACGAAGGCACCCGCTCCCGTAGCGCCTGCTCGATGAACTACAGCATGCAAGAATATGCTCACAATGTGGTACACGTGCTGCAGGAGGAATGCGACCGCCACGGCCTTCCTCATCCGGATCTGATCAGCGAGTCCGGCCGGGCACTGACGGCTCACCACTCAGTACTGGTAACCAACGTGATTGACCACGAAGAACCGGAAAACCGGCCCACCAAACAGCCTGAGCAAAGTGCCCCGGCACCACTGCACGAGCTCTGGCGCGACCTGGAAAGTCTTGAGGACCCGGAATCTCCACGCTCACTGGTCGAAATTTACCATGATGTATTGCACGCCATGGCAGATGTTCACAGCCAGTTCGCCCACGGTCTGCTTTCCCTGCGGGATCGCTCAGATTCAGAAGCGTTATACACTCGATGCTGTCGTCTGCTGCAGAGCCAGTTGGACAAAAACAGCCGGGCCCACCGTGAAATCATTGATGAGCTGAACGAGAAACTGGCGGCAAAGCTGTTCGTTAATTTTTCGCTTTTTCAGTCATTGCCCGATGTTTGGGGTATCGATCAGATTTTCCCGGTGATGCCTGTAAACGGCCTGAACAGACCGCTTAGCCGACGCGCAGTGGTTCAGGATATCACCTGCGATTCTGACGGACGCATTGACCTCTACGTAGACGGCCAAGGCACAGAGGCCACCCTCCCGATGCCTGAAGACAGGCCCGGCGAACCTTTGCTGATGGGCTTTTTTATGACCGGTGCTTACCAGGAAATTCTGGGAGATATGCACAACCTGTTCGGTGACACTCACTCTGTGGATGTGCGCCTGAATCACTCCGGTGACTTTGATACCAACACGCCCATTACCGGCGACACGGTTGCCCAGGTGCTCCGATATGTGAATTTCGAGCCCAAAGCCCTGTTGGCCGCTTATCAGGATAAGTTTGCAGCAAGCAACCTGTCGGAACAGGCGCAGGCACCATTACTGGAGGAACTGGCTGCGGGGCTTGAGGGCTACACCTACCTGGAAGACTAGAACTTTCTGAAAAGCTGACAAAACGGTTCAGTTACAAAATACTATCGCTGCCCTCTGATCCGTGCAAAAAACGAGCTCGTAAATACTCCCACTGACAAATCCGGGACGAGTGCATAGAATGAGCAGCAGAACAAATTTAAATCATGCAACAGTCGAGGAGCGTCCGGTGACGACACTGGATAAAAAACCAGCGCGTGCCGAGGGCCGGAAGGATCCCTGGAGCCAGCTGTTGGTGAAGGTGGGAAAACACCAAGATCGCCGGGCTTACCATTCGTTGTTTGAGCATTTTGCGCCTCAGCTCAAGTACTACGCTATGGCAAACGGTATGGCCAGCCACGCGGAAGAATTGGTGCAAGAGGTATTTGTATCGATCTGGCGGCGAGCCTGCCTCTATGACTGGCAAAAAGCTGCAGCCTCAACCTGGATTTTCACCATCGCCCGTAATCAACGCATCGATATGCTGCGCAAAATGCGCCGCGCCAGTGTGGAAATGCATGTCGAAACCGAGGATCTGTGGCAGATACCGGGCGAAGATGAGAACCAGCCAGTCACGTCACTGCACCGGCTGATGTCCGAGCGCCGGGTGAGAGAGTCTCTCAGTCATTTGCCGGAAGAACAGATTACCGTGATTGCTAAAGTATACATGGAGCAGAAATCGCACCAGATGGTCGCAAACGAATTGAACATCCCTCTGGGAACAGTAAAAAGCCGCGTGCGCCTGGCACTTGGTAAGCTAAAAGTGATTTTGCAGGATCAGAACGTATGACACGGCATCATCCCGAAAGCCTAAGCCTGCTGGAGTTCAGCGCAGGCAACCTGAGTGAACCTCACGCCCTTTGTATCCGCCTGCACCTGGATAAGTGCACCCTTTGCCGCAGCCGCGCAGAAACACTCGATAGCCTTGGCGCAGTGATGATGGAACGTCAGCCGAAGGTCAGCGTGTCTGAATCGATGTTTGACAGCATTCTGGCAAAAATAGATGAGTCTCCTGCCCCCCAGCGAACACCACAGGCAGGGCCTAAAATCAGTATTCTTCAAAAGCTGCTTGGAGACGACATCAACGACCTCCCCTGGAAACACCAGTTGGGCGATGTCAGCGTAATGGATATCACGGAAAAATTTCCAGGGCAGAATGAGCGGGTTGTCCTGCAAAAACTGAACGCCGGCGGCAAGGCTCCAACTCACACACATAAGGGCAATGAGACAACCATTGTGCTGCAGGGGGCTTTTTCAGACCAAAACGGTGTTTTCAATCAATGGGATTTTGTTGTGCTTACCGACCAGGATGAGCACAAACCTGTCGCGATAGGTAATGAAGACTGTATTACGCTGTCTGTATTGAGTGCGCCCATTAAACTGACCGGGACATTTACCCGTATGCTCAATCCGTTTATCCGCTAACACTCATGCCCGATTGGTCACTTTCTACCAAGGTAGCTGAGAGCCGTCCCAGCTCAGGAAGTGGCCATTATTTTCTGATGCTAACCCCTCTCAAGTGCTCCGACAACGGCCTTCAAAGACGTATCTTCTTCCGCATCCCAGGCAAGCAATGTCAGCCAGCTGTGGTTGCAAAGTGGCTCTGGCACCTGGGATGGGTCACGACAAAGCCCCACCACGACCGTCTGGCACAGCAGACCGTAATACCAAGCTCCAGCAAACGATCTTCGCTTTCTGTTGTTTGATGTACTGGGCGTTTACAGGTATTTTCTGTCTGCTCCGGCACTGGGGTACAATTGCGCCCTTCAACACACCCTTTGACAGTGGCCGGCTTGCGCCCGGATCTGAACGGAGCCTCCATGAACGGCGATGATTACGCTTTCCGCTTTGGCGGTATTGAACGCTTGTACGGGCGCCGCGCCCTGCATGGGTTTCGTGACGCCCACATTGCTGTTATCGGCTTGGGCGGTGTGGGCTCGTGGGCGGCTGAAGCTTTGGCCCGCAGTGGTATTGGCACCATCACCCTGATCGATATGGATGATATTTGTGTGTCCAATACAAACCGCCAGCTTCATGCTCTGGAGGGTCAGTACGGTCGTACCAAAACCGAGGCCATGGCTGATCGACTGAAAGCCATTAATCCCCATGCGGATATTCGGGTTCACTTTGGTTTTCTTACTCTGAAAAACCTCACCGAGTTGATTACGCCAGAAATAACAGGCGTGGTTGATGCCATCGACAGCGTAAAACCAAAAGCCGCGTTAATTGCCCACTGCCAGCGGGCAAAGCTTCCGGTTATATGTGCCGGCGGCGCGGGCGGCCAGACAGACCCCACCAAAATCCTGGTGACTGATCTCAGCAAAACGACTCAGGACCCTTTGCTGGCAAAGGTGCGCAACCTGCTGCGCCGGGAATACGGTTTCTCGCGCAATCCCAAGCGGCGCTTTGGCATTGAGGCCGTATACTCAACAGAACAGCTCACGTACCCTGCCGAAGATGGCGAGGTTTGCCTGCAAAAGCCGGCCACCGCTGGCCCCTCGCGGCTTGACTGTGCCACTGGTTTTGGAGCGGCCTGCCCCGTTACTGCCAGCTTTGGCTTATTCGCAGCCTCACGGCTGCTAAATCGCATTGCACGACGCACCAACCAATAATCACACGGATTCCAACATTTTATGCCAGCCAGCACAGTCCTGATTCTTGCCAGCATTGGTGTCCTTTCACTTTCTTTTCAGTGGCTTGCCTGGCGCATGCGGGTGCCGGCCATTCTGTTTTTGCTTGCCGGCGGGATACTTGTGGGTCCGGTGCTGGGCTACCTCAGCCCGGATGATGTCTTCGGCGACTTGCTGTTTCCTATGGTGTCTCTGGCCGTTGCCATCATACTGTTTGAAGGCAGCCTGACCTTGCGGTTTGATGAAATCCGCGGGCACGGAAAAATGGCACGTCACCTCATACCTGTAGGTTCTGTCGTAACCGGTATTATTGGCACACTCGCCGCGCGCTGGGTTCTGGACATTTCCTGGGCCGTGGCTCTGCTTTTCGGTGCCATTTCGATTGTCACCGGCCCAACCGTTATCGCGCCCCTACTGCGCTCAGTGCGTCCAAGTGCAAAGCTGGCCAATGTTCTGCGCTGGGAAGGCATTATTATCGATCCGGTGGGCGCTTTGTTGGCGGTACTGGTATTTGAGGGCATTGTTTCCTGGGGCCAGGGCAACGTGTTTGGTCACTCGTTGTATATTTTTGGCAAAACGCTGCTGATTGGTTTTGTAATTGGCGCCTTGGCCGGTTATCTGAACGGCTTGGTGTTGCGCAAACACCTTATGCCGCAATACCTTCACAACGCCGCGACACTTACTTTTATGCTTGGCGTTTACGCTTTCTCCAACGAGATGGCCCACGAATCCGGCCTACTCACGGTTACCGTGATGGGTATCTGGATGGCTAACATGAAGCAGGTCTCCGTCGACAGCATTCTTGAGTTCAAAGAATCCCTGAGTGTTCTGTTGATATCGGCACTGTTTATCATTCTGGCGGCCCGGGTAGAATTTGCTGCGATTGCAGATTTGGGATGGGGGCTGGCCGTCGTTTTAGCTGTACTCATGCTGGTTGCCCGGCCGCTCAGTGTGTTTTTATCCGCCATAGGCACCGACCTGAACTGGCGAGAAAAGCTGTTTCTAAGCTGGATTGCGCCCAGGGGCATTGTGGCGGCGGCGGTGTCTGCCCTGTTCGCATTCCAATTGCTAAACCTTGGCTACGAAAGCGCTGCCGCTCTTGTGCCCATGGTGTTCATGCTGATTATTGCGACGGTTATCCTGCAAAGCCTGACAGCAAGGCCCATCGCCCGGCTGCTGAAAGTTACGGAGCCAGCCGAGTACGGCTTTCTGATTCTTGGCGCCAACCCGGTTGCCCGCATGATCGGGCAGGCGCTCAAGAAGCATGACGTTCCGGTTGCCTTAGCAGACACCAACTGGGAGAACGTACGCAAGGCGCGCATGGACGATTTGAAAGTGTACTTCGGCAATCCAATTTCCGAGCATGCTTCAAGCCATCTGGACCTCACAGGGATTGGCAATCTGCTGGTGGTTTCCCCTTACAAACACATGAACTCTCTGGCGACCTACCACTTTCTGGACTGGTTCGGCGACACCAGCGTATACAGCCTTTCGGAAGGCGATCAAGACCAGAAGGCACGACATCAAACGGCTGGTAAAATCCAGATGACCCGAGGTTTATTCGCTGGCGTGAGTTATGCAGAACTTGCGAGCCTGGCCAGCAAAGGTTATTCGATAAAAACCACCCAGCTTAGCGAAGAGTTTGAGTACAACGACTTTTTGGAAAAATACCAGGGCCAGGCCCTGGTGCTGTTCGTGTTCGACAGCAAGAGCCGGATTAACCCGGTGCGCAGCATGGACGACCTGAAGCCCGATGACGACTGGATACTGATTAGTCTGGTGCCACCACAGAATCACAAAGAAAAAAGAGACAGAGAAAATGGCGAAGGGCCGGCGGAGCGGTCTTCAGGGGGCAAAGAGCCCTCAGCGAGCGACAAGGAGCCTTCAGCGAGCGACAAAGAGCCTACAGCTGAAGGCTCAATGCCTGAAAGCTAAGATTTAACGGCAGTCCAAAACAAGCTTGCCGCGCACATGCCCACCCTCAAGAAGCTCGTGGGCTTGTGCGGCGTCATCCAGCGCGAACGCTTTCTCGACGTGTACCTTCACATCACCGCCTTCGATCAGCTCGGCAATTTCATCCAGGTGGAACACATCCGGGCGCACGGTCATACCGTGAGCCCTAAGCCCCTGGGCTTCGGCTGCACTAACAACTTCATCGGCCGTAACCGTGGGGATGGTCACCAGCACGCCCTTATCACCCAGGGTGCGCAGCGATCGCTTGCCGGTTTCGCCACCAATCAAATCCAGGACCACATCCAGCCCAAAGCACTCTTCAGCGAAATCTGAGGTTTGGTGATCAATCACTTCGTGCACACCAAGCTTTGAAAGGAAATCCCGGTTACCAGCAGAGGCTGTGGCAATAACATGGGCGCCCCGCGCCAATGCAAACTGCACTGCAAAGTGCCCTACCCCCCCTGCCCCGGCATGCACGAGAATCTTCTGTCCAGGTTCAAGGTCTGCAATTTCAAACAGCGCCTGCCAGGCCGTAAGCGCGGCAAGTGGCAACGCCCCTGCCGTGACCAGGTCAAGCTCCTCTGGAACAACCGCCAGCTCGTCTGCTGCTGCTATGGCGTACTCGGCATAGCCTCCACCGTCCAGAGCAAAACCAACCAGCCCCATAACCCGGTCCCCGGGTGCTAATGTGGTTACACCATCGCCGATGGCTATCACTTCGCCTGCCACGTCGTAGCCGGGCGTCCACGGCAGCGTGCTTGCAATCTGCTTCGCTACAAACCCCAGGCCTTTACGGGTCTTCCAGTCGATGGGGTTAAGCCCGGCGCCGTGCACGCGAATCAACACCTGCCCTGTTTGTGGCGAAGGAATATCCGAGTTTGCCAGCTGCAGAACATCGCGCTCACCAAACTGGTGATAGACCACTTTTTTCATGGAAGACTCAGAGGGTTGTTCAATAGCTGTGTCCATGGGTATCTCCGAAAAAAGGCGCTGATTTTGATAAACCAGTGGCTGACGTGAGGAGGTTTTCTGTTCTTTATTCAGGTTACCAGAAGTTGGCAACAATAGTGACTCAGATGGGCTACAGGCTCTTTCCCCCGGTCACCGTAGCCGCTTTCATAATGTCGGCAAATTCTTTGGGGACCCGCGAGGGGCGCTGACTTTTCATATCCACACACGCGTGGGTCGACACCGCCCGCATCAGGGTTTTGCGATCAGCCAGGCGCACCAGCTGAAACTGGCGGGCGGAGCGAAAACGGCCATCAAAGCCGGTAACCCAGGTTCCCATCAGCAACCGATCACCAGCATTGGCAGACGCCAGATAATCAATTTCTGTGCGGGTGATCGCCATGGCTTTACCCGTAGCCTCATGCATTTCCCAGTTCATGCCCAGCTCATTAACATGAGCCCAGCTGATATCCTCCAGCCAGCGCACGTAGATTACATTGTTGGCATGTCCAAGTTCGTCTGTATCGGCCTCGACCACTTGGATCTCAAAGGTGAAAGGGTTGGGAAGATCCCATTGTATTGGCTTCTGATCAGTCATTTCTGCTCCCCAAGGCGTGGAATGGCCTGCAACGGTAACCGCCCTATACGGTCATTGTGAAGAGAACCAAAGTACAGGTGGCCATCGGGAAACACTCGCCCAGCAAAATAAACAAAACCAACAACCCGACCATCAACCACTTTATACAATCAACCTACCTGTTTATTGTTTTAAACACTTAGTCGCCAGCCTCGCCATCAAGAAAGGTGTGGCACAACGCCACAAAGGTATCTGTTTTCTCAGCATGCAGCCAATGCCCTGTGCCCTCAATAATCTGCAGCTGCGCAGCAGGGAATAACCGATCGATTTCCGGTTGGTGTTTTTGCTGAATATAGGCCGACTCCTCGCCTTTCAAAAACAGCACAGGCCCGGAGTATGGGGTTCCTTCTTCTGGTGCAGCAGCCAGGTTATCATAACAGGCATCAATTGCTTTCAAGTTCAGACGCCACCGGTACACAGGGCCGCCCTGTGTCTGTTCTTCTTGCGGAATGCGCTCAAGATTCATCAACAAGAACTGGCGAACGCCAGGTATTTCAACAAACTCTGCCAACTGCTTATCGGCATCCCGGCGGGAGCGTACACAGGTAAGGTCAACCTGCTTCATGCCTTCCAAAATAGCGTCGTGCCCTGGCTTGTAGGAAATCGGCGCAATGTCGGCCACAATCAGCTTTTCGACTCGCTCCGGTGCCTGCAAGGCAACCTGCATCGCCACCTTACCTCCCATGGAGTGCCCCAAAAGAGAGGCCGTGTCGATGCCCTGTTCATCCATGTACGCAAGCACATCCCCTGCCATCGAGGGATAATCCATTGTATCGGCATGGAACGAGCTACCGTGATTGCGCAGGTCCAATGCGTGAACCTGGCGCTCTTTCTGGAATTGCCGAGCAATGGCACCCAGATTTTCTTGTGCCCCAAACAAGCCATGTAACAGTATCAGGGGGGCGCCTTCTCCGGTAATTCTGTGGTTCAGTGTCGCGCTCATGGGCAGGCTGTCTCCGTTAAGGTTCGCAATGTATAGATGTGGATACATTAACACTGCCAGTCCGGTGAGCAAGGGGAGGCGTTTAGAAGGGCGTTTCCTGCAATTAAATAAACCGGGCGGCGCCCGGCTTGAAGATCATGAATTTTCCGTGCCCTGAGCAGTACTACCTTAGAAGTAGCACTCTCGAGTGCAGTACTTTCAGCAGTAATACATACCGCGCAGGTACTCCGCCAGTGCTGCTACATTTTTGCGCTCAAACTCAGTCTGCGGTACAAAAATATCGTTTGTCATAAAGCACCTCCCAGTAGGCCTTTCCATTACTTCACCCTGTTGAATTGATGCTATCGTTGTACAACACAGAAGCGGTTGACAGACTGTCTCACTCGTTTGACATTTTGTATCAGCATCCATGACAACTCGTTAATGAGCCGGCTAACGTGACTTCTGCCCCTACGGATACCACAACCACGCCTTACGTTGCTGCCTCCAGCACACTGGCACTGGTGCATTACTTAAACCGCCAGGGCGTTCTGGATCGCCTGCGGGTTGAGCAGCTTATTGGCCTGGACTTGACGCAACTCGAGGACCCCGACAGACGTGTACCCGCCGAGGCACATTATCGGCTGTGGGTGCATGCAGAGCAGGTTACCGGAGACACTGCAGTGGGCTTGAACGCGGGCCAGGTGATTGACCCGGAGCGCATGGGCCTGGTGGGGTACGTATTCTTTAATTGCGATACGCTGGGCGAAGCAGTAACCCAATATGTGCGCCTGCACAGTTTGATCAACGAATCGGTAAATCTGAGCTTCGGGCAAACGGGTGAACAGGCAATACTGACTTGGCAGGCAGATTCGCCAGAGCACTATAGTCGCCAAGACATGGACCGTACCCTGGCCGCGGCCTTGTGTCGAACCCGGCACTTTATATGCCCTGGCATTCAGGCTGAATGGGCGGAAATTGCCCATTCACGTCCGGATTACGCCAATCAGTATGAAAAACTGCTGGGAGGCCCCGTAACCTTTGGCGCGCCTGCAACACGATTGGCGTTCAACAGCGGCTTTATGAACCACCCTATTGCGCACCGCAATCCTTATGTGTATTCCGCGGTTCTTCGCCAGGTCAATGGTTTGTTGGCCCGCCTGCAAACACGACGCTCGTTTGGTCGGAAGATCCACAGGCTGATATCCCGCCAAATGTCTACCGACAAAATTGATGCGGATACTCTGGCCAAGCAGTGTCACATGAGCCGCCAAACGCTTTATCGAAGACTTAAAAGAGAGGGGCTTGGCTTTCACGAGCTGGTGGAACAGGTGCGCAAGGACAAGGCCCTGCGCTATGTGGCTTCAGATCACTATGCCCTGGGAGAAATCGCTTTTCTTCTTGGTTTCTCGGAACTGAGCGCCTTCAGCCGTGCTTTTAAACGCTGGACAGGCACGGCACCCGCTCAGTATCGTGCCCGGCATCCAAGCCAGGACGCAGATCAGTGATGCCAGATACTCCCTTGCTAGCCATCGCCATTGGCCTGCTTTACCTGGGTTCTATGGCTTGTATTTACCGCATACTTCTCACCTACCGAACAGCTCAGGGGGCTTTGGCCTGGATTGTCGGCCTGCTGGCCCTGCCCTATATTACAGTGCCACTGTTTCTTGTGTTTGGCCGCTCCCGCTTCGGTGGCTATGTAAAAGCCCGGCGCATGGGGGACCAATCGCTAACCGATTTTCTGAATCGCTTTGAACGCCAAGCTACGTCTCTCTCCTCGCCTGATCAGAAACAGTTTGACAAAGAGCTTCAGGTGCTTTGCCGGCTCGGCAGGCAACCCTTTACAGAAGGCAACCGGTGCTCCCTGCTACAGGATGGAGAAGCCACTTTCGAGGCGCTGATCGGGGCTATGGAGAAGGCAACCTCTTATATACTTCTGGAGTTCTATATCGTGCGCTCTGACAAGATTGGTCAGCGCATCAAAACCCTTCTTGAGCACAAGCTCGCCGAGGGCGTGCAGGTATGGTTTCTGTACGATGAGGTTGGCAGCGTTGGGCTGCCCCGCTCTTATCTGAAAGAACTTTCAAAAGCCGGGGCCCAGGTTGCTTCTTTTGGTGATGGCAACATTCGCCGCCGACGGCTCCAGATCAACTTTCGCAACCATCGAAAATTACTGATCTGTGACGGCAAAACAGGGTTTGTAGGAGGCATCAACCTGGGCGATGAATATCTGGGCACGGTCATAGATGAAGAGCCATGGCGGGATACTCATTGCCGAATCGAAGGCCCGGCGGTTACCGGGCTCCAGCTTGCCTGGCTGGAAGACTGGAACTGGGCCAGCGACGAGTTCCCCGAACTGGACTGGGCACCGCAGAACAACCTATTCGGCGATGAACGAGTTCTGATACTGCCAACCGGTCCGGCAGACACCTGGGAAACCTGCACGCTGTTCTTCCTGAACTGTATCAACAATGCGCAATCCCGCATCTGGATCGCATCACCCTACTTTGTTCCTGACTTTCAAATTGTGAACGCATTGCAGCTAGCGGCTCTTCGAGGCGTGGATGTGCGAATCATGATTCCGGAAAAATCGGACAGTCGACTTGTTCGCCTTGCAGCCTATTCCTACCTGGTTCAGGCCAACCAGGCAGGTATTGGCATTTACCGGTATCAGCCCGGGTTTATGCATCAGAAGGTTGTTCTGGTAGACGAGCACTACGCGGCTGTGGGCACAGCAAACCTGGACAATCGATCCATGCGCCTTAACTTTGAAATCATTTCGATCAACACGTCTGAAGCGTTTGTGGCCAATGTGGAAGCCATGCTCACCGAGGATCTTTCCCATTGCCGCAAGATGACCGAACAGGACTATCATAACCGCTCCATTTTGTTCCGGCTGACTTGCCGCGCGGTTCGCTTGCTGGCACCTTTGCTGTAACAAGCGTAAACGTCAGGGCATAAGCCAGACCACGGCGCTGGCCCTGAAACAGGTGAATATGCGACTATTCGCACCTCATTCTGCGAACCCATACCCAGTGAACATTATCCATGAAGGCGTTCAAACCCAAAGTAACCCTGACCGAGCAGGTCGCACGCCATATCGAGAACCTGATTGTATTTGGCAAGCTTGATTCCGGTGAGCGTATTTACGAAGCTGCCATGGCGAAGCAAATGGATGTTAGCCACGGTTCCATCCGAGAAGGCCTTTTATTGCTCGAAAAACGCCACCTGGTAAAAAACGTACCCCGAAAAGGTGCTTTTGTTACGGAGTTGGACGATTATTTTGTGCGCAGCCTTTACGAGACACTGGAGCTCTACCTGACCCACACTGGCCGAAAGCTTGTTCGGCAATGGCAACCTTCAGATCTGGCGCGGCTGGAGCAACTGTATCAGCAGATGGAAGATCACTTTAACCAGAATGATTTGATGGCATTTCTGGACTTGGGTATTGAGTACACCAAAGCCTCTCTGGCCTATGCTGATAATTATTTTATTGTCGCCGCCATTGACGATCTGTGGCCTTCGGCGCGTCGTTGCGCCTTCGTCGCCTTCAAGTATGGTGGTATACGCGTGCTGGAGGACAACTTGTCACACATGCGGGAATCGATCAGTGCTATCAAGGATAGAGATGAAGACCGACTCGCCTCTCTTCTCCACAGGTATGCCATTCAGCAGTGCCAGCAGGTGCGTGATGCTAATAAAATAACTGAGTGAACGAGAAGCCGATATTCAGATAAGCCACCCAGTTGTCCTTATTGCTGTACGCTGTTGCCAGCTGCACGGGGCCTAAAAAAGTATCCACCCCTGCGAAAACGCTCCAGGATTTCACCGAGCTGTTCCAGCCGGCATCGCTCAGGGATTCCCAGGCGTTTCCTGCCTCCAGACCCATGCCCGCGAACCAGGGCGTGATCGGGCCTCCAAAAGACTGGCTGGCATAAACCGACGCCATGCCCGCACTGTCGCCCGTTATCTGACCGGGTGCATACGCAGACAAGCGCCGAAATCCGCCAAGGCGTATGGCGTTCTCAAGCCCCGCGTTGCCGCGGGTCACCGTATGGGCAAAAAGTAGTCCGGTCAGGGTGAAGCCTTTATAGCTCCCTGTGCCAAGTGCCATTCCGGTTATAGAGTCGAAATGTCGGTCGGAGCCAAGATCTTCACGCTCCACACGTCCCCGAATGCCGGCAAAAGCTCCGTCACGGGGGAAAAACGGATCATCCAGTGAATCGTGCACCAGCTGTAGACTGACATTGCCTTGATGTACTGCGCCATTCGGGGAAGGCGCAGTACCTATCTGCTCCTCCACGGTGGCGTAACCCCGGGCGTAGGTAAGGCGGGCCTCAGCATTGCCCCCCAACTCCATACCCAAACCGATATCTGCCTGGCGGAACGTGACATCCAACTCCGCAACGCGAGCACCTTCAATGCCGTATACGCTAATGGTATCCCGGGAGTATTGTGCACCCGCCACCAAAAAACGCTCATAGCCATAATCAAGCGGCTGATACCATTGAGTGCGAACACGTGGTTCCGTGCCAAGCTGCACACCCGTTTGCCACTCGGCACCCAGCTCATTCAGTTCCGTCACACGCAAAGAAGAAGTCAGATTGAAGCGCGTATCGCCGTCAAAGTTATCTTCATAATTCAAGCCAAACGACAGGTAATTGGGCCCCCAGCTTTTTTCCTGAACTTTAATAATCAGCAGTGTCCCATCAGCCGTTGCCGACTGGGCGTAGGACACAGTTTCGTAGTAACCCAACCCATAAATGCGCTTCAAGTCTGCTTCCAGCGCATCCACATCCAGTGGCTCGCCGACTTTTTGCCGGATCCGCTCGCGGAGGAATTCGCGGCCCAGGCGACGGTCATGCTCTATTTTAATGCCGGCAATAAGGCCTGCATTATAATTGGCAGAGGCCAATCGCGACCTGTAGGCCTTCCACGCCCGGTTTGCCACTGTGAGGGCATTCAGTTCCACCGCATGGTTTCTGGCCCCCGTGGCTCCCAGCTCAAACAACACAGGTGCGTTAAAGAAATCGGCCAAGCTATGGCCTTCCAGGTTTGGCTGGATGAGCACATCGTCGTCGCCGAGCAGCGTCAGCTGTTGGTCAGTGTTGCGCCGGGTCATGATGGTAGTCAGCTGCCCAAACACCGAGAATGCCTCACGCAATTTGTCGGGGCCCATCAAGGCGTCGGTGATATCGACCGCAATGATAATGTCGGCCCCCATCTCGCGGGCGACACTCACGGGCAGGTTGCTGGCAACGCCGCCATCAACAAGCAAGCGGTCATTTAGCTTAGCCGGGGCATACACACCGGGGATGCTCATGCTCGCGCGTATGGCCTCCGCCAGGTTACCACTGCCAAGCACCACTATTTCCCCGGTTTCAAGGTCCGTTGCAACTGCACGAAAGGGAATGGGCAGGCGGTCGAAGTCTTCAACCAAGGCAACACTGTGAGTGAGTTCGTTGAGAATAAAGCCAAGATTTTGCCCCGCGATAATACCCGCGCCCAGATGCAGGCCGTCCAGGTTGACACCAATGCCAGGTGTAATAGGGAATCTCCACTCGTCCTGTTTACGGCGGACAGGTTTGTAGGCCCGACCCGGATCATCCTGAAAACTGGACAACCAGTCCATCTCCATAAAACGCCGCTCTATCTCGGCGACTGACATGCCAGAGGCATAAAGTGCACCCACTGCAGAGCCTGCGCTGGTTCCCACGATCATATCCACCGGAATGTGCATTTCTTCCAACACCCGCAAAACACCGACGTGGGCCAACCCCTTGGCCCCGCCACCACTGAGCACAAGGCCAACTTTCGGGCGCTCGGCGTTGCCACCTGCCGAGAGGCTGCCGGCTGCAGCAGTGTGGGGTATAAGAAACGTAAGCGGTCCAATAACCCCATCTATACAGGTATCGTTTAGACCGGTAATGTCT
>NZ_JBQDCO010000034.1:0-40393 GCF_052091845.1 Marinobacter sp. | reverse complement strand
CCGTATGCCCGGTGGTGTGAGAGGACGGGGGAGGCAACTCCCCCTCCTACTCGATGTCTTTTTCGGCCCATAGGGCCGCTTGGTCAATTTAACGCCAATTGTTACCAGGCCCCGTTTTACGGTGTTGTAAGGCACCTGTCCTTAGGGTGTTAACAAACTTGTCCACAGGTACTGTGGGTAACTGGTTCGTACCATCTGTGGCCGCGTCACCAAGGTTGAACGGGCAGAAAATTCTGTCAAAACTCTGTCATCCAGCGAATCCGGTCGCTTTAATAGCTCTGTAATTTATTGAAATTAATGCTTAAAGTGATTGTGGCCTGACCATTGCTTTGTCTTAATCAATACCGTTAGATCAGCAAGGCTTCCCACAACCGGGTGGTGTCAGGAGAAAGTTATGGTTCAGCGTGCCGACATTAACAGCGTTCTTTCCGATATTCGTTCACTGCGCTCGCAAATGAATCAGAACCAGCGTATTGAACAGGACCAGTCGGTGCGTGGCCGTATCGACGGGCCACGCCAGGTTGACCAAACCCGGGAAACATCAAACTTCGGCGATATGCTCAGCAACGCCGTAAACAACGTGAATGACGTTCAGCAGCACGCCAATGACCTGCGCACCGCCTATGACATGGGTGACCCCAATGTGGATATAACCCGTGTGATGCTTGCTGCCCAGAAATCGACTGTGTCCTTTGAAGCTCTAACCCAGGTGCGTAATCGCGTGGTTAGAGCGTACGAAGACATCATGAATATGCCAATCTGATAACGGAGCACAGACATGGCCAGCGTTCCCGCAGAAACCACCTCAAACATGCCAGCCGCCCAGGGTGGTGATAGCTCCGAGAGCAACAGTGATCTTTTTCTGGGATTTAACCGTCTGAACCTGCTGCGTCAGGTTGGTTTGATGGTAGGCCTGGCGGCCAGCGTGGCGCTGGGCGTTGCAGTTGTGCTCTGGGCCCAGGAGCCAAACTACCAGCCAGTGGTGGGGGACTTGTCAGCCTACAACCCTCAGGATGTCACAACCATTCTTGAGAGCAACGGTATTGAGTACAAGATGGACACTCGTACTGGTGCTCTGCTTGTGCCCTCCGATCAGGTTTACGATGCGCGTCTGAAACTGGCAGCTGAGGGTGTAACCGATCAGAAAACCATGGGTTATGAATTACTCGATAAGGATCGTGGCCTGGGCACATCGCAGTTTATGGAAACCGTAAGCTATCGCCGCGGCCTGGAGGGCGAGTTGGCGCGAACCATTGGCAGCATGCGCGGCGTTCGCAGTGCCAGGGTTCACCTGGCGATCCCTGAGCGTTCGGTGTTTGTGCGGGATGCCCGCGATCCGACGGCCTCTGTGTTTCTTGAAGCATTTGCCGGGCGCCGCCCGGAGCAGGAGCAGATTGCAGCGATTGTGAATCTGGTTGCCGGCAGTATCCCCATGATGAACAAAGACCACGTAACGGTGGTTGATCAAAATGGCAACTTGCTGACCGGCAAGGAAAGCCGGGACGATGGGGAGCGCATGCAGGATCAGTACGAATATACCTCCAGGTTTGAGGAGCGCCTGACGCGACGTGTGGCATCCCTGATAGCGCCCATTGTGGGTGAGGGCCGATACCGGGCAGAAGTGTCTGCAGATCTGGATTTTTCGTCGGTGGAGCAGGCAGAAGAGTTGTTTAACCCGGAACAACAGGCTGTTCGCAGTGAGCGTAACCTGACCGAGCAGCGTACCTCTGGCACTAATGGTGGCGTTCCCGGGGCATTGTCCAATCAACCGCCTGCCGATGCCACTGTGCCGGAGCAGGCAACCGCAAATGCAGATGATGAGGTGGCCGCAACGCCACCCCCGGTTAATGTGCGCAAGGAATCTACTCGCAACTATGAGATGGATCGCACGGTCAGCTACACTCGTCAGGAGCTGGGACGCGTAAGGCGTGTAACTGTGGCACTGGCTGTTGATGATATGAAAGTGGTTAATCCGGAAACCGGTGCAGTGACCTATGAGCCCTGGGCTGAACAGGAGTTGCAGCGTCTGAGCATGCTGGTGCGGGATGCGGTGGGCTATTCTGCCTCCCGTGGCGACAGTGTTACTGTGATGAACACCGCGTTTGCGCCTGAAGAAACCTATGAGTTTGAAGCCCCCGGATTCTGGGAGCAGCCCTGGTTTTGGGATTTGATGAAGCAGGTATTGGCGGGTTTGGTTATTCTGGTGCTGGTGCTTGGTTTGCTGCGCCCAACCCTGAAAAGCCTGTCTGGTAGCGGGCGCCGTGAGCGCGGAGACGAACCAGATGGCGACAGTGGCAGTGGGTTGGATGGTATAGAAGGTGGCGATGCCCTGCGCGAGGCTATGACCTCGCAAGACGACTTGCTTTTGCCGGGCGCTACAGACAGCTATGATAGACATTTGAACGCGCTTAAAGGCCTGATCGCTGAAGATCCGGCGAGGGTTTCTCAGGTGATGCGCCAGTGGGTGAATATTGATGACTGATCAGTCTATGCCGTCGGGTGTTGATGCGCCCCAGAAACCCCAGCGAAAAATTCCGCGGGTAGAGCAGGCTGCCATACTGCTGATGTCTTTGGGCGAGGCAGATGCTGCCGAAGTGCTCAAGCATATGGGCCCAAAAGAGGTTCAGCGAGTTGGTGTTGCCATGGCCCAGATGCAGGATGTCAGTAAAGACGACGTATCGTTTGTTCTGAGCCAGTTTGTAGATGCGGTCGGTGGTCAGACCGGGCTGGGTGTGGGTAATGATGACTATATTCGTGCCATGCTCACCCAGGCGTTGGGCGATGATAAAGCGGCCAGTCTGATTGACCGTATTCTCATTGGCGGTAATACCACGGGTCTGGATACCCTGAAATGGATGGAGCCGAGAGCCGTTGGCGACATTATCCGTTACGAGCACCCGCAGATTCAGGCCATTGTTATTTCCTATCTGGATCCTGACCAGGCCGCAGAAATACTCGCCACACTGGATAACAAAGTGCGCCTTGACGTGATGATGCGGGTTGCCTCTTTGGAAAGCATTCAGCCCCAGGCTTTGCAGGAGCTGAACGATATTCTGGAGAAACAGTTCTCTGGCGGTTCTGCAGCCCAGACCAGCCGCATAGGCGGTGTAAAGCGCGCTGCGGACATCATGAACTTTATGGATCGCAGTATTGAAGGCTCGTTGCTCGATTCCATCAAGGATATGGACCCGGACCTGGCCACCACCATCGAAGACCTGATGTTTGTGTTTGATAATCTTAAAGATATTGATGACAGAGGCATTCAGGCGCTGTTGCGGGAAGTGTCATCCGAGGTGCTGGTGGTTGCGCTGAAAGGCGCGGACGACGGGGTTCAGGAAAAAATCTTCAAGAATATGTCCAAGCGCGCGGCGGAATTGCTACAAGACGATTTGGAAGCCAAGGGGCCGGTTCGGGTGAGCGAAGTAGAATCTGCCCAGAAAGATATCATTACCATTGCCCGTCGGATGGCTGAAGCCGGAGAAATTACGCTCGGCGGCGCCGGTGAAGAAATGATGTGATGAAAGATTCCTCCAAAGACCTCAACCGTATTCCCAAAGAACAGTTAACCGCCTACGAGCGCTGGGAACTGCCGCTGCTCGATGCCCGTGGCAATGAGGTTGTCCGTGAGGAAGAGTTGAGTGTCAAACCTCTGACGGCCGGCGATATTGCCGAGATTCGCCAGGCTGCGCAGGAAGATGGCCGGGCTGAAGGCCGGGAGCAGGGCTTGAAAGAGGGCCATACCGAGGGCTACGAGCAAGGCCACACGGAAGGGCTGGAAGCCGGGCTGGCTGAGGGAAGAGAACGCGGACACAACGAGGGCTACGAAGAAACTCAGGCCAAAGTAGCCGCTAACCAGCAGCGCCTGGAACAGTTGCTGGGCGAGTTGGTACTGCCCATCAGCCAGCACCAGGATGAACTTGAAACCTCGCTGGTCAATCTCACCATGGTGCTTGCACGGGCGGTGGTGTACCGCGAGTTGACGATTGATTCGTCGCAAATCCGGCAGGTGGTTCGCCGGGCAGTGGAAGCGCTTCCTTCAACGGCAGAGAACATTCGCATTCATGTTCATCCGGATGACTACACTGTGGTCTGTGAAGTGGCAGAGCGCTTTGAGGCGACAGCCTCTGTGGTAGAGGACGAAGGCGTCTTACCTGGCGGCTGCCGGGTACAGACACGCAATAGTCTCGTCGACTTTACCGTTGAAAAACGCTTCCAGCGTGCTGTACAAGCCATGCTTGAGAAGCAGGCCGGCGACAATGAAAACGGCGAGCCGGATGAACTGGGCCCGCTGATGGATGATTTAACAGACTTTCATCGGGATGTGCTGAGCACTCCGGACAGCACGTCGCACGAAGACAATCCCACCAACGGTGAGCGTGATGACGACCTCCCTGGCTGATCGTCTGGATCAATACCAGGCCTACCTGCGCTCAAGCCCGGAACCCGAGTTGTCAGGCCGTCTGACCAGAATGGTAGGGCTGACACTGGAATGTGTGGGTTGCCCCATGGTGGTGGGCGATCGTTGCGTGATCAAAGGCGAAGGTAACGGTACTGTAGAAGCCGAAGTGGTGGGGTTTGAGGATGACAAAGTTTACCTCATGCCGTTAACCGCTATTGAGGGCCTGAAGCCGGGGGCCAGGGTAGTTCCCTTGTCTTCCGCCAGTCGTGTCCCCGTCGGCCCTCTGATGCTTGGTCGTGTGGTCGATGGCAGCGGCGAGCCTCTTGATGGCAAAGGGCCGCTGCAGGCTGAAGCGCGGGTGCCTCTTACCGGTGAAATCATCAACCCGCTCAACCGCGCCCCGGTGCGGCAATCCATGGACGTGGGTATCCGCACGATCAACTCGTTACTGACGGTCGGGCAGGGTCAGCGCCTGGGGCTTTTTGCCGGCAGTGGCGTGGGCAAAAGTATGCTGCTGGGCATGATGACCCGGTTTACTGATGCCGACATTACTGTGGTCGGTCTGATTGGTGAGCGGGGCCGGGAAGTCAAGGAGTTTATCGAAGATATTCTGGGCGAGGAGGGGCTATCCCGATCGGTTGTGGTGGCTTCTCCCGCCGATGATTCGCCCCTGATGCGCTTGCGGGCGGCTATGCTCACCACACGCATTGCCGAATACTATCGCGATAAGGGCAAGCGCGTGCTTCTGCTGATGGATTCGCTCACCCGATACGCCCAGGCCCAGCGTGAAATTGCGCTGGCGGTAGGTGAACCACCAGCCACCAAGGGTTATCCGCCTTCCGTGTTCGCTAAATTGCCACAACTGGTAGAGCGCACGGGCAACGGGTTGCCCGGTGGCGGCTCCATCACCGCGTTCTATACCGTACTCACCGAAGGTGACGACCAGCAGGATCCGATCGCCGATGCGGCCAGGGCGATACTGGATGGCCATATTGTGCTCTCCCGCCGTCTGGCCGAAGAAGGCCATTACCCGGCTATCGACGTGGAAGCTTCCATCAGCCGGGTTATGCCTCAGGTAACAGAAACCGAGCACTTTGCCCGGTCGCAGCGCTTCAAACAGGTGTATTCGCGATACCAGCAGGCGCGGGATCTCATTAGCGTGGGCGCGTATGTGAAGGGCTCGGATCCGGAAACCGATTTTGCCATCACCCATATCGGCAATATGCGCCAATTTCTGCAGCAAGGCCTCAACGAACGTGCGCCCCTTGCAGAAAGTATTGAAGGGTTGCTGTCTGTTGTACCCGAGCGACGCTCGCCGGATCGCCGCAAATCTGTGGTTCCGGACCCGACAGCGACTAGCACTAACAGAGGGGCTGGTTAATGCTGCGTTCTCAGCGGCTGAAGGTGGTGCTTGCTCTGGAAGAGCGCAAGGAAAAAGAAGCACTGGAGCTTATGGGCAAAGCCCGTGAGCTGGTGGAGCAGCACAGTGAGCAGGTTGCTAATCTGAACCGCTACCAACAGGAATACCGGGACCAGATTCGCCGCAACCAGCACGGCGTGGTTCAGGTCAGCCGTTTGCAGGCATGGCAGGCGTTTATTGCACAGCTTGATCAGGTTATCCTGCAGCAACAAAGGCAGCTTGATCAGGTTGAAGAAGCGTTTCAGGCCCGCCGGCAAGAGTGGCAACATGCCTGGGAACGCAGGCGAGGTATGGAAAAATACATCGAAACCTGCCGTCAGCAAGAATCCAGGGACCAGGATCTGAAGGAGCAGAAGTTGTCTGATGAGGCTGCGGGTCGCGCGTTTGCGCGCCGCCGCCGCTAATGCTTGCCTGAATCAACCCTGCTTCAATGCAAACTGGTGTTGCTGCGCTATCCTTAAGTGTGCGGGGCCGCCATAAATCAATCCAGGTGGTCAGACATTTCAGTGAATACCACCGGAGGTTTTGCGGATGCCAATTCAGACCTGCCGCAGTCACGACGGCCAGTCTTTGATCATAAAGATACAAGGGCGCTTCGACTTTAGTACTCACCAGGCCTTTCGTGATGCCTATGAGCATGGCGGAAAACATGTCGGTGGTTATATTGTGGACTTATCCGAAGCCACGTATCTCGACAGCTCTGCGCTGGGCATGCTGCTTTTGTTGCGAGACTATGCCGGGGGCGACAACGCCAGCATTGCCATTGAAAACTGCAACAATGATGTCCGGAAGATTTTAACCATTTCCAATTTTGAGCAATTGTTCACCATTCGATAATTGCGCCGGCCACTGGAATCTTCCATGGATGAATCTGCAGCAGAAAGTGGCCCTCTGAACATTCTCATTGCAGACGACAGTGATAGCGATCGTCTGATATTGAAAGCCCTGCTCAGGCAGCTTGGCCATGAGGTTTTAGAGGCAGCCAATGGCCAGGAAGCAGTCGCGCTGTTTCGTTCGGAAAACCCGGATATTGTGCTACTGGATGCCTTAATGCCCGCAATGGATGGTATGGAAGCTGCCAGGCAGATCAAACAGCTTGCCGGTGAGCATTTTGTGCCACTGATTTTTGTCACCTCTTTATCCGAAGCAGAAGGGTTGGCGGGATGCCTCGAAGCAGGTGGGGATGGGTTTCTTGGTAAGCCCTTTAACCGGTTGCTGCTCAAAGCCAAGATTAATGCTTTTAATCGAATGCGCTTGATGCACCAGGCCTTGTCGGATCAAAGAGATTTAATGCATGGGCATAACCGGCAATTGCTGGAAGAGCAGCACGTGGCGCGCCGGGTTTTCGATAACGTTGCGCACACCGGGTGTCTGGACGCAGCCAATATTCGCTTTCACGCCTCTCCCTTATCGGTTTTCAGTGGCGATGTACTGTTTGCCTCCCCCCGTCCTGCAGGCGGGATGCTTGTGTTTGCAGGAGACTTTACCGGGCACGGGCTACCTGCTGCCATTGGCGCTATGCCTCTGGCAGAAACTTTTTACGGCATGGCAAGCAAAGGCTTTGACGGGGTTGATATTCTCCGGGAGCTCAATCAGAAACTGGTGCGCATATTGCCCAAGGAGATGTTTTGTTGCGCGGTGATGGTTGAGGCGGATTTCGCGCTCAACCAGTTGAATATCTGGAACGGTGGCCTGCCTGATATATGGTTGATGCGCTCGAATACCGAGCGGTTTATTTTGCCTTCCAGACATTTGCCTTTGGGTATCCTGAGCGCTGAACAATTTAACGCCGGTATGGAAATCGTCAAGTCTCAGCCTGGGGATCGGCTGCTGTTGATGACCGATGGCGTACTCGAATGTACAAATGGTAGAGGTGAGCAATTTGGCGAGCAGGGAGTGCGCCTTGCTGTGGAGCAAGCTGGCTCTGAGGGCCACCCGTTTGATGCGCTGATGAGTGAGATACAGCGATTTACCGGGCACCAGAAGTTTGGCGACGATCTCACACTTTGCTGCCTGGAAATGGTGAGTGAAACAGGCCCTGCCAAGCTGTCAGATAACGCAGAGGCTTCTACTTTGGCCGGGCCCGAAGAATGGACCTGCGTGTATGAAATCCAGGGGCGCACAATGGCCGAATTCAACCCTCTGCCGCTGCTGTTGCACATTTGTATGGAAGTGCCTGGGCTGAGGCGCAAAAGTGGAGAAATTTATACTCTGCTGTCTGAGTTGTATAATAACGCCCTGGAACACGGCGTACTTGAGCTGCCCTCTGATTTAAAGCATACGCCTGAAGGGTTTGATCGTTACTATTCCGAGCGTACTGAGCGCCTGGCGCGGTTGAGCGGCCATTATATCCGGTTTTGTTTTTATCACGAGACTATGCAACAGGGTGGCCGCCTGATTATTGTTTGTGAAGATAGTGGCCGAGGATTTGATTTCAAAAGCCATCCCGTACTGCAAGCCACGAAGATGGCACAGAGTGGCCCGCGTTATGGGGGCAGGGGGTTGGCTTTGTTAAAACGACTGACAAAATCTGTCAGATTTCATGAACATGGCAATCGTGTAGAAATTGTCTATGACTGGCATTTTCAATGAGTGCTTTCAACAGAAACAAGGGAGTTGGTCATGGTTGATACACCACACCTTGATGAAGACGCTTTGGCAGAGCTTCAGGATGTAATGGAAGACGAGTTCGATATGCTGATTCAAACCTATATCAACGACTCGAGCGACCGAATTGCGAATCTTAAGACAGCCTTGATTGAGGGGAAGGCAGATGCCTTCACCAAAACGGCTCACAGTTTTAAGGGTAGCTGTATCAATATCGGGGCGCCCCGCCTGGGTGAGTTGTGCCGGGAAGCCGAGGCAGTGGGTCGGGATGAGCGCCTGGGCGACGCTCCACCCTTACTGGCCACCATAGAGGCAGAGTTTGG
The DNA here is from genome assembly GCF_052091845.1 of Marinobacter sp. Taxonomy (GTDB): domain Bacteria; phylum Pseudomonadota; class Gammaproteobacteria; order Pseudomonadales; family Oleiphilaceae; genus Marinobacter. The sequence goes on along the minus strand of NZ_JBQDCO010000034.1, from coordinate 31,644 downwards.
ACGAGTGACCGATGGTCTCCATGCTTTGATGGCCCGTGGTGTAGGGTAGGCTGACTTCAAAGCAACGGAGTCTGGCTGGCATTGCTTTTGCCTTGGCATCGCTTTTGCAGCGGTATGGGAAATCGCCTGAAAGGCAGTCTTGAATCAGACTGTATCAGGTGCCTGCGGATCAAAAGCGGCAAGAGGTTGCCATGACACAGACGGTTCTCCCCCAGACTCCTGCGCCAGGGATGCAGAGTGATGCCGGTCCATCCAAAGCCGGTTCCGGTCGTGACAGCAGTGCCAGCGAAAGCCGGTATGATTCGGTTTCCCGTGCGGAGCAAAAGCGTCTCGACCAGAAGCAATCCGAACGTAGCGACAAGGCCCGGCAAGCCGATGCCAAAAACGCCAAAAATGAAGACAGTGCGCAGCCAGCGAACCAGGCCGGATCGGGCAGAAAAGCCAGTGAATCAGGTAAGGGAGGTAAGACTGGCGCAAAGGGTGAAGGCCAAGTGGCTGAAAATAACGCTGGCAACAAGAACCCGGAGACCGCAGCTGACATGGAAGCCACCACAACCCCGCTTACCTTTGCAGAACTGCAGGCGCTATTGCACCCGGCAACCGGTTCCGGTGCGAACAGCCCTGGTCTGGCACCGGGGACCGAGTTGTTTGCCAGGCTGATCGGTGGGAAGCCGGGGCAATCAAGTGCGGGCGGCCTGCCGCTTATGGATGCCCTGATGCCGGCGGCCGGGCAAAAAGCAGGCGCTATAGATCCCTCCAGTTTGTTGACCGGTACCCGGTTTGAATCCACCCTGGACCTGGTTTCCCAGCAAGGTGCCAACGCCACCGGAAAGCTGGCGGCAGAAGCCCAGGTGCCCCTGAGAGGCTACACAACGTCGCTGGATGTGCCGGTGAACCATGCTGAGTGGGGTGACAAGCTGATGGGGAAGCTCAGTTGGCTGACTGCCAAAAACCTGTCAGTTGCAGAAATCCATCTAACCCCGCCTGATATGGGGCCAATGGAGGTTCGTGTTCGCGTTCAAAATGACCAGGCCAATATCACTGTTCATGCGGCCAATCCTGTGGTCAGGGATCAGCTGGAACTGCACTCGCACCGGCTGCGGGACATGCTGGGTGAGCAGGGCCTGGATTTGGCCCGGTTTGATGTCTCCAGCAACTCCCAAAACCAGTCAGGAGAGCAGGATGGCACCGAGGGGGATGGTTCGTCGCCTGGCTCAGGTTCCTTGCAGCCAGGTGCGGAAAACGGTGACGGAGACATGCAGGTTGGTAACCTTGATCTGAGCTGGAAGGGCGCCGTCGACATCTTCGCCTGAGTGTCTGACATCTTATTGTGAGTGGCGCTTGCCAATCTGCTTTGCCCATCCAACCATGCGGCGCTAGACTGCGTTTCTGAGCGGAGGATTGGGCCTTTCTGGCCCGCCCTTTGCAGTCAATCTGTTAAAGTCATGGAAAACGACCTTCATCGACGGATTTCTGGCGAACAAAACTATGGCAGTGAACAGCGCAGCTGAAGCGGCACCGGCTAAAAAAGGTAAACTGAAACTCATCATCCTGCTTACATTAGTGGTGGTTCTGGCCATTGCACTGTCGATTGCAGGAACTTTATGGTTTCTTGGCGACGGGCTGCCCGGAATGGGTGATGATTCCGGCGCTGAAGGTGATGTGGCGGAGGAGTCTTTTACCCCAAGCGCCTATCTGGACATCGAAAAAGCTCTGGTCACAACGGTTCAGGCAGAAGGTGGTCGTCAGCGTTATGTTCAGGTGTACACCGCTTTCGGGGCAAAAGATCCACTGGCGTTAAATGCAGCCAAGAGGCATTTGCCCTTGATCCGCAGTCAGCTCGTGATGGTGCTCGGAAACAGCCATTTTACAGAACTGCGAACGCCCGAAGGCAGGCAGGGTTTAGCCGACCGCATGTTAGTCACGGTTAACCAGATGTTGGAGCAGGAAGGCGAGCCCGCAATAAACCGGGTGTTGTTCAAGAACTTTGTAGTGCAATAGTGTAGTGCAATAGAGTGCAACATAGCCCAACCATGGGCAGGCTTTTCAGCGGCAGGACGATGTATGCAGGATTTACTGTCACAGGACGAAATTGACGCACTCCTTCATGGTGTAGATGAAGGCGACGTTGATACCTATGAAGAAAGCGACGAAGCCGGCGTAAAGAATTACGATCTTGCCAGCCAGGACCGGATTGTACGGGGCCGGATGCCCACGCTGGAAATGATCAATGAACGCTTTGCCCGTTACACCCGCATAAGTTTGTTTAACCTATTGCGCCGTAATGCGGATGTCTCCACTGGCGGTGTTCAGATTATGAAGTTCGGCGAATACATACACACGCTGTATGTGCCCACCAGCCTGAATCTGTGCAAGGTTCGCCCGCTGCGGGGAACGTCTCTGTTTGTTATGGATGCCAAGCTGGTGTTCAAGCTGGTTGATAACTTTTTTGGAGGCGAAGGCCGGCATGCGAAAATCGAGGGCAGGGAGTTCACGCCGACCGAAAACCGCATTGTGCAGATGGTGCTCAATCAGGTTTTTGCGGATATGCAAGAGGCCTGGCAGGCGGTTTTAAAAGTCGATTTTGATTACCTCAGCTCCGAAGTGAACCCGGCTATGGCGAACATAGTCAGCCCCAGTGAAGTAGTAGTGGTTAGCACGTTCCACATTGAGCTTGATGGTGGTGGTGGCGAGCTGCATTTTGCTTTGCCCTATTCGATGATTGAACCCATTCGCGACGTGCTGGACGCTGGCGTGCAAAGTGACGTTGATGATGTAGACGAGCGCTGGGTAGGTGCATTGCAGGAAGACATCAAAGAAGTTGATGTTCCGATTAATACCACGGTCTGTCGGCGCCGAATTTCCCTGAGAGAAATTGCCAAGCTCAAAGCCGGCGATATCATACCGGTGGAGGTACCCGAATATCTGACAGTGACCGCCAATGGCATTCCCATCTATAAGGCCACCATGGGTACCCGGGACGGAAAGCTGGCGCTGAGAATTCACGAGCGGGCGGCACGCCCCAAAGTAAAAAAACAACTGAAGGTAGGACGCAATGGCTGACGACAAAAAAGACGGTCAGGAGCTGAGCGAGGACGAAAAACTGGCAGCTGAATGGGAAGCCGCCATGGAAGAGTCCGGTGATGAAGGTTCCGAAGAGTCGCGAGACGATGAGTGGGCTCAGGCCATGGAAGAAGCCGGAGAAACAGGCGAAGAATCTGCGGGCGATGCAATGGGTGAAGGCACCGACAGCGATGTATTTGCGGCACCCATGGAAGAGTTTGGCGAGGGTTCTATAGCCACAGAGGACGGCGGACCACCACCCGATCTGGATGTGATTCTGGATATCCCGGTTAGTATCTCCATGGAGGTGGGTAACACCCAAATACCTATCCGCAACCTTCTGCAACTGAACCAGGGCTCGGTAATCGAACTGGATCGATTGGCCGGGGAGCCACTGGACGTGCTGGTTAACGGCACGCTTATTGCCCACGGCGAGGTGGTGATGGTTAACGAAAAGTTCGGCATACGCCTGACTGACGTGATCAGCCCGGGCGAGCGTATCAAGCGGCTGCAAAAATAGTATGTGGATAAAGACAGCGGGTGCATCACTGTTTTTTCTGGTGGCACCGGTGATTGCAGAAGAAACGGCTAAAGCCCCGCAGAGCGCTGCGGCTAACCCCGCGGGCAACGCGCCAGATACCATGGGCACTCTGCTTAGCCTGGGAGCCGGCTTGCTGGCGGTGATCGCGATTATCTATGGCTGTGCCTGGATCATCCGTAGAATGAACGGCATGACAGGCATGAACAATAATGCCATCAAGGTTGTCTCCGTGATGGCTATTGGCGCCCGGGAGCGTATAGCCCTGATTGAAGTGGGTGGCCAGCAGATTCTTTTGGGTATTACGCCTTCCGCCATACGTACCCTGCAGGTGTTTGAAGAACCGGTTGTGGATGCCGGTAACGGCAACACCGGAGACTTCGCCAGGCGCCTGCAAAGCATGATTGGTAAATCCTGGACAGCGCCGAATAAGGAATGATTAGCCCTATGATGGTGGCAAGTCTCAAACGATTCATTCCGCTTTTTGTGGTGTTGGCAGGGGTTTTCTGGGCGCCTCTGGCACTGGCAGATTTACCCGGCATTCCGGCATTTACAGTTCAGCCCGGCGAAGGCGAAGGCGTTGAAGAATACACTGTAACCCTGCAGATCCTGGCGCTGATGACCGCGCTAACGTTCCTGCCGGCCATGCTGATGATGATGACATCATTCACCCGCATCATTGTGGTGTTTGCCATACTGCGCCAGGCGCTGGGCCTGCAATCCACACCTTCAAACCAGATATTGCTCGGCCTGGCCTTGTTTCTCAGTATTTTTATCATGAAGCCCGTGCTTGAAGAAGCCAACGAGGCGGGGCTGCAGCCGTATTTGCAGGAAGAAGTGACCTCTCTGGAGGCTGTCGAGCTTGCCAGTGAGCCCTTCAAAAAGTTCATGCTCGGGCAAACCCGGGAAGACGACCTTGCACTGTTTATGCGCATTGCCGACGTTGAATACGACACCGCGCAGGATGTCTCCTTCTGGATACTCATGCCTGCATTTGTAACCAGTGAACTCAAAACAGCGTTTCAGATAGGGTTTATACTGTTTATACCGTTTCTGATTCTCGACATGGTGGTGGCTAGTGTACTGATGGCAATGGGCATGATGATGCTGTCACCCATTATTATTTCGCTGCCGTTCAAGATCATGCTGTTTGTGCTGGTGGATGGCTGGGCCCTGATTATGGGCACCCTGGCTGCCAGTTACGGGATATAGAGGAGAGCACCGTGACTCCAGAAACCGTTATCGACATCCTCCGCGAAGCACTGTGGATGATCGTTCTCTTTGCCTCTGTCATCATCGGGCCTGGCCTGGTGATTGGTCTGGTGGTCAGTACCTTTCAGGCAGCCACCCAGATTAACGAGCAAACCCTCAGTTTCCTGCCGCGTTTGCTGGTGACACTCATCGTGATTATTGTCCTTGGGCCATGGCTGCTAACCAAGCTTCTGGATCACGCGCACCGGCTTATTTCCAGCATCCCTTACCTGATTGGCTGATTCATGATCCCTGCGGAACTCAATGCAGATATGCTGGGCCAGTGGGTGGGTCAGCACCTTTGGCCCCTGTTCCGCATGGCCAGTTTTTTAATGGTTATTCCTGTTTTTGGTACCCAGCTTGTGCCTGCCCGGGTGCGTTTGGGGCTTGCGTTATTAATGACCATTCTGATTGTTCCCATGATTCCGGAGGTGCCCAAGGTGGAAGCCTTGAGTGCCGATGCGGTGGTTATCACGTTGCAGCAGATTCTGATTGGCGTGGGCATGGGGTTTGCGCTTACGGCGCTCTGGCAGTTGTTTGTCGTGGCTGGCCAGATGATCGCCATGCAAATGGGGCTGGGCTTCGCCTCCATGGTCGACCCCGCCAACGGCATCAACGTGCCCGTGCTGTCGCAAATTTATACTATTACTGTCACCTTGCTGTTCCTGGCCATGAACGGTCACCTTGTGGCGTTTGAGGTGTTTATTGAAAGCTTTCGAACTATGCCCATTGGCATGGAAGGTTTGGGGCAGGTGGGTGTGTGGGAACTGGCGCACCGAATAAGCTGGATGTTCACCTCGGCCATGTTGCTGGCGTTGCCGGCCGTGACGGCGGTGCTCATTGTTAGCATTTCCTTCGGTGTCATGACCCGGGCCGCGCCCCAGATGAACATCTTTGCGCTGGGTTTCCCGATTGGCCTGATTTTCGGGTTATTTTCTATATGGGTATTGCACGCCAATTTCCTGCCGCACTTTCAGGAATACACTGAGCAAACGTTTGAATTTATGAGAGGCTTGCAGGGGCAACCCTAGCAAGCCAGACACCTCAAGAGTCACGATATGGCTGAAGACGATAACAGTCAGGAGAAAACCGAAGAGGCCACCCCGCGAAGGCTCGAAAAAGCCAGGGAGGATGGCCAGACCGCCCGATCAAAAGAACTGGCTACCATGGCCGTACTTATGGCCGGTGCAGGTGGTTTGTTGATGTTTGGGTCGCAGCTGGGCGCCGCGATGGAAGCCATCATGCGCGACAGCTTCACTCTGGAGCGCTCCGCCATATTCGACACCCGGCACATGAGTGTTCAGCTAATCGCCTCCGCCAAAGAGGCCGCCTGGGCACTGTCGCCAATTCTCGCGATTCTGCTTATCGCCGCTATTGCCGGCTCTATAGGCATAGGCGGTTTGCTCTTCAGCGGCAAAGCCATAGCCCCCAAAGCGAACCGTATGGACCCTGTAAAAGGCTTGGGCCGGATGTTCTCCGCGCGCTCTTTGATCGAGTTGGTCAAAGCCATCGCCAAGGTGGGCCTGGTTATGGCGATAGCCATTCTGATACTGAACGCTCGCACCGAAGATTTGCTCTCCATCGCCAATGAGCCTGCAGTGCCGGCCATGGAGCACGTGCTTTGGACATTGGGTTGGAGTTTTTTCCTGCTCGCCTGCGCGACGATTATTATTTCAATGATCGACGTGCCGTTTCAGATTTTTGATCATCAGAAAAAGCTGCGAATGACCAAGCAGGAAGTCAAAGACGAATTCAAAGACTCTGAGGGCAAGCCTGAAGTTAAGGGCAAGATTCGTCAGCTTCAGCGGGAAATGGCTCAGCGCCGGATGATGCAGGACGTGCCCACTGCCGATGTGGTTATCACCAACCCGACTCACTATGCCGTGGCTTTGAAGTACGACCCTGATGCCATGGGTGCACCGATGGTGGTTGCCAAGGGTAATGATCAAACGGCTTTCAAGATTATGGAAATTGCCCGCGAGCACAAGGTTGAAATCCTGCGCACGCCGCCGCTAACCCGGGCGGTTTATCACAACAGTGACATTGGTGAAGAGATTCCGGATGGCCTGTACATGGCCATTGCTCAGGTGTTGGCCTATGTGTTCCAGTTGCGACAGTTCCGCAAGGGGCGTGGGGAGAAGCCTGGCATGCCTGATTTTCCAATTCCCTCGAGTATGCGTCGGGATGTATAAGCTTGATTCTAGCCTGCTGGTGTTGGGGGGAGAGCGGTGGCGGGTGGCCTTTTCAGGACACGCTACGAGCCCATCCATGGGGGCTTGACGGTGGCCGTCCTTGGCCACCGACAGTCCTGAAAAGGCCACCCACCACCGCTCGTCAGACCTCACGATATCGCCATAAAACGTTATTCAAATGTTAGAGATACGCATACTTATGAGTGTATTAGTTTGCGATATCTGAAAAGCTGGATAGTTTGCAGGTGAGCATCCCTCCCAAAAATGTCGGAGGCCATGGACGGCCGGAGACAAGCGCACATGGATGTGCTCGTAGCGGTTTTTGGGAGGGATGCTCACCTGCAGACAAACCTCTCAACTGGCAGGCTACAGGCAGGAAAGCGCAAGCAAGGGCCAACATCGCCGCCAGTGCCAGAAAGCACCAGCGGCGAAAACATCACTCGTTGTTATGCTCGTAAATAGCCTTGCCCCAGGCTTCGTCGCTACCCGGGAGTACCAGGTTCAGAATGATAGCGGCCACAGAGCACAGGGCAATGCCTTCCAGGTGGCCCATCACCATGCCACCAATGCCGAACACCAGTGTGACAGCGACAATTACCAGGTTGCGGGCTTGCGAGAGGTCCACCTGATGACGTATCAATGTGTTTAAGCCGACCACTGCAATGGACCCGAACAGCAGGCATAAAATACCCCCCATAACCGGCACTGGAATGGTTTGCAGTACTGCACCAAACTTGCCCACAAACGCCAGGATGATTGCCGTACCCGCGGCCCACAGCATGATTTTGGGGTTAAAGTTGCGTGTCAGCATCACCGCGCCGGTGACTTCTGAATAGGTAGTGTTTGGCGGGCCGCCAAACAGGGCCGCAGCGCTGGTGGCCAGGCCATCGCCCAGCAGTGTGCGGTGCAGGCCGGGTTTTTTCAGATAGTTTTTGCCGGTTACGTTACCAATAGCGAGAATGTCGCCAATGTGCTCAATGGCAGGGGCAATGGCCACCGGCACCATAAACAGAATGGCCCCCCAACTGAACTCGGGCGCTATAAAGTTGGGTACGGCCAGCCAGGCGGCTTCTTTAATTGGCGTGATATCCACAATCCCGGCAAACGCCGACAGAATGTATCCGACAATAACCCCGAACATAATCGGCACAAGCCGGAAAAGGCCTTTGGCCCATACCGACATAATGACCGTTACCGCCAGGGAAATCATGGCAATCCACAGTGCTGTGATTTCCGGAACCAGTTGTGTTGCGCCATCTCCGGTGCGGCCAGAGGCCATTTCCACTGCGACTGGAGCAATACCCAGACCGATGGTCATAATTACCGGGCCAATAACAACGGGTGGCAACAGCCTGCGGATAAACGCCGTACCGCGCAGGCGAACCAGCCCGCTTAGTGCGATATAAAGGATGCCGGCAGCCATCAGGCCGCCCATGGTTTCTGCCATGCCGAATTTGCCTTTGGAGGCAATAACAGGCGCAATGAAGGCAAATGACGACGCCAAAAAAATGGGAATTTGCCCGCCGGTAACAATCTGGAAAATAAGCGTGCCAATACCGGCTGTAAACAACGCTACGCTTGTGTCCATGCCGGTAATAAGCGGCATCAGCACGAGCGCGCCAAAAGCTACAAGCAGCATTTGTGAGCCGGCTAGAGCCTGCTTCCAGCTTGAGCCGTTAGTGTGGTCTTCCATGGTTAGACGTCCTTTTGCTTGGTGCCGAAGATCTTGTCGCCGGCGTCGCCAAGCCCAGGCAGGATATAACCTTTGTCGTTCAGGCAGTCATCTACAGATGCGGTGTAGATCGAAACATCCGGATGCTTGTCCAAAACGTTCTTTATGCCTTCAGGCGCCGCCACCAGAACCAGTGCGCGGATTTCTGTGCTGCCCGCTTTTTTGAGCACGTCGATGGTGGAGATCATCGAGCCGCCGGTGGCAACCATGGGATCAACGATCAGTGCCATGCGCTCGTCCAGTTCCCCAACCAGTTTTTGCAGATAGGTGCTGGCTTCGAGGGTTTCTTCATTACGAATCTGGCCTACCACACTGACCCTTGCTACCGGGATCAGGCTCAGAACGCCGTCCAACATACCCAGGCCTGCCCGGAGAATGGGCACGATGGTGATTTTTTTTCCGTGAATTTGCTCCACAGCGACAGGCCCGGCCCAGCCCTCTATGGTTTTTTCCTGCAAATTAAAGTCTTTCGTCGCTTCGTAGGTGAGCAGCGCGCCGACTTCCTGTGCCAGTTCACGGAAGTTCTTGGTGCTTATATCGGCGCGGCGCATAAGGCCGAGTTTGTGTTGGATCAGGGGGTGTCTTACCTCGTGGGTCGGCATGGGGTCACCTGCTTGGGTCTGGGAGTGTGGATTTTGGGGTTCAATGTCTTGATCAAGTGGCGCAAGGATACCGCATCTTACAAGGTGAGTCAGGCAGGCAAACCCACCTCTGCAACGAAAAGTTGAACACGGTGGTATGGATCTTGCGGTACAACCATGAAAGACGCACAAGCGTCAGAATGTCGACCCTGAAAATGCCTTCAGAAACAGTGAATCGGAGATGCTTCCGGCATGGACAAAGCGCTAGCCCTAAATAATGTCAAATCCCTGACGCAGGGCAATCTTGGCGTACCCATTATGCTGATGGGGCTGCTGGGCATGATGATTTTGCCCATGCCTGCCTTTCTGCTGGACGTATTCTTTACGTTCAACATCACGCTGTCGATTGTCATTCTGTTGGTGTGTGTGTATGCGCTGCGGCCCATGGAGTTTGCCTCTTTCCCTACGGTATTGCTGGTTGCAACCCTGTTGCGGCTGTCGCTGAACGTGGCGTCTACACGGATTGTTTTGCTGGAAGGGCACGAAGGTGGCGACGCTGCCGGTAAGGTTATCGAATCCTTTGGTGCGGTACTTATTGGTGGCAACTATGCAGTAGGTCTGGTGGTATTTGCCATTTTAATGATCATTAACTTTCTGGTGGTCACAAAGGGTGCTGGCCGAGTGTCGGAGGTCAGTGCACGTTTTACGCTCGATGCTATGCCAGGTAAGCAGATGGCGATTGATGCCGACCTGAACGCCGGTTTGGTTAACCAGGATGAAGCCAAGCACCGACGTGAAGAGATAGCGACGGAAGCCGATTTCTACGGTTCTATGGATGGTGCGTCCAAGTTTGTGAAGGGTGATGCGGTCGCCGGCCTACTGATTCTGGCTATTAATATTATTGGTGGCGTTGCCATAGGTATGCTCCAGCATGGCCTTGGTTTTGGGCTTGCTGTGGAACGCTATGCGCTGCTTACTATTGGTGACGGCTTAGTGGCCCAGATTCCGTCGCTGCTTCTTTCTACCTCTGCCGCCATTATGGTTACCCGGGTTACGTCGAGCCAGGATATGGGCGGTCAGATACTGCAACAAATGTTCACGGCACCCAGGGCATTGGCCATTGCGGCAGGTATTTTGATCCTGTTGGGTTTGATTCCGGGTATGCCCCATGTGGCTTTCCTGGGGTTGGGCAGCCTTGCCGCGGCCGCGGCCTGGTTTATTTGGAAGAAAGACCGGCAAACGGTTGAAGAGGGAGGGGTGTTCCCCGGTCGCGGCGGGGCTGGCACCCTGGCCGGCTCCGGTGGGCGCGACGCACCGTTAGCTGGCGATACCGGTGGCGACCCGGGCCGTGAGTTACCTGCGCCAGGCGAAACCCGGGAGCTGGGTTGGGACGACGTTGCAACTGTAGATATTGTTGGGCTGGAAGTTGGCTACCGGCTGATCCCGTTGGTTGATAGATCTCAGGGTGGCCAGCTGTTAAGCCGTATTAAAGGCGTGCGTAAAAAACTCTCCCAGGACATGGGTTTCTTGATGCCCTCCGTGCACATCCGCGACAACCTGGATCTTATGCCTAATGTGTATCGCATCACTCTGATGGGCGTAACCATAGCTGAGGCGGAGATACATCCGGAGCGAGAATTGGCCATCGATCCAGGCCAGGTATTCGGTAAAATAGAAGGTATAGAGGGCAAAGACCCGGCCTTTGGTCTGGATGCGAGCTGGATTGAGCCAGAAAAGAAAGATCAGGCTCAGACTCTCGGGTACACAGTGGTTGATGCCAGCACGGTTGTAGCTACGCATCTGAACCAGGTGCTGCAAAAACACGCCCACGAACTTCTGGGGCACGAAGAAGTTCAAAAGTGGTTGGATCAACTGGAAAAAGTCTCGCCCAAGCTGGCGGAAGAGCTGGTGCCAACCACCATTTCCATCAGCCTGCTGCTGAAAGTACTGCAGAATCTGCTGAAAGAAGAAGTGCCGATTCGTGATATGCGCTCCATTGCTGAGGCCATGGTGAACGTGCACCCCAAAAGCCAGGACCCAAGTTTGCTAACCACCGTAGCGCGGCAGGCGCTGCGTCGAATGATCGTTCAGAGTATTTGTGGTGGTGATCAGGAGATACCGGTTATTACTCTGGATCCAGACCTGGAACAGTTATTGCTGAAGTCTGTTCAGCAGAGTCAACAATCTGGCGGCCAGGAAGATATAGGCATGGTTCTGGAGCCAAACATGGTGGAAAAGCTGCAGCGCTCTTTGCAGGACAGTGCTCAGCGCCAGGAAATGCTTGGCAAACCTGCCATTTTGTTGGTGTCTGGCCCCTTAAGGCCGGTGCTCGCAAAATTTGCCAGTTTTGGTGTGGAGCGACTGCACGTGCTCTCTTACCAGGAAATACCGGATAACAAGCAAATTACGATCGTGGCGTCCGTGGGTCAGTAAGCCCATAGATGAAAGAACGGACAGCGCAATGACGGCGCTGCCGGTGGAGGATGCAAAATCATGAAAGTGAAACGTTTTTTCGCAAAGAGCATGGCCGAAGCACTGAAGCAAGTCAGTGAGCAGATGGGCCCGGATGCTGTCATCCTTTCTAATCGCCGGGTAGACGGTGGCGTTGAAATTGTCACCGCGTTGGATTATGACGAAAACATGGCGCGCCAAAGCTTGGGCGAGCAGGCCAGTGAAGCCACCAACGGGACCCACCTTGCCGAAATGCAGGCAGAGCGCCATCGTCGGCTGGAAGATGAGTTGAGTCGTTCTCGCTCGCGCATTCGCGAAGTACGCGAAAGCCGGGTAGAGCGTAGCCAGGGCTATCCCGGTGCGTCATTCTCTGATGTGCAAGATGCGGTTATCGACGGCTTTGATGAGCCTGCCTCCTCATCTACCAGTAGCCATGCAGACTATTCTGATGAACTTGCTCGCATGCGTTCAGAGATCAGTTCGTTGCGAGAACTCATGGGCGGCCCGCGTAATGAGCCAGCAAAAACCGGCGTTAGTGCTGTTCAGCAGCGGCTCTCAGAGCGGTTGCAAGAATTTGGCCTAAGCTCTGTGTTGGCTGGGTCGCTTTCTCGCCAATACAAGAGCGGAAAGTTGGGTGATGGTTGGAGGCAGTCTCTGAAAATGCTCGCTACGGGTGTGCGTACGCCGCGCCAGGAATGGCTGGATGAAGGTGGTGTTTATGCATTGGTTGGCCCCACGGGTTCCGGCAAGACCACCACAATTGGCAAGTTGGCCGCCCGTTATGTGCTCAAGCACGGCGCCGATTCATTGGCGCTGGTCACCACAGACCGGTATCGGGTTGCTGCACATGAGCAGCTTTTTGTATTTGGCCGCATTTTGAATGTGCCAGTTCGAGTGGTGGATGAAAGCAATACTTTGGATGACATTCTTGATGAGTTATCAGATCGTCATCTGGTGCTGATTGATACCGCCGGTCTGACCAGTTCAGATAAAGGTTACCAGGAGCAGCTGGCAGAGCTGGCACGCAGCCACCATAATGTGCGCACGCACCTGGTCGTTTCCGCAACCAGTCAGCCGCGTATTATGAAATCCGTCTGGCATTGCTATAAGATGGCTAATTTGACGGGTTGTGTGATGACCAAAATTGATGAAGCCCTTACACTGGGCGAATCTCTGGGCTTTGTTATGGAAACCGGGTTGCCTGTGGCTTACTACACAGATGGCCAGAAAATCCCCGGGGACCTGCACCATGCCGAAGCTGTGCCGCTTGTGCGCCTGGCGGTCGAGCGCCTGAAAACACTGCAACAGCAGACGGCTGCAGAAAAAATAACTGGCACTGAGCGCCCGCGCGAAACGGCTTAAAACTCTGAAGAACTGAGTTGTACCCGGCTATGAATGACATCCGGCTAAACGTGGCGAGAGATAATAAATAGTATGAAAAAAGCACATCCGGTACAGGTGATCGCCGTTTCCGGCGGCAAAGGTGGGGTTGGTAAAAGCAATATTTCAGTCAACCTTGGCATCGCTCTGGCACAGAAGGGTCGTCGTGTGGTTTTACTCGATGCTGACCTTGGTCTTGGTAACCTGGACGTGCTGCTTGGCGTTACCGCCAATTATACCCTGCAGGATGTCCTGGCTGGTAAATGCGAGCTTAGAGACGTTTTGGTTGAAGGACCTGGCGGTATCAAGATAGTTCCGGCGTCCTCTGGCACTCAGCGCATGACTCAGCTTAGCAGTATGGAGCACGCGGGGCTGATCAATGCATTTAGCGAGTTGGGTGATCAAATCGATGTGCTCATAGTGGATACCGCAGCCGGTATTTCCGAATCAGTGGTCAGCTTTTTGCGGGCCTCTCAGGAGCTACTACTGGTCGTTTGTGATGAGCCCACGTCTATTACCGACGCCTACGCCCTTATTAAATTAATGAACCGCGATTACGGCACTAACCGCTTTCGTATTCTTGCCAATCAGGTGAGTGGTGAACCGGAAGGCCGTCATTTGTTTGAAAAACTCACCCGGGTGACTGAGCGCTTTCTTGATGTGGCACTGCAATATGTGGGTATGGTGCCCTATGACGAAGCCGTGAAAAAAGCGGTTCAGCGCCAAAAGGCCGTGCTGGACGCATACCCTCGGGCTAAAGCTTCGCTTGCGATCAAAGCACTGTCTGACAAGGTCGAAAGCTGGCCGCTGCCTACATCACCCCGCGGACACCTGGAGTTTTTTGTGGAGCGGCTCGTCGAAGTCTGAAACGGATCCCGTCTAAACAAAACCGGATGCATGACATTGACGAAAAACCTGGGAATTTACCACCAGTCTGGCGTGAAAAGCCCCTCTGAACTCATCGAGGCTCACGCGCCTCTGGTCAAGAAAATTGCACTTCATCTCTTGGCGCGGCTACCGGCATCGGTGCAGCTAGACGATCTCATGCAAGCAGGCATGATCGGGCTGCTGGAAGCTGCCCAACGTTATAGCTCAACCAAGGGTGCCACCTTTGAAACCTATGCTGGTATACGCATTCGTGGCGCCATGGTGGATGAAATCCGCAGAGGCGACTGGGTTCCGCGCTCTGTTCACCGCAATGCTCGCCGGATTTCCGGCGCCATCAAGATTGTTGAAGATCGCTTGGGCCGGGAAGCCCTGGATGTTGAGGTGGCCGAAGAACTCGATATGGGGCTTGCCGAGTACCACGCAACCCTGGCCGATACCAACACCGGACGACTTTTTAGCCTTGATGAGCTCAATGAATCCGGAGAGCTGCCGATAGAAGAAACACAGGCCAGTGATAATCCGTTGGATAGTCTGTCTTCAGATGCGTTTCGAAGCAGCTTGGCTGCCGCGATTGAGCGACTTCCGGAGCGTGAAAAGCTTGTGTTGAGCCTGTATTACCAGGAAGAGCTGAACCTTAAAGAAATTGGCGCTGTGCTCGGTGTCAGTGAAAGTCGGGTTAGCCAGATCCACAGCCAGGCAGCGTTGCGGCTGAAAGGGCGGCTTTCTGAATGGCAGTCTGAAGAGCATAGCCAGGCTCGGTAAGCGTTGTAGAATCGTGCTGGTGTGTAGTATTTGGTAACCGATGCTTTACAAGCGCGATAAAGACCAGACAATAAGTGATTAAACCAGCGGCCCGCTACACTTTGAGCGTAAAGGCCAAACGAATTCCGGGTCTTACTAACGGGAGGTCCCTTTGGACAAGAACATGAAGATACTCATTGTGGATGATTTCTCCACAATGCGTCGGATTATCAAAAACCTGCTCCGTGATCTGGGTTTTACCAATACCGATGAAGCCGATGATGGCAACACGGCCTTACCCATGCTTAAAAGCGGTAAGTACGATTTTTTGGTGACAGACTGGAATATGCCCGGAATGTCCGGCTTTGATTTGCTCAAGGCAGTGCGTGCCGATGAGGGGCTGAAAACCCTCCCCATACTGATGGTTACCGCCGAAGCCAAGCGCGACCAGATTGTGGCCGCCGCCCAGGCTGGCGTAAACGGGTATGTGGTGAAGCCTTTCACGGCCGCGGTTCTCAAAGATAAAATCGAAAAAATCTTTGAGCGAATCCAGTAAACAGTTATCGGACAGCTCTTATGAGTGATGACATTAAGGGGCACCGGGGTCTTGAGCCAGAGGTGACAGAAAAGCTCCGGCGGCAGGCCGCGGAGCTCATGGAGAGTGTTGAAGGCGGTGATTACGCCCGATCTATGACTCTGATTAATGAATTAAGTGACGTCAGGGACCAGAGCCTCTATCAGGAAGTGGGCCGCTTGACCCGAACACTTCATGAGGCCATTCGCAATTTTCAGATAGACCCGCGTAGCCAGGAGCAGAAAGAAGTTCTGTCGGTGATGACCGATGCGTCTGACAGGCTGGCTTACGTGGTGCAAATGACAAGCCAGGCGGCTAATCGCACCATGGATCTGGTCGAAGAAAGCATGCCAATCGCTCATACCCTACGCGATGAAGCCGTTGTATTAAGGGAGGAGTGGCAACGTTTGCGCCGCCGTGAAATGCAACCCGCAGAATTTCGCGAGCTGTATGGCCGCATTGATGCTTTTTTTCTGAGTGTCACCAAGGATGCGGATATCATTTACAACAGTCTTTCCGAGATTCTGTTGGCACAAGATTTTCAGGATTTGACAGGTCAGGTTATTCAGCGTGTGACAGCGCTGGTAAAAGAAGTGGAAGAACAGATGCTTAGTCTGGTGGTTATGGCCAGTCATGTGGATCAGCTTACCGGCACGGTGCATCAGATTGATGATCAGGATGTATCTGCCGAGCAGGGCGTGGGGCCTCAGGTAAAGGCTGAAGAGCGCGAAGATGTAGTCTCGGGACAAAATGACGTAGACGATCTGTTGTCCAGTCTCGGTTTCTGAATATATGAGGTTAACCCATGGCGTTTGATGCCGATGATGAGATCCTGCAGGACTTCCTTATAGAAGCCGGGGAAATTCTCGAGAAGCTGTCTGAGCAGCTTGTTGATCTTGAGCAACACCCAGATGACAGCGACCTGCTTAACGCCATATTCCGCGGCTTCCATACCGTAAAGGGTGGGGCAGGCTTTCTCCAGTTGGACGCGTTGGTTAGCTGCTGCCATTCTGCCGAGAACGTGTTCGACATTTTGCGTAACCATAAGCGTGCAGTTGATTCAGAGCTTATGGATATTGTTCTGGAGGCTCTGGACTACGTTAATGCCATGTTTGACCAGGTGCGTAATGGCGAAGAGCCTACAGCCGCGCCCGACGAGCTGATTGCTTCGCTGGATGCCCTTGCTCAGCCCCAGACGGCTACCGAACAACCGAACACCGAACCTGCGCCCACCGTTGAAGCCACTGAAAGCGGGCAGGATGGCGGTGATATTACCGACGATGAGTTTGAGAAGCTGCTGGATGCCCTACACGGTGATGCACCTGTTTCTGGCGCTGGTAAAGGCCAGGCCGCCGGGCAGCCTGCGGGCAATAATGACGATGCCGGCAGTGGTTCCGGTGATGACATCACCGATGATGAATTTGAAGCACTGCTGGATGACCTGCACGGCAAAGGCAAGTTTGCGGTCCAAACTGGCACAGATAAGAGTGCCGCGGCTGCAGCGACCGATGCAGCCGCGGGTGGTGATAGTGAGCTGATCACCGACGACGAATTTGAAAACCTGCTGGATGAGCTTCATGGAAAGGGGGGAAGCCCGACCACTGAGGGCTCTGACGTTCAGCCTGTAAACCCTGCACAGGGCAGAGCTGAATCTGCTAAGCCTGAGCCGCCGGAAAAAGCCGAAGCAAACCCCGCCGCTAATACACCCGAGAAAAAGGCCGCCCCCGCCAGGGATTCAGCGCCCGCTGTAGAATCAACCGTTCGGGTAGATACCAAGCGCCTGGATGACATTATGAACATGGTGGGTGAGCTGGTATTGGTGCGCAACCGGCTCCAGCGCCTGGGTTCCGACAGTGAAGACGAGCACATGCATAAGGCAGTATCCAGCCTGGATGTGGTAACCACCGATTTACAGGCAGCGGTTATGCAAACTCGTATGCAGCCCATCAAAAAGGTGTTTGGCCGCTTTCCACGAGTTGTTCGGGATCTTGCCCGGGGTATGAAGAAAGAAGTTAACCTGGTGATGCACGGCGAGGATACAGATCTTGATAAAAATCTCGTTGAGGCTCTTTCAGATCCGCTCGTTCACCTGGTTCGAAACTCTGTAGACCACGGTATTGAATCGCCGGATATACGAGAAAAAGCCGGCAAGCCGCGACAGGGCACAGTGACGCTATCAGCAGAGCAGGAGGGCGACCATATCCTGCTATCTATTGATGACGATGGCGCCGGCATGGACCCTGAAGTGCTGCGCCGCAAAGCGGTAGATAAAGGGATTTACGATCAAGACGCCGCTGATCGACTCACGGACAACGAGTGTTTCAATCTTATTTTTGCCGCTGGTTTCTCCACCAAGGATCAGATCTCTGATGTCTCGGGCCGAGGCGTGGGCATGGATGTGGTAAAAACCAAAATTAACCAGCTTAATGGCCAACTCAACGTTGTGTCAGCACTGGGTAAGGGTTCTCGCATCGTCATTAAAGTGCCCCTGACCCTAGCAATTATGCCAACGCTGATGATTATGCTTGGCGACCAATCTTTCGCACTGCCATTGGTGAACGTGGTGGAGATTTTCCATTTGGATCTAACCCGCACCAACATTGTAGACGGCCGTGAGTGTGTGGTTGTGCGCGACAAAGTATTTCCGCTGTTCCATGTTAAGCGCTGGTTGGTTAAAGGCTCTGCAGGCAAAAACGAGACTCAAAACGGGCATGTTGTGATTGTTGCCATGGGGACTCGTCAGGTTGGCTTTGTGGTTGATCAGTTGGTGGGGCAAGAGGAAGTGGTCATTAAACCGCTTGGCCGGGGCCTTCAGGGGACGCCGGGTATGGCTGGTGCAACGATTACCGGCGACGGCCGTATCGCGCTCATTATTGATGTACCTAGCTTGCTGCAGCATTACAGCTAAGGGTTTTGTATTGAGGATTAAGGCTCTGAGAGCCAAAGGTTTTTGCTAGGAGAAACGGATGACAGTGTCTGTCCTGGTCGTTGACGACTCAGGGTTTTTTCGCAAACGACTGACGGAGATACTCACTTCGTCGGGTCAGATCCGTGTGGTGGGTGTGGCCGCTAACGGCCGGGAAGGCGTGGAACTGTCAGAATCACTGCGCCCGGATGTTATTACCATGGATTACGAAATGCCGATTATGGACGGTATTTCGGCGCTACGCGAAATCATGAAAAAGCACCCGGTACCCGTGCTGATGTTCTCCTCCCTTACCTATGAGGGTGCCAGAATAACACTGGACGCGCTTGAAGCAGGGGCGGTGGATTTTCTACCCAAAAACTTCGAAGAAATCGCTCGGGATGGTAGTCAACTCCAGAAAATCCTGATAAATCGTGTGCTTGATGTGGCTCGTAGCCAGCCGGCCAACCGTGTGTCTCCACCTGTAAAGGCTGGGCAGCCTTCGCCTTCGCGGCCGATAGCCAAACCGCCAGTTGCCAGCCGCTCTGCGACGCCTGCTCGGCAGCCCGCACAGCCGGTGCCAGAGACGCCTGTCAGGCGTTCTTCACGAAAAACCCCGGCGCGGCATTATGCGGTGGTGGGTATTGGTACCTCCACCGGTGGCCCTGTGGCACTTCAGCGAGTACTGGCTGAGTTGCCCGCATCTTTTCCTTCGCCCATTGTTCTGGTTCAGCATATGCCGGCGAGTTTTACCCCGGCCTTTGCAGAGCGACTGAGCCGGCTTTGCAAGATAAGCGTACGGCAGGCAGAAGACGGCGATATCCTTCGCCCGGGGCTGGCGCTGCTTGCCCCTGGTGGCAAGCAGATGATGATTGAAAATCGTAGTGGCCAGCCCAGGGTGCGTATACTTCCAGGCGATGATCGACTGAATTACCGGCCCTGCGTAGATGTTACCTTTGGCTCCCTTGCCCGTGCATACCCGGGTAAAACCCTTGGTGTGATTCTTACCGGCATGGGGGCCGATGGTAAAGAAGGTTGCCGAATGATGAAGCAAAGTGGCTCGCCAATCTGGTCTCAGGATGAAAAGTCGTCCGTAATTTATGGCATGCCCATGGCCGTTGCGAAGGCCGGCCTGAGTGACGAGATTCTGTCGCTAAACGAAATAGGTCCCCGCTTGGTTGAGGGTGTTTGTTGATGGATGTTCTCAGCCTGCTAGGTGTTGTTCTGGCATTCGCCGCCATTCTTGGCGGTAACCTGCTTGAGGGTGGTGCTCTTGGCTCGCTCTTTAATGGCCCGGCGGCGATCATAGTGATTGGCGGCACTCTGGCTGCGACCATTTTGCAGACTTCCTGGCCGATACTGAAGCGCGCCTGCACGCAGTTTCAATGGGTGTTTGTGCCGCCTTTTATCAATATTGAAGATGGCATTGGTAAGGTCATCGACTGGAGCGTAAAAGCTCGCAAGCAGGGGTTGTTAGGGCTTGAGGGATTGGCTGAAAAAGAGCCTGAAAATTTTGCCCGAAAAGGCCTGCAGTTGTTGGTAGATGGCGCTGAAACAGAAACCATCCGCAGCATTATGGAAATTGATCTGGAGTGCCGGGAAGAGCGGAATCTGGAATCAGCCCGAGTGTTTGAAGCCATGGGCGGTTACTCGCCAACGATTGGCATTATCGGGGCCGTGATGGGGTTGATTCAGGTTATGACCAACCTTGAAGATCCGCAGTCTCTTGGCAGTGGTATTGCTACGGCGTTTGTTGCGACTATATACGGCGTTGCGCTGGCTAACTTATTGTTTTTCCCCGTTGCAAATAAACTGCGCGGGCTGGCCAAAGAACGCTCAAGGTATGAAGACATGATGATCGATGGTCTTATCGCCATCGCGGAGGGTGAAAACCCTAAATCCATTGAATTGCGGCTGCGGGGCTTCCTGCAGTAAGCACACCCGGTTTTTATTATGCGGCGACGCAGGCCACCCCAGGACGATTTGCACAACAAAGAACGTTGGTTGATTTCCTATGCAGATTTCATAACTCTGCTGTTTGCCTTTTTTGTGGTGATGTACTCGGTGTCGTCGGTAAACGAAGGCAAGTATAAAGTCCTCTCAGAAACGCTTACCGGCGTTTTCAATGCTCCCCAAAGATCGTTTCAGCCGATTGAAGTAGGCGATCAGCCTCCGCGTCCGGATGTTGGCCCTTCTCAAGACATCATTCCCCCTGCGGTCACGGAAGCCCCCGGAAATCCGGAACAGGAGGCTCAGGACCGTACGGAGGCCCTGCGCACTATGGCGGATCAGTTGGCCATGGAGTTTGAGGAGCTGATTAACCGTGGCGTAGTTACGCTTGAAACCAGCGATCAATGGTTAGCGCTAAACCTGCCCGATAGTCTGCTTTTTGGCAGTGGCGACGCGGAGCCACACTACGATGCGTTTGATGTTATCGACAAAATAGCCAGGGTGCTCAAAGATCGTGATAACGCGTTAAAAATTGAGGGTTTTACCGACAATCAACCCATACGCACCTCTCGCTTTCCCTCAAACTGGGAGTTGTCAGCAGCGCGGGCAGCCGCGGTTGTACGCATGCTGAGCATGGATGGTATTGAGCCTGAACGCATGGCTGCCGTTGGGTACGGGCAACACCAGCCCCTGGCTCGCAACGACACAGAAGAAGGGCGTAAGCGCAACCGGCGTGTTGTGCTGCTCATTTCCCGCGATGCCAGCATACGGGGTGTTATGCGCTAAGGGCGTGTCTTCAGCGCCGTGTCTGGCATGGTTTCTGTATTACTCCATCAAGTTTCTATCAGGCGGCAACTGGCTGCCGGTTTTCCGGTTCGTTTGCGTTCAAGTTGCGCGTGAGTTGGCCGATAAACCGGTACAAAGCGGAGTTTCAGTTGGTCGCAATAATGCATTTTCCGGAGTGAACACGTGCGAATCTGGGCAGTAGCCAATCAAAAAGGTGGAGTTGGTAAAACGACGTCAGTGGTCGCTTTGGGCGGCTTGCTGGCGGAGCGTGGTAAGCGTGTTCTGGTGGTTGATCTTGATCCTCACGGCTCGCTTACCAGCTGGTTCGGATATGACCCCGATACTCTCGCGCACAGTGTGTTTGATCTGTTTCAGCATCAGGGCAAGGTACCAGAGGGTCTGCCTGCCCAGCTTATTACCGAAACCAGTTGCGCGGGAATGTCGCTACTGCCGGCCAGTACTGCACTGGCCACGCTGGAGCGCCGCATGATTGGCGTAGATGGAATGGGGCTCATTGTGTCGCGTGCGCTTGCGCAGCTATGGGATGATTTCGACTATGTTATTCTCGACAACACGCCGTCGCTTGGCGTGTTAATGGTAAATGCGCTAGCAGCTGCGCAGCACCTGATTATTCCGGTGCAGACTGAGTTTCTCGCGATCAAAGGTCTTGAGCGCATGTTGCACACGCTACAAATGATTATGCGCTCCCAGAAAAATCAATTGCCTTATACCATTGTGCCGACAATGTTCGACCGACGTACTCAGGCTTCAGTAAAGAGCTTGAACCTGTTGCGAAAAACCTATCAAGACGACCTGTGGAAGTTTGCCGTGCCTGTGGATACAAAATTCCGAGACGCCAGCCAAGCGGGGGTTATTCCGTCGAAACTGGACTCGCAAACTCACGGTGTTCGAGCGTACCGGCATTTGTTGGATGAATTGCTGGCACGAACTGGTGCTTTGAAGGAGCGTCAGCATGGCTGACGAAAAACTGACACAGCTGGCGAATCCGACCAACGCCATTGCCAGTTATCTCGATGAATTGCTCCATACGGCAACAGGCACGGCTTTGAGTGAGGACATTCGCGAGCGAGAGGCTGAGCCCGTGCCCTTGGCGGAAGCACAACCACAACCCGCAGTTATCCAAGAGGTAGTGGTTTCTGCATTAAAGCCAACAATACAACCAGAACCAGAACCAGAACCAGAACCAGAACCAGAACCAGAACCAGAACCAGAACCACCAGCGCTGCAACCGGATTGGTCAGGGCAGCCGTTTGAATGCTTGATTTTCACCGTCGCTGGCCTGCAGTTGGCGGTGCCTCTTGTGTTGCTGGGCGCTATTCACCGTATAGAAGATGACATCCGGCCCGTTCCTGGCAGCCCGCGCTGGTACATGGGGATTCGTGCAGGCACGCAGCAGAACTTAAGAGTGGTGGATACCGCAGAATGGATTATGGCCGGAAGGGTTCCGCCTAACGCCCGCGACAATTATAAGTTTGTTATTCGCCTGGATAACAGCGAATGGGGCTTGGCCTGTGACGATGTGGCTCAGTCATTTACCTTGAGCCCGGCAGATGTGCGTTGGCGAACGGCTCGCAGTAAGCGGCCTTGGCTGGCAGGAACGGTGATTGAGCAGATGTGCGCCCTTGTTGATGTGCGCACCATGGCAGATTTGCTGGTGAGGGCGGAGCAGGAGCATCATTTGGATCTGAGCTGACCGGCTTTCCCGGTTACCGAATGAAACCGTGCTGTACTGGCACGGTTTGTGCCCCTTAATTATAGTATTGGGCACTGACGATGTTTTTTTGACGATCAGGTTGCCCGCCGGGCGGCCGAACAGGAGAGACAGGCTATGGCATCCCCGAGCGGACAGCAAAATCAGGCCCAGGACGATCAGGTACTGCAGTATGTGACGTTCCGGCTGGATAACGAGACCTATGGTCTGAATGTTATGCAGATTCAGGAAGTACTGAGGTACACAGAGATAGCCCCTGTGCCGGGCGCACCGGATTACGTGCTCGGCATTATCAATCTGCGGGGTAACGTGGTTACCGTTATCGACACTCGCCGTCGCTTCGGGTTGGCGGATGCAGATGTTACCGACGCCACGCGAGTAGTCGTCATGGAATCTGCCGATCAAGTGATGGGTATTCTGGTAGATTCCGTGGCCGAGGTTGTGTACCTGAAGGCCAGTGAAATTGAGACCGCACCGAATGTGGGTAATGAAGAAAGCGCCAAGTTTATCCAGGGTGTGTGTAACAAAGATGGTGAACTGATCATATTGGTCGAGTTCGACAAAATGCTGACAGACCACGAATGGGCTGAAATCGCAGGGCTATAAACCGGAGTTGTACCGGCCAGGCCTGATGATGGGCGCCTCCCGTGGCTAATAACCGGAGCCGCTCATCATGTTTACTGAAATTCCTACCTATATTCCTTGGTCGTTGACCGCCTTGGCGATTACGCTGGTTTTTGCGCAGGGTGTTATGCTCGGTCGTCAGAATAAACACCTTAAAAATCTACTCAAAGAGCGTTGCGACACTCTTGGCCGAGAACTGCATGCCACCGCAAGCGGCAGTATGGGCGTCGGTCAGCGGGTTGTTGTGTGCGAACGCCAGCTACACGAGTTGCGCACAACTATGGATGAAATGCGCCAGAACGACCCCTTACGTATTTCCTACGATGAAGCCTCACGGCTTGTCGACCTTGGTGCGGATATAGACGATCTTATGAACACTTGCGGAATATCCCGCCCCGAGGCCGAGCTGGTATCAGCGCTGAAAAAACGCCAAGTAGCTTAAAACGGCTCGGCGGTTTTAAGTGTCGTTGCGGTGGTTGCCGGCGTCTTCGGGCGTTCGGCCGCGGATATGAAACGCAAACGCAAGAATTTCTGCAATAACCCGGTATAGATTCTCCGGTATTTCGTCGTTCAGGGACAAGCGCGCGAGAATGCCTGCCAGCTCTGCGTTTTCATAAAGAGGCACATTGTGCTCTCTGGCTATTCTGATAATTTCATCTGCCAGTTCGTACGTGCCCGTTGCTGTGATGGTTGGCGCTTTTTCGCCATCGTATTTAAGGGCGACGGCCGCGCTGGATGATTGGTCTTCGTTTTGTTGTTTCATGCTCGGGTATCCACCAGCCTGTGCTCCAACTTGGTTGTGGGGTAAGAAGGGGCGCCTCGGCGGCATTCAAGGTCCGTCACTTCCAGGCCCAAGTCTGTAAGGCTGCGCCTTAGCAGTGGCAGTTCTTCATTTACCTGCTTGAGCGTCTCCTGTTTTTCAGCCCACACCCGCGCGCTTACTTGCTCGTGCCGTAGGGCGACTTCAAAATTCAGGGCGCCGGCAAGTTCCAGATCAATGGCAAGGTTAAGGCGCCATTCACTAACGGCTGCCTTTTTATCGCGCCGGCTCCTGGACTCGGATTCTTCTTTGTGCTGCTCTATGCGCAACTGCGCCACTTTAGGTTCGTTCTGGGGGGTTACCCAGGGTAAATCCATCAGCATAGTGGAGGCCGGCGCGGGGGTGTCAGGACCACCTCTGGCGGTCAGTATTTGGCTGTGCAACTGGTTAACTGTAATTCTGTTTAACATGCCGGCTAACAGTCGCAGTGTCTGGCCCGCCGACGTGGGATCGGAGCCACCGGCAGGAGATTGCGATGCTAACGCTTGCGGGAACTGTAAGGGTGCCTGAACTAAGCCGGGGCTGGCCAGTGGCGTCAGCCGGTTAAACAATGTTGCCGAGTCGCCATTTTGCTCGGCCAGCAGGCTGGTAATCATACGGCCGATGGCAAGCTTGAGGTCGGGCAAGGTGGAGGAGGGGGCTTGTGCCAGGCGCGATTCTGCGAATAGACCGCTCTCGGCTATCCACTGGCGTATGTGCTGGACTGTATGGCTCTGCCCGCCCGCACCGGGGGTTAAAGCGTTACTGGCCGGCAGCCTGGCAAGTAATGTTTGCAGGGCTTGTCGTGCGGCTTCTGGCAACGGTTGCAATTTTTGGCCTGCGGGTAGTTGCCCGGGGCTCAGTGCAGACACCATGCCTTGGTTCAGCGCTGTCATCAGCCTTGCCAAGCCGCTGTCCAGGCTCTGCTGCCAAGGCATACGCTGCGCGAGCGCCCGTGATATGGCGGCCTCTGGTGCGCCAGCCAACTTGCCCATCAGTTGTAGTTCATTGCCAGCCCGCATCACTTTCACCCAATCTCCAGGCGTCAGTTCCGTGGCACCTATGGCTGCATTAACCTGAAGCGGCTTACCTCGCACATCTAATAAAACCTCTGCGTTGCCACCGCCCTGGCGGTTGATGACTTCTGCCACTCGGGCCAGTATGGTTTCCCGGTTGGCGAGTTGAAGTTGATTCAGTTGTTGCCGGGCAGATGAGGCGGTAGCTTCTCGATGAGGCTGTGTGGCCTCATGAGTTTGCGCCGGCTTCGAGGTCGTCGGTGTTGATGGAGGCTGTTGGCCGCTGGGTAGTTTCATCGCTGCTGACTTGATACCAGACAAGAGTAATCTGTAGACGCTTTCGTTATAATACGCCGCGCCGGCAATTATTGTCGTGAATACACCCGATGCTTTTGCGCATCGTCCTGATTACGGGGCCCAGATGTCCGAGCCGTTACCCTCGATGCCCGAGCCATTACTACAGGCTTTTAATCTGCAGTGTGAGCGGGACAAGCGGATACTTTTCCGTGAGTTATCGTTTTCCATACTGCCCGGTACGGTCACCCGTGTCGAGGGGCCAAACGGCTCCGGCAAGACCACTCTGCTGAGAATGCTGGCCGGTTTGAACGATGCCTGGACGGGTGGGCTTAATTGGTGTGGGTCGCCGATCGCCAGTCAGCGAGAAGTGTTTACGCGTAATATGCTTTATATCGGGCATCGCCCGGGCATCAAACCCCTGCTTACCCCCATGGAAAATCTCCGGGCCTTGATGGCGGGCCGCAGACCTGTGTCCGATGCAGTTTTCCGCCAGGCCCTGCAGGGCACTGGCTTGGCAGGGTTTGAAGATGTGCCCTGTCGCAATTTGTCGGCCGGCCAGCAACGCAGGGTGGCGCTGGCCAGATTGTTAATTGCGGATGAACCCCTCTGGCTGCTCGATGAAGTGTTTACCGCCATAGATGCAGGTGGGGTGCAAGCGCTTGAAGCGCTTTTGCAGCAGCGTGCCGCTGAAGGGGGCGCGGTACTGGTAACCACCCACCATGACCTGGCATTGCCCGGTATGAAGAGGTTGAATCTTGGCGCGGGAGGCGTGTCTGATGAACGCTGAAGCTCACCCGATCGCTCGCCTCGCCAGCACAAACGTGGGCGCCCTGGCTGCCATGAGAGGGGTCTTTGCGCGGGATATGAAGGTCGCATTCAGGCAGAAGCAGGACCTGCTTAATCCGCTGCTGTTTTTTATTATGGTGGTTACCCTGTTTCCGTTAGGTGTCAGCCCGGAAGTATCATTCCTGAGTGTGGCCGGAGCGGGTATTCTTTGGGTTGCGGCGCTGCTTTCTGTGTTGCTGTCGTTGGATCATCTGTTTCGCCATGATTTTGACGACGGCACCCTGGAGCAACTTGTGCTTCAGCCGCAGCCTTTGTTTTTGTTGGTTTTGGCAAAAACCCTGGCGCACTGGATGCTGACAGGACTGCCTTTGGTGCTACTGACGCCGGTTCTTGGCGTAATGCTGCATCTCGAGGGGAACTCCATCGCTGTTTTGTGTCTAACGTTGCTGATTGGTACGCCGGTACTGAGTCTGATTGGCGCCATTGGCGCCGCATTGACCCTTGGTTTGCGATCGGCAGGTGTGCTCTTGTCTCTGCTGATCATTCCGCTGTACATTCCTGTGCTGATTTTCGGCACGGGCACAGTGGCGGCAGCCGCAGAGGGTGCGTCCGTAGGGGCCTATCTGGCTCTGATGGGGGCTTTTCTGATGCTCGCACTGACTCTGGCGCCGTTTGCAGCGGCAGCAGCGTTGAGAATTAGCTTGTCGAACGGGTAAACAAGGTAAACGGTAGGACGGTACCAACTGATGTGGCAAATTTTTCACAAACTGGGTTCTCCCAAATGGTTTTTCGGGATTTCCACCCGGTTCATGCCCTGGCTTCTTGTGGGTGGCGTACTGTTGCTGTTGGCCGGTGCTATCTGGGGCCTCGCCTTTGCACCTGAAGATTACCTTCAGGGCAATAGTTATCGAATCATTTTTATACATGTTCCGGCGGCATTTCTGGCCCAGTCTATCTATATCATGATGGCTTCGGCGGCCATTGTGACGTTGGTATGGCGCATGAAACTGGCCGATGTGTTCGTGAAGGCGGTTGCACCTGTAGGGCTGGTGCTTACGTTTTTGGCGCTGTTTACGGGGGCTGTTTGGGGCAAGCCTACCTGGGGCACCTGGTGGATTTGGGATGCCAGGCTGACCTCCATGCTTATACTGCTGTTTTTGTATGGCGGCGTTATTGCACTGGATCGCGCCATTAATGATGACAAGTCGGCCGCCCGCGCAGTAGCCGTGCTGGTGTTGGTGGGTGTCGTGAATATTCCCATTATCAAATATTCTGTGGAGTGGTGGAATACACTGCACCAGCCCGCAACGTTCAAGCTTACAGAAAAGCCGTCCATGCCGGCGGAGATGTGGGTGCCCTTGTTACTGTCGATATCAGGCCTGTACCTGATTTTTGGCTGGCTGGCCTGTGTTCGTATGCAAACAGAGATTCTATCCCGGGAGCAACGCACCCGTTGGGTAAAAGAGATTGTCATGAAGGGAAGGGGCTGATTTATGGCGTTTGATTCCTTTTCTGCGTTTATCACCATGGAAGGCCACGGACCCTACGTATGGGCCTGTTACGCAGTGTTTTTTGTTTTGTTGGTAACGATGATGGTTTGGTCTGCCCTGGCCAAAAAAGCCATTGTAGAATCCTGCCGTCGTCGTTATGAGTTTCAGGCTGAAAAGAGTAAAGTAGTCGCTCCGACATCTTCTGCTTCATTCGCGCGCGTAAACGTTTCCCAAGACTGACTAACAGGTATGTAAATGCACCCTATCCGTAAAAAGCGGCTGACGATTATTTTGTTTTTGCTGGCAGGTCTTACCGTTGCAGTGGGTCTGACAACCTATGCACTGCGCCAGAATATTAACCTGTTTTACGATCCCAGCCAGATTTCTGCCGGGGAAGCGCCGGTTGATGTGCGAATTCGCGCAGGCGGCATGGTAGAAGAAGGTACGGTAAAGCGGGATGCGGACAGTTTGAAAGTGGAATTTTTGGTGACCGATTACAACGCCTCGGTGCCTGTGGAGTACATTGGTATCCTGCCGGATCTGTTTGCAGAAGGGCAGGGCATTGTTGCGATGGGCCGGCTAAACAAAGAAGGCCGGTTTGTCGCAGACCAGGTTCTGGCCAAGCATGATGAAAACTATATGCCGCCAGAGGTCTCTGATGCCCTTGAGAAGGTCTCAAAACAGCAAAACAAGGCCGCAGCGCAAAGCACCAAGCCTGCAACCTATTAATCACATCACAATCAACAGCCTGATACCTGGAGAGCTTTGATGTACCCCGAACTTGGACAACTTGCACTGATACTCGCGTTGTTATTAGCAGTGCTTCTTTCAGTTGTGCCCCTGGCGGGGTCACTCACCGGCCGGGATAACCTGCAGGCATTTGCCAGACCCTTGGCCTCAGGCATGTTCGTGTTTGTGGGGTTATCGTTTGCTGTGCTTGCCCACGCGTTTTTAACCGACGATTTCTCAGTAGCCTACGTTGCCAACAACAGCAACAGCATGCTGCCCTGGTATTACAAATTCAGCGCGGTTTGGGGAGGACATGAAGGCTCGCTTCTGCTTTGGATACTGATGCTGACCGGCTGGACCATGGCAGTGGCCATTTTCAGCCGCCGCCTGCCATCGGTGATGATTTCTCAGGTGTTGTCTGTGCTCGGCATGGTCAGTGTCGGGTTCATACTCTTTATTGTCGTGACATCTAACCCGTTTGATCGTTTGTTGCCCAACGTGCCGGCCGACGGCGCAGACTTGAACCCGCTGCTGCAAGACTTCGGCCTGATTGTTCACCCGCCAATGCTGTATATGGGTTACGTGGGTTTCGCGGTGGCCTTTGCCTTTGCCATTGCCGCGCTGATTAATGGTCGCCTCGACGCTGCCTGGGCCAGGTGGTCGCGGCCCTGGACCACCGTTGCCTGGTCCTTCCTTTCTGTGGGTATCGCCCTGGGTAGCTGGTGGGCGTACTACGAGCTTGGCTGGGGCGGCTGGTGGTTCTGGGATCCGGTTGAGAATGCCTCCCTGCTGCCATGGCTCTCTGGCACCGCCCTGATGCACTCGTTGGCAGTGACGGAAAAACGCGGTGTCTTCAAAAGCTGGACAGTTCTGTTAGCGATCGTGACATTCTCGCTGAGCCTGTTAGGCACCTTTTTGGTTCGCTCCGGGGTGCTTACATCGGTGCATGCCTTTGCTTCTGACCCTGAGCGCGGTACCTTCCTGCTGGGGTTGCTGGCATTCACTATTATCGCAAGTCTGGTGCTTTATGCATTCAGAGCACCGGTGGTTCATGTGCGTTCCCGCTACGGATCCTTGTCCCGTGAAATATTCCTGCTGCTGAATAACGTGTTGCTGGTGTCTGCAACATTGCTGGTGGCGGTTGGTACCCTGTATCCACTGGTTCTTGATTTCTTTGAGTTGGGCAAGATCTCCATCGGCGAGCCGTTCTTTAATCTTACCTTCAGCCCCCTTGCCGTAGCCGCCGGCCTGTTGCTGGGCGTTGGTACCTTTTCCCGGTGGAAAAAAACAGACGTTGGCTGGCTTGCGCGCAAGCTGCTGTGGCCTTTGGCGGCAAGTATGCTGGTCAGCACGGCGGTTATGATGGTTTACGGTGGCTTCAAGCCATGGGCGTTCATGGGTGTGTTTACAGCCGTATGGGTAACCACCACAACATTCTGGGATTTGTGGGACAAGTCCTCTTCCAGGAAGGGGCGCATCCACGGCCTCAAGCGCCAGTCCCGAAGTTATTATGGCATGGTGCTTGGCCATCTTGGTCTGGCCATTACCATGGCCGGGGCTACGGTTGTGTCCAATTACGGCATAGAGCGCGATGTGCGAATGGTGCCGGGTGATATAGCCGAGGTGGGAGATTATCAATTCCGCTTTGTGGATATTGGCGAACGCCAAGGCAAAAATTTCACGGCTCAGTACGGCAGCTTCGACGTTATGCTCGATGGCGAGCCGGTTGCCAGATTGCACCCGGAAAAGCGCCAGTATGCCGTTGGAATGAGCGTGATGACCGAAGCGGATATTGATGGTGGCCTTTTCCGGGATATCTTTGTGGCAGTGGGTGAACGTATTTCTGATAATGCCTGGGCCATTCGGCTTCAGTACAAGCCGCTCATCCGCTGGCTATGGCTAGGGGCGCTGTTTATGGCGGCCGGTGGCTGTCTGGCTATATCCGATCGCCGATACCGCATACGTGAAAGCGCCAAAGAGCGCTCCTCAACATCGCCTCCGGCTCCAAAAGACGCAGTTGGGGCAACTTCATGAAGCGGGCTCTGCTTTTTCTGCCTTTGCTGGTAGCCGTGATAGTGGGTGTTGTTCTGTTCAGAGGCATTGGTAAGGATCCGACAAAACTGGATTCTGCGCTGGTGGGCAAGCAGGTTCCTGCGTTCATACTCAAAGATCTGCAAAGCCCTGAGAGCAAACTGGATGAGAGCCTGTTCCAGGGTGAGATTACATTGTTAAATGTTTGGGGCACCTGGTGCCCCTCCTGCCGTGACGAGCATGACGATCTGATGTGGCTGGCCCGGGAAAAAAAAGTTTCGATTATCGGGTTGAATTATAAGGATAATCGCGACGACGCGCTGAACTGGCTGGACAAACTGGGTGACCCGTACAGCACGGTTATCTATGACCCGAAAGGCACACTGGGTTTCGATCTGGGCGTTTACGGTGCGCCGGAGACCTTTGTGATTGATGCCTCAGGCGTGGTGCGTTATCGCCATGTGGGGGTTGTGAACCCCCAGGTCTGGAAGCAGGTATTGTTGCCGGTGATCAACGAAGCGCGGGAGAATAGTTAATGCTCCGTATTGTGTGTTTACTGGTAGCGATGATGGCACCAGGCATGACTGCTGCCGATGTAGATGCCGTCTACGATTTTGACAGTCGCAGCGAAGAGCAACGCTACCAGAATCTTATTTCGGAACTGCGGTGCCCCAAGTGTCAAAACCAGAATATTGCAGACTCGAATTCGCCGATTTCCAAAGATATGAGAAATGCGGTGTATCAGATGATGCTGGATGGCAAAAGCAACGACGACATTGTTGACTCTCTGGTGGGCCGCTTTGGTGAGTTTGTGAAATACAAACCGGATCTGGAAAGTCGTACGTTTGTGCTTTGGGCAACGCCTTTCATCGCTGTACTGGGGGGCATTTTATTGGTGGTGGGCGTGGTTATCCGCTCCCGTAGAGCTGGCATGGCAGCGCCGGAATTGAGCGCTGAAGAGCAAGCCCGCATTGATAAAATGCTTGCGGAACGAAATCAGAACGGCAACGACTGAACCGCATGCAGAGCAACTGCGATTCTGGCAACAACACACACCGCTTTATTCATTTTGAATCTGTGACGATATCTCCATGACCGAAACCTTTTG
>NZ_JBQDCO010000033.1:0-44454 GCF_052091845.1 Marinobacter sp. | reverse complement strand
GCTGAGACCATACCCGCGGAACCTGATCCGGATTATACCGGCGAAGGGATTGAGCACTCGCCCACTCAGGTGGGGCCCGCGGCACGGTTACCTCTGAATAGCTTTTTGATTTTTTGATGAGGGTACACCACCATGCTTAAAAGGGCATTTTCGCTTCTCTTGCTCGCCTTCCTCTCTGTGACTGCACTCGCTGCTCAGAAGGCCTCAACCCTGACCATTTATACTCACCCGTCTTTTGCAGCCGAATGGGGGCCGGGGCCCGCCGTCAAAGAAGCATTCGAGCAAACCTGTGATTGCAAAGTTAACTATGTGGTGTTGAACAGCGGCGGCGACATTCTTCAGCGTCTGCGCCTTGAAGGCGAAAGCACACGGGCCGACCTAGTGCTGGGGTTGGACACCGCCACCATGGAGACAACACGACAAACCGGCCTGCTGGCGGAACATGAAACCGACTTGTCTGCCCTGGATTTACCAATAGACTGGAAAGACCCGGTGTTTGTACCTTACGACTGGGGTTACTTCGCGTTTGTTTACGATACCGAACAACTGTCCGAGCCGCCGCAGAGCCTGGATGCGCTTATTTCTGCCCCGGACGATCTAAAGATCATTATTCAGGACCCCAGAACCAGCACCCCCGGCCTCGGCTTGCTGCTATGGATGCGCCATGTATACGGCGATCAGGCTCCGCAAAAATGGCAACAGCTTAAGGGTAAAATCCTCACCACAACCAAAAGCTGGAGCGATGGCTACTTTTCGCTGTTCATGAATGGCGAGGCTCCGCTGATACTTTCCTACAGCACATCCCCGGCTTATCACATGGCGGTGGATAACACCGATCAATACCAGGCGGTTGAATTCAAGGAAGGCCACTACCTTCAGGTTGAAGTTGCCGCTTTGGTGAAATCATCCGATAAGAAGAAACTTGGCCGGGCGTTTCTCGATTTCATGCTCAGTGCCGATTTTCAGCGGCACATTCCTCTCAAAAACGTGATGTACCCGGCAACAGATTTGGGCGACGAGTTGCCAGCTGTGTTCGACAAGCTGATCCAACCCTCAGAAGCACTTTACTTTGATCCGAAAACCGTAAGCGAGCACCGCCGTGCATGGCTGAATGAATGGCTCGAAGCCATGACGCGCTAAACACAGACAATATGTACACTGTATCAGGTTCCGATCGACACCCTGCCCCGTTTAGTCACCCAGGCTGGCGATTCTGGCCCGGCCTGGCCATTGCTGGCGCATTGATCACGCTGGCATTGGCCGGGCTGGGCGCATTGGTTTGGGAGACATCACTGCCAAGTGTGAGCGAACTGTGGCAAAGCCGTTATTTGCGCACGGTTGTTACCTTTACTGTGTGGCAGGCGTTTTTATCAGTGGTACTCAGCCTGCTTGTTGCGGTTCCTATCGCCCGAATTCTAGCCAGAC
Source organism: Marinobacter sp. (assembly GCF_052091845.1). Taxonomy (GTDB): domain Bacteria; phylum Pseudomonadota; class Gammaproteobacteria; order Pseudomonadales; family Oleiphilaceae; genus Marinobacter. Next base: position 43,029 of record NZ_JBQDCO010000033.1, on the reverse strand, counting down.
AACCCTCTTTCCCCGGCCGTTCTGCGCTGCTTCGTTTAATGGAGCTAAGCCTTGTACTCCCTTCAATTGTGGCAGTGTCTGGTCTGGTTAGTGTCTACGGACGCCAAGGCTGGTTCACGAGCGTGGCTAACGACTGGCTGGGCGTATCCTGGAACCTGTATGGCATTAACGGCATTGTCTTGGCTCACGTGTTTTTCAATGCGCCTTTGGCTGCGCGTATCCTGTTACAAGCAATTGAAAGTGCGCCTGCATCCCAGCGACGAGTGGCTGCGCAGTTAGGGCTGGGCCGCCGGTGGTATTGGCGAGCAGTGGAGTGGCCAGCAGTAAGGCCTGTTATGCCGGGTCTGGCGGCTCTGGTATTCACCCTGTGCTTTACCAGTTTTGCCATTGTGATGACCCTCGGCGGCGGGCCAGCGGCCACCACTATTGAAGTTGCTATCTACCAATCATTAAGATTTGAGTTTGATGCCGGTCAGGCCGCTCTGCTGGCCATGGTTCAACTGCTTATTTGCGGGTTGCTCTGGTGGTTGGCCGCCCGCCACGGGCTTACCGCGTCACTACTCCCAGACAGGCAAGTTGCCTCACACCGAAGCAAAGCTGGCAGCTCTCTCAAGACACGCATCGCAGATAGCGCCCTACTCGGATGCTTCGTGCTGTTTTTGATTATGCCCCTGGCCGCTATTCTCCTTAAAGGTTTGCCAGGCATAGGCCTCGCCTTTTTTCCGGAAGGCAGTTTTTCGGTCAACCCGGCCTTACTCGATGCCACCTTGAGAAGCCTTTCCATCGCCCTGCCTGCAGGGCTGATCTCCGTGAGCGCTGCGTTGTTGATTCTGGCTTGCGGTTCAACAAGTTCAAGGCCAGCGTTGTCCCGGCTTACTGATGTAGCTGCCTATCTGCCGTTAATGGTGCCGCCCCTGGTTTTAGGCACCGGTTTGTTCCTGTTGTTCAGGCCAAGCCTCGGCAGTTCCAGTCAGGGCCTGGTCCTGGTGACCATCATTAATGCCATGATGGCGCTGCCTTTTGTACTGCAAATGCTCAGAGGGCCAATGGGGAACCTGGATTCATCCAGCCGTTATCAGGCCGACCAGCTTGGCGTGCTGGGCTGGTATCGCTGGCGCTGGCTACATTGGCCCAGATTGCGCCGACCTCTGGCCCTGGCCATGGCCTATGGCACAGGCCTGTCAATGGGCGACTTCGGTGTGATCGCCCTGTTCGGAACCCCGGGCCAGCCCACCCTGCCCGTTCTGCTTTACCAGCAACTGGGCAGTTATCGCATGGATGCCGCCGCGGCAACCGGATTGTGGTTGGTGCTTTTGTTACTCACGCTATTCAGCGTGTTTAACCGGCTGGGCATACCTGAGCGCAAATCCGGACGAAATGCTCACTCGCAACGCGTAGCCACGGAGCCGACGCATGCTTGACGTAAAAAACCTGGTGTTCGCTTATCCCAATCAAAGCGTACCCTGGAACTTTAACTTTACCGTGGAGCCTGGCCAGTGCATCGCCATCCATGGGGCCAGTGGCTCTGGAAAATCAACGCTGATGAATCTGTTGGCAGGTTTTCTTGACCCGCAATCTGGCGACATTCTGTGGCAAAATAAAAGCGTTCGCAGCCACGCTCCCTGGCAGCGGCCCATGACCAGCGTGTTTCAAGAGCACAACCTGTTCGAGCACCTGAGCGTTGAGACAAATATTGGCCTGGGTATTCACCCCGGGCTGAAGCTTACCCAGGAAAACCGGCAGGCTATTGAGCGCGGCCTGCAAAGAGTTGGGCTGGGAGGCTTTGAAAAACGATTGCCAGGTGACCTGTCCGGCGGCCAGCGGCAGCGTGTTGCATTGCTGCGAGCCTTGCTACGCAAACAATCCGTGTTGCTTCTGGATGAACCGTTAACGGGGCTGGACAGCGAAGCCCGGGGCCTTATCAGGCAACTGCTACTTGAACAAAAAGCCCATGGAACCCTCATAGTGTTAGCCAGCCACGACGAGGAAGATCGCCGGATACTGGCAGATAGCGTTTTTAGTCTCTAAGCTAGTGAGCTAACCAACCAACTTTTGGATTTCTGACACCCGTGTCTCGTGCCAGCTCCCCAGAAAATCAGAAAACGTCCCAAGTCTACCTTCAGAACGGCACTCTGGTTATCCGGGGCGATTGGACTCTCAGCGATTACCAGACACTTAAACAGCTGGTTGAAGAGTGCCCGGACCAGCGTTGGAAATCTGAGCATATTGATCTTAAGGAACTCGGGCGAGTTGATACAGCGGGGGCCTCTCTTCTTGCTACCTTGCTGGGGCCGGAGGTGCTCAGCAAGCTGGCAAAACAGGACACTACCCTGCCCCGGGAACAAGGCGCACTCCTGCAGGCCGTGGCTGATGCCCTGCATCAGAGGCCAGCATCCGAGCCTAAGAACTTTGGCCCCGTTCGGCAGTTCCTGACACAGACAGGCCAAACCATGGAGGGCATCTGGCACCTGCTCTATCAGTTAGCAGGTTTTGCTGGCCAGATTCTCGCGACACTGTTTACAATTTTACCGAGATTTAATCGGTGGCGGGTCACACCGTTTGTAGCGGCCATTCAGGACACCGGGCTCAACGCCCTCCCCATAGTCGCGCTGCTGACATTTCTCGTAGGTGCGGTTGTAGCCTTTCTTGGCGCCACAGTCCTGAGTGATTTCGGCGCCACCATTTACACAGTCAACCTGGTGGCTTTTCGTTTTTGCGTGAGTTTGGGGTTCTGCTCGCAGCCATTTTACTTGCAGGTCGCACTGCCAGTGCATTCACGGCGCAGATTGGCGCCATGAAAGTAAACGAAGAATTGGATGCCATTCGCACACTGGGCCTGGATCCGGTTGAACTATTGGTGATTCCACGGGTTTTAGCCATGATGGTTAGCCTGCCGATTCTTACATTTGTCGGGATGCTGGCGGGTTTAATTGGTGGTGGTATGGTCTGCGCGATAGCCCTGGATATTTCACCGGCCCAGTTTATGGCGATAGTGGAGCGGGATATTGCTCTAAAGCACTTTCTTGTCGGTATGTCGAAAGCACCGATCTTTGCCTTTCTCATTGCTGCCATAGGTTGTATGGAAGGATTCAAGGTAGGCGGCAGTGCGCAATCAGTGGGCGTGCATACAACGTCCAGCGTGGTCCAATCCATATTTATGGTTATTCTCCTGGACGCCTTTGCCGCACTCTTCTTTATGGAAATGGGCTGGTAAACCATGGCGCACACTGGCACTCAAACATTTAATAGCCAACCACGGGCCATTATAAAAGTCCGCAACCTGTGCAATCGTTTTGGTACCCATGTGGTTCACAAGGACTTGGACCTTAACCTGTTCAGAGGCGAAATTTTGGGGGTTGTCGGTGGCTCCGGTACCGGCAAATCGGTGTTGCTCAGAAGCATTGTTGGACTGAACAGACCTTCAGAGGGGCGCATTCAGGTTTTTGGGAAAGACCTGGAGGAGTTAAGCACCAAAGAGCGATCAGAAACAGAGCAACGATTTGGCGTTCTGTTTCAGCAGGGCGCCCTGTTTTCCTCGCTGAACTTACTACAGAACATTTCTCTGCCATTGATTGAGCATTGCAGGCTGTCCCGATCCGACGCAGAAGAACTTGCCCGCATGAAATTGGCACTGACCGGGCTGCCTGCTAACTCTGCCCTTAAGTACCCGTCGGAACTCTCCGGTGGTATGGTCAAACGAGCGGCATTGGCACGATCTCTGGCAATGGATCCCGAAATCCTGTTTCTGGACGAACCCACTGCCGGCCTCGACCCAATTGGTGCTGCCGCGTTTGATAAACTGATCGTTACCCTACGCAATGCTTTGGGGTTAACGGTGTTTCTGGTCACCCATGATTTAGATACCCTCTATACAACCTGCGACCGAGTAGCCGTGCTTTCTCAGAAGAAGGTTTTAGTGGCAGACAGGATTCAAAAGGTGGCCACAACAGACGATTCGTGGATTCAGGACTATTTTCAGGGCCCCCGCGGGCGGGCAGCCAGTTACGCATTCCAGGCTCAGCAACAGAGCCGGCAACAAGAGTAAGAGACTATGGAACCGAAAGCACACCACGTGATCATCGGGCTGTTTACGCTGATTTCAGTGGTGGCCGCCTTGTTGTTTACCATGTGGCTGGCCAAGTCTTCAGCTGATCGCGAATGGGCCTATTATGAAATCGTGTTTGATCATGCGGTAAGTGGGCTCTCAAAAGGTAACCCAGTGCTCTACACCGGTATTAAGGTTGGCGATGTGCTGGATCTTCAGCTGGTTTCAGACAACCCGGGCCATGTGCGTGTTCTGGTGCGTGTAGAACAAGGCGTGCCTGTGCGGGAAGATACTCGTGCGGGGCTGGTATTGGCCAACATTACCGGCAGCATGAGCATTCAGTTCAGCGGCGGCAGCAAAGACAGCCCGATACTGGAAGGCACTATGGATAAGCCCGCACGCATAACCGCTGAACCCTCGGCGTTTAAAAGCCTGCTGACGAACGGTGAAGCGCTGCTAACAAAGGCAGAAACCCTGCTTACCCGAGCGAACAACGTACTTTCTGAAAAGAACACGGAAAACCTGACGGTAATTCTCGATAATGCCAGAGAAGCTAGTGACTCTCTATTGGGCAGCCGTGACCAGATAATGGCACTACTCCAACGCATGGACGAGGCCGGCCAACGCGCTGCCGAAGCGGCAGGTAAGGTCTCTGAAGTGTCGGACAACGCTAATGCTCTGTTAGAAAACGAAGGGAAAGCGGTGCTAACCAGTATGAGTGCCGCAATGCAAACGGCTCAGCAGGCTGTTTCCCGTATGGATAACTTAACCCGTGAAAACCAGGGCGCCATAGATTCCGGGCTTCAGGGTATGGGCGAATTAGCCCCGGCCCTGAGAGAATTGCGCAGCACCCTCCGAAACCTGAACCAGTTTACACGCCGTCTGGAAGAAGACCCCACCGGTACCATCTGGGGTGGCCCCAGCATTAAGGAGGTAACCCAGTGAACAACACTGCTGTAAAGACAATCAGGGCAGCGAGCACTGCACTGCTGATTTCCGGCATCATGACGGGCTGTACGGTTTTCCCAACCCCGGAAGCCCCCAGGGTGATGGACTTCCCGGTGCCCCAGGGGGTGCAAAAAAGCTCGGTTAGCCGGCCCCAAAGCCTTCGAGTCGATACTCCTTTCGCATCTGAGCCGTTTAACAGCACGAGAATACTTGCAAAGCCCGAGCCTTGGGAATTTCAGGTTTACGGTGGGGTTCGATGGCGTGATACGGTGCCGGTTATCCTGCGCGATATGTTGGTAGGCGCCTTCAGGGCCAACGCAAACTTCCGGGATGTCACCATGGATACCGGCCCTGGCAACACAGGCCTCAGCCTGGCGACTGAAATTACGGCCTTCCATACGGTCAACCAAGGCGCCAACACCAGGGCAACTATTGCCATTTACGGGCAACTGATCGATACCCGCTCGAGAAAAACCCTGTGTTCAGAGCGTTTCATTGTGTCTACGCCTGCCGAAGATACAAGCATAGATGCAGTGGTTCAGGCGTTCGGGGGCGCCGGCAAAAGGCTCGCAGGAGAAGTTATAACCTGGGCAAACGCGTGTGAAATGAACCAGAATTAGTCTTTTTTCGGGAACAAATCCGGCCACGCAGCTTTTAAGTAAAGCCCCATGGACCAAAGCGTTAACATCGCTGCGATATATAACAGACCTACGGCAATCCCTGAAAGGAGTTGTCCGGGAGGAAACGCCAGCAAACCTACAATAGACGCCATCTGCGCCGTGGTTTTAATCTTGCCAATGTAGGACACAGCAACACTGGCGCGGCTGCCGATTTCTGCCATCCATTCCCGCAACGCGGAGATGACAATTTCCCGACCAATTATCACCGTTGCCGGTATGGTAAGCAGAAGCGTGGAATACTCCTGAATCAACAACGCCAGCGCCACCGCTACCATCAATTTGTCAGCAACCGGGTCTAAAAAAGCGCCGAAAGGCGTGCTTTGATCAAGCTTGCGGGCAAGATAGCCGTCTAGCCAATCTGTGGCCGCCGCTATGGCAAAAATCGCCGCACTCGCCATATAACTCCACTGCACGGGGAGATAAAACACCACCACAAAAACCGGAATCATGAGGATGCGGGAAAGTGTGAGCAGGTTGGGTAAATTCATACTGTTATGACTCATCGTGCAGTGCTGCGTATATGTTTTCAGCCAGTGATTTACTAATGCCCTGAACTTTAGTCATTTCATCGACACTGGCTTTGCGTAGTTCCTGTATGCCGCCAAAATAGCGGATAAGCTCTCGGCGGCGTTTTGGGCCAACCCCTTCTATGCCTTCCAGGGTAGACTGGCGGCGTTTTTTGTCCCGCCCTGCGCGGTGCCCGGTAATAGCAAAACGGTGTGACTCATCCCTAATGTGCTGAATCAGGTGCAGTGCCGGTGAATCGGCAGGTACCCGGAATACGTCACCGGTCATGGCGTCAATCAGTTGCTCCATGCCTGCACGCCGGGTTACACCTTTGGCTACGCCGATCAGGGGGATATCAGACACACCAAGTTCATCAAACACTTCCCGGGCAATGTTCAACTGGCCTTTACCGCCGTCAATAAATACAAGATCCGGGCGTTTGCCCTCGCCAGCAACCATGCGGCGATAACGACGAGTCAACACCTGGCGCATGGCATCGTAATCGTCTCCGGCTTTCACCCCTTCGATGTTATACAGCCGGTAATCACTTTTCAGCGGCCCATTCTCATCGAAAACGACACAGGATGCGACGGTATTTTCACCATGGCTGTGACTGATATCAAAACACTCCATGCGCGACGGAGTTTCCGCAAGCTCCAACATATCCCTTAAAGCCAACAAGCGCCGATAAACGGTTTCCTTGCTGGCCAGGTGTGTGAGCAAGGTTTGCCGGGCGTTAGTCATGGCCAATTCCAGCCAGCGCCGACGCTCGCCCCGCACATTTCCTCGTATGCGTGTCTCGCGGCCTGCAGCATCGGAAAGAGCCTGAGCGAGCACAACCTGCCCTTCAATATCCACCGGCACCAGCACATCCCGCGGTATTTCGCGGCGGGTATTACCGCCAAAATAATACTGGCCCAGAAAGGCGCTAAGCAGTTCACCCTCTGATTGCTCGAGGGAATAACGGGGAAAATAATCCTTGGTTCCCAGCACCCTGCCGCCCCGCACAATAATAACCACAATGCACACAACACCGGCATCCTGCGCAATGGCGATCACATCGGCATCACCGCCCTCACCGTCTACTGATTGCTGCTCCTGCACATGGCGCAGATGATTGATCTGATCGCGGTAGGCAGCTGCTTTTTCAAACTCGAGATTTCGGGAGGCCTCTTCCATGGCATCCATAAGGTTTCGAATGATAACCGGGTTTTTGCCTTCCAGAAAAAGACTGGCGTGGCGAACATCCTGTTGATAATCTTCGGGCGAAATATACCCCACACAAGGCGCTGTGCAACGGTTGATCTGATACTGCAAACACGGGCGAGATCGATTACTAAAATAGCTGTCGCTACAAGATCTTATGCGAAATACCTTTTGTAAAACATTAAGGCTTTCCTTGACTGCGCCCGAGCTTGGAAACGGTCCGTACCAGGTTCCCCCACCCTTTTTTGTGCGCCCCCGCCTGAAGGTCAGCGAAGGATACTCATGATGGGAAGACACATAAATATAAGGATAAGACTTATCATCCCGTAACAGGATGTTATAGGGCGGGCGCAGAGATTTGATCAGGTTCTGTTCAAGCAGCAGCGCTTCAGTCTCGCTGCCAGTAATGGTTACTTCAATAGAAGCAATTTTTGCCACCAGGGCTTCCGTCTTCGGGGCCAACCCTGTCTTGCGAAAATAGCTGCTGACTCGTTTTTTTAGATTACCGGCCTTTCCCACATACAAAATGGAACCGGCGTCGTCGTACATACGATAAACGCCAGGTCGTTCCGTAAGCTGCTTCAGGAAATGTTTACTATCGAATGTTCTGCTGCTTTCGCTCGCGGAATCAGACTGGGTGGGCATCGAGTAAACCGTACCGTACAGCCATCAGGGCCAGCTCAACATCACTGGAAATTTCCAGTTTTTCGAAAATGCGGTAGCGATAGCTATTAACGGTTTTTGGGCTCAGGCAGAGTCTGTCTGAAATATCCTGCACTTTCTGGCAATCCACCACCATCATAGCTATCTGCATCTCACGCTCAGACAAGCTATCAAATAGCGATGACTCGCCCTCTTCGTATTTATCGCCGCTCAATTGCTTTAATGCCATTTTTTGCGCGATTTCAGGGCTGATATGTCTTTGCCCTGCGTGTGCCATACGAATGGCACGAACCATTTCACGGATATCTGCGCCTTTGGTGATGTAGGCGGTGGCTCCGCTTTGCATAACCCGAGCGGGATACGGATCATCTGCGCATGCGGTAACCACGATCACACGGATCGTGTCGTCAATTCTCAGTATTCGTCGAGTAGCTTCCAGGCCGCCAATGCCAGGCATCCGGATATCCATCAATACAATATCCGGGCGCAGTTTGCGCACAAACTCTATAGAGCCTTCACCGGAAGAAGCCTGACCGATCACATCAATATCCGGGTCATCCGCGAGCATACGGGTTATCCCCGAGCGAACCAGCTCATGATCATCTACAACCAATACCCTGATCAAAATCCACCTCGCACCCCGCTTTAAAAATCAGCGTGATTGTACCTCGTACAAACGTCCCCGGGTAGATGCAAATCAAAACGCTGAGAGGTTAACCAATTATTTCGGCACTCCAAGCCCGGCTGTATTCTCTACCGGATCAAACCAAACCACCAGATCGCCCTGCCTGACAGCGTCCATAATACGGCTTAGCTCAGCGAGAGGGCTTTCGGTATCGTTCAGCCCATGATAACGGGTGCAGTATTCTTCTGCCAAACCTGTGAGTTGATCGTCCGTTAGCAATTCTTTGCTTACAATGAACTTTTCCTCCCGGGGATCCGGTTGCGCCTGCTGCGCCATTTCGTCGTTCATGCCATCTCCTTTTAAAAGTCTCATCTTAGGTAATATGCCTGCTAACGAGAACCCTCGCTCACTTTCAAAATGCCGAATGATTCTCTATTATCCTCCATTTCAAGAAACGTTTGGATGCTAATGAACCCGTTGGTTTTTCGACTCACACTTCCGATTCTTTTCGGCTATCTCCCGCTCGGCATGGCCTTTGGCGTGTTATTTACCACCCAACTGGACTACGCATGGTGGGCTGCGCCGCTAATGGGTGTGTTAATTTATGCGGGGGCTGGCCAAATATTAGCCGTGAGCCTTCTCGCCGCAAGCGCTGGCTTGCTGGAAGTATTTATTGCCATGTTTGTGCTCAACGCACGCCACCTTTTTTACGGCCTTTCCTTGCTGGGGCAATTCCGGGGTGCTGGCTGGCGCAAGCTCTATCTGATTTTCGGGCTGACCGACGAGACGTATTCATTACTGACCAGCCGGCCTCGATCCCAAGACAAAACTCACGAGATGGATGTAGATTTCCGGATTACAGCGTTTAATCAGGTTTACTGGGTGATTGGTTGCACTCTGGGTGCGCTACTCGGACGTAACGTAGCGTTCGACAGCACAGGCATTGAATTTGCCCTTGTCGCCTTGTTCATCGTGCTAACCATCGAACAACTCAAAGCCCTGGGAGACGCCTTTCCAGTTTGGGCAGGTGCCGCTGCGGCAGGCATTGCCATGCTATTACTGCCTTCAGCTCACCAACTGATCGGCGCCATCGCCATTGTTACTGCCGTGCTTTTACTGCAATACCGGCATCTACGGGCTAAAGACCCTGTGGAGGCCAGCGACCATGCATGAGACAGGTTATCTGGTTGCGTTCATTGCCGTTGCTACGGCCGCCACCTTTGCAACCAGAGTTATCCCGTTCCTGTTTTTTGAGCGCCACACTGAACACCCTCTTGTGCAACACTTGGGGCGCTATCTGCCAGCCGCGGTCATGGCTCTGCTGGCGACCGTGTATTTGCAGCGTTCAGGGGATTGGTCAGCGCAAGCGCCCGGGCTTGACGCGGCTATGGCGGGCGCACTTGTAGTCATCATTCATCTGTGGCGGCGCAATGCCCTGCTCTCTATTGCCACTGGTACAGGAGCCTACATGTTGATACGCCAAACCGGGGTACTAAACACGGGGCTTTTTGGTTAAGGTTTTGCCTCAGCCGGCCTTGGGCTCCACATTAGCAACCAGTCTTGAATCGCTCAGGGCAGCGGTACGGTGTTTCACCACATCTTTATATTCCGAGCTTTCGATCATCGCCAAAAATGCGCCTATTGATGGGTAACGCACCAGCAGTACCTGGTCCCAGGACTCATCTGGCGGCGCAATGAGCGAGCCGACACTTCGGCCAGACCAGATAACCTCGGCACCTACAGCACTCACGCTGGCCGCCGCTTCCCGCATATAAAGCTTATAAGCCTCACGCCCACTCAGCTGTGGTATTTCACCGTCATAACTGGCCTTGTCCCGAAATCGCAACAAATTGAGCATCACTACCGGGTGGTCTTTCGGGGTGTCTGCCAAAACCTGCTTCAGCTGCTCAGGCGTCGGGTTTACGGTGCTCATGATGGCCTCTTGGTGCAGTATATTCTGCTTTACTATAGCCTAATTTATGTAACAAAAGGTAAATGATTCCATTACCTTTTAGTCAGACCTATTATAACGCCCTCACTTCTTTGCTAACGGCCACCCTGAATGGATTTGTTTACCCTGTTCCAACAAACACTGGAAACCACACTGCCAGTTTTCGCCATGGTCTTTATTGGACTTGGGCTACGGAAAATCGGCTGGATTGACGATATGTTCGTTCATACGGCTTCGGCGCTGGTTTTCAAAGCAACACTGCCAACCCTGGTTTTTCTCAGCATTATAAAAGCCGATCTCAGCACTTCCCTGAACCCTGGGCTGTTGATTTTTTATCTTTTTGCCACGCTGGCCAGCTTCGCCCTCGCTTGGCTGTGGGCCCGCTGGCGAGTCGCCCATGAGGACAGGGGTGTGTACGTACAAGGGGCCTTTCGGGGCAACTGCGGCATTGTGGGGCTGGCATTAGCAGCAAATCTTTATGGAGACTTCGGGCTTTCGGCAGGCAGTGTTCTGCTGGGGGTGGTTATCTTGTCTTACAATGCTCTTTCGGTGATTGTGCTCGCGGCGTACCAGTCAGGGCAATCTCCAGAATGGCGCAGTATTCTTCGGGATATCCTGCGCAACCCATTGATCCTCTCTGTATTCGCAGCTATTCCGGTCGCCTGGCTTAACCTGAAACTACCGGAGTGGATACTAACCAGCGGAGATTACTTCGCTTCCCTCACCTTGCCTCTGGCACTGCTGTGCATTGGTGCAACAGTCTCGTTCCGTGCCCTGCGCACCGACAGTTCAACCGCATTCAGTTCTGCGCTAATGAAGATGGTGGTATTGCCAGTACTTTGCACAGGCGCCGCTTGGGTAGCTGGCTTTACTGGAGCCGAACTTGGTCTGCTGTTCCTGTTTTTCGCAAGCCCGACCGCAGCAGCCAGTTTTGTAATGGCCAAAGCACTCGGCGGAAACGACAGGCTGGCAGCGAACATCATTGCGATAACCACTCTGATGGCCAGTGTCACCATAACGCTCGGGGTCTTTATATTGAAAAGCGCAGGCGTTATCTAGACCTCGCCACCGCGCTCACTCTTATGCGCTCTCGGCGACTCGCTTCGCCATTGCAAACCCTCGCTTGCAACCGTCCAGATAACCAGAACCAAACAGATTGTAATGATTCAGATAATGGTAAAGGTTGTAGATATCACGTTTCTGCAGGTAAACCTCTGAGCGGGGATAAATCCGGTCATAAGCCTCGTAGAACCGCCTGCCAAAACCACCGAACATTTCAGTCATAGCCAGGTCTGCCTCTCTGTCACCGCAATACACTGCTGGATCGATCAACCAGGGTTGTTTCGCGTCGAACAGCACATTGCCACTCCAAAGATCGCCGTGCAGCAGGCTGGGGTGCGCGCAATGTTCGTTCAGCCACTCGGCCAGACTTTCTCCATGCTTGCTCAAAATGTCATGGAATACCGCCAGTACAGAAGGCTCCCGGATTCTGGAAACCTGATAGGCAAGACGATCCCTCACGAAAAACTCGCCCCAACCTGCCGACCAGCGGTTCGGTTGTGGCGATAGCCCTATGTAATTATTTCTATCCCAACCATATCGGGATCTCGCAGCCTTGTGCATGTGCGCAAGGCCTTCGCCAAGCATCTCGAGCGTGGCCGGCACTGCGGGCCCGGAATCGATAGCCGCAATAGCCAATTCCGTTTCGCTGACTGCGTACACCTCCGGGACTCGAATGCCGGACACGTTCGCATTGCGAAGCGCAACCCTCAGGCTATCAAGGCCTTCCTCTTCACAGATCAACGCATCCGCATATTCGGTACTGTTTTGTTTGGTGAACACGCCCGCCATTTGCTGTCATTCTCCTTGGACTCTCTCGCCTGCAAGCGTTAGATTCATACGAATCTTGGTATTTTAAGTAACCAGCAACAAAGCAGGATCGCCGATGACTGAAGAAAAACCGTTCTCCCAAGCCTGTGAGAATAACAAGCAGGTTATTCTCGAAAAACTCGCAGTAATATTCGACACTCCCGGAACCGTTCTGGAGATCGGCACAGGCACCGGGCAGCACGCGGTTCATTTTGCCCGAAACTTACCGCACCTGACCTGGCAGCCCAGCGATCATCCCGATAACTATCAACTTTGCACGCCCTGGCTCAAAGAGGCGGGGGTTTCCAATATCAACGAACCCCTGGCCCTCGATGTCAGTAGCAGCAACTGGAAACTGCCGCCAATCAACGGCGCTTTTTCAGCAAATACTGCACACATCATGTCGTGGCCGAACGTTGAGGCAATGTTTCAGGGTATGTCTAACCAGCTGCAATCAGGCGAAGCTTTTTGTCTGTACGGCCCGTTTAATTATAACAATCAATTTACCAGTGCCAGTAACCAACAATTCGACGTGTTTCTGCGGCAGCGGGACCCAGTAATGGGAATTCGGGATATAGGTGATATAAGGCACCTTGGCCTTGCTTGTGGGCTGGAGCTGAAGGAAGACTTTGAGATGCCGGCAAATAACCGGCTTCTCGTATGGATAAGGCATTAAATCAGTTTGCACTTGCGAACGAAAATGAGCTAAAGCTTGCCAACACCATTATTGACATCTACGAGGTTCAATAGCTCCCTCGCTAAAAATGAAACCAATAGCGCACCATGGGCCATTGTGATTTCCGGAGGATAAGTGGCAGCAAAGGCATCATATTGCCGATGGTAGCATTGAGCGGCCTAAACGCTGGCCAGCGCCGCTCGCACTTTCTTGCCAAGGTGCCCCATATCAACCCGGCCAAGCACCAGAGGCCGCAACTCTTTCATCACCCGGCCCATGTCCTGCATTCCCTGAGCATTGGTTGAACTGATTGCCTTGCGAATCAGGCCATCCAGCTCATCCTCCGTCAGGGCGGCGGGCATGAATTCTTCAATAATTACCATTTCTGCCCGCTCTTTGTCGCCCAACTCTTCACGGCCGGCATCGTCGTACTGGCTTGCAGCATCTCGGCGTTGTTTGAGCATTTTATCCAGCACTTTCAGAACGTCATCGTCATTCACTTCACTGCGCTCATCAATCTCGATTTGCTTGATCGCAGCCTGCGCCATCCGAAGGGTAACAAGCCGGAGCTTGTCCCGGTTACGCATCGCCTCTTTTACTGCGCTGGTTAGTTGGTCTTTGAGTGATAGCTCAGCCATGATCGGCCTCCTGTTCTATTGATAAGTTTGCACTATGCTATAAGTAATGAGCGCCGGCCGGCCTCGCTCCAGCGAGTCTTGCCGGTTGTGACCAGTTGCGCGCGCCATAAGTCTTTTCCAGTTTTTTCAGATCCGCGATACAACGCGATAACAAATTTGAATGATCGCTCGATTTTACATTGAGCAATCACTCACGCCCAGCTACAGTTGAAAACCAAATCATCGTTATGGCGTTGGCTGCCGCCAGAAGGGGATGCCACATGCTAAACAAAAAATGCCCGCCAATTATAGTATTCGACGTTAACGAAACACTTCTTGATATCACCACCTTGGAGCCGTTGTTCGAACGTATCTTCAGCGATCGGCAGGTTTTCAGAGAATGGTTCGCACAGCTGGTCCTATACTCACAGACAATGACGTTATCCGGCTTATATACGCCCTTCGGGGAGCTTGGCATAGGAGCCTTGCGGATGGTTAGCGAGATTTATCAGGTAAACATTACGGACCCGGATATTGCGGAGTTAAAAGAGCGGATGAGCAAGATGCCAGCGCACCCTGATGTCGAGCCGGCGCTCGCCCGGTTGCGCAAAGCTGGATTTCAATTGGTTACGCTGACCAACTCAGCCAGTGGCGCCTCGCCCACTCCACTGGAAAAGGCGGGGCTAAGTCAGTTTTTCGAGCGTACCTTCAGCGTTGACGCGGTCGAGAAATTCAAGCCGGCGCCCGAAGCATATCGTTTGGTTGCCGATGAACTGGCCGTCGAGACGTCAGACCTTTGCCTCGTTGCTTGTCACTTTTGGGATACCATAGGTGCCCAGGCGGCAGGCTGCCGTGGGGCTCTTGTTATGCGCCCCCACAATGCCACCCTGCCCGCTCCAGGCGTACCACGTCCGGATTTTATCGCATCAGACCTGAGCGTTCTCGCCGACCAGATTATCGACTCTTAATACGCTCCGTCGCTGTAAATCAGCTCGTAGCTGTGGCTGTAGATTTCCACAATGCTTCCAAATGGGTCTTCCATGTAAATCATGCGGTAAGAGGGTTTTTCAGTTAAGAGGAAAAAGCAGGCAACTTGGGATATTTTATTTTGCACCAAAAAACGAAAACCCTGATTTTCCATAAGAAAATCAGGGTTTTAATTGGCGGAGAGGGAGGGATTCGAACCCTCGATACGCTATTAACGTATACACGCTTTCCAGGCGAGCGCCTTCAGCCACTCGGCCACCTCTCCAATAAACTGTTTCAAATCAGCTATAACGTCGCTCATTTGAGGGCGCAAACTGTAATGGTTTTAACGGCGCTTGGCAACTCTCTTTAATCAATCCCGGCAATTTTTTTGGCTTACCCCATTATCCTTCGAATAGTGCTCCCTGCTCTCGCAACGAGTATCATGGTAAGCAGACTTAACCCAGCCCTTTAAACAAGCCCGGAGGCTAGCCATGCTCATCAAAGCGGAACAATCAGCCGTGCTGCTGGTAGACGTTCAGGAAAAGCTAATGCCAGCGATTACTCACGGTCAGGAAGTGGTCAGCCAATGCGTGAACCTCGCTACAATGGCGGGTCTTCTGGATATACCTGTTCTGGCCACCGAGCAGTTCCCCGAAAAGCTGGGGCCCAACGTAGAGTCAGTGAAGGAGCTTTGTCACCATACACTCGCAAAATGCCACTTTGACGCCTGTCCAGACGGGCTAGTTGATAATCTCCCGGAAGGCCGGCAGCACATTATTATCGCTGGCTGCGAAACCCATGTGTGTATGATGCAGACTGCACTCAGCCTTCTTGATGCGGGTTATAAAGTTTGGGTTGTTGCAGATGCCACGGGATCCCGTAACGAGTTCGACCGGGATGTTGCGCTTGACCGGCTCAGTGTTAGCGGGGCACGTATCGTTACCGTAGAAATGGTGGCTTTTGAGTGGTTGCGACACTCCAAACATCCGGCTTTTCGTGATGTGCAGGCGCTGATTAAGTAGCCATAGCTCATTATTAAGAGGGCATGCAATGCTGAAAGTGGCTATTCAACCGGGCGATTTCGTACCACTTAACCAGCTACTTATTCGTTTCCAACCCGCTCACCGGCTCAATACCGCTGGGTACACCCGTGCAAGCTGTCAAAAACAAAATGTATAAAAACACCAACGGTACAGCCGCTCTGTCGCGCAAAATGTCACAGGCACGCCTCTTGTTTCACAAAGTTTGAACGCACTCGTCGCCCCTATCTTACTCGGTCTAAACTCTGCACAGTCAGATCCAATGCTTTTTGCATATCCAACCTGGCAGAGTGGCCGACATCAGGGTTATTCAGGTTATTGCCGCGCTCTGATGGCAGAATGGGTGATGTAAGGTCATCGGCGCCTACCGGCTCAAAGTCATGTTCATCACTGATGGTCATGGCACTGCGGCGCAAAAGCATGCGCAGCTGCTCCGGAGCGAGCTCCGGATTAATGGACATCATGGCGGCAAGCAACCCTGTTACCAGTGGCGTGGCGTAGGATGTCCCGCAGTGCGTCTCGCCTCGGTCACCCGGCGTCGGCGTTGATCCCCGAGCACAAGCTGCTGCTGTAATATCGACCCTCATATCGATATTTGAAGCCTCACGCTTGGTGGCGTAACCCGGATCACTAATGTTCAACCCGCTTTTTTCGCTTAGCTCGTGCCCACCTACAACAAACAATTGCTCAGTGATGAATGACGAAGGTAAGCGATACTCATCCTTGCTCGAATAGGATGACGCATTGCCAGCCGAATTAACAACGACCACGTTGGGATGCTCGCGTCTTAACCAGAGGAAAAACTCTTCGAGCAACTCTTCATAACCGCTCATAGCAAGCCCGGAGCGAACAAGAGAATCGACTTCATTGCCATCAACACTGACGGCGCCAATACGGTGTACTCCCCAACTCCAGTTGAGCACACGAACACCGTCCTGCACCAGATTTACAGAGGCCGCCACATTAGCCGTAATGCCTGCATCGGAGCCCCGCTCAACAATTACATCAAACGAGCCTACCTTGTTAAGACCGCTCAAAAACCCAGTATTGCCGCCATTTTCCCAGCCTGCCGCGAGTATACCCGTTACTGTCGTGCCGTGATCATCGGGTTTTTTCGCGTCGCGGGCGTAAACACAGGTACCGGATTTTTTCGAGCGGCAGCCTCCCAGGTAACCACTGAAGTCCGGCGCATCAAAGTCTACGTCACGTTCTATTATCCCGACTCGTATTGGGTGGGGTTTGATTGGCTTGGCGTTTGCGCTCAATCGCCGAGTGTAGTAGTTGACTGCATCGAGAAAACGATTAGCGGTCCATTCATCCTGACCTGACACGGAGGGTTCAGTTGCGCTCTCCTGCTCTTGCGATTGGCGGGGACTTTCCGCACTGGTTTCCTCGATAACAACCGCATCAACGCTAACCTCATTGCCCAAGCGAAGAATCAGAGCATCCCTCTCAACCAGGTTAGTGACAGATAAGCGGAGCTGATAAGTGTTCAGCGGAGGGATTGCACCAACAATGCGGGCGCTAAATTTATCTGCAAGCCGCCTGGCTTCTTCAGCACCATCGTGGCTCTCTTCAATGATAACGCTGATCAAGTCCACGTATGTGGTTAACCCATCCATGTTGGTGGCAACTTCATCTTCGTTTGCTGCAATTACGTGGCTCTTGGCCAGACTGAGCCATACCGGATTGCTCTTGGCTTTCCCTTGCTCAAGCCAGAGCGGCCCGCTACGTTGGTGACCCTGCACGGAAAACGTCAATACGCCATCGTGATGCTCGACCTGCTCATCAGGGAGCGCTTTGTTATCAAACATCACGCGAACACCCTTACTTTCCAAACCTCGCGCGGTAACGGAAAACACCTTTGTGCCGGAATCCGAAGCGGTGTTGATGGGCTCCCAATGTGCGATTCGCAACTCTTCCGCGACAACCGAAACGCTGGCCAACCATAAACCGCTGGCAATCAAGATGCATCCTGAAAGATGCCGGAAGATCCTGCCCATATACCACTACTCCGCCTTGCTAGAAATAAACAGGACTGGTGATGAGACTACCAGCGCACGCCTTCTCCCCGGGTTAGCCATACCAGCATCAATAAGCCATGAATAACCAGAAAAGGCACAGCGAGCATTACAAGAGCAGACCAGCCAAACCACGAGAGAATAACGCCCGCTGATAATGCGGCCGCTGCCTGGGACCCGAATACAAAAATATCGTTGAGACCCTGAACCCTGAAACGCTCGGTGTCTGTATAACCGCGCGGCAGCAACGTGGTGCCACCCACAAACAGAAAGTTCCAGCCGATGCCCAATAGCGCCAAAGCCGACAGGTAATGATAAAAGTTGTCGCCACTGGCAGCCAATCCAATGCACCCGAGGTATGCAAGCAACCCGGCCCCCATCATCACAGGAATACCTATCACTCGTGTTAGCCAGCCGCTGATAAGCGACGGTAAATACATGGCTATAATGTGAAGCTGAATAACCCGCTTGGCGTCGCCCAGGTCATGCCCTGCCATCTCTGTCATGCTCAGGGGTGTTGCGGTCATCACAAAGCTCATAACGGCGTAGCCGATGGCAGCAGCACTGATTGCCACCCAGATCAGCGGATTGGCGAGGATTTCCTTCATTGGCCGACCGCCGCCTGCATGAGCTTCCCTTGCTCGCTCGCCCTGGGCACGATAACCAGCAGCAAGGATAACCAAAGCTACAATTTGAACACTCGCAAGCCCTAACCAGCTTAAAAGGAAAGGGTGTACTGCCTCTGCTGCGCTGCCCAGTGTGGCAATCTCTGGTCCTAGCCAGGCGGCAACCAGGCCACCAAGCAAAACCCGCGCCGCGGCAGACCCTGCCATATGATCGGGAACCGACTCCATGGCGGCAAAGCGATACTGATGCACTACGGCTAACCCTGTGCCGCCAACAACAGCCGCCAGACACAGCAATGGAAAGAAACTGAGCCAGGATGCGAAAGCACCGAGACAACCTGCCAGCATGCCCATGCATGTACCGAGCAGCATCACTTGTTTACGCCCCAGCTTCTCCATCAGCCAGGTTGCAGGTTTGATAGCAAGTACAGTGCCCACAACAACCAATCCCACCGGCAGTGTGGCGTATTCTGGAGCGGGCGCAAGCAGCCGCCCCTGAATGCTTCCGATGAACACGATAAATGGCGCAGTGCACATAGCCAGGGCTTGTGCCGCGACCAGCACCCACACATTAAGGGGCATTATTTATTTTTTCCTGTAGATAATGCCGGGATGACACTGCACCATCTCATATAAATCGGGCAGTCCATTGAGAGACTCCGAGGCACCAAGAATAAGATAGCCGCCGGGGTTTAGCGTAGCGTGAATGCGAGTAAGAATGTCTCTTTTGAGATCTGCAGAGAAATAGATCAACACATTGCGGCACATTACTATGTCGTATTTGCCCAGCATATAGCGCTCGAGCAGGTTGAGTTCCCGGAACTCGACCATGCTTTTGATTTGTGGCCGAATCTGCCAGCCTCCGTTGGCGGAAGGCGTAAAAAACTGCTTTTGACGCTCCGGTGACAACCCTCTTCCAATGGCGATCATCTCATATTCACCACGGCGAGCCACCTCAAGTACGCTTTTCGAAATGTCGGTCGCCGTTACTTTTACATCACGTAGCTTCCCCGGTTTTTGCCGCCTGAACTCATCGACAATCATGCCAACCGAATAAGGCTCCTGGCCCGTAGAGCACGCCGCAGACCAGATTCGTAAAGGCGTAGCAGATGAACGCTCTGCAAACTCTGGAAGCAGTTTTTCCTGCAAAATGCGGAACGGATGATTATCACGAAACCAAAGGGTTTCGTTGGTAGTCATCGCATCTATGACGACCTCTCTCAGATTACCCCTGCCCGGCTTTTTCAAGCAAACCAGCAAGTCTCCCAGAGAGCTCAAACCGTTCTCTTCGAGAATCCGGCGCAACCTGCTTTTGACGAGGTACTGTTTGTTCTCGCCCAGCAAAATACCACACGCATCCTGCAGGAACGATTTGAAGGTTTCATATTCCTGTGGCGTAATTTCCGCGTTCATTGGATCTCTATTTAAATGAATAACCAGACAATCAAATCAGTTCTGATCAATAATTTCCATGATTCGTTCAGCGAGTTCGTCGGGGCTGAACTTGGCCATAAAATCGTCTGCGCCAACTTTTTTGACCATAGCCTTGTTAAACACTCCGCTCAATGAGGTATGAAGCATAACAAACAGATCGCTCAGAGCAGGGTCACTTTTTATTCGGGTAACCAGTGTGTACCCATCCATTTCAGGCATTTCTACATCGGAGATGACCAGGCAAAGATGATCGGTTGCCTTCGACCCGTCCGCTGTAATTGATTTAAGGTATTCGCAGGCTTGTTTGCCATCATTCCGGGATATAACTTCCATACCAATCGCAGTAAGACAACGTTCAATCTGGCGGCGAGCAACGGTGGAATCATCCACGACCAGAACAGGCAAATGCCCCGGAATCCGATCAGCGCTTTTGCTCAGAACAGCCTCCGTTACATCTTCGCTCAAGGGAGAAACCTCTGAAAGCACCTTCTCTACATCTATGATTTCCGCCAGTTTATCATCAATTTTTGTGACGGCTGTAAGGTAGACATCCTTACCTGCGCCTTTGGGAGGCGGAAGAATATCTTCCCAGTTCATATTCATGATCCGGTCTACACCGGTTACGAGAAATCCTTGGGTTTTTCGATTGTACTCGGTGATGATCACAAAGCTGTTCGATAGATCTTCCTGAGGAATACCCGGCAGGCCAATAGCCATACCCAAATCAATCACCGGAATGGTTTCGCCGCGAGTATGCGCAACCCCGCGAACCACCGCGCGACTGTTAGGGATAGACGACAACCTGGGACATTGAAGAACCTCCTTAACTTTAAACACGTTAATGCCATATACCTGGCGACCGCGTAAACGGAAAAGAAGGAGCTCAAGCCGGTTCTGTCCAACCAACTGCGTACGCTGGTTTACACTGTCTAATACGCCTGCCATTGCAGTTTCTCCTGGCTATCCCGGTAGCACCGGCATGCATTTTGCTGATCTGTTAAATAAGTTGTCGGGGTGACGAAATAATGTCGCCCGTAATCGTGATCAGACTGTTTAACGGCCAGAGCACCGCAATCCTTAGGCACTTTCTATGCATTTGTGCCGTAGCAATGACAGACAGCATAGGACAAACCAGCACATATGCGCACCCAGCTTTTAGTATTGACCTTGTTCATATCGGCATTAGCCAACACTGTACAAGCAAAAACCAGTGCTAACGAGATACGCGAAGCCGCTACATCCTTTCTTGAGGCCTTTGCTGCAACACAGGCCGAAAAAGGTTATCAGGTTACGTTCGAGACCGGCAGCATTGATAGCAGAATTTCACTGGCACCCTGCTCTGCCCCTCTTGCAGTGGAGTTTACAGGCGACCCATGGAAAAGCGACCACCCCTCGGTTCAGGTTGCCTGCAGTGGCGAGAGACCCTGGCGCATGTTTGTGACAACCTCTGTGTCGATTAACGGCCCTGCGTTGGTAGCGGCACGCCCACTGGGCAGAGGTGAGCGCGTAACCAGTGGTATGCTAAAAACCCGATCTGTTGTGGTGAATGCCAGCCGGCGGGGGATCATAACCGATGCAAACCTGGTGGAGGGAATGGTCATTCGAAGGCCGGTTAACGCCGGCTCGGCTATTACTCCGGATTTGCTTGAGGCGCCAGATGCCGTTAGCCGGGGGGATCATGTTATTATTACGGCCCGCAACGGATTCTTCTCTGTTCGTAGCCGGGGAAAGGCCTTGGCAAGCGCATCCGTTGGTGATCAAATTCTAGTGGAAAATCTGGCGTCGTCTCGAACGGTAAGAGCCAATGTGACGGCGCCCGGGCATGTTGAAATACCCATGTAGCGTGCAAATTTCGCGGCAGGCCTTTTCCGCCGGCAAAAACATGCCGCAAAAACTGCGATTTTCCAGGCAACACCAGAATATGTGACAAAACGTTAACGAAAAGTATATATCTGCCCCTAAAGTATGCCAGCAGCCGGCCGTTAAGCAGATATAAACCCGAGCCAGCCCACGTATGTGTGGCTTAACTGAAAAGCAGGTATCGATATGTCAGTTGACTTCAATGGAATTGGCCAAGGCCAGGTCAACACCCAGAGAACCACGGCCGACAAGCTCGCCAACACACAAGGCGCCAGGCAAACTGCTCCAGAGCAGACCAATGCCAAAGCCGAGGGCGCACGGGGCGAAAACGTTAACTTGAGCAGTCAGGCCAGAAATCTTAAACAGCTGGAGCAAAAGCTGGGAGATTACCCTGAAATGGATGACGATCGAATCGAACAGATTCGTTCACAACTCGAAAACGGCACCTATAAGATCGATGCAGAGAAACTGGCCCAGAAAATGCTTGATATGGATAAAAGCATTTTCGGGTGAGTAAATCATGGCTGCAATTGATGATCTGAAGAATCTTCTTTCCCTGGATATCCGCCAGCTGGAAACCTTGGCGGATACCCTTCACAAAGAAAAGTCCTGCCTTTCGGGTTCCGACACTAAAGCGCTCGACACCCTGACTCGTGAAAAAAACGCGATTCTTGAGCAGATTCGTGGGCGTGCAAAGCAAAAAATTCATGCATTGGTAGCCATGGGCTTTCGGCCGGACAGTGGAGACCCTTCCCGGTTCATTCTCAGTGCCGGCTTGAGCGACCTTCACGCCCTCTGGAAAGAAGCTGACATAAAACTTCGTGAATGCCACATTCTCAACGAAAACAACGGACGCATCATCAGCCATTTGCAAAAACGGCTCACCCGGCTTACTGACATCTTCCGGGGAGCTTCAGGTCAACAGAAGTTATACGGCGCCAAAGGCCAGCGGACAGCCGTATCAAACCGTACGGTTCTTGCCAGCGCCTGATTAACGCGTATAGATCGTCATTCCGGAATCAGGGTGGAAGCGGATATTCTGGATGCTTACGTTACCCATAGCAGGACTGCTCCCACCGCTGACCCGGATATTATCCATGCGGATTTCCTCTATACGCTCAGGAAAGGCCATGGAAACTGCACCGCCTTCACCCACAAGATAGGCGGGCTCACCTTCCCGGTAATGCACACCGGAGATTGAAATGTCTGAGTCCAGCATGTTGAGCACCGGAACGAACACATTCGCGGTAAGCTTCAGGCCTTCAACAATGTCAGGCCGCATACCGCTGCCCTCACCGGAATCATTACTGCCCGCCGCGCTGGCAACCGAGCCAATACGGTCAAACAACGTAACGCTACCTTGCCCGGAAATCGACGACAGCTCGTCCTCCGTCAACGGCGCCATTCCCGACAGATCAGAATACTCCCCGGTTTCTACCGCTTGCGCTGCGCTGGCATTGCTACTTGCCGCAAATGTAACCAGTGGTTGAAACGGCAGAGCAGCCATGGTGACCATTGCAGCAGCATTGCGATAACGAGACTGATGCTTCAGGACCCGACCGAGCTCTTTTTCAGTTATCCAACCGGCGGCAATAAATACTTCGCCTAACCGCGTGCCGCGCTCACGCTGCACTCTGAGGCCTTCTTCAAGCTGCCCCTCAGACAAATAACCACGATTGACCAGCAATCGTCCAAGCCGTGATTTTTCCTCAAACCCTTTACGGATTCTCACTAGCCTCTCCTTTATTCTCACAGTGATTACCGTACAGCCCGGCCCGGTGAGTGTTTCCTACCTACTTTCACCCTTCAAAGGTTAGCTGATAGCAGCCCATCATGCGCAGATGCACTTCCCGAACTGTGAATCAAATCTGTTAAGATCAGGGCACCATTTAATCTGCGTGATTATTGCAGGAAAACCAGCTGCCGCTAACTAACAGAGAGCCAGGTGATGACAAAATTGGTAAAACCCTTCAGCAATGTGATCAAAGTCGTAGTTTTGGCTCTGGGCCTGTCTTCTTTAGCGTTTCAAGCACACGCCCAACCCGACACTGAGGCTGCGAAAGCCGAGCTGCCCAAGGTTCGAATTCTAACCAGCGAAGGGGCTATTGAGCTGCAGCTTCGCCCAGATGTCGCCCCGAAAACCGTTGAAAACTTTCTTGAATACGCCCGTGATGACTTTTACGACAATACAATCTATCACCGGGTCATTCCGGGTTTTATGATTCAAGGTGGCGGCTTTACCCCCGAGATGACACGTAAAGAAACCCGCTCTCCCATTCAAAACGAAGCTTCGCCAACCTTGCCCAATCTGCGTGGAACGGTCTCCATGGCACGAACTAACGCCCCGGATTCCGCAACCTCCCAGTTTTTTATAAACGTCGCAAACAACGATTTCCTTAACGCAGGCGTTCGCGGCGCAGGCTACGCGGTCTTCGCAAAGGTAACCGAAGGCATGGGAGTGGTGGACACCATTGCCAAGGTAAAAACCGCGCACGTCCGTGGCATGGCTGATGTGCCGGTAGACCCAGTGATCATTAAAAACGTTACCTTGCTGGAATAACTGCACACAGCAGAGTATCAATAATGAGCCTACCTACCGCTCCACCCGCCATCGAGCCAGCAGAACCAAGCTGGGGCAAAGACACAGCCGAATTCAAATCATTCGGACGCCAATACGGTTGCTCTAAAAAGGAGTTGGAAGACTTCCGGCATGGATTTATCGAGCACAACAGTTTACCGGCTCGTTTTTCTTCTGTTCCCGAGGCAGGCTCTTTCGTGGTTGCAGAGGCGGGATTTGGCTCAGGCCTGAATTTTCTTGCGACTTGGCAGGCATGGCAAGCCTGGAAGCCTGACCACGCAGCCACCCTTCACTTTGTTGCCTCTGAGCGCGCGCCCCTGACTCTGCAGGCTCTCAAAAGTGCGCTTTCCATATGGCCGGAATTCCAGGACCTGGCAAATGAACTGATTGCCAGCTACCCGCCTTTGGTGCACGGCGCCCATCGCATAGTTTTGGCTGAAGGCACAGTTCGCCTGACGCTATTCTTTGGTGAGTCGAACGACGCATGGGATACCCTGACTTTTAAGGCCGATGCCTGGATATTGAACGGGTTTGAACCAACCCTAGCCCCTGAAATCTGGCAAAAAACCGCAACCAAAGAGGCTATCCAACACAAACAGCCCGATACATCCGGATCGCAGGCACCCTCTGTAGCTGTCATTGGTGCAGGTATCGCTGGGTGCCTGCTGGCAAACAACCTTGCACGCAGAGGCCATAGGGTTACGCTGATAGATGCGGCGGATGAACCAGGCTCTGCCGCATCGGGGAACCTTCAAGGTGCCATGTACGTCAAACTGGGTGTGGAATTTAATCACCAGACCCAGCTTGCACTCTCCGCACTCACATTCAGCCAGCGATATTATGCGCGATATACCGACCAGTTCTGGCACCCAACCGGTTTGATCCAACTTGCCTGGAGTAACAAAGAACAATCCCGCCAGCGCCGATTTACCGAGCGAAACCAATACCCGGAAGAGCTTTTGCGCTCTGTCACCCGCCACGAAGCCGAGACGCTCGCAGGTGCCAAACTCCCGTGTGGCGGGTTATGGTTTCCTGGTTGCGGGTGGCTGGAGCCAAACAAACTCTGTAAATCCCTGGCTTTACAGCCCGGCATTAAACAGGTTTTCGGCTATGCGGTTAATCAGCTAGAGCCTTTTGACGGCCACTGGTGTGTGTCCGGTGCAGCCCCTCACAACTCAGACATTCACGCAGACCAGGTGGTAATTTGCGCGGGGCACCTGACACCAGAGTTAATTCCGGGACCGGGCTCCTTCCGCTTCAAGGCGATACGCGGCCAGGTGACCTACCTGCCTGATCCTCTTATAGCGCAACCTCGCGCAGTGATTTGCGGTGCGCGCTATCTTAACCCGGTGCATAACGCCCAGGGTGAGAACCTGGCCGTGGTTGGCGCTACGTTTGATCTTCACAGCAAGGAGACAGCCACTACAATCGAGAGCCACCGGGAGAATATCCAGGCGGTGTCATCCATGGTGCCAGACATTATTTCACAGAATCTGGCAAACGATGGCCTGCCGGATCAGCTTGAGGGCCGGGTGGGGTTCCGTTGCACAACTCACGATTACCAGCCAGTTGCCGGGGTGCTGAGTGATACGCAGGGGCAAAACATAGAAGGGCTGTATCTTTTGACCGGCATGGGCAGCAAGGGCCTGACTTATGCCCCTGTGCTTGCAGAGTTTGTGGCAGACCAACTCACGGGGCAGCCACAGGCTCTGCCGGCAACTCTGGCCAAGAGGCTGGCAACAGGGCGCATGCGCCAACGCAAGACAGACGCTTCGTAATTAAATGTTAATGATCTGCGTTGCCCGGCCGATAACCTCTACGTAGGGGACTTTTCAGAGGGTAAAACCAGTGTCTATTTTTGTTAGCGAACCAGGCCGCCCGGTGGGGACAAGATTACCAGAGGTGTTACGGGGTCGCCGCGTGGGTAGTGTTAGTGAGCTGGCAGATAGCCAACCCATCAATACCGAGCGCGGTGAGGCAACAGACGCTGAGTTTCAGCTGGCAGCGCAGTCTGGCCGACACCGTGCTTTGGAGGAGTATGGTGCGGCGGCCGCCGGCGAACGCAAGGAACAGAGGCCCTATTTGCCAGTCTCTTCCATATGCACCCCTGCCCTGTATTCGCTGCCCGCCTCAGCCACTGTCGCAGAAGCAATCGCTACCATGACAGAGCAAGGTGCAAACCACCTGGTGGTGATTTCAGACACCCATGTTGCAGGGCTTGTAGGGCAGCAATGGCTTTTGGCCTGGCTCCACGAACATCAGGCCGATGCGCGAAACCAAAGTTTGATTCACATTGAGTTACCGGCGTTCCTGACCGCCGCCCCCGAAACCGACGCTCACCAACTCGCCAGACTAATGCTCGCACACCAGCTAAATGCCGCTTTGGTTGTAGATACCCGGAACGAGCCCGTGGGTGTGGTTACCAGCACGGACTATTTGCGCCTGTATGCAAGTGCGGATGGTCAGCAAGGCAGCGCCTAGGGCGTCAGCAACACACCTTCCGGGCTAAACAATAACAACTCCCAGGCTGACCCTTTTCGAACCAATGCAACAATTTCATCGTCGCGATAGTTAGCTAGCTGTGTAATTTCCGAGTCACCTACGTTCAACTGATAGCGCCATTCGTTCCGAAACACGCTGTTCTCAGCGTCTGGCTCAGGCTCGGGTACCAATGACAGCCGCTCAAGGATAGCTGAGCGCCCGCCGCCACTGGGGCCCGCAATACCGGCGAAATCACCATCAGAACTGCCCGCAGCGATCAAATCACCAAAAAAGCCGGTTAGTGCAGCAAACTGTTCTTTAGAGTTATCATTTTCATCATTCAGGTTAAAGGCCCGAACAAACTCGCCACTGGTGGTGTAGCCAAGCACAAAGCCGCTTTCGCTATTGGTGCGCTCACTCGTCAGGTGCGGACCATTACTGCCC
Organism: Marinobacter sp.; assembly: GCF_052091845.1. Taxonomy (GTDB): domain Bacteria; phylum Pseudomonadota; class Gammaproteobacteria; order Pseudomonadales; family Oleiphilaceae; genus Marinobacter. The sequence continues at coordinate 15,789 of NZ_JBQDCO010000033.1, read as the reverse complement.
TCATCTGGCTGCGTAGCTGAGTATTTATTACTGCCATTCCCCAGCAACCATAAAGTGCTACCGGCCAACACACCGCTGGTGATGTGTTCATCTGCCTGGGTGCCGCGCTGGTTCACTGTGAGATTGCCGTCTCCCGACGCTGTGGTGTAAAAATACGCGTCCTCAAACCCCAGGGAAGGCTCACCGTTAACGGCCCCCTGGGCGGAACCGAATAATAGTTGGCTGGCACCCTCGGCACTTCCGCCCGCAACTTTATCTTGTTCGTGGGAGCCTACCTGCCGTGTCCAGGCTAACTTAGGGATAAAGCTATTTCCCTCAGGCTGTGAATCTATGCGCTGTAGAAAACTGTCAACACGCCCCACAGGGGTTTGGCCTGGCCACACGCCGTCAGTTTCGCCGGCAATCACGACAAAACCGCTTGCGGAGTTGATGCCTGCCCAGCGAACTGTATCTTTGCCTGCGGTGCCAGTGCGCGTGGTCCAGGTTTCAACGTATTCACCACCGTTACTTGCACTGTCAAACCAGTAAAGCGAGCTGACAACATCCATACCACCCTGCCCTGCGGTACCGGCCACCGCGCCGGCTGCACTGTACGCTACCAAAAGCTCAAAACGGTCGCTCTTAACGTTGTTCTTTGTGATCTCGCGTTTTGCCAAACCGATTACCGGTTCCGGTTCGGATAGCTGATCTCCCGGTGCCGATACCTCAAGCTGCTGGAACAAAATGCCTTTTTGGTCATATATGCGCACCATCACCCTGTTACTGTCGGAGGGATCATACCCGGCTACAAACATTTTGCCGGCATGCCCCACAGCCATATCCGTTGGGAGAAAGCTATCCCCGGGGTTAGTAATCAGTGGCGAAGTCAGCTCATTGATACTAACCCGAAGCATGTTTTCGCCCTGCGACCGAGCGTAGTTTTCGCGGCCAAGCTGAAAAGCTGTATCCAGGCCGAGCAAGATAAAACGGTCGTTCTCGTCTGCATTGGAATACGACGAAGGGCTGGCAATCTCAACGGTAAACGTAACCTCATCCTCATCATCCGGAAAAACCAGCTCGTCTCCCGGCAAGCTGGTTTTGAACTCAGTGCCGAGCTCAGCAGAAGAGTCTTCTGTGTGTTTCAGCTTTGCGTAAACTGGCCCCTTACGCTCCCCCGTCAAACGGGCTACGTAAGTGCGGGAATCACCCACGTTCAACGCATCCCGCGTGCCGCCTGCGGTAGTCCCCAGGCTCACTTTCGGTTCATTATCGTCTATCACCAGTGTGGTACGCACGCCACTGTTTGTCTTCCCGAGCCCCGCCAGGCCTGAACGCACTTCCGTCAAGCTCAGGTATGCCACTTCGGAAGGCTCTGCAAAGCTGTCATCCACTACTTCCAGCCGAATATAGCATTCCGTCACTCCCGGCTCGAAGGTGACAACACCGCCTGTGGTTACTCCGGTGTTGCCGGTTTCATAGGTTAGATAATCAATTTTTTCCAGCAACGGCTCACTGCCACTGCCCAGGGCCACGATATCCTGCCCGGGTATGGCATCGCCTGAGTTGGCAGCACTGTGATCGCAGCGTTGATGAGGACTTTCAAATTCGGCATCGCAGCTGTCTGCGTCATAACCCGACGTCAACTCAAACGCAACGGCCACCTGGGTTACGGAGGGCTTGTCCAGCATTACTTTTGCAAAAACGGCCCGAGTAGGCAAGGTAAGATCTCGATCACCGTTAACCACGCCATCTGCATCGTACGTATTGATGGTAAAACTGTGTTCGCCCGCTGTTTCCAGATCAGGCAATGGGCAATGCTCGCGTCTGGTATCCGGAATAGTTGCCGAGGCACCTTCGGTAAAAGGTTCGGCTTCCAATGATAAAACGTTGCGTTTAACCTCAATATCGAACGGCTGGGCACCTGCCTCCTGGCCATCCGTGGTCACCAGATTGATACCCTCCAGTTTACCAAGATCGGCATCTCCACGGTCGCCGCCGCTGAGCCCCGGCACACCGCGCATAATAATGCCTTGCCGGGCCTTGTTACTGGTGTCTTCAAGTGCCAACCAGGAAGGGGCGTTGGTCAGCGTATAGTCGAGTATGCCCTCACCACCGTATGCGCCAAAGTTGTAGTAGTACTCTACACCCAGGTAGGCAGCCGCCGGCGGAATGCCCAAAATGGTTGGCTGATCGGGGTCTTTCTCGGTTTTACAGCCAGAGGCAGTAATGGCAAGCAGCAATACAGCAGCAACCTGAATAACGGTAGCAGTGCGGGGAAACAACTCGGCGCGCATGGGAAAATCCGTTTCAGAACGTTGTTGTTATGGCAGTGGGTATACATTGGCGCAAGCCAATGCTTTACACACCGTTACAGAACAACGCCATGGTAGCCAGTTTCGGAGACAGGGTATCTGCGCGAGTTCTCAGATTCACTGGCCGGCTAAACCTCCATGGATTTGAATCCCGGAAAACTGTGGCACGGCTGCTTACACCCCGTGCTCTTTCAGCATATCCAGCAAGCCTGTTTCATCCAACACCTGCACGCCTAGCTGTTCGGCTTTCACCAACTTTGAGCCAGCTGCCTCACCCGCGACAACACAGGCTGTTTTCTTTGAAACACTGCCAGCTACTTTTGCGCCAAGCGTTTCCAGCTTTTCCCGGGCCTCATCCCGAGTGAGCTCTGACAAAGTGCCTGTAAGCACCCAGGTTTGCCCCTGAAGTGGTTTGGCACTCGCGGTCACTACCTCATCCTGCCACTTCACACCGGCTTCGCGCAGGGCATCAAGGGTTTCCCGATTGTGGGCCTGTTCAAAAAAGCTTCGAATATGACCGGCAACAATGGGGCCCACATCCTGTACAGCTATGAGCGACTCCTCATTGGCACCAGCAACCGCATCCAGAGTGCCAAAATGCGACGCCAGGGATTTGGCCGTTGCCTCGCCCACTTCACGAATCCCCATCGCGTAAAGAAAGCGCCAGAGTACAGGTTGGCGCGCACTATCTATGGCCGCAACCAGATTGCCCGCAGACTTGTCCCCCATCCGGTCTAGCCGTGTTAAATCTCTGGTCGTCAGCCGATAAATATCTGCAACGGTTTTCACCATGCCCTGATCCACGAGGATATCAATCCATTTATCGCCCAGACCCTCTATATCCAGTGCCTTTCGAGAGGCATAGTGCCGAATGGCTTCTTTTCGCTGGGCAGGACAAAACAGACCACCGGTGCAACGGGCAACGGCTTCACCTTCTATCTGAATAACATCCGAGTCGCACACCGGGCACTGCCTGGGTAGCTCTACCGATGTGGCATTAGTCGGGCGTTTTTCCGCAACCACCTTCACCACTTTCGGAATGACATCCCCTGCCCGGCGAACAAACACGGTATCGCCAATACGAACGTCGAGACGGCGGATCTCATCCATATTATGGAGCGTGGCATTGCTTACGGTTACACCACCTACAAACACCGGTTTAAGCCGGGCAACCGGCGTAACAGCTCCCGTGCGCCCCACCTGAAACTCTACATCTTCAATAACTGTCAGCTCTTCCTGGGCGGGAAACTTCTGGGCAATGGCCCAGCGTGGTGCACGAGACACAAACCCCAGAGTTTGCTGAAGATCCAACCGGTTTACCTTGAATACAATGCCATCAATTTCATAAGGCAGTGCATCTCGCTTGCGCATCAGCTCTTCATAAGCCGACAGGCATTCACTCGCACCCTGGGCCTTGCGCATTTCAGGGTTAATCCGGAACCCCCACCTTTTAACCTGCTGCAGACACCCCCACTGCGTATCCGGCAGTTGGCTTTCGTCAGTCACCGCTACGCTATAAGCACACATTTCCAACGGTCGCTTTGCGGTGATCGTAGATTTTTTCTGCCGCAAGCTGCCGGCAGCGGCATTACGGGGGTTTACGAAGGTTTTGTCGCCCTGATCCGCCAGACGGCTGTTCAGTGTTTCAAAGCCGGCTTTCGGCATATACACCTCGCCCCGAACCTCCAGCATATCCGGAACCTGATTGCCCCTCAGGCGCAGAGGGACAGACGGAATAGTGCGAATGTTGGCGGTAATGTCTTCGCCGGCATAACCATCGCCACGGGTCGCAGCGCGAACAAGAGAACCTAGCTCATAATGCAGGCTAACAGCCAACCCATCCAGTTTTGGCTCACACACATATTCAACGGTTTCATCGCCGCCGAGTCGTTCCTGAACCCGGCGGTCAAAATCACGAAGTTCGTCTTCGTTAAATGCGTTATCAAGGGACAGCATGGGCAGGCGATGAACCACCTCCTCAAAGCTGGTCTCGGTTCTGCTACCTACCCGCCGGGTGGGCGAATCATTCGACACCAGTTCGGGGTAATCGGCCTCAAGCTTTTGCAACTCCCGGAACAGGCGGTCGTACTCCGCATCCGGAATTCCCGGATCGTCCAGCACGTAATACCGGTAATTGTGCTCATCAAGAGCAGATCGAAGTTCCTCGGTCCGCTTGATATCGTCCGGTGAAGGCTTGCTCATAAACGTGTGCCCTTGGCTGTCAAAAAAATGCCCGGATCACTCCGGGCATTGTTACGTTCACTGTGACCCTGAGTTCGGATCAGTGCAGCGGCGATCGCTGCTTGCGTTCGTACTCGCGGATACGCTGACGGCAATGCTCTATGGTCTGGGCTGTCATCACACTGCGGCGTTCATCTTTAAGCTCCCCGCCAAGATTGCGAACCACGCATTGTGCAGTTTCCAGCATAAAGTCAAAGGCTTGCAGCGCACTGGTTGGCCCAGGCATACTCATGAAAAAGCTAATGCCCGGGGTTGTCATGGCCTCTACGTTGTCAGGCGTAAAAGTGCCAGGCTCCACCGCATTTGCCACACTGAACTGTACAGGACTTATGGTATCTTCTGCCTCATGGCGGTGGTAAATATCCATATCGCCATGCACCAGGCCACAGGCTTCGAACAATTTCTGTAGGGCCGCCCCACTGAAGTCTTCACCCTGAGCCGCTAGCACGTTGATCACAATGACCTCCCGGGCTTCCGGGCGATTGGCACCGGCAAGAGGCAAATCCGGGTCTGGGCTTGAGGCGCTTGCAGATGAATCCGGCGCTGGCTCTGGCTCTGGCCCTGTCTGATCATCATCGGCAGCCCCCCAGCCCGTATCCGCGACCGACTCTTCTTGTTCTATGGATGAGAAGCCGGATGGCTCACCGGTATCCGGCGCCGGGTTCTGGCCTTCATTTTGAGGAGGTTCAGAGGGTGAAGGGCTCTGATTTTCTGCGGAGTTATCTTTTCTCAGAGTGTCACGAACAGGCCGCGTCGGCTTTTGTTTCGTTGTTTTTGGGCGCGAAGGCTTTTCACGTCGAACATAGCCCCGCTCCTCAAGCGTATCGTCTGAAATAGTTCTCGCGCCCCCGTTCGGGAGCTCGGGGTTATGGTCGTCATCCAGCGGAGATTCTTTCAGGTCATTGGCACCCATGCCTGAAGAAATCGCGGTAGATTCCTTGCGTGCACGGCGCATGCGCCTTAAACCGTCGATAACGATGCCGATAATAACCAGGGTGCCGATGGCAATTAACCATTCCCTAAGTGACATAGTGCTGCTGTCCTGTTTGCAGATAGAATCCGGGAGCCAGTAAAGCGATCCACCTGCTACTCTAAAAAAAGCGCGTAGTGAATACAACGCAAAGCCATGCCACATGGCCTTTTTGTCATTCTTGGCGGAATTTTGGCCACCCTGAATCTAGGCTTCTGCCAGTGCCGCCGCCTCATCCACATCCACGGTTACCAGGCGCGAACAACCTGGTTCGTGCATGGTTACACCCATTAGCTGATCGCCTATTTCCATAGCAATCTTATTATGGGTTATATAAATAAACTGAACCTGTTTCGACATTTCTTTAACCAGATTGGCATACCGACCCACGTTGGCATCGTCCAAGGGTGCATCCACTTCATCCAGCATGCAAAAAGGCGCAGGGTTGAGCTGAAAAATGGAAAAAACCAGAGCAATGGCTGTCAGCGCTTTTTCACCACCTGAAAGAAGGTGAATTGTGCTGTTTTTCTTGCCTGGAGGACGAGCCATGATCGCCACACCCGTCTCCAGAAGATCTTCACCGGTCAGCTCGAGACTGGCATTGCCGCCGCCAAATACTTTTGGGAACAGAGCCTGAAGACCACCATTTACCTGATCAAATGTTTCTTTAAAGCGTTGACGGGTCTCCCGATCGATTTTCCGAATGGCCGTGTCCAAAATTTCCAACGCTTCAATTAAGTCATCATGCTGATGATCGAGATAGATTTTGCGTTCGCTCTGAACCTGATATTCATCAATCGCCGCAAGATTTATAGCCCCAAGGCGTTGAATCCGGTTACCGATCTTTTCAAGTTCGGCAGCCCATTCGTCCTGATTCGCATGGTCAGGCAGCTGAGATAATATATCGTGCAGCTTCACATCCAGCTCCCCAAGCTGCTCGATGTGATTACCTGAACGGATCTCCAGTGCCTGGGATTCCATTTTCAGCTTTTCCAGCTTGGCTCGAATATCCTGGATCTGGTGCTCCGTGCCACTCCTGCCCTGCTCCTTTTCCCGAACTTCGCGATCTATTTCTTCCAGCGCATCGCGAGCCACAGCAAGTTTCTCCTCTTCTGCAAGGCGACGTTCCAGCAGACCTTCAAGCTGCATCTGCAAGTCTTCCATGGGCTCTTCCGCACTTTCCCGGGATTCCCTGAGCATCTCCAGTCGTTCTTCCAGACGCTCTTTTTGCACCTGCATTCGGTCTATAGTCTGACTCAAGCCATCCTGCTGACTGTTGAGCGACTGCACCTGCAATTGCAGCTGGTGGGCCTGGTCCCGATCGCGGCGAGCGTCCTGGCGCAAACTGTCCAGCTTTTCCCGGCGCACATCACGCTGTTCAAGCAAGCGCTCTTTTTCGTCGTCGCTGTCTTCCGTCAGCGCCAACGCTTTTTGCCACTCTTCACGCGCGCCGGCAAGGTCTTCCTGCTTGCCTTCAAGGCTAAGAGTTACGTCTGACACGTCCTCCTGAATCTGCATAAGGCGTGCGTCAATCTGTTCAGCACGAGCACGAAACCCGCTGACCCTGGAGACCACCAGGCCAAGCTCACGGTCTGTGTCACTTAGTCGGGCCTGTGCATCGTCTCTTGCCCCTTCTGCTCTCTCTGTGCGCTCCTGCAGAGCCTCATAGCGCGCGCCCACGCTATCCAGGGTTGCCTCTGCCTCCAGCAACTGCTCTGTCAGTTCGTCAACTTTTTTCTGCCGTTCGATAACACCAATCTGACCAACATCAGAATCTGGCATCAATACCCAATCGCGAGCAACCCAAACGCCCTCACGGGTAATAAGGCTGCAGCCCTGTGCAAGCTGAGTTCTCTGAGCTAAAGCATCTGTGAGCGTTTCGGCAATGCCGATACCTGTCAACATAGCGGTGACGGAAGCCACGCCACTTACTTTGGCCGCCAAACCCTGAGCCGGACCATTATTGCCAGAACCTGCCTGAATCACCGCAAGCCCCTTTGGTGCAGCCTGCAAAGCCTGGGACAGCGGGCTGATCTCAGGCAGAAACAATCCCTGGCTGAACCGCCCGATAACCTGCTCCAGAGCAAACTCCCAGCCATCGTTTATGTGCAGCTGGCCCGCAACCCGGGGCAAATTACCCAGTTCATGCTCAGCCAACCAGGCCTGCAGCGTGTCATCATGCCCACCCAGTTGCTCATCAAGCAGCGATTGCTGTGAGTCCAGCGCGGCTTGCAGGCTTTGTACCCGTTGCCGGGCATCGGCCAGACTCTGCTCGGCACCACGCTGGCTATGGCGGGCATCGTAAAGTTCGTCCTGCGCCGCTTCGATGCGCTCGGCTGCTTCCTCTCGCTGCAATTCCAGCGACTCCTGCTGCTCCATAAATGCCACCAGCTCAGCACGGTCAACCTGCCCGTCAAGCTGCGCTTGTTCATCCCGAAGCTTGCTCTGACGAATCAGTAGTTGCTCTATGGCTTCATCCAGGGAGCGAATTCGCGATTGCGCAACCTCGGCCTCGCGTCGAGAATCGGCAGAGCGAGCACTAAACTCTTCCCAGCGCTGCTGCCATTCGCTCATTGCGTCTTCCGCCTGCTGAAGTTGCTCGCCAGACTCTTCAGTACGGATAGCCAGCGCCTCCTGCTCGGGCTCAATCATGTAGAGTTCTTCGCGAACGCTGCCCAGTTTTTCTTCGTCCTGGCTCAACTCCCGGGTGAGCTCCCTCTGGTTGGCCATAGCCTGTTCAAGCTCCACCGCGGTTTGTCTGCTGCGTTCGCGCTGATGCTCAAGGCTCTGTTCAATGCGGGCGATATCCGCACCCGCTTCGTAATAACGGGCCTGGGCACGATTAAAATGTTCAGAGCGCTCCTGATGGCTGTCACGAAGGGATTCAAGGGATGTTTCGAGGCTGATGCGTCCGGTAAGTTGCTTTTCAAGCTCCAACTCGGTGTTACGGATTTTGTCGCGCCAGATTTGCAGATCGTTATCCAGTGATTGCCAACGCAAAACCGTTAACTCGGCCTTCTTCTGGCGCTCGTCGTGTTTGTAGGATTTATATTTTTCTGCCGCAGCCGCCTGGCGCTCAAGGTGTTGCAACTGCCGCCCCAGTTCTTCGCGCAGATCAGTAAGGCGCTCGAGGTTTTCCTGGGTGCGGCGCATACGATTTTCAGTTTCCCGGCGTCGCTCTTTGTATTTCGAGATGCCGGCGGCCTCTTCAATGTAAACCCGCAACTCTTCTGGCTTGGCCTCAATCAGCCGTGAAATCATGCCCTGCTCGATAATGGCGTAGCTTCGTGGGCCGAGGCCCGTACCAAGAAACAAATCAGTGATGTCCCGACGGCGGCATTTGGAGCCGTTAAGGAAGTACTCGGACTGCCCTTCTCGTGTAACACGGCGACGCACCGAAATTTCGCTGAAGCGAACAAACTCGCCTGGTGCAGAGCCATCGGTGTTATCAAAAACCAGCTCAATTGTTGCCTGACCGACCGGCTTACGGGCACTGGATCCATTAAAGATAACGTCCGTCATGGATTCGCCACGCAGGAACTTGGCAGAGCTTTCACCCATTACCCAACGAACGGCATCGATAATATTGGACTTGCCGCAGCCATTGGGCCCAACCACCGCAGTCATATTGGTAGGAAATGGCACCGTTGTCGGATCAACAAATGATTTGAATCCGGCAAGCTTGATGGATTTCAGGCGCATGTCAGGCGCTCTCCTCCTCCCTGAGAATACTCAGTATTTGCTGACGCTGATGCTCGCCAAAAGCACAGATTGCGGACTGCAGCCTATCGGCGTCGCCACTCAAGGCGGCTTCACCGAGCTGCTGAAAGAATAAAGCAGTCTGATCAATACCCTCGCGGAAACTCTCAAGGGCAGCAAAATAGGTTCGACTGATCGCGGGCCTGAAATTTTCCAGGGTTTCTTCAAGAAACGGGTTCCCGACCAGTTCGTAGGCATAACGCATTACGCCAAAGCCCGCATCAATCACTTTTTCGGCAGCATCCGGACCTGTTGAGTTCACCGCATGGATAACCGCGTCAACCTCACGCACCCGCCGCATAACACCACCTAACTCATCTCCACTCCAGCGTTCGATAACTTTGCGCCCGAGCATGCAGAGCAGATCGATGTATATGTCATAGAGGTTGTTAACACTGGCCACAGTCAAGCTGGAAACCACCGCACCTCGCCGCGGAAAAATGTCAACCAAATGCCTGCGCTGCAAGATTAGCAACGCCTCACGAACAGAGCCCCGGCTCACATTCAGGTCGCCGGAAACCTTAAGTTCCTGTATGCGGCTCCCAGGCTTGAGTTCTCGCGTAACAATTCGCTGCCCCAGATGCTGGGCTATTTGTTCTGAAAGACTATCCGGGGCCTGAAACGTCATACGAAATGCTGCTCACTTCTGGAAATGGTGCGAATTTAGGGCGGTGAGTTTACCACAGGGGCTGTTCATCCCCACCCCCTCGTGATTGTGCATTTCCCGGTAGTGAGCGTTCCCGGGCGAAACCTTGCCAGCATTTTGACACCACTGTGGCGGCTGATCCAAAAGCCATTGAAAAGGGTTGAGCTATATCTTTTACATATATGGTTTAAAACACAAAACACTATAACGGCACAATCTATGCTAAACAGACAATTACATTAATACAGTTGGCCAGTGAGTGAGTCTCAGTGAAAAACATACCGTCGATAAAGCGAAGCACCACTCAACAAAAAGATCTGGCCGCCTTGCGACAAGCCTATCAGGGGTGGTCAAACGCCCCCGACCCTTTTACACGGCTGACGCGCAAGCTCTCCACCAGCCTTTCCCTGGAAACCCAGCTCGGCATTTTGGCTGAGGAGATAGGCAACACTATCCCGTTTGACGCCCTAAGCTATCGCCATCACATTGCTCGTCGGGATTTCGTATACGTAACGGGACTTGGCGGGCCGCACCGCTGCGAATATCGACTTAACCTTGAAGGCGTCAATTACGGAACCCTGACCCTGAACCGTCGGCAGAGATTTTCAGACGATGAGTTACAGGGTATTGAAATGTTCATAAGCGCGGCGATTTGCCCGCTGCGCAATGCGTGCCAGTTTATAACGATTGAACAAGCGGCGCTGACGGATGCGCTAACATCCATCCCCAACAAACGTGCCCTCGATGAGCAGCTCGAACGCGCCAGCCTGCTGTCTGACCGACACGGAAAAGAGTATTCGCTCATTCTCTGTGATCTGGATCGTTTCAAAACCGTCAACGACCAACAAGGGCACGTAGTGGGAGACCATCTGCTGCGGTTAACCGCAGAGGCTATCGAAAACGCGACCAGAAATTCAGACAGTGTTTATCGTTTTGGGGGCGAAGAGTTTGCTGTTTTACTTCCCTATACGGGCGAACAGGAAGCAAAGGATGTGGCAGACCGCGTACGCGATGCCGTTGCCAGACTCAGGGTCGACTGCGGCGGTACCGAGCTATCCACAACCGTCAGCTGCGGAGTGGCCCGGCACTTGCCAGAAGAAAGCGCAAACAACTGGGTAGCACGTGCCGATGAAGCGCTTTACAGTGCAAAAGCCCAAGGCCGCAATTGCACCAGGGTGTTTGCAAGCATTGGTTAATTAACCCGGCTGAGCCTCCCTACCCGGGCTTCATAGGCGCCCTATTTACTGGAATGCCTCTTACGCGCCCGGGCTGGCTTGCTGTCGCTAACATCCCAGCGACGGGACCCGGGTTTTCTGGCACTACCACCCGGGCTTTTCTTTCTTTTCCGCTCCTGGGCCGCTTTTTCGTCCGGTGTTTTCTGCGGAATATCAATAGAAGCCAGCCCGACCGTGCGGCTAAGGGTATCCACCGCTTTTTGATCCAGCTCCTCCCATTTGCCAAGCGTTAGCCGGCTGGGCAGGAAAATGGGGCCATAGCGTACTCGTTTCAAGCGACTTACACGCACTCCCTGGGATTCCCATAAGCGTCTGACTTCCCGGTTGCGGCCTTCGAGAAGCGTTACATGGAACCAGCGGTTCATTCCGCTTCCGCCCGCCGGGCTTATATCGCTGAATTTCGCCATGCCGTCTTCAAGCAGTACACCCGCCATTAAACGCTCAATCATAGCGTCATCAACCTCTCCGAATACCCTGACTGCGTACTCCCGGTCAATCTGACTCGAAGGGTGCATCAGGCGGTTCGCCAGTTTTCCATCAGTCGTAAACAGAACGAGCCCCGTGGTATTGATATCCAGACGGCCGATCGATATCCAGCGAGTGTCTTTAAGCCGTGGTAGACGGTCGAAAACTGTTGGCCTGCCTTCCGGGTCTTTACGGGTGGTTAACTCACCTTCGGGCTTGTTATAGATCAAAACCCGGCGCACCGTAACCGCTGCGGCCTCAACGTCCAGCCGCTTTCCATCAAGCTCAAAACGGTCGCTAACCGTCGCCTTTTGGCCAGGTGTCGCAGGATCGCCATTCACGGTAAGGCGACCGGATTCCATCCAGCCCTCAATCTCACGGCGCGAGCCAATGCCAGCGCGGGCAAGAAGTTTCTGGACACGCTCCGGCCCTTCGTGGGCAGTCGCATTTGCGGCGGATTTCGTTTTCTTTCCGGGGCGTTCTGACGCCATGAAAATAATCCTTAGTCTCTAACTGATGCCCCAATGGTATCAGTGAATTGTCTGGTCTGGAGGGCTATTGTCTGCGTGTTCTTGCGTGGCTGAATCAAATGCGATTTCAGCCTGAATGTTCCGTTCAATCTCTCGTCCTATTTCCTCCAAATCCCGTATCTCGGATAACGGTGGCAATTGGCTCAAACCGGAAAGATTAAAATAATCAAGGAACTGCCGGGTGGTCGCATACATGGCTGGCCGGCCGGGAACATCCCGGTGCCCGACAACGCGCACCCACTCTCGTTCAAGTAACGTGCGAATGATATTGCTGCTTACCGTAACACCCCGAACGTCTTCTATTTCGCCACGGGTTATAGGCTGACGATAGGCAATAAGAGCGAGGGTTTCCAGCAGAGCCCGGGAATACCGCTGCGGTTTTTCTTCAAACAGACGGCTCACCCAAGGAGCAAATTCTTCTCGAACCTGGAGCCGATAACCGCTGGCCACTTTGCGCAGTTCAAAGCCACGCCCCTCGCAGGCCTTGTCCAAAAGCATCATGACATGCTCCATGATTTGCCTGGCCGGGCGATCATCTTCTGCAAACAGTCCTCGAATCTGATCAATGGTCAAGGGCTTGCCCGCTGCAAGCAGAGCAGCTTCAGCAATAGCCTGAAGCCTCGAAAGGTGTTCTTCATTCATGATAACTATCCGTTGTTCTGTGCGGAGTACCTTACCGCGCAGCCCGCGCACGCACGTGAATAGACCCGAGGACGTCTGACTGTACTAATTCAATTAACTGCTCTTTTACCAATTCCAGCGTTGCCAAAAATGTTACCACCACGCCAAGACGACCTTCTTCAGCGGTAAACAGGCTTTGAAAGGTAGCAAATTGATCATCTTGCAGCACTGCCAAAATGGCAGACATTCGCTCCCGGGTAGACAACCTTTCCTTTTCCACATGGTGGCTTACAAAAAGGTCGGCACGCTTTAACACACCTTGCAGCGCTAGCAACAAATCCCGCATATCAACATCTGGATGGGGTTGGTTTGACGCTAGTTGCGGCAGGGCAGCGGATACAGGCAGTGTGTCTCTCTCCATGCGCGGCAGCGCATCAATATCCTCAGCGGCCTGCTTGAAACGCTCGTATTGTTGAAGCCGCCGGATAAGCTCTGCCCTGGGATCTACCTCTTCCTCTTCATCATTTACCTGCCTTGGCAAAAGCATACGGGATTTAATTTCTGCCAGAGTAGCCGCCATCACCAGATATTCTGCGGCAAGGTCAAAGCGCAAGGCTTCCACCGCGCCAATGTAGTCCATGTATTGCCGGGTAATATCACTTACATCTACATCCAGAATGTCCATATTCTGGCGTCTAATAAGGTAAAGCAACAAATCAAGAGGCCCTTCAAAGGCCTCAAGAAATACTGCAAGGGCATCTGGCGGAATATACAGATCGCTGGGAAGATCAACCAGCGGCTTTCCGGATACCCGCGCCAGTGGCGCCGACTCAGGCTTAGCGATAGCTCAGCCCCATAGCAGCCCGCACTTCCTCAAGGGTATCGCGGGCCGCGTCTCTGGCACGTTCACGACCTTCTTGCAGAATCGACTGGACAAGATCCGGATTGCCTTCGTACTCTTTGGCTCGCTCATGCAATGGTTTCTGTTCTTCAATAATGGACTCAATCAGCGGCGCTTTACACTCCAGGCAACCAATGCTGGCGCTACGGCAACCCACCTGAACCCACTCTTTTGTGGCATCATCAGAGTACACTTTGTGCAGCCCCCACACCGGGCATTTCTCCGGCTCGCCCGGGTCTGTGCGGCGAACTCTCTGGGGATCTGTCTGCATGGTGCGAACTTTCCGGGCTACGCTATCCGGATCTTCTCTCAAACCAATGTAGTTGTTGTAGGACTTGGACATTTTCTGCCCATCCAGGCCCGGCATTTTGGAGTCCGGTGTCAACAATGGCTGGGGTTCCGGCAGAATAACCTTGCCGCCACCCTCGATATACCCATACAAACGCTCGCGATCGCCAAGGGAAATATTCTGTTGCTCCATAAGCAGCGCCCGAGCCGTATCCAGCGCTTCCATGTCACCTTCTTCCTGATAGCGCTTTTTAAGGGTGCGGTAAAGTTTGGCGTTTTTCTTACCCATCTTGACGATGGCCGATTCTGCCTGCTCTTCAAATCCTGCTTCGCGTCCGTAAATATGATTAAAACGACGGGCGATCTCACGGGTGATTTCAACATGGGATACCTGGTCTGCACCTACCGGCACCCTACCCGCACGATACATCAGAATATCGGCGGTTTGCAGCAGCGGATAACCAAGAAAACCATAGGTTGCCAAGTCCTTTTCCCGCAACTTTTCCTGCTGATCCTTGTAAGTTGGAATACGCTCCAACCAGCCCAACGGCGTGATCATGGACAGCAGCAGGTGCAGTTCCGCATGCTCGGGAACCTGGGATTGAATAAACATGGTAGACGAGCCCGGATTCACCCCTGCGGCCAACCAGTCAATCACCATGTCCCAAACGCTCTGTTCGATGCCGGAAGGATCATCGTACTGAGTGGTTAACGCATGCCAGTCTGCGATAAAGAAGAAGCACTCAAATTCGTGCTGGAGTTTCACCCAGTTTTTTAGCACACCATGGTAATGACCAAGGTGAAGCTTGCCGGTCGGACGCATACCGGACAATATCCGTTGCTGGGAATCTACTGAACTCAAAGCACAAACTCCTTCTTTTGAATGGGACTCGCCCATAATAGATCAGGCGACCTGATAGTATAAATAAAAAACCCCCGCTCTGCAGAACAGAACGGGGGTTTTCTGAAAGAAGCCCGCTTACCAGCCGGTCACTTCCTTCAGAGCCTTGCCAATTTCGGCCAGGCTACGCACGGTTTTGACGCCGGCATCGTTCAGCGCTGCAAACTTTTCGTCTGCCGTGCCCTTGCCACCGGAGATAATCGCACCGGCGTGGCCCATACGTTTACCCGGAGGTGCGGTAACACCGGCAATGTAGGAAACCACAGGCTTGGTAACGTTTTCTTTGATAAACGCTGCTGCCTCTTCTTCTGCGGTACCGCCAATTTCACCAATCATTACGATCGCTTCTGTCTGCGGGTCGTTCTGCAGCAGCTGGAGAATATCGATGAAGTTGGAACCCGGAATCGGGTCACCACCGATACCGACACACGTAGACTGGCCGTAACCGAAATCTGTTGTCTGCTTGACCGCTTCGTAAGTCAGGGTGCCGGAACGGGATACGATGCCCACCTTACCTGGCTTGTGAATGTGGCCTGGCATGATACCGATCTTGCACTCACCCGGGGTGATTACACCGGGGCAGTTAGGACCAATCATGCGAACGCCTTTACGATCAACGTATTCTTTGGCGTACAGCATATCGATGGTCGGAATACCTTCGGTGATGCATACAATCAGCTCAAGGCCGGCATCTGCTGCTTCAATGATGGCATCTTTACAGAACGGAGCCGGAACGTAGATAACGGTTGCCTGAGCACCGGTCTTTTCCACAGCGTCGCGTACAGTGTTGAACACGGGCAGGCCAAGGTGCTCGGTGCCGCCTTTACCCGGGCTTACGCCGCCAACCATTTTGGTACCGTATTCAATAGCTTGCTCAGAGTGGAACGTACCCTGTGCGCCGGTAAAGCCCTGGCAGATAACCTTGGTGTCTTTATTAATCA
>NZ_JBQDCO010000032.1:0-45046 GCF_052091845.1 Marinobacter sp. | reverse complement strand
TGTCCCTCAAGCGAGATGCGCATTCTACAGAGCTGGGCGCAGGTGTCAACGGCCATCTTGAAAAAATCTCAAAATGGCCCTGGACTGCTCAACCTGTGATCAATATCCGTGCAATCTTCTTCTTGCCAGCCTGAATCACGCAACTATCACCTTCTACGAAGGATCGATCACCTTCAAATTGCTGCCCATCTACGAAAACGGCGCCACGCCCCAAAACGTCACGCGCGGCCGCTCCATTCTTTACAAGACCTGACAGACGCAGCACTGTGGCCATGAGGATTTCCGGCTGACCGTCCAGAGAGACCTCTACACTGGGTATGTTCTCCGGGATATCTCCAAGCCCCACCCGATTGCCCGCAGACTTGTGCGCCGTTTGCGCAGCCTCTTCATTATGGAAGCGGGTAATAATCTCTTCCGCCAGAAGCTTTTTGTAATCCTGGGGGTTAGCCCCACCCTCTACAGCCTTCTGAAACTCAGCCACTTCCGTAAGCGGGCGAAAGCTCAGCAACTCAAAATAACGCCACAACAAATCATCCGGCACAGAGAGCAGCTTGGTATACATCTCCCCGGGGGTATCGTTAACGCCAATATAATTCCCCAAAGACTTGGACATCTTCTGCACACCATCCAGCCCTTCAAGTATTGGCATGGTCAAAACAGCCTGAGGTAACTGGCCATAGTGCTTTTGCAGAATACGCCCCATAAGAAGATTGAACTTCTGGTCTGTCCCGCCCAACTCCACATCAGCTTTTAACGCAACGGAGTCGTAACCCTGAATCAAAGGATAGAGGAACTCGTGAATAGCTATAGACTGCTCGGCCCGGTAGCGCTTGGTGAAATCGTCCCGCTCAAGCATTCTCGCAACCGTATACTGGCCAGCCAGCTGAATCATATCCACTGCCGTCAGCTTACTCATCCACTCGGAGTTGAAGACGATCCGGGTTTTCTCCGGATCCAGGATTTTGAACACCTGCTCCTTGTAGGTAACGGCGTTCTGCGCCACCTGTTCGTCGGTTAGGGGGGGCCGCGTAGCGCTCTTGCCAGATGGATCGCCAATCTTGCCGGTAAAATCCCCTATCAGGAAGATAACCTCGTGACCCAGATCCTGGAACTGGCGTAATTTATTGATGAGCACGGTATGCCCCAGGTGCAAGTCGGGCGCCGTAGGATCGAAGCCCGCTTTGATACGCAAAGGGCGATTTTCTTTCAACTTCGCGATCAAATCGTCTTCGGGTATCAGTTCGTCTACGCCTCGCTTAATAATGGCAAGCGCCTCATCAATAGATGCCATGAATGCTTCATCCCCAGTCAGTTTGGTGAATTATCAGTTACAGACCTCAACAAAAGAAATCTGTGCGTTACCCGGAGCCCTGCTACAGTACAAATGCTCAGTTTTCAAACAAAACCATGCGGTCTGGACCGGCGCATTATACCGATAACGCCCCAATAAATCCGGCCAACAGCGCAACAACCGTAATGTTCTGCGCTGTTCCACATACTTTTTATGCGGTAATCTGTTGTTCTATACTTGGATAACAGCTTTAACTGGGCAGCACAAGCTGCCGGAATACCGATTAAAACGGATGCGATAAGTACCGAACATGTTCCCAAAAGCCCACATTACCATTGCTGCTGCCACAACGATTGTCGTGACTGCTGCTATTCTGATGAGCCCCAGCGCAGACGTTGAGGCCAAAAGAATGTCCTATACCCTTGATCTTGAGCAGGGTAAAGCGTCAAAAGCCGTCTCGCAAAAGTCGCAGCAAGAATCAAAAGAAGCCCCCGACGAAACAGTGGTTGCCGAAGCCCAGCCTCAAATCAACTCTGAGACGGCAGAGCAGCCAGATCCCGAGCCGACACCTCGCCTGGACTGGCAAACATTCGATATTGAGTCAGGCGACACCTTGTCCTCACTTTTCAAACAGGCGGGATTTAACGACGGCATAATGCTGGCTGTTATTCATGGCGAAGGAGAAGCCGACAAGTTACAACGCCTTTATGCTGGTGAGACCATTCGCTTCGGCAGTGACAGTGACGGCAAGCTTGCAGCAATCGAGCTTCAGCGAAACCTGCTCGAGACCCTGAGGATTGAGAAACAGGAAGAGTCGTTTAATGGCACGACCGAAATGCGGGAACCTGAACCCAGACCTGTATTTGCGTCAGGGACCATTGACGGCTCACTGTACCTCGCTGCCCGGGAGGCCGGGCTCAATGACCGCCTAACCATGAAAATGGCCGGCATTTTCGGCTGGGACATAGATTTTGTCTACGATGTTCGCAAGGGCGACCGGTTTGAGGTGGTATACGAGGAACTGTATCTCGATGGGGAAAAATTCGGCACCGGCCGCATTCTGTCTGCCCGCTTTGTAAACCGTGGAGAGGAGAACGTCGCCTTGCTGTACACCGATAGCAATGGCGATAGCGATTACTACTCCCCGGATGGTAAAAGCATGCGCAAGGCGTTTTTGCGGACCCCGATCAGCGCGCGCATTTCCTCTTCGTTCAACTTGCAGCGCCGTCACCCGGTTCTGGATGTTGTCCGCCCTCATGAGGGCACAGACTATGCCGCACCCACAGGCTCACCAATCAAGGCTGCGGGCAATGGTCGAGTCCAGTTCTCGGGATGGAAAGGCGGCTATGGTCGCACGGTCGTTCTGAAGCACGGCGACAACATTACAACGTTGTACGCACACATGAGCAAGATCGGCAAGAGCATGAAAACAGGCGCACGGGTTAAGCAAGGCGATACCATTGGCTATGTAGGCTCGTCTGGCATGGTTACGGGGGCACACCTGCACTACGAGTTTCGGGTTAATGGCTCGCCGCGCAACTCACGAACTGTAAAACTGCCGGATGCTCAACCCATTCCGGCCTCGGAAATGGCCAGATTCAAAAAGGTCACCTCGCAACAAATTGCACAATTCGAGGCGTTCAGAAACAACTACCAACACCTGGCCTTGGCCCCGGAAGACTGAAGCACAATGGATACGTGGATTGGACTCATGTCCGGCACCAGCATGGACGGCATAGACGCTGTGCTGGTGTCCTTTCAGGGTAAAACTGTCCGCATCCATGATTCACACTCCGCTCCCTACCCCGAAAATTTGCGCCAACGCCTGGTTATCGCGAGCCAAAACCAAGCGACACCGGATGAAGTCGGCGAGCTCGACACGCTAACAGGAACGCTTTTCGCAGACACCGCGGAAACTCTCATTCGTAAATCCGGTATAGAAAGATCCTCGGTTCGCGCCATCGGAAGCCACGGACAGACGCTGCGACATCAGCCTTCAGGCCTTGGTCGTTTTTCGCTCCAGGTGGGAAACCCTTCAATCATTGCAGAAAAAACCGGGGTCACGACGGTAGGGGACTTTCGCAGCCGGGACATGGCCGCTGGCGGGCAAGGCGCGCCACTGGTACCAGCATTTCACCAACATTTCTTTGGTTCTGAAACCGAGGACAGGTGCATTCTGAACCTTGGCGGCATTGCCAATATTACCTGGATTCCTTCCAACCAGAATAGTCCGGTAACGGGTTTTGACACAGGCCCCGCCAACGCCCTGATGGACGCCTGGTGCTTTGACCAAACTGGTCGCGCATACGACAAGGATGGTCAGTGGGCCGAGGAAGGAATCGTAGATCAGGCACTGCTAAGCGATATGCTGTCCGATGGATATTTCGAGCGCCAGCCACCCAAGAGCACAGGGAAAGAGAAATTTAATCTGGAATGGGTGAAAACACAGGTGCTGCGACACGACGGAATCCGGCCGGAAGACGTTCAGCGAACCCTGCTTCAGCTGTCGGTTATAACGGCTGCTCGGCAAATGCCTCAGACACCGGCCATGACCGTTTACGTTTGTGGAGGGGGAACTCGGAACCGGCTTCTAATGAAGGAGCTGTCTCAGACGCTAAGCCCTGTCCGTGCTCTCAACACCGACACGCTTGGCATTGACCCTCAATGGGTAGAGCCAACAGCCTTTGCATGGCTGGCCAGACAAACAATGGAGCGCAAGCCGGGCAACTTGGCCGAAGTCACTGGCGCACTTGGCCCTCGAATACTTGGCGCCATATACCCGGCTTAAGCCCAAGAGACGCTTCCAGACACAAACTGCCAGCAAAGCTCAAATGGTAAACGAGCTTCCGCAGCCACAGGTAGAGCTGGCATTGGGGTTCTGTACCACAAACTGGGAACCTTGCAGCCCTTCCTGGTAATCGACCGTGGCTCCCACAAGGTACTGATAGCTCATCGGGTCGATCAGCAGTGTCGCGCCTTCCCGTTCAATAACCGTATCTTCCTCATCCTGACTTTCATCGAATGAGAACCCGTATTGAAACCCGGAACAACCACCGCCGGTCACAAATACCCGCAGCCTGAGGTCGGTATTCCCCTCTTCATCAACAAGTTCGCGTACTTTGTTGACTGCGCTGTCGCTGAAAAACAGCGGCGCCGCCATTTGCTGCTGGACTACACTCAAGTTCGCCTCCGGATTACCTGATGGGACTTCATGGATTATGGTATTCCTGAGTAAAACAATCAACTATTCGGACTTTCCACCATCCTCTTCGGATGACTCACGGGCGCTTTCATTCGCCAATACACCCGCGGCTGAGGCACTATCCTGAGACAGCAGACCGGAAGGTTCGCGCTGATGAACAAGGCTGCCATTTACCGACGACCCTATGGCCATCTGGATAAGATTATAGTAAACACTGCCGTTAATAGCCGCCTTTTCAGCGAGTTCAAGATGGGCTGTTGCAAATACGTCGCCATTAACAGTGCCGTTAATTATCACATGTGGAGCGGCAATATCTCCGGTAATTTCACCCACTTCCGACACCCGCAAAACAGCATCACTGCCTTCGTCGGCCAGAACTTTGCCACGAACATGGCCATCCACATGCAGACCACCCGAGAAGTGTACATCGCCTTTGATCGTCGTGCGTGACGAAATCAGTGTATCAAAGTTGCCCGTGGGTCGGCGGGGCTTCTGCTTTTTCTTGCCAAGCATATTCAATTCTCCGTTAAGTCATTCCAGTTGAATGTGCGCTCAGCCTGCGCGGATTTTCGCCCTTTCGCCTGTGCAACCACTTGCACTTCAAGCGGCTCGAAACCACTAGGCAGTGCCAACTTGCCTTCCACGTCCTGGAAATACCGAAAGCGGAACTTCACGCCCAAATCTTCAATATCTTGAGACAGATCGCGCAATGCAATCACTTCTTTCTCATCACCGCGCATACCGATTATGTTGACAGCCACCAGGCCCGAAATATAACTCTTGTTGTTGCCAACCTGGGTGAGCACCAGCTTGAAATTATAGGTGCCGGCCTGTCGGTCGCTGGCGAGTGAAAAGCGGTCAACCTGCAACCCCTTGCTGGTCTCAGAGGGCGCCATGATATTTCTATAGAAGGTGAGGTCAGACTTAAGGTCACCGGCACGGCTTTCCAGATCAACAATAATTGTGCGGGCTTGATTCAGGGCCTGCTCGTCGATGAGTTTACCACGCTCAAGATTAACCAGCTTCTGTCGAGCCTCTCGATAATTGGCTTCTAGCGTCGCGACTTGGTCCTCCAGCCGCTCATTAGAAGCCTCGGCATTAGTGAAGCGAAAGCCGCCCTGAGCGAGGCCGGCTGCATAGCCGGCTACCGCGGCAATAACCGTGAATGCCAGTAAAATCAGCGTCCGCTTCAGCCGGTATCCTGGCCGATGGCGAATAACAACATACTTCTCAGCCGGCTTGCGTTGTTCGCTCACGGATATTCCTCAGGGCAGCAGTGCGGGTGCTTCAAGACCCTGACTTTCGTTGAGGCCAAACATAATATTCATGTTCTGGATTGCCTGGCCTGCTGCGCCCTTCACAAGATTGTCGATGACTGAGGAGACAATAACCACGTTACTCCGCTCCTGGCGATGCAGTGCCATACGGCACATATTTGCGCCTCGAACGCTGCGAGTTTCCGGATGACTACCAAAAGGCATCACATCCACAAACGGTTCGTCGCGGTAGCGCTCCTCAAACAATTGCTGCAGCCGATCGAAATCAGCCGGGTTGTTAAGCTCAGCGTACAGCGTTGCCTCGATACCACGAATCATCGGAATGAGGTGCGGCACAAATGTAACGCCTGCGGCCTTGCCCGCTGCCTCAGATAAACACTGGCTAATCTCGGGCAAATGGCGATGGCCTGAGGCACCATAGGCTTTAAAGCTTTCTCCTACTTCACCATGCAGCATGCCAATTTTGCTTTGCCGGCCACCGCCGCTGGAACCGGACTTGGCATCGGCTATGAGTCGCGATGGATCTACCAGACCCTGTTCCAATAAAGGCAGAAAACCAAGCTGCACCGCTGTTGGATAGCACCCCGGGTTGGCCACCAGCTGAGCTTTGGCAATTTCATCGCGGGCAACCTCTGGCAGCCCGTACACTGCCTTCTCCGCCCATTCTGCCGATTCATGAGGCATGCCGTACCATTGAGACCACACCTGAAGGTCTTTAAGACGAAAATCTGCCGAGAGATCCACAACCCGAACACCGGATGCCATAAGTTCAGGAATCATCCCCATAGCCACGCCATGCGGTGTTGCAAAAAACACCAGGTCGCAGGCTGCCAGAACACTGGGGTCTGGCGCGGAGTATGCCAAATCAAAATGACCACGGAGGTTCGGGTACATGTCGGCTACAGGCAAGCCGGCTTCCGATCTTGAAGTAATACAGCTGACTGTAACGCCCGGATGAACGGCGAGAATTCTGAGTAGTTCGACGCCGGTATAGCCGGTGCCACCTACGATACCTACTTTAATCAACTTGCACTCCAGCGATATAAAATCAGGATTTAGAAGTTTAGACGCGTAGTCTAACATGATAAACCAGTGACTTATTGCAGCTTACAGGGCGACGGTTACAATGTTGCCAAAAACCTTTACGCGAACCACCCTTTTGCTCCGGAAAACCGGCATTCATGACTAAAATCTGGCATCAGATTAGCGAAAAACTGACCTCGGCGTTCACGCGTAGGCTGTCTGGCGTGGATTCATTGCCGCAACTGGCTATTCTTGGCTTGTTGTCCGGAATAGTCACCGGGGCTGTAATCCTGGTCTTTCGTCTGGCCATTGAGTGGCCGTTGGAGTACTTCCTCCCGGGCGAAGGCTCGGAAGCCTTTGAAGATCTGGGCCTTGTTGCCCGCGGGGTATTGCCTCTGGCTGGCGCTCTGGGTATTGGCCTGTTTTTGCATCGCCTTGCCACACACGACCGGAAGGTAGGTGTGGTTCACGTTATGGAGCGCCTTAATTATCACCAGGGCTACATCACCGCGCGCAGTGCTGTTATTCAGTTTGTGGTAGGCGTTGCCACCGTTGTAACCGGGCAGTCTGCCGGCCGGGAAGGACCAGCCGTTCATTTGGGCGCGGCCTTCTCCAGCCTGATGGGCCAATGGATGCGGCTACCCAACAACAGCATTCGCACCCTGGTCGCGTGCGGGTGCGCGGCCGCCATTTCAGCTTCGTTCAATACCCCTATTTCTGGTGTCATTTTCGCCATGGAAGTGGTGATGATGGAATATACCATTGCAGGCTTCACTCCTATCGTACTGGCGGCCGTGAGCGCAGCGGTCGTCACGCAACTGGTTTATGGCGCAGAACCGGCTTTTAATGTTCCCGCGTTAACCATGAATTCGTTTTTGGAGATACCCTGGGTTTTAGTAATCGCCGTTATCATTGGTGTGTCGGCGGCACTTTTCATACAACTCGTTGGCGCAATGGGGCGCTTCAAACATCGCCCTGTTTTGTTGCGTGTGATAGTAGCGGGTGTCCTGATGGCACCAGTCGCCGTACTTGTCCCCCAAACCATGGGGATTGGCTACGACACCGTGAATGAAACCATGAATGGTGGGTTGGGCTTCTGGTTGCTGTTAAGCGTGGGAGTCGCAAAACTCGTTATCACTGCGCTTACAGTTGGCCTGGGCATGCCCAGCAGTATTATCGGCCCAACGCTTATCATAGGGGCAACGCTTGGCGGCGCTCTGGGCCTGGTTGGGGCAGACATTATGCCCGACCATGCCTCGTCTGTGGGTTTTTATGCCATGCTTGGAATGGGCGCGATGATGGGCGCCGTATTGCAAGCGCCACTCGCTGCGCTGATGGCATTGCTGGAACTCACCCGCAACCCCAATATCATTCTGCCCGGTATGCTGGTTATTACCACCGCCACACTGATCACAAGCGAGGCGTTCGGAAAAAAATCGCTGTTTTTGACAGTGTTGAAAGGCCAAGGGCTGAGTTATCAGAGCTCGCCGGTTATCCAGGCCTTGCGCCGGGTATCCGTAGCCGCAATCATGGATAAGGGCATTTTGCGTGTTAGCCGAAAGCTTACGACTGAAGAGGCGCGAAAAGCCCTTAAATCTGAACCTAAATGGCTGATAGTGGAGGGAAAGAACGGCCCTACCGCCTTACTGCCGGCAGTTGACCTGGCGCGTTATCTGGAAGACGCGGAGGAAATGGCTGCTGAAGATTCCGGCGAACCACCGGAATCTATCGATTTAATGGATATCCCGGCTAACCGGCGTGATATCGCACCGGTACAATACCAGGCCACCCTCGAAGAGGCCCTGCACGAATTCGAAACGACCAGCGCCGAGGCTCTATACGTGCAACGCCACGTAGCGCCGATGATTCAGCGGGTTTATGGTGTGGTGCTCAAATCTGATATTGAAAGCTATTACCAATACCGACGGAGTTAACGAATGCTGTGGGTTAAAGCGTTTCACATAATTTCTCTGGTGTGCTGGTTCGCCGGCATCTTTTACCTGCCCCGGCTGTTTGTCTACCACGCCGCTTGCGAAGACCAGCCCGGGCGGGAACGTTTCAAGGTTATGGAGCGCAAGCTCTACCGGGGCATCACTACGCCTTCGATGATTGCTACCGTGGTATTTGGCGTATGGCTGCTCAGCTATAACCTGTCAGGCTACTTCAGTCAGGGCTGGCTGCACGCAAAGCTTTTGCTCGTGGCGCTGCTGGTTGTTTATCACTTGTACTGCGGACACCTTGTAAAGGTGTTTCGCGACGACCTGAACACCCGTGGTCATGTATTCTACCGTTGGTTTAATGAATTGCCGGTATTCATCTTGCTGGCCGTTGTTATTCTCGCCGTTGTTAAACCTTTCTAGGGAGCTTTAGCTATTACACACTTTACTCGCCCTCAAGTGCTTATACTGTCTGGCCTGGACCCTTCCGGTGGTGCCGGCATTCAGGCAGATATTCAGGCCATCACATCCCTGGGCTGCCACCCATTACCTGTGCTTTCCTGCCTGACCGTTCAAGACACCCGGAACGTATACGGTGCCGAAACCGTTAGCCCGGAGCTGATTCGCCAACAACTCAGTTGCGTGGCTGACGATGCGCCCATACATGCAATTAAAACAGGCGCCCTGGGAAGCGCTGCGGTGGTGGACATACTGGTCGATTTTCTTGAAAAGCACCCAAACATTCCGGTTATAACCGACCCGGTTATCAAAGCCGCAGGCGGAGGCGATCTGGCGGATGACGAACTGCTTGCTGCCATGAAGGATCGATTGTTCCCACTGGCTGAAATGATAACCCCCAACGGCATAGAACTGGGCCTGCTGGGACAAAGCGATGACCCTGCTGAAGCCGCGCGAAAACTGCTCGATAAGGGCTGTGCGTCTGTGCTTGCAACTGGGGGCCACGGCACAGGCATCCACATCACCAATACGCTTTACAATCATTTGCCCACGCCTATGTCGTGGGATGTTGAACGCATTGGCGGCGAGTACCATGGCACCGGCTGCACACTCGCGGCAGCGATTGCTGCTGGCCGGGCTCAGGGGCTCTCAGCCAGAGCGGCTATTTCCCAGGCGCAGAACTATGTGCACCGCACTATTTTGCACGCACTTGAGGTGGGCGGTGGCCAACCGGTTCCAGACAGAGGCATACTGTGGGAACGATAGATACTCGCGTGCCCGCCGGGCTTTACGCCATTACCGACAGCCGGCTTACACCGTCAGAAACGTTGATTGCATCGGTAGAGGCGGCGATTCGCGGCGGCGCAGTGATGGTACAATACCGCGAGAAGCACGCGCCTATGACCGAACGCCTGGCGCAAGCGAAAAGCCTGCAGTCAGTATGCTCGGCGGCCGGCGTTCCGCTTCTCATCAATGACGATATAGAGCTTGCCAAACGGGTAGGGGCGGCAGGTGTACACCTTGGCCAAACAGATGGCTCAGCCTCAGAGGCGCGCCACCTGCTGGGCGACAGTGCAATTATTGGCATTACCTGCCATGCAGACCTCACACTGGCAGAAACAGCCACAAAAGCCGGCGCAGATTACTTGGCCTTCGGTCGTTTTTTTAACTCATCCACCAAGCCCAACACCCCGGCTGCGCCCACCGACATATTGGCACAGGCAAAACGCTTCCGAAAACCCATTACCGCTATCGGCGGCATCACCTCACAAAATGGTGAGCAGCTCATTCGCTCAGGCGCTGACCTTCTGGCCGTTGTCGGCGGGCTTTTCGGGGGCAGCCCCGAGACGACAGAGCGCAATGCAAAACTATTTCAGAGACTGTTTGCCAGCCACCACTCTATTAAAACCGAAAATAGCAGGAGACCTCACAAATGACACACTCCGAAACCCTGTTCGAACAGGCCCAGAAGTACATTCCCGGTGGTGTTAACTCCCCGGTTCGTGCATTCCGGGGTGTGGGCGGCACCCCCATTTTCTTCAAACACGCGGAAGGTGCCTACCTGTACGATGAAGATGGTCAGCGTTATATCGACTACATCGGCTCTTGGGGGCCAATGATTCTTGGTCACTCAGACCAACGAATTAAAGATGCCCTGCACGCTCAGGTAGATCTTGGCGTTGGCTACGGTGCTCCCACCTCTATCGAGACAGATATGGCTCGAAAAGTGTGTGAGTTAGTGCCTTCCATTGACCTGGTCCGCATGGTCAATTCCGGCACTGAAGCCACCATGAGCGCCGTTCGGCTGGCGCGAGGCTACACCGGGCGAGACAAGATTGTGAAATTTGAAGGCTGCTATCACGGACACGTGGATTCGCTACTGGTAAAAGCCGGATCTGGCGCGCTTACCCTGGGCGTTCCCAACTCACCGGGCATTCCCGCCAGCCTGGCAGAGCTCACTCTGACTCTGGATTTCAACGATATTGAAGGCGTGCGCGAAACCTTCAAGGAAATGGGCGACCAGATTGCTGCCATTATTGTCGAGCCTGTTGCCGGTAACATGAACTGCATCCCTTCGGCGCCAGGCTTCCTGGAAGGTCTTCGGGAGGTGTGCGATGAATACGGAACCGTGCTCATTTTCGATGAGGTAATGAGCGGCTTTCGGGTGGCTCTTGGCGGTGCCCAGGCGCTATACGGCGTTACCCCGGATCTGACGGCTCTGGGTAAGGTTATCGGCGGCGGACTGCCTGTGGGTGCCTTCGGCGGTAAGCGGGAAATCATGGAACATATTTCACCGCTTGGCCCCGTTTACCAGGCCGGAACCCTCAGTGGCAACCCATTGGCCATGTGCGCGGGCCTGACCACACTGAATGCCATTTCAGAGCCCGGTTTTCATGACCGCCTCACTGAAAAAACCAACGCCTTGCGTGAAGGACTGAAAGCCGCCGCCGATGCAGCAGGTATTCCTTTAACGGTTCAGGGCGCAGGTGCAATGTTCGGGCTTTTCTTCACCGAAGAACCCAGCATCACTCGCTTCGATCAAGCAGTGAACTGCGACACTGAACGCTTTAAGAAGTTCTTCCAGGGCATGCTTAAAGAGGGTATTTACCTTGCACCATCTGCCTTTGAGGCGGGCTTCACTAGCGAGGCACTGTCGGATCAGGATATTGCCGATACCGTGGAAGCCGCTAAAAAGGTGATGGCAACTCTCTAAAACCAAACAGCAATATCGGAAATACTCCCCGGCAGGGCCTGCAGCGCTGGCACGTTCTGTCGGGAAGATTTCGCATTGCACCTGTTACAGGGCAGATGCCCGCTTCTCTGCCTGACTGGCTCCGGCCACATTACCTCGCGCCCGGCGAATATCTGCCAGCAACAACCAACCCGACCGTTGCAGCCGGGCGTTATTTCCAGCAAGCGTCAATCCTTTCAGGGTAAACTGCTCTGCCGGCCCAAGCTTATTACCGGCCACGTAGGCTTCAGACAGCTTGAAATAAACCTCCGATGACCTGGGCGCAATCCGCTGCGCTCGCTCCAATCGAGCGATAGAGCCTTGAGTGTCCCCTCTTTTCAGAAGTTTGTCCGCCTCGTTAACCAGGCTAAGGGCTGCCGGCGAGAGCTCATCCCCTGCATTCTGATAACTTGGCTTGTTGCTGCGCTGTTGCCGCGGCTCGGACTTCCGGCTTTCAGTCTGCTCACTTTTCCGCCAGACCCGTGATTCCTTTTTATTTTTATCCTCCGCCGTCTGTGGCGGCTCTGGTGCGGGCGAGCCGCTCCCGGCCGGAACATAGATAGAACCTCCCGGGCCCGAGGCGCAACCCGCCAAGCTTAAAAGAGCGGCCAATATGCCTGCCTGAACAATACCTTGCTTACTCATTGGAACAATCCCTCAAACCAGCCTCGAATTTTCCGCTCAAGGGTACCGGAACAAGACACTCTTTGTGTAGGTTCGCTACCTGATATAAACGGCAGAAGGCGGGCATTATCGCAATGCTCGTCAGTTAATGCCTGTTTTTCAGGATTGACCCAATGGTAGTTCACCCCGTCGGGCACCACAGGAGAAAACCCGTGCTGTGGAACCTGAGCCATAAACCGCGACCACACAGGTAAAGCACCGGTGGCACCGGTCAAGGCCGTTGGGCCATTATCGTCCCGCCCAACCCAGGCTACGGCCAGAAAATCACCGCTAAACCCTGCAAACCACGAGTCGCGCCCCTCGTCTGTGGTGCCGGTTTTCCCGGCGAGCGTCAACTCTTTAGGCACAGAATAGTATGCTGAACGCCCTGTACCTTCTTGCATGGTTTCCTGCATTGCGTACTGCAACAAGTGCACGGCAGCCGGGTCTGCCACCTGATCCACCTCCAGGCTATAGCGCGAAAGTGCCTTGCCGCCCGAATCTGTTACTTCTCTGATAGTGCGCAGCGGCGTGTTGAACCCGGAGGTAGCCAAGCCCTGATAGATTTGAGCAACGGTTACAGGGCTCATGGCAACCGAACCCAGAAGCATGGAAGGGTATTCCGAAATGGGCGTAACCACACCAAAAGCACGCAGGGTCTCACGAACCGCGGGCACGCCAACATCCAGCCCCACTCGCACTGCCGGAAGGTTATAGGACTTCGAAAGAGCGCGATGCAAAGGAACGTCACCTCGCTCTTTGCCATCATAGTTTTTGGGTGACCAGCGCCTGCCATCATCAAACTCCAGTGTGAACGATTTGTCCATAAGCTGGGTCATCAGGGTATAGCGATCGGGCTGCTCCAGTGCCGTCAAATAGGTAAACGGCTTGATCAGCGAGCCAATCGGGCGATTCGCGTCCAAAGCCCGGTTGAACCCCGCAAATTGTGGGTCTTTGCCACCTACCAGCGCCACAACCTCACCGGTATTCTTGGCGGTAATTACCAGAGTCGCCTCCAGCGCGTCGGCAGTTTTACCGCTGGCCAGCTTAGGCAGAGTATCGGTAACCGCATACTCCGCGGCATACTGAATAGCCGGGTTGAGTGTGGTGAAAATGCGTAGCCCCTCGCTGCGAAGATCCTCTTCCTTGTAATCTCGCGCCAAGTGTCGCCTTACCAGGTCAATGTAGGCTGGATAACGGTTTTCAGAGTAGGACGGCTTGGCGCTTACACCCAGGGGCAGGCCGCGGGCGCGGGCAGCTTCCGACGAATCAACAAGGCCCTTATCTTCCATTTCACCAATAACCAGGTTTCGGCGCTGAGTGGCACGCTTCGGGTGCCGGCGGGGATTGTAATAACTGGGCCCTTTAACCATGCCCACCAACAACGCAATCTGGTGCACACCTAAATCTTGCAGCGATTCTCCGAAATAGAATTGGCTAGCGAGCCCAAAACCATTGATGCTTCGAGTGCCCGCCTGCCCCAGATACACTTCGTTCAGGTAGGTTTCCAGTATGTCATTCTTCTCGTAATGCAGTTCGAGCAGGAGAGACATTAAAGCCTCATTACCCTTGCGCAACAGGGTCTGGTCCCGGGTCAGGAAGAAGTTTTTTACCAGCTGCTGGGTCAGGGTACTGCCACCCTGGACAATCTTGCCGGCACTAATGTTCGCAAGCATGGCGCGAGCGATGGAAGCAGGCGCAATGCCAACATGATCATAAAATTTACGGTCCTCCACGACCATCAGTGCGTTGGGCAGTTGTGGGGGAACTTCATCCAGGCGTACCAGAATCCGGTCTTCTTTATGGGCCGGGTATATGCCACCAATACGGGCGGGCTCCAGCCTCACAATTGCACTGTTTTCCCCCTGTATCACCGAAAAGTCCTGAATCCGGTCGCCGTATATATTCAGGGAAAGCCTGCGCCTGGGCTCTGCACCGTCCGGAAAGCGAAACCCGCGTGTGCTGATAATAAAGTGGCCTCCGTTGCGGCGATAGCTGCCGGGCTTAACACCATCGCCTTTGCGATAGCCTGAAAGCGCCAGTTCCCGAGCCAGCGCCCCGGAACTCAAGCCAGCACCGTCATAAAGCTCAAGCGGCCGCGCGTACACCCGCGAGGGTACTTCAAACCGCCGACCTTCAAATCGCGAGGTCACCACTGCGTCCAGGTACACTGTCCAGCAAGCCAGCAGCACGATGCCAACAGCCGCTACACGGATAAACATTTTCCAGAACCAGGGACGACGTCCGCTTTGGCGTTTTTTACTCTGGGGTTTTCTATTGGACTTTGAGGGGGATCTGTTTTTTTTCATCCGGGGATTATAACGAAGGCAACGGGATATAAGGCAGGCTAACTATGTGTTATTTCTGTAACCTGCCCGTTATGATGGGCCAATAAAAATCAATGAGTTCAGGGAAGCGAGGAGCACACCGTGAGTGAAACATCCCCAGGCAATCTGTTACTGGCAATGCAAAACCCCGACCTGTACGACCATCCGGTTGACGGATTCCAGATTATCGAAACTCACATCTCCCAGGTGATTCTTACCGGCCAGTACGCCTACAAGATCAAAAAACCTATGGACTTCGGGTTCCTTGATTTTTCAACCCTGGTGCGTCGCAAGCACTTTTGTGAAGAAGAGCTACGCCTGAACAGTCGTTTGGCAGAGCCCCTGTATTTGGAGGTGCTGCCCATTACCGGTACCCCGGAACAGCCTGTTATCGGCGGCGAGGGCGAACCGTTCGAGTACCTTCTGAAAATGCACCAGTTTCGCCAAAACCAGCTATTTGATCACCTGCAGGAGACCGGGGCCCTCAAACCAGAGCTATTATCCAGCCTGGCAAAACAAGTAGCTGGTTTTCATAGCAACCTGGAACCTGTGCCAGACCACAAGCCGCTGGGAACCCCGGAAGCTGTATACGCGGGAATGCAGGAAAACTTCGACCAGATTCGTCCGATGATTGACGACCCGGCCCTACTCAGCCAGTTGGAGAACCTTGAAGCCTGGACTCAAACCACCTTCGAGCGCCACCGTGATCTGATTGCACAACGCAAAAACGACGGATTTGTGCGCGAGTGTCACGGCGACCTGCATTTGGCAAATATCACCATTTATGACGGCAAGGTTACGGTGTTTGACTGCATCGAATTCAGCGACCCCTTTCGCTGCATTGATGTCATCAACGACCTGGCGTTTTTGCTGATGGATCTGGAATCCCGGCGTGAGTATGCTCTGGCGAATCTGGTTCTGAATACCTATCTGGAATACCGGGACGATTTTTCTGCGCTGCCCTTACTGCCACTTTACAAGGCATACCGTGCATTGGTGCGGGGCAAGATAGCCCTCTTCACCCGGGCTAACCCCGCACTGAGCGAAGAAGAAAAAGCGGAGTTAATGCAGCGCTATAGTGATTATGCTCAGTTGGCTGAAGACTACAGCAACATTCCAAACCGCTACGTACTGGCTACGGTAGGCCTATCCGCCAGCGGCAAGACCTGTGTTAGCGCAGCTTTGTCGGGCGAGTTGGGCCTTATTCGTCTGAGGTCTGATATTGAGCGCAAGCGGCTGCATGGACTGGCGCCACTGGACGATAGCCAATCGCCCGCCGGCGGGCTCATGTACACTGAAGAAGCCAATCAAAAAACGTACCAACGCCTGGCAGTACTGGCCAGCGACCTGCTTTCTGCTGGTCTGCCTGTAATCGTCGATGCCGCCTGCCTGAAAGAGAAAGAGCGCGCGCTTTTTGCAGCGGTTGCAGAAAGCCAGGGCGTACCCTTTGCACTGATCCATTGTGAAGCGCCAGACGATTTACGCAAAGAATGGGCGCGCAAGCGCAAGGGTGATGCGTCGGAAGCAACCATAGACCTGTTGGACAAACAAAAAAGCTGGTTTGAGCCACTCACTATGGATGAAAAAGCTTACACGGCCAATCTGCGTACCGATCAGGACCAGGTGGCAGAAGCAGTGGCCGACCGCATCCGGCAGCATTTTGGCCTGAGTTCATAATGAGCCTGTGGCAACCCGTTTGCACTAGACAGACCGTGCAGGCCGGCGAGTTTTTCGAATTCTCGCTGGCTGGCACAAAGCCTGAGAACCATGCCGACGCCCTGCCCCTGACTGGTTTTTTGTTCCTGGATGGCGATACCCCCAGAACCTACGTGAACAAATGTCCTCACATGGGTGTTGAACTGAACTGGATGCCGGGCCGCTTCATGGATATCGACAACCTGTTCCTGCAATGCTCCACCCACGGCGCACTGTTTAAACCAGGAGACGGAGAGTGCATTGCCGGGCCTTGCCAAGGCGACGTACTAACGGCCCTGGAGGTACGGGAACACCAGGGCAGGCTAGAGGTCAGGCTTCCAGAATAATCGGGACAGGCCAGGTGAGAGCCAACTCGCCTGTCGGGCCTCCATCCTCACCGATTAAGCCCGCCCGATAAGCCACCACCTCCACGCCAGCGGCACGGGCTTGCCGTATAAGCTGACCGTAAAGTTTGTCGATATGATCCGCAGGCCGCACAGTGTCTATACCTGTGTGGTTAACCACAAAAAACAACACTGCCCTGTCACCCAGCGCAACCTGCGCCATCAGTTCTCGCAAGTGTTTCTGACCCCGGGTTGTGACAGCATCCGGGAAATAGCCCTGGCCAGACTCCTCCAGGGTAACGTTCTTCACCTCTACCCAGGCATCCGGCTTGGTCTCATGTCCGGAAAGCAGCAAATCAATACGGCTTTTCTCCTCACCATACCTCACTTCCGGGCGGCAATGACTGTAACCCGCCAATTCGTCGATACGGCCGGCTTCAATAGCCTCACGCGCCTGAGCGTTGGGCCTGGCCGTATTCACACACGCGAGCGTACCCGGCGCAGTTTCAACAAGCTCCCAAGTATAGGCCAGTTTACGCGCCGGGTTGTTGCTACGGCTCAGCCAAACCCTGGCATCGGCCGGCTGGCACCCCAGCATGGAACCGGTATTAGGGCAATGGGCGGTCACCTCCCTGCCATCCGGTAGGCGTACATCGGCCAAAAAGCGCTTATAGCGACGAATCAGACGGCCTTCAATCAAGGGTTCCGGGAACTTCATAGTCTCTCCAAAAGCAAAGTTGCATCACAGGGCTGGCACCTCCGTGACTAATCTGCTATTTTCCGCCAAATCCCGTTTCAGGACGACTGCTTCATCCAAGTGATAACCGCGCCGCGACGGGGGCTGGCGCGCAGGGAAGCACAGCGTTCTTGTGAGGTATATAAAAAGAGGCCGGGTCATATGGCAACCACAGCAGACCAATCACGCGAGCGTTTTACCAACTTCACCCCTTATGAAATGAAAAAGGGTGAAGAATATATGAGTGCCGAGATGCTTGAGCACTTCAAAGATCTGCTGCTGCAATGGAAGCAGGAGCTGATGGAAGAAGTGGATCGCACAATGCACCACATGCAAGAAGATGCTGCAAACTACGCAGATCCCAGTGATCGTGCAACCCAGGAAGAAGAGTTCAGTCTGGAGCTGCGCACCCGCGATCGTGAGCGCAAGCTGATCAAGAAAATTGATCAGACAAACGACCGTATCGATCAGGACGACTACGGCTTTTGCGATCAATGCGGTGTGGAAATTGGCATTCGCCGCCTTGAGGCACGCCCAACAGCAACACTGTGCATAGACTGCAAAACCCTTGCCGAAATCCGCGAGCGCCAAACAGGCATCTAGGATGGCAAACCCGAACTGGCCGGCACAGCCTGTTAAGGCACTGCCGGCCAATTTGTTTGACTCATGACCAGTCCGCACCCATACCGGGGCCGCTTTGCGCCCTCACCCACAGGTCCTCTGCATTTTGGCTCGCTGGTGACCGCACTGGCAAGCTACCTGGAAGCTAAATCCCGGAACGGACAATGGCTGATTCGCATTGAGGATCTCGACCCGCTTCGTGAGCCGGCAGAGGCCACAGGCCAAATCCTCGGTAGCCTTGACGCGCACGGGCTGTTCCCCAGCGAACCTGCGCTCTTCCAGTCACGGCGCCATGATGCTTATCACGCCGCTATCCAACACTTGCTCAGCGAAGGTAACGCCTACCGCTGCAGCTGCTCACGCAAGCAGTTACAAGCCAATTTTGGCCGACACCCGCAGCACTGCCGGGAGAACGACACCGCCCGCGAAGCACCCTTCGCCATACGCTTTGCCCTAAGCGATGATCAATGCCACTGGCACGACCAGCTACTGGGGCCCCAGCGCCAGGTTGTTCAGGCTGAGATTGATGATCCGGTTCTTTTACGCAAAGAGGGGTTTTTTGCCTACCAGCTCGCTGTGGTGGTAGATGACATCGCCCAAGGGATTACCCATGTGGTGCGAGGCTCTGACCTGCTGGACATGACCGCCCAGCAACTGCAAGTTTATCGTGCGCTTGGGGCTGCACCGCCCCACTGGTTGCACATTCCCGTCATTGTTAACAATGACGGGCAGAAGCTATCAAAACAGAACCATGCACCAGCGCTGGATAATCACACGCCGGTAAAAAACCTGTTTGCTGCACTGAGCGCCCTGAACCAACAACCACCCACATCATTGCTGGCCGGATCGGTCGACAATCTGTTGCAATGGGCCTGTACACACTGGGAACCCGGGGCCGCGTACCTGACACCCTGGTGACTGCCGTGGTATAAAGCCTTTCACAAACCCCAGCGCGGATCGCATGCCTGATGTACATCTATCGACTGGTTTTTTTGCT
Organism: Marinobacter sp.; assembly: GCF_052091845.1. GTDB lineage: Bacteria > Pseudomonadota > Gammaproteobacteria > Pseudomonadales > Oleiphilaceae > Marinobacter. The sequence continues at coordinate 25,743 of NZ_JBQDCO010000032.1, read as the reverse complement.
GGTTCTGGCCATCTATATTTTTTCACCCAACATTCTCGACTGGTGGACGTCCCCCGGGAATGTCTGGTACAGCCCATTCTTAATCTGGTCTGTCCTTATTGCCATCGGATTTTGGCTGGAATGGCGGCGAGACCCCAATGAGTTTTAGTGCCTCCGGGCTGCTCTTTGCCAGCCTCTCATACCTTGTTCTCTTGTTCGGCATCGCTTGGGTAACCGAGCGCAACATGCTGCCCCGACACTGGGTTCGTCACCCACTGGTCTACACCCTCAGCCTGGGTGTTTACGCCGGCATCTGGGCAGTCTACGCAGCTATAGGCCTGGCCGCTGAAACTGGCTACGGCTTTCTGGCCTACTATCTCGGCATTAGCGGTGCTTTTTTATTAGCGCCGGTTCTGCTGAACCCAATCATGCGCATTGGCCGCGCCTACCAGCTCACTTCTCTGGCAGATTTATTCGCTTACCGATACCGCAGCCAGTGGGCGGGAACACTCGTTACCCTGTGCTCTGGCGGCGCCATATTATCGTTGCTAAGCATGCAGATACAGGCTGTTTCCACCTCCGCCAGCATACTTGCGCCAGACACCTCCCCACACCTGATCAGTGTTATGTTCAGTCTGATTGTGGTGCTGTTTGCCATGCTTTTTGGCGCCCGGCGCCACCAGGAGGCAGATAACCACCCGGGCCTGGTGTTGGCTATCGCCTTCGACTCTCTGATTAAGCTGGCGGCGCTACTGGTGATTGGCGGCGTTATTCTCTTTGGCGTATTTGGTGGCATGAGCGGCCTGGACACATGGCTTGCAAGTAACGCAGCCACGTCGCCAGGCACCATGTCGCTGAGTATCGACGATGGCAGTTGGCGCGCGCTTATGCTGATGTCCTTTGCCGGCGCCCTGGTACTGCCTCACATGTACCACATGACTTTCAGCGAAAACCCGTCGCCCAAAGCCTTGGCTAAAGCCAGCTGGGGCCTGCCGTTGTACCTATTACTACTGGGCATTCCTGTACCACTGATTCTTTGGGGTGGGCAAGAGCTTGGTGTTACCGTAAGCCCTGATTTTTACACCATTGGCGTCGCCCAGGCCCTGGAAAGCCCAGCGCTGACCCTGTTCATGTATATTGCCGGGCTATCGGCTGCCAGCGGCCTGATGATTGTGAGCACCCTGGCCTTGGCGGGCATGGTTTTGAATCACCTGGTTCTGCCCTTAAGAACGCCGAAAGATCAGGGCGATATCTACCGCTGGCTGCAGTGGGTTAAGCGCCTTTTGATTGCGGCTATTATTTTGCTGGCCCTGCTATTTCACGAAACCCTCGGCAAAAATCTGGACCTGTCCATTCTCGGGGCTATATCCCTTGCCGGCACACTGCAACTGCTGCCTGGCGCCCTGGGCGTTATCTACTGGCCCGAGGGCAACCGGCGGGGGCTGATTGCCGGGCTGATTACAGGTCTGGTTATCTGGCTGATTACTCTCGTACTCCCGTTTTCTCACACCGCCAACTTGCTGGGCTGGCTGAACGCGCCCATAGTTCCCGATTACGGCAACTGGCATATATTCACCTTCGTTAGCCTGACGGCAAACCTGTCGGTATTCACGCTAATATCCGTTCTTAGCGGCAGTTCCAGTGAAGAAACCAGTGCCGCCCAGGCCTGCTCGATGGGCGCGCTAACACGCCCACAACGGCGCGAGCTACTGGCAAACTCCTCTGCCGACTTTGTGCGCCAACTGGCCGAACCTCTTGGCTTTGACGCCGGCAAACGAGAAATAACCCGGGCACTGGACCAGCTAAAGTTACCCAATGTGGAATACCGGCCCTACCAGTTAAGACGGCTGCGCGATCAGGTTGAAATTAACCTGTCGGGATTACTGGGCCCGTCAGTTGCCCGGGACATGGTCAAACGCCACCTGGGCTTCAAGCCTTTGGCCCGGGGCGGCACAGCCCAGGATATCCGCTACGTTGAACGCGCACTGGGTGACTACCAGAACCGCCTCACCGGCCTGGCAGGCGAACTGGACAACCTGCGCCGACATTACCGCCAAACCCTTCAAAATCTTCCTATACCTGCCTGTTCTGTAGGTGAAGATGGTGAAATCCTGATGTGGAATCAGGCCATTGAAGAGCTCACCGGCATCACCGCTGACGATGTTGTTGGCGCGCAACTGAGAGCATTGCCAGACCACTGGCATCACCTGCTGGATGATTTCAACAGCGGCGAAGATCTGCACCGCTATAAACACCGGCTGGATTTAAAAGGTCGGCCGCACTGGCTGAATCTTCACAAGGCTGCCTTGAGCGGCCCGGATCATCCGGATGGCGGCAGTATCATTCTGGTGGAAGACCAAACTGAAACCCGATTACTGGAAGACGAGCTGATGCACAGCGAACGTCTGGCGTCTGTTGGGCGTTTGGCGGCGGGTGTTGCCCACGAAATCGGCAACCCGGTCACGGGCATCTCCTCACTGGCCCAGAACCTCAGGCTCGAAACCGACAATCCCGAAATTCTGGAAACCGCCAGCCAAATCCAGCAGCAAACCCGGCGCATATCGACCATCTTGCAGTCGTTGATGAATTTCGCCCGCACCGGCAATCACTCTCAGGCCAACCTCTATGAGCCAGTAAGTATTCGGCGCTGCGTGGGCGAGTCCATCAACCTTCTTTCCCTCAGTGATCAGGGGCTGGGCATTCATTACACCAATGACTGCCCTGACACCCTCTTGATACTCGGCGACGAACAACGGCTTGTGCAAGTGTTTGTGAACCTGCTGGCCAACGCCCGGGACGCCTCCCCGGAAGGCGGCTATGTTCGGGTGGCTGGCAAGGAAGACGGCTACTCGGCTATCATCGAGATAGCAGATCAGGGCTCGGGCATACCCGTGGATCAACTTGATCACGTGTTCGAGCCCTTCTACACCACCAAGGCGACCAGTAAGGGAACCGGCCTTGGTTTGTCGTTAGTGTATAGCATCATTGAAGAGCACTACGGCAACATTCAGGTTGAAAGCCCAGCAGACCCTGCGACCGGGCTTGGCACCTGTGTACGACTCAAGCTTCCCGCTTATGAGCCGGAGACAGAAAACTCCGCCATCCGCCCGAACGAAAGGTTCTGAGACTACTATGCCCCGAATTCTGATCGTGGAAGATGAAGACATTATTCGCTCAGCTGTGCGCAAATTGCTGGTACATGCAGGCTATGAGGCTGAAGATGTCGGCTCAGTTGAAGAGGCTGAGCAGCGCCACGATCCTGACCAGTTTGATCTGATCATTTCAGACCTGCGCCTGCCTGGAGCAGCCGGCACAGAGCTTATCAACCGGGCGCCGAACACCCCGGTGCTTATCATGACCAGCTATGCCAGCCTGCGCTCCGCAGTGGATTCCATGAAAATGGGCGCGGTTGAGTATATTGCCAAACCGTTTGATCACGATGAAATGCTGGCCGCTGTGGAAGGCATTCTGGCCAGAACCCTGCCATCAACCCGGAAAAAGCAGGAAGAGACCGCAGCGTCGCCAGAAGACGGCGACCCCGCCAGCATCATGTATGGCCAATGCGAACCCATGCAGCGGGTTTTCACGCTTATACGCAAAGTAGCGCCAACAGAAACAACTGTGCTTGTGCAGGGCGAATCAGGTACAGGTAAAGAACTGGTTGCCCGGGCCCTGCATCTTTCCAGCCCGCGAGCAGCAAAACCACTGATCTCGGTAAACTGCGCAGCCATTCCGGAAAGCCTCATAGAATCCGAGCTGTTTGGCCACGAACGAGGAGCCTTCACCGGCGCTGTCTCTGCCAGAACCGGCCTGATTGAAGCGGCAGATGGCGGCAGCCTGTTTTTAGACGAGATTGGTGAGTTACCCGCAGAAGCACAGGCGCGACTGCTACGAGTGCTTCAGGAAAGCGAGATCCGCAAGGTGGGGTCAACTCAGAGCCGGAAGGTAAATGTGCGCATGATTGCCGCGACCCACCGTAATTTAAAGGCAATGACCCGCACCGGCGGCTTTCGGGAAGACCTCTACTACCGCCTCAACGTCATGCAGATACGAATCCCGCCCCTGCGCGAACGCCAAAGTGACATTTTGGGACTTACCCGGCGCTTCCTTGCCTCTCAGGGCAACAAGGTGGGCAAACCCAACCTGAACCTTAGCCCCGAAGCCATGCGGGCATTGGAGCGGCACCGCTGGCCCGGCAACGTACGCGAGCTGGAGAATGCTATAGAGAGAGCCAGCATTCTGTGTGACGGCGATATTATCACACCGTCCTTGCTGGACCTCGACAGTGAAAATGGCGATGAGTACATCCCGGAGACATTGGTAGAAGGTAATAATGAGCAGCTCCCAACCCGCGAAGCAGATAGCACCAACGACCTTTCCCTGGAAGACTACTTTCAGCACTTTGTTCTGGAAAACCAGGATCGCATGAGCGAAACCGAATTGGCGCAAAAACTGGGCATCAGCCGAAAATCCCTGTGGGAACGCCGGCAACGACTTGGCATACCCCGCAAAAAAACCTCAGGCAACTGAGCTTTTCGGGATAAGGCGAATCTTTTGTCTTGTCCCGAAAGCATGAACCCACGCTCAGCTGTTACCGTGTGTTCCTCTTGGTAACACTTCATAAGGCCACCATTCATTTCGGGTAACACTTATACAAAGTACGGGGTAACACTTATCTTCTCAAAAAACCTAAACGCCTGTTAATAAACAACTTTCAAAAGCTGGCACACCAACTGCAATCTATTAAGCGCACAACAACAAAAACAACAGTGACAAAGCAGCGCCACAACAAAAACAAAAAGCTGCGGGAATACGTTCAGCAACAAAAACAAAAATAGAACGTGAGCGAACTGAGTGTTTTGGGTACTTTGCTTTTTTGGTAGTCCCTTGGCACGTGTAAGTTGTAGAGATGCAGAGAAGAATCGCCCACGAGGTGACACCGCACCTACCAATGACTTGCTCGATGTCTTTGACTGCTCATTGTGTTCAAAGCCTTCCGTTTGCACTGCTGAGAAGCCTCAAATTTGAGGATATACAGTGGGGTACAAAAACGAAGAAAAATCCCGGCAAAAATAAAAACAATGCAGATCGTCAACGTTTTGAGGGCGGGTTCGCTAACGCGGACCCGCCTTTTGATTATCTGGAGCATGTTAAACGTGTGCAAATCCTGCTCAAACCGTTAAACTCTCGGTTTTGCTCACCGCAACCACGGATTTCAATGTCAAAAACATTCTCCTCCATCCTCGAACAGTCCGTTGATAAATTACGCTCGTTCATTCCCGGAAACGGAAACAAAAAGACACGGGCTTATCAGCGACGGGAAGTTCCCAGAGACCAGCATAACGTCTCACGTTCTGTTATCAGCGAGCCTGCCAAAAAGGTTCTCAGCCGTCTCAACAAATCCGGCTACGAGGCTTACCTGGTAGGTGGTGGCGTGCGCGACATTCTTCTGGGACAGCGCCCCAAAGATTTCGACATAGCCACCAACGCAACTCCCGAAGAAGTACACGACCTGTTTCGCAATTCTCGTCTGATCGGCAGGCGCTTTCGGATTGTGCACGTTGTATTCGGGCGTGAGGTCATTGAAGTGACCACCTTCCGTGGCAACGCAAACCAGGCCGACAAAGACAGCGCCGATGACGACCGCAAAACCAGTGAACACGGCCAACTGCTGCGAGACAACGTTTACGGTAACCTGGAAGAAGACGCGCTGCGCCGAGACTTTACAGTCAACGCACTTTACTACTGCATTCGCGACTTTACCGTGATTGATTTTGCCAACGGCATTGAGGACCTTCGCAACCAGCAACTGCGCTTGATAGGCGACCCGGAAACCCGTTACCGGGAAGATCCGGTGCGCATGCTCCGCGCCATCCGCTTCGCCGCCAAACTGGGCTTTGAAATAGAGCCGGAAACCGAAGCTCCCATAGGGGAACTGGCGCCGCTGCTGACGCACATTCCACCGGCGCGGCTGTTTGAAGAAGTGCTCAAACTTTTCTCAGCCGGCCATGGCGAGGCAACCTACGATCTTCTCACCCGCTACAATCTGCTTGCGCCACTGTTCCCGGAAACCGTCAGGGCCATTGAGGCCGGTGAGCCAGACGAATTGATTCGCCAGGCACTGCGCAACACTGACGCCCGCATTGCCCAGGGAAAGTCGGTCACGCCCTATTTCCTTTTTGCCGCCATGCTCTGGCCCGCACTGCAGCGGGAGTGGAACCACCGTCAGGATAACGGCGACCCGGTACAGCCCGCTCTGCACGGCGCCATTGGCAAAGTGATCGGCCGCCAGGTTCAGGCAACTTCGATACCCAAGCGCTTTTCAGGTCCTATGAAGGAAATATGGGAATTGCAGATGCGACTGCCCCGCCGGCAGGGTAAACGGGCTTTTGTAACCATGAGCCACCAAAGGTTTCGTGCCGCCTACGACTTCTTACTGGTTCGAGAGGCTTGCGGCGAAATCGAGCCGGGACTCGGTGACTGGTGGACAGAGTTTCAGCGCCTGGATGAGCGCGGGCAGGAGCGCATGCTTTCAGAGCTGTCCAGCGACGCGCCCAAAAAACGCCGGCGCCGCAAACCAGCACAGCGGCCAGCACCCTGATGCAAACAGACGCCTATATTGGACTGGGCAGTAACCTGAAAGAACCTGCGGCCCAGCTAGCCAAAGCTGTCGCGGAGTTAGCCGTGCTGCCCCAAACCACGCTTATCGCACAATCTCCGTTTTACGCCAGTCGTCCTGTGGGCCCACAGGACCAACCAGACTTTGTAAACGGCGCGGTATGGCTTAGTACTGAGCTTACGCCTCATACCCTGCTCGATCAGCTTCAGTCGATTGAGCAAGCTCACGGGCGGAAGCGACACAGGCACTGGGGCCCGCGCACACTTGACCTGGATCTTCTGGTATTTGGCAACCAAACACTCGACGACGAGCGGCTGACCATCCCTCATCGAGAGCTCCCTTACCGAGACTTTGTTCTTCAGCCGTTACTCGATCTAAACCCCGACCTGACGCTGCCAGACGGTGTTGCAATTGCCAGTCTGAGGTCACAATGCCCAGACAACCAGTTGCGCAGACTTCCTCCTCCGGATTACCCTTAGCACCTTAACGCCGGCTATTTCGGCGCGGTCTTGGCCCACCTACCCTAAAGGCAAGGATTTTATGGCTGTTACCATCAACACCCTGCGGGAATATAAGCAAAAGGGCGAAGCCTTCTCCGCCCTCACCTCTTATGATGCAACATTCTCCCAGGTAGTCAGCGAAGCCGGAGTAGACGTTATTCTCATTGGCGATTCGCTTGGCATGGTGCTTCAGGGGCACGACAGCACCCTGCCAGTCACCATGGAGCAAATCGTGTACCACACCAGCTGTGTTGCCAAAGGCAACCAGGGCTCTCTGATCATGGCAGACATGCCATTCATGAGCTACGGCACGGTAGATGCCGCTCTGGAAAACGCCGCAGAGCTCATGCGGGCAGGCGCCCACATGGTTAAGCTTGAGGGCACGGACTGGATGAAAGAAACCATCACTGCGCTGAGCCAGCGAGCCGTTCCGGTTTGTGCTCACCTGGGCCTGACACCGCAATTCGTTAACAAGTTTGGCGGCTATAAGGTTCAGGGTCGGGATGAAAAAGCAGCAGAGAAAATGATAGAGCATGCCTGCGAATTAGAGGCAGCCGGCGCTGACATCATTCTTCTGGAATGTGTACCTGCACCTTTGGCCGCCCGCATTGCCCAAGCCGTTAAAGCCCCTGTTATTGGCATTGGTGCAGGCGCCGATACCGACGGCCAGATTTTGGTACTGCACGACATGCTAGGCATCACCAGCGGCCGTAAACCACGTTTTGTAAAGAACTTCCTGGCAGAGACAGACTCCATTCAGGAAGCCATTACCGCCTACGCAAAAGCAGTGCGTGAGCGCACATTCCCCGCCGAGGAGCATACGTTCAAGGCATGAGAACCGTCCATTCACTGAAAGAACTGCGCGCCATCCTCCGCGGTTATCGCCAGCAGGAAAAAACCATCGGCCTGATCCCCACCATGGGCAACCTGCATGAGGGGCATATTTCACTGGTTCGCAAAGCTGCAGAAGCGGCAGATATTGTGATCACCAGTATTTTTGTTAACCCGATGCAGTTTGGCGCCAATGAGGATCTGGACACCTACCCCCGAACCCTGATTGGCGACCAGGAGAAGCTCGACGCAGCCGGCAACACCCTGGTATTCGCTCCTTCTGCCGAAGAGGTCTATCCAGACGGCCTTGCACGGCATACCCGGGTAGTGGTGCCGGAGGTCAGCGATGGTCACTGCGGAGCCAGCCGACCCGGGCACTTTGAAGGTGTTGCAACGGTAGTGTCTGTGCTGTTCAATATGATTCAGCCCGATTTCGCCGTGTTCGGCGAGAAAGATTTCCAACAGCTGGCGGTTATCCGCAAGATGACACGGGATCTAATGATGCCGGTTGAAGTGATTGGCGCAACGACTATTCGTGAAGAAGACGGCTTGGCCAAAAGCTCTCGCAACGGCTACCTCTCCGATGATGAGCGCAAAACCGCCCCGGTTATTTACCAGGTACTCCAGTCCGCCGCCACGAAGATAACCAACGGACACGGCGACCTACAGATGCTTGCGCAAGAAGCAGGCGACCAACTGCGCGATGCCGGCCTGCGACTGGATTACTTCAATATTGCAAATAGTCAGACCCTGAAACCGGCCACGCCCGAAGACCGCGATATAACGCTGCTGGCAGCTGCATACCTTGGCACCACCCGGCTGATTGATAATATCTCCATCACTCGCTGAGGCATTGCGCCTACCCACCAGGAAAGGACTCTCTGATGAACTCGCCACGCAAAGCACTGACCACCTCGCCCGAATGGCAAACGCTAGTAGCCCTTCGGGACAGCCTTCAGAACAGCCCCATGAAAGCTCTTTTTGCAGACGATCCCGAAAGAGCAAAACGTTATTTCATCGACGGTGCGGGGCTGTCTCTGGATTTCTCCAAAAACCGCCTGACCGATGAAGTTCTGGAGGCGCTGATGCAGTTGGCCCGCAGCTGCAAACTGGAAGAGCGCAGAACGGCCTTGCTTCGCGGGGACAAAGTAAACAAGACCGAAGACCGCCCGGCACTGCATACGGCATTGCGCAACCCTGGCACCGACACTATTTCAATTGATGGCCAGAATGTGGTCGCAGAAGTAAACGCGACACTGGCCCGTATGGACACCTTTGTGCAGGGAGTACTGAACCAGTCGCGCACCGGTTATACCGGAAAAGCGTTTACCGATGTGGTCAGCATTGGCATAGGCGGCTCCTTTTTGGGCCCCAAATTAGTGTCTGAAGCACTGCAGCCATACCAGTCATCCGGCCTCAACTGCCATTACGTAGCCAATATTGATGGCACAGAGATCTGCGAGACGCTGGCAAAGATCAACCCTGAAACCACACTGTTTCTGGTTCAGTCGAAATCCTTCGGCACGCGGGAAACTCTGGAAAATAGCCACGTCGCCCGTGAATGGTTGGTTCAGCGCAGCGGCAACAGGCAAGCGGTTGCCAACCATTTTATAGCGGTGACAGCCAATACGGTCGCCGCCTGTGACTTTGGCGTTGGTCCCGACAATGTGTTCCCCATGTGGGACTGGGTAGGCGGCCGGTATTCTCTTTGGTCCGCCATAGGCCTGCCGGTGGCGCTCACAGTCGGCATGGACAACTTCCGGGCACTTCTCGCCGGGGCCCACGCCATGGACACCCATTTCCGCGACGCCCCATTGAACGAGAACCTGCCCGTTGTTATGGCCATGCTGGGTGTTTGGTACAACAATTTCTGGGGCGCGCAAACCCACGCCATACTGCCTTACGACCACTACCTGCGCAGCTTGCCTGACCATCTGCAACAGCTGGATATGGAAAGTAACGGCAAACGGGTAAGCCAGCACGGGGAGCCCCTGGAATATCAATCAGGGCCGGTCATTTGGGGCGGCGTCGGCGCCAATGGCCAGCATGCTTACCATCAACTGATTCACCAGGGCACCCGGTTGGTTCCAGCAGACTTCATCATTCCTCTGCAAACCCATAATCCGGTCGCCACCCATCACGCCGACCTTTTTGCCAACTGCCTGGGGCAGTCCCGGGCGATGATGAAGGGTAAAACTTTAGAAGAGGCGAAAGCCGAGTTGGCGGCGGCTGGCGCGAGCGATACAGATATTGAGCGATTGGCACCACACAAAGCCGTCCCCGGCAATCAGCCCAGCAACACGCTGATAATGAAAAAGGTGACACCGGAAACCGTGGGCGCGCTGATCGCATTGTACGAACATCGCACTTTTGTGCAGGGTGTGATCTGGGATATTGATTCGTTTGATCAATGGGGCGTAGAACTGGGCAAGCAGCTTGGCCAGGATATTTTGCCAAGGCTCCTGCATTCAAACACAGCAGATGAAGCAAGCGACAGCGCTACGGACAACCTGATCAGGCTATTCTGCTCAGCCAACCGCCTGTGATATCAATCGCCCCTGCCAATAAAAGTCCACCGGCCAAAGTTTCTGGCCGGTGCAATGTGCCTGCCAGAGTTCCAGATAACTTTTCCGGCACACAGGATGTTTCACGGTAGGGGCAAGTTCCGCCAGCGGGCGCAGTACGTAGGCATTCTTGATGATCTCGGCCCTTGGTAATTCAACGCCGTCCAACCGGCCTACCGCCTCGCCGTAGGTCAAAATATCAAGGTCCAGCGTTTTTTCACTGAATTTCAGGGCGTCCGGGCAGCGGCCATTGTCCACCTCCAGCCGCTTGAATTGCTTTGACAATTCACCCACAGACAAGCTTGTTTTCACGCCGACCACCAGGTTCAGAAACGGCGCGCCGTCAAATCCCACTGCCTCACTTTCATACACCGGGGAAATACTCAGCTCCCCAAACCAGCCAGCCAGGGCATCCAGGGCCGCGCAAACATATCGCTCCCTGTCGATATTACTGCCAATGCCGATATACACTGAAACCTGCCCGGGCATTAGCGGGTTCCTCTTTCTATACACACGCCTACAGACCGGGCGGCAGGTACAGCTCCGGGCTTGCGCAATGTAAGTCGAAGCCAGCTAACGCCAAATTCTTGCTGCAACATCTTCGCCAGAACCTCGGCACCATGCTCAAGCAATTTAGGTTTGAGCTCTTTCAGGCATCGCCCTGCACGCTCACTGACCAAGGCATAATCCAATGCATCTGACACATCGTCAGACACACCAGGAATGCGGTTATCCCAAACCATCTCAAGATCCACAACCAGCGCCTGAGTGACGTTGCGCTCCCAGTCATAGACACCCACCACGGTCTCTACAACCAGGCCTTCGATCAAAACAAAGTCTGCCAAGGGAACTCCCGGGACAATCCCACATTCTGCTGATTGAATAACCTACAAACTGTGGATACTGTAATCACACCAGCCTGTCTATTTAAGGCCGGCATTTTCGCACACATAACCCTGACACGTCTTTGTCTCCGAGCTCGCAAATGGCCCTGAGTGATCCGATAGTAACCGTTTTGCTATGTATGGCTGCTTATCTGGCGGGCTCGGTGCTGTTTGCATTGCCAATTTGCCAACTCTTCGGGTTGCCCGACCCTCGTGCACAGGGCTCCGGAAACCCGGGCGCCACCAACGTATACAGAACCGGTGGCTGGCTACCCGCTCTGCTCACCCTGGCCCTGGATGCCGCCAAGGGGTGGCTCCCTGTTTGGCTGGCCCACCAAACAGGATTATCCCCGCTGGTTCAGGCGATGATCGCCCTGTGCGCAGTTACCGGGCACATGATCCCGGCGTTCTACCGCTTCAAAGGGGGGAAAGGCGTTGCAACTGCGCTGGGAGCTGGCCTGGCCCTGGCGCCTCTCACTACCTTCGTCATGGCCGCTTTGTGGCTATTGTTACTATGGCGCTGGCGCATCTCTGCCCTGGCTTCTGTAATAGCCATCGTATGCGGGCCAGTTATCAGCGCACTGATAGAGCCAGATCACCTGCCCCTGTTTGGCCTGCTGGCAATCCTGATTGTCGTGCGGCACCGAAACAACCTGATTCGGCTTGCACAGGGACGCGAAACCGGCCTTTAGCCAGCAAGGTGGCTAATCTATAAGACCATCCAGCCGAGCCTTGGTGAGTGGAGGCAACGTATGCATGGGCCACCTGGGCACCGCCATTATTTTCTCACCGTCACGCTGCCCTGCTTTCATACGCTGGGCACCGGCATAGGCAATCATCGCGCCATTGTCTGTACAAAATTCCTGGCGGGCATAAAACACATGGGCACCTCGTTTTTCAGCCATTTTCCCAAGGCCTGCGCGCAGCCGCTTGTTGGCACTTACCCCGCCAGCGATCACCAGGCGGTCGCAGCCAGTTTGCTCCAAAGCGCGCCGACACTTGATGGCTAATGTGTCCACTGCAGCCGTCTCAAACGCTAACGCAATGTCAGCGCAGGCCTGATCCGTTAGGCCAGTGGCTGTTTTCTTTTGCGCATTTACCGTGTTGAGCGTAAACGTTTTCAAGCCACTGAAACTGAAATCCAACCCTGGCCGGTCTGTCATAGGTCGGGGAAAGCGGTATCGGCCAGGTTCTCCTTTCTCCGCCAGAGCTGCCACCCGAGGCCCGCCAGGGTAGTCCAGTCCCAACATTTTGGCGGTTTTGTCGAAGGCCTCACCTGCGGCGTCATCTACTGATTCGCCCAGCATCTCGTATTCGCCAATACCGTCTACGCGCACCAGCTGCGTATGCCCACCCGAAACCAGCAACGCCACAAATGGAAAAGCCGGCGGGTTGTCTTCCAGCATCGGTGCCAGCAAATGGCCCTCCATGTGGTGCACGCCAAGCACAGGTATATCAAGCGCAAATCCCAGCGCATGGGCCACAGAGCCACCCACCATTAGTGCACCAATCAAACCGGGGCCGGCGGTGTAGGCAATGCCATCTATATCCTTACGGGCAAGCCCGGCTGCTGCCAACACCTGGTCACACAGGGGCAACAGTTTACGAACATGATCACGGGACGCCAGCTCCGGCACCACGCCGCCATAGTCGGCGTGCATGTCTATCTGGCTAAACAGCGCGTGGCTCAAAAGCCCTTTATCAGTGTCGAACAGCGCCACGCCGGTTTCATCACAGGAAGTTTCAATACCCAGAATCAACATATAATCTGGCCACCCAGGTTGGCGTAAATGAATAAACGAGCCGTATTTTAGCAGAAACCCGAAACTCACAGACAGTTTCGTAGAACAAACATTGACCTTGCGGGGATTCAAGCGGTATGATTGCCGCCCTAAATTACGAACTGGTCGAGTTTTAGCCAATTTGATCAGGGATCGAGCCAGTCTGGCACCGCCAGATGCGCATCTAAATGAAACCGAATCTATCAGGTAGGTGATTGTCGAATGCCAGCTGTTAAAGTGAAAGAGAACGAACCGTTTGACGTAGCTCTGCGTCGCTTCAAGCGCTCTTGCGAAAAGGCAGGTGTACTTTCCGAAGTACGTCGTCGTGAGCAATATGAAAAGCCCACAGCCGTCCGTAAGCGCAAAGCAGCTGCTGCCGTTAAGCGTCATCTCAAGAAGCTTCAGCGGGAACAGCGCAAGTTCGAGCGTCTGTACTGAGTTATCCCAGACGCCGCTTGACTGCAAAGCACTGATTGCCTGTTCAGCCACAGGCTGCACAGAGCGACCACAAAATGCCGCCGGGGCCTGGCTTCGGCGGCATTTTTGGCTGTTGGCCCTCTTGCGTTGCGGGCCTGATGTGGAGCCAATATGAGCGGACTGATCCCCCAACGCTTTGTGGAAGACCTGCTCGACCGACTGGATCTGGCAGAACTGATTGGCTCACGCGTTACGCTCAAAAAAGCCGGAGCCAACTACAAAGCATGCTGCCCGTTCCATGATGAGAAAACACCCTCATTCAACGTAAGGCCGGATAAAGGCTTTTATCACTGCTTTGGCTGTGGCGCCCATGGTGACGCCATCAGCTTTATACGCGAGTTCGAGGGCCTGGGTTTTACAGAGGCGGTTGAAGAACTGGCTCGCAGAGCCGGACTGGAAGTACCTTACGACCAAGCCGCCAAACAGGAAATTCAGCAAGCGAGAACGCTGACCGACGCGCTGGATTTCGCCAGCCGCTTTTACCAGTCAGCGCTTCATGGCGAGCAAGGTACCTACGCCCGCGATTACCTGAAGCAGCGGGGGCTAGACAACAGCATTATCCAGCAGTACCAGGTAGGTTATGCACCGGCCGCGGGTACATTGTTGTTTGATGCCGCCAATAAGGAATTACAAGGGCCGCTCATCGAGACCGGCACCGTGTCTGACAAATACGGCAAACCCCGGGACCTTTTTCGAAACCGGGTAATGTTCCCTATTCGCAACAGCCGAGGCAAAACCATCGCTTTTGGCGGACGGACACTCGGCGACGACAAGGCAAAATACATCAACTCTCCAGAGTCGAATGTATTTCATAAAAGCCGGGAAATATACGGCCTGTTTGAAGCAAAGCAAGCCGTAAGGCAGCTGGACAAGCTGCTCGTGGTAGAAGGCTACATGGATGTGATTGCCCTGGCTCAGCACGGCATTCACTACGCCGTTGCAACCCTGGGAACCGCCACAAACCAGGACAGTCTGGCCGCACTGTTAAAACAGGTACGGCACGCTGTGTTCTGTTTTGATGGCGACAAAGCCGGGTTTAAAGCAGCGGACCGAGCATTGGATAACGCTCTGGAGCTCATGGCAGATGGGTTGCATCTGCAGTTTTTAATGCTCCCTGAGGGCGAAGACCCAGACACACTGGTGCGCAAGGAAGGTTCCGAGGCATTCCGGAAACGTGTTGACAGCGCCACCCCGTTCTCGCGGTATTTATTTGACCGCAAAAGCGAAGGCCTGGATTTAACATTACCAGAGCACCGCGGCGAACTGAGAGCCAGAGCCGAACCTCTGCTGAACAAAATGCCCAAAAGCACCCTGCGGGATGCCATGTGGCACGAAATGCTCCGCTTATGCGGAGGCCGCAATCAGTGGCAAAACCGCCAGCCCCAACAATGGAACAAGTGGAAGGGTGGCAAACGAGACCGTGTTACAGAAGACCGTATAGACGTAAAGCTGAGCAAAGACAGCATTTTGTGTCTAGCCTTACTTGAGGCGCCAGACTTGGCCAGCGAGGTGACAGAACTGGCACAGGGTTCTCGCCAGTATAACCAGGCCGGCAAATTTGCCGCCTTTATTCTGAAGCGTGAAATACGGGATCGGAAATCACTTATAACCGCGCTGGCACTGGATAGCCAGGTGCGCGAGCAGTTCTACAATCTGTTTGACGGCATTGAGCACATCCCAACCCGGGAAAGCACGCTGGCCGCGGCACGAGAACTGCTTAGCCCCAACGAGGAAGCCTCAAGGCAGCAAAGGCTGGCCTTACTTTTACGCAACTTCGCAAACTTAACTGCCGAGGAACGGCAGGAGCTGCGAGAGCTAAGCGGTGGAACTCCGGATTAGCAGCACTTGAAACTTAGCGCACTGATCACCATCTAACCATCCGGTGGCAGAGCATTAGAGCGACAGCTATAATGGCTGTTTAATTTTTTCTTATTTAAGCGAGTTCACAAGGTGTCTATGTCAGGCAATTCGCAGAAATCACGTTTGAAAGACCTTATCGCACGGGGCAAAGAGCAAGGCTACCTGACTTACGCCGAGGTGAACGACCACCTCCCGGAAGACATTGCCGATCCGGATCAGGTCGAAGATATCATTCGCATGATCAACGACATGGGCATTCAGGTGTCAGAAGTGGCTCCGGATGCCGATACCCTCCTGATGACTGACGGCGATTCCACTGCCGACGAAGCAGCCGCCGCAGAAGCCGCGGCTGCTCTTGCTGCCGTGGAATCCGATGCCGGTCGCACCACTGACCCGGTTCGCATGTACATGCGCGAAATGGGCACGGTGGAACTGCTGACCCGTGAAGGCGAAATTGTCATCGCCAAGCGCATCGAAGAAGGCATTCGGGATGTCATGGCAGCCGTGGCTCACTTTCCCGGTACTGCCGGCACCGTCATCCAGGCCTACGATCGCATTATCGAAAACGAAGGCCGCATCAGCGATATCGTAACTGGCTTCCTGGACCCGGATGGCGCTGAGCCTTTCATGCCGGCTCCACCTCCAAAGCCGGAGAAAACAGAAGAAGAGAAGGCTGAAGACAGCGAGGACGAAGAGGAAGAAGAGCAGGAAAGCGGCCCGGATCCTGAAGAGACCCGCCTGCGATTCGAGCTTCTCAAGGAAAAACTCTCAGTCGCCGAAGACTTACTGGCAAAGCATGGTCGGGCAGATAAAAGGACTCAAGCAGCACTTAATGAACTGGGAAAGGTTTTCGCACCATTCAAACTTGGCAACAAGGCGTTTGACGAACTGGTCAATGTGGTTCGCTCTACCAACGCATTGGTGCGCGAAAACGAACGTGCCATCCTGAAAATCTGTGTTCGCGAATGCAAAATGCCGCGCAAGGATTTCATCAAATCATTCCCGGGGAATGAAGCAAACCAGGAATGGGGCGCAAAAATCGCCAAAAGCAAAAAGCCCTACGCTGCTGCGATCAACGAGCGCATGGACGAAATCGTTCGTCTTCAGAAACGCATAATGAATGTGCAAACTGAAGTAGACCTCGACGTAGCAGATATCAAGGAAATCAACCGTCGCGTCTCCATTGGCGAAGCGAGAGCCCGCCGCGCCAAAAAAGAGATGGTTGAAGCGAACCTGCGTCTGGTTATCTCGATTGCCAAGAAATACACCAACCGCGGCCTGCAATTCCTGGATTTGATACAGGAAGGCAACATCGGCCTGATGAAGGCCGTAGACAAGTTTGAATACCGCCGTGGCTACAAGTTCTCTACCTATGCCACCTGGTGGATTCGTCAGGCCATCACCCGCTCTATTGCGGACCAGGCGCGCACCATTCGTATTCCGGTGCATATGATTGAGACCATCAACAAGCTCAACCGTATCTCCCGCCAGATGCTTCAGGAAATGGGCCGTGAACCTCTTCCGGAAGAGCTGGGCGAGCGTATGGAGATGCCGGAAGATAAGATTCGTAAAGTACTGAAGATCGCCAAAGAACCGATCTCCATGGAAACACCGATTGGTGACGACGAAGACAGCCACCTGGGCGACTTTATTGAAGACATTCAGGCGCTTTCGCCGGTGGATTCTGCAACGGCCGAAGGCCTGCGCGAAGCGACCCGCTCTGTGCTCTCTGGCCTCACCGCTCGCGAATCCAAAGTATTGCGCATGCGTTTCGGTATCGAAATGAATACCGACCACACACTGGAAGAGGTCGGCAAGCAGTTCGATGTTACCCGTGAGCGCATTCGCCAAATCGAAGCAAAGGCTCTGCGCAAACTGCGCCACCCTTCTCGCTCCGACCACCTGCGCGGCTTTATTGACGACCAGGGAAACCAAGGATAAATCGCAAGAATAGTGGCGGGCACGGTATCTCATCGGTATACTGGCGCCCGCTTTACTTTCCTCTTTGCAGGGAGCGGTTAAATCCCAACCACTTGCAAGCAGAAACAACCGTTTAGGGCCTTTAGCTCAGTTGGTTAGAGCAGTCGACTCATAATCGATTGGTCGCTGGTTCAAGTCCAGCAAGGCCCACCATACAAAGCCCCGAGCCGTAAGGTTTTCGGGGCTTTTTTATACCGCCAAATACCCAGCGTTCAGCTGCGGCCACATATTCATACCCAAATCAGCAAATATAGTGACCACTTATTCATACAACTTCTTAGCAGAATATTGTGAATATTTTCAGTAATTTAAACTACTGACAGCAACAACAGACTCCTCTTTCACAACTCTCTGATCAAGATTTATTGCGAGTGAGTCATGGTTGATTGCCAGCTGGCTGCTAAGCTTTAAGGTAAGGTGCGCATGGCACTCCGAAGTTTTACGGCACATGTCGCCGTTCATACGAGTCCGTCAATCCTGGCGGCAGGATGGTTTCGTGCAGACAACGCTTTCCTGCAGAGCTTATAAACCGCTGAGAGGAGATCATGCATGAACAAGTATAAATCAATGCTATACATCGCCAGCATTGCTGGTGTAGCCCTTACCATTGGCGGCTGCGCCAGCTCTGGAGAGCGGCCAGACGCAGATCTGAATACCGCTGAAAACTCCCTTCAACAGGCTGTTGCTGCCGATGCGCGGGAGTATGAGCCGATACTTCTCAACGATGCTCAAAACAAGATATCCGATGCGGAGGACCTGATTGAGCAGAAAAAATACATCGATGCTGAACGCCTTCTGGAGCAGGCTTCCGTTGACGCTGAACTGGCTGATGCTCGCTCTGAAACGGCCAAAGCGAGACAGGCTGTGAAGGAGATCAATGACAACATTGAATCTCTTCGCCAGAAAATCAACCAAGACCAATAAACGCCCTAATCTCGAAAGGAGACCGTTATGAACAAACGCAACATAACATTGGGCACGGCTATGGCCTTGTCAGTATTGATCGCCGGCTGCGCCACAACACCTCCAGACAACGCAATGGTAAACGAGGCACAAGCCTCCTACGCCAAAATCAAAAACGATCCGGACGTTGCCCGCAGTGGCGACAGCCACATGCGTAGCGCAAAAAAGGAGCTCGACCGGGCAGAATCACTGCTGAAAGACGGCAAAGATACCCAACGTATTGAGCACGCCGCCTATTTGGCAAACCGCCATGCCCAAATCGCCGAACAACAAGGCGAGCGAGCCAGACTGGAGAAACAGGTTGAGTCTGCGGAAGAGCGTCGCCGCAAACTCATGCTGGAGAAACAATCCGGGGAAGCCGCGAGGGCCCAAAATGAAGCCGAAATGCTGCGCAAAAGAATGGAAGAGTTGCAGGCTGAACGCACCGATCGTGGCATGGTACTCACCCTTGGCGATGTCCTCTTTGATTTGAACAAAGCCGACCTGAAAGCGTCAGGAGAGCAGACCACCGGGCGCCTTGCGCAATTTATGCGTGAGTATGAAGACAGAAGGGTTCGCGTGGAAGGCTACACCGACAGCACAGGCAAAGACTCATACAACCAAAAACTTTCGGAGCGCCGGGCTGAAGCTGTCCGGGACGCACTCTTATCGCAAGGCATTGAGCGCAGCCGCGTGGAAACCAAAGGTTACGGCGAGGCCTATCCCGTGGCCAGTAACGACACCTCCGCCGGTCGGCAACAAAACCGCCGCGTGGAGATTGTTATCTCCGACGAAGAAGGCAACATTGAAACACGGTAACAAACCGCAATAACAGCGATCTGCAAGACACAGGGCGGCACTCCCGCCCTGTGTCTTGCCGCTGGCAAAGTACCTACTCCTTCCCTTAGCCCCCGCACCAGAATGTAGTTTTACTCCGCAAACATGGAAGTGTTCCTTTCGACGAATTCCCGTGTCTCCAAGGCCAACGCTCCCAAAAGACAAGGTCGTTACACTCGATCGCAGTAGTACAAATACCTAAAAGAGTGGCGCATTAATATGCTCGAGCCACACCAAAGACAAAAACAACAGGAGTCACATCCATGTTCGGTTCCCCCCGTTTTGCAGTACGGGCACTCACGCTTGCCGTTGCCACCACCTCAACCGGATTGGGTAGCCTCGCATCCGCCAGCATGGGTAACATTGGCACAACCTATGGCGTAATGCCCATAGACGTCGCGACCGCTCAGTCCCTCTCCATGTTTAATGAACAGGTATCTGCAACCTACTACAACCCGGCCTCACTTACCCGCGACGATCGCGGTGAGTTAACCTCTGGCCTTCTGCATGCTGAGCAGGAATTACGGTCGGCAAACCCTAATGCTAATAGCGACGTGGTTTCCAACTCCCCCAGCCAGCACGTACTGATCGGAATGAAAACCAACCTGGGCTCCCTTACCCGCTTTGATCACCCGATTTATCTGGGCTTCATTGCCGGCGTTAAAAAAAAAGTACGGTAAAGAGATGCTGGCCTTCGATTCGCAGACGTCAGACACTGGCCAGTTTCTGCAATATGGCAAAGAACCTCTGTTCCTGAACATCGGCGGCGCCACCCCAATTTGGCGCGGCATATCCCTGGGTGTATCTGCCCGCATCACTCTGGATGCAACCGCTAACCTCACCGCCGTATCCACACTTGGCGGAGACACCAGCCGCGAACGCCTGGCAGTGAATGCCGAGCCACAAATTAAAACCATTATTGGCACCACCATTGATCTCGGCAGCACCTTCTGCCCTGAAAGCAACTGCTTTTTACAAGGCTGGGAAACCGCTTTTACCTATCGCACCAAATCGTCTGCATCTACCGCGGTTGATTCAAATATTCTTGTAACACAAACCATTCCCGACCCGGGCCTTAGCCTTGTGGTATCCACCATCGATTCTTTCCAGCCAGAAACCTTCGGTTTCGGTGCACAGTACCAAGGCGATAACTGGCGCATTGGTGGCAGTGTTGAGCAGCAGAACTGGTCTGAACTGTCTGAAGAATTCAAAGGCGACACCATCAAAAATCAATCAACCATTCCCGCTGCCGACCGCATAAAGTTTGATGACACAATCGTGCCGCGCTTGGGTGCTGAATTTGACCTTAACAAAAACTTTTCCGTGCGAGGCGGCGTGGCTTACGAAGAGTCACTACTGAAGACCACGCGCAACCCCGAAATCAACTACCTGGATACCGACAAAATTGTGGTTGGTTTGGGTGTTAGCGCCACCTACGACCGCACACGCTTGCTGGCCTACCCTGTTCGTTTCGATTTAGGTTACCAGTATCAGCAGCTGCAGGAGCGAGATTTTACTCTGGTAGAAACTGACTCCAGCGGGAATGTGACGGATACCGGCGTAACAGCAGACGGCGATGTCCACGTTATCAGCGGCTCAGTTACCCTGAAGTTCTGAGGAGAAGTTTGCCATGAAGTACAACAAGACCCTGGCACTGGTTCCCGCCCTGCTGCTTGCAGCCTGTGGTGGCGATGAGCAAAGCGTAAACCCGAAAGCCGCACCTGGCTCGGTGATTTATTCCTATCCCGCAGATGGGCAGATGGATGTCAGCCCTGAAGCAGACATAGTTCTCCGGTTTTCCGATGCGCTAACGGAAGAAAAAGCAGACCTGAAGAACAAAATAAGCCTGATATCCGGTGATGAAGACATCGATTTCGGCATTGAAAAGATTGATGGCGGAAAAAGCCTGAAACTAACTACAGATGGCGTGCTGCAAACAGCATCCAAATACTCGGTTACCTTTGATGAGCCGCTCAAAGCAGCGGGCAATCGCTCCATTAGCATACCAGGCAACCTTGACGATTCAGACATCCATTTCAACACTCGAGGCAGTTACTCCAGTGTTGCCGAGCTGGCTGAAACAGACGATGTCTTTAAAATTGCCCAGCAGATACCTGCTAGCGACGGAGAGGATTCTCCCTTCAGTGCAATGAACTTCTCCACGTTCCGTCTTATCCTGACCCAGCCGGTTCACCCGGAGTGGGACTCAGAAGAACGTGGTGGTTCAATCAAGCTTCTGGACCAAGACGGTCAAACTGTCCCCGCTACAGTGCTTGTTAAAGGCAATCGCATAACCGTAGACCCCTGTGTTACGCCGGAGAAAACCCAGTGCGGTAGCAAAAACGACATTCTGAATAGTGGCGAAACCTATACGCTCAAGCTTAAGAACCTGACGAGCCTTACAAGCCCCGATGTCGAATACAAGGGTCCTGAAGAACTTGAGTACACGCCAAGGGATACAGGCCCAACGATTGTTCTCAAGCAGTCAGCAACCGACTCTGGCCTTGCCAACGGCATGTCTGAAGAGGCTGCCACCAAGTCCATACTGAATGGCCAGCCCATTAACGGCGTTACTTTGAACTCCGTGCTCCAGGGTAAAGCTGGTCCGTCCCAGCAAACCGGCGACATGTTTGCGGAACTCGCTTATGCCCCCGCATTTGAAGATAACGAAGCCCTGCCGCTCAGAATCCCCAAAGGTAGCGTGCTATCCAGCACCAGCCTGGATGTGTTGGTGGGTGGCAAAGTACCAGTACTGGATGCAGCAACAGGTGAGTTACAAACCACGGGCGACATCAAAGTCACCATGCTCTCAGATGCGTCTGGGTACATGAGCCCGAACCCTTACACCAATGACACGAGCGCACCGCGCCAGATCACGCTATTCATGGATGTATCCATGAACGCCGAAGAAGGCCAGCCTAACGCTGCGCTATCTCAGGACCTGATGGGTGTGGAGCTACGCGGTATTGCACTGGTACGGGATGGCGTGCTCACCATCGATGCCATTGGCATGGTTGAGCCGGCACTGCTGGGCCAGGAATACACCGATTCCACCATCGCATTCCATCTGGAAGCGGCGACGGATATAGATTCCGCTCTTGATGCGGACGACCTGAGAGAAATAGATAGAACCGGCCCAAGCCTGGTGAGCTGGATGCCTGGTGATGAGGATGCTATTCCTGATACTCGTCAATCCATGCAACGCCCGGGCGACCCGGTGATTCTGTTCTTCGACAAGCCTCTGGACCCGGATTCAGTGGCAGACGGGGTTTCTCTCTCAGGTCCTGGCGGCACTTCAGATGGCGAAACAACAGTAGGGAACGGGCTAAACGCTGAGGTTGACGGTACAACTCTCACACTCAACCCGGACGGCGGACTAATTCCAGGTGGTGACTATATAGTGAGTGTGCCAAGCCTAAGAGGCATTAATGGCAAGCCTGTAGAACGGGCCGGCAGTACCAACACAGACGCCGTTATCCGGGCCCTTGAGGGGCACCGCTACAGCTTCCTGAAAGATGAACAGTACTGGCGCGAGTTCGACCACCAGAATGTCCAGACCGTCTACGTCGTCCGGATCAAACCCCGTGAAACCGTGGTGGCAGACCAGTTCAGCTCTGATTACTTCGAGATTATCGACTTCCTGCCCGGTGATGAAGCCGCACAAACCCGCGAAGAGTGGGAGCAGCGCCGCAAAGAGGCAGGTAAGCCCACCCGCCTGTGACCGGGTCGCTTTACCAGGCCAGGCAGTTTCCTGATAATCGTTCCATCACAGGCGTTATGGGCGATTATCAGGAGCACTCAGGCAGTGGCAAATAGCAAAGGACTGGTTTCAGGCAACCCTCACACTCCCCCCACTCAATGCGATGTACTGGTGGTCGGGGGAGGCGTAAACGGCACCGGGATTGCCATGGACGCCGCAGGCCGGGGGCTTCAGGTCGTTCTGTGCGAGATGAACGACCTTGCCTCCGCCACCTCGTCCAGCAGCAGCAAACTCATCCACGGCGGCCTGCGCTACCTGGAGCATTACGAATTCCGGCTGGTCAGGGAAGCACTCGGTGAGCGGGAGGCCCTGCTACGAAATGCACCCCACATCATGTGGCCCATGCGTTTTCGCCTGCCCCATCAGCCCCATCTGCGACCGGCGTGGATGATCCGTACCGGCCTCTTCCTCTACGATCACCGGGACAAGCAGTACAATATCCGCGCCAAGGTGGTCGTTAACGCCACCGGCCCCTGGGTCAGCAGCCTGTTCGGTGAAAGCCTGTCTATGCCAGCGCCCAAGCAGATTCGCATGGTCAAGGGCAGCCACATCGTCGTACCCAGGCTCAACCAGGATACCGAAGCCTATATCCTTCAGAATCAGGACGAGCGCATTGTCTTCGTGATCCCCTACGAAGATCGCTTCTCCCTGATCGGCACCACCTATGTCGATTACGTGGGCGATCCGTCGCAGGCACGGATTTCCCCAGAGGAAACCGACTATCTGCTGTCCATCGTCAACCAGTATTTCCGCCGGCAACTGTCCGCCACCGATGTGGTCTGGAGTTACTCCGGTGTCCGGCCATTGATGGACGACGAGGGCGGCACCGCCCAGTCCGCCTCTCGCGATTACTCATTCGAGGTTGATAATCAGGACGGACAGCCCCCTTTGATCTCGGTATTCGGGGGTAAAATCACCACCTACCGGAAACTGGCCGAAGCCGTCACCGATCAGGTCAGTCACTATTTCCCCGGTGCCGGCCGCTCCTGGACGCGAACGGCCGTTCTGCCGGGCGGCGACTTCGATACGCAGGAACAACTGGCCATCGAACTCGCGGCCGATTTCCCCTGGCTGGAAGATGCAGTGATCCATCGCTTTGTGCGAAGCTATGGCACCAGCAGCTACCACATTCTGGAAGGCTGCCAGAACAGAGACGACCTCGGCCACTGGTTTACCGACACTCTGTCGCGTCGGGAGGTGGATTATCTGATGACCCACGAGTGGGCCATCACACCGGAGGATCTGCTCTGGCGGCGGACCAAACAGGGCCTGTATATCAACGATGAACAACAGCAGGCCCTCAGCCAATACATGCGGCAAGGATAATGACAACAACAAAACTGAACCCCGAACTGACCTTCGTTGACGCCAAAACCACAGCGCCCATTGCCCCGGTGGGGCTGATGGCCAGAGAAAAGTTCAACGATTTGCTACACATCCCCGAGCCGGTGAGCCTGTTACTGGTTACTGCACCGGCGGGCTACGGCAAAACCACCAGTATTGCCGAACGGCTTGACGCCCTTGAGGCAAGAACGGCCTGGTACCGGCTGGAAGAAAGCGACAACGACCCGGGCCGCTTTGCCGCCTACCTGGCGCGAACGCTGAACCAATCCGTTGCCCCCGAGCTATCTGTTCCCGGCCGGTTGCGAAATGCCGGCTACGATTCCCTTGAAAGCGTCCTGAGCGACCTGCTGGGCGAACTGCCCCAGGAAGAGGAGCCACTATACCTGGTACTGGACGACTACCACCTGATCAGTAATCCGGATATCCATCAGGCCCTGCGGTTCCTGCTTCGGCATTTACCCTCGCATCTGACTCTGGTGATCATTTCCCGGACGCTGCCGCCACTTGGCATCGCACAATTGCGAATGAAGGGCCAGATGACGGAGATCACCAGCAAACACCTGGCTCTGGATGCCGATGAAGCTCAGCGTTATCTGGAACAGCGTTTACCCTTTGAGGTGTCCCGTGAGCACATCGAACGGGCCGTACGACGGGTTGAAGGCTGGATCTCGGCACTGCAACTGCTTTCCGCGTCGTCCCATACCAGTGTTGAGTTCAGTGAGTTCGTTGATCAACTGGAACTGGGAAACCATCACATCTTCGAGTACTTCGATGAACTGGTTGGCCAGAGCCTGACCGAGCAGCAGCGCCGCTTTCTGCTCAGAACCTGTATTCTCGACCGGTTCAATGCCGCCATGGTGATGCGGGTGATGGACGATAACGATGGCCAGTCCCTGCTCAACAGCCTGCTGGCCATGGGCCTTTTCATCATGCCAGCGGATAACGGCGGGCTGTGGTTCCGCTACCACCAGCTGTTTGCAGTGTATCTGCGCCACCTGCTCTCCTGCACAACCCAGGAGAACCAACGCTCACTGCACCAACGCGCAACCGATGCCTGGCTTGAGCTGAATCACGCCGAGGAAGCCGCCAGGCACGCCGTAGCGGCCGCCGATCCGGAGCGTATACGGCAAGTGCTGGACGAACATGGCCGAAAGTTCTTTACCGAAGGCCAGTTCAGCCTGCTACAGAAGTGCCTGGATGCCCTGCCCCAGTCGTTTATCTCTGAAAACCCGACCTTCACCCTGCTCCGCGCCTGGGTGGCCCAGAGTCAGTACAAATTTGATGAGGTAGAGGATTGGCTGTCCGCCGCTGAAAACCATCTGAAAGCCACGTAAGCGCTCCACCAACCCCATCTTCTACAGCTGAGTAGCACGCGTCAGACTAGT
>NZ_JBQDCO010000031.1:0-45398 GCF_052091845.1 Marinobacter sp. | reverse complement strand
CAAAGCCTGAATATCGTTAGCCGCTGCGCCTTCCGCTTCTTGCTGGTTGACCAGAGCCTGCGCTCGCATGACAGTGTCACTGGTGTTCTGAATGCGAGCAAGAACCGGCTTTGCTGTTTCGCTCAGCCCATCCGCCATGTCAGCCGCAGAGTAACTGGCAAGCCAACGTTGTGCATCTGTCGGCAATACCGGCACGCTGTCGGCTGCGATGGCTTCCAGTGCGGTGTTCAATTTCGCGATTTCGAGGTCACGAAGCTGCTCGTAGCCGTGTTCCTGGCCCACAATGGCCACCGGGGGCAGTTCCGGGATCTCGCCATCAAAGGTTGTTTTGGTCAACTCAATATCCGTGCCATCGCGGCGGCAGGTCAACGTTGCTTCTGTAGGGCGGAAGGACGCCTCCAGATTGACGTGTAGTTGGTTAATGGTGCCGCCGTTATGGCGTTGAGCGGCCACTTCGATGCGTGTTTGCTCACCACTGGCATTTTGTACATCAACCCAACAGATACCGGTTGTGCGGGACATATCCGGCTCTGGCAAATCAAACACGTTGCCGTAGTTACCGTGGAATACCGGGTAGATAACCGCGTTGGTGCCATCCGGGTCGTAACCGCCCAGAACCGTCGCGACAGGCACGCCGGTTTTCACCGGAGCAAGAACGTTTCGCCAGGCCTCGAACTGATGGGTTTCGTATTGGCCGGCCTGTGTATCCCACTTTTTATAGCCGGTTTCGTAAGTTTCATCCGGAATGGGGAACCCAGCCAGATCGTTTTGGATAATGCGCGCCGAGTAGCCGGTATAAAACGTATATTCAGAGAATGGGGAACTGCCCCAGCCACCTGACATGGCGTCTTTGTAGTACCGAATACGTCCCATGAAATGGGAGCCAACAGGCTGGGCCTCCGCAGTCCAGCTATTATTTTCGAAATTGCTACGCATACGATTTCGGTAGGCAACATAGCCCCAACTACTGTCTGCATGGTGGCGCTGCCAGCGGCTGTCCTCGGTAAGCCCGCCGCCTGGATAATGGCCAAGCCCGTAGGCGTGTCCCCATTCGTGGCTTGCTTCGTTACCCAAAGTAGCGGTTACAGTACCTGCCCCGTTGCCACCACTGAGTCCATGCTCTTGACGCCCATTCTGATAATTGCCCCAGGCGTGGTGGTTGGTTATTTGCTTGAAGTTATGGAAATAAGACTGATTCATACTGTTGCTGGTAACGCCATAGCTTGCTTGGTTAATACCGATGCTGACCTGGGATTTTGCAACGTTTTCCCGCATGTCGCCTTCGTAGATGCTAGCGTTGTCGTAGTCGCTTTTGTCGGTGTAAATCGTGCCATCGGCAATAATAACTTTGTCCAGCTCCATATCGGCGTAGCTACCCATCACCAGCTTCGAAACGGGCAGGTTCTGGAAGTAATCAGTAGCCGCCATAACGGGATCATTCAAGGTAAAATGCTTCCAGTTCCGATCGACATGGGTCAGCATGCCAAGCCGAATAGACTGGAATACCAGCTGGCTGGCGTCACCGATATCTATGTCGGACGCAACCAGCCGGCCGGTCAGCGCGTCGGGGGCATCGCCGTTCACGGTAAAGGTCAAGGACAGGCCATTGCGCATCAGATTCCAGGGCAGCCGCACATTCCAGGCGTGGGTAGAGTATTCAACGCGACGTGGGCCAGAGTAATCCGATCTTGGTAGCGCGTTGGGATGGTTCATAACGAAGCGACCGGCCGGCTCACCGTTGAGAGTTGCCGTGACTTCAACTGTAATCGGAGTGTCCTGCGTATCCGGTGTGAACAGCAACAAGGCATCGCGCAGGGCAACCGGTTTCGGCGTGTACACGCTTTGGGTTTCGTCGCCCCCGTCTCTCACGAAATTGTTATGGGGCTTCACCGTATGGGATTGGGCAAAGGTGACCTGGCCCTTCAGCAGCCCGCCGGACAGATCATTGCGTAATGTTCGTTCATTGCCTTCGTAATCAATGGCGTCAAACGCAAGTACCTTGGCATCGCCGAGGTAAGTATCTGTGGGCAGAACCCGCAGCGCCTGTTCCTGAGTGGAACTGCCGGCATCAGATGTAACCGTGAGTGTGTACGGGGTGTATGCCGCTACGTCGTCCGCGCCAGGTGTGCCGCTGATTTCACCGGTAGCGGCATCCAGGTTCGCCCAATCGGGAAGGCCTGTGGCGCGGAACTGCAACGTCTTTGCACTCGTTTTTAACACGGGTTGGTAATGGTATGGTAGCTCAGCGACCGCGGGTGCCGGACTTCCAGTAATGTTCGGGGGCGAGGCCTCAGGACCACTCTCTCCGCCGCTGTCGCTGCCCGCTCCACCGGTGTCGCTAACCCCTCCGCCGCTGTCGCTAACCTCTCGAACGTTGTCGCTACCCACTTCGCTTTTATTGCTGGCCCATCCTCTGATGTCGCCGCCATCTTCACCACAGCCTGTCAAAATTAAGGCGCACAGCATGCCTATTAATTTGTGTCCACGCACTTTAAAAACCCCTTGGTTATTAGGAATGTAGCGCAGTTTAGTGGCCCGTTAAAAAAGGCATATGAATATTCTGTTACTTTTTGCAGTTTGTGACTTTGGTCGCTAAAGTGTTGTATAAAAAGAATATTTCCGGAATTTTTAAGTATTTAACATTGACATTCAGGTTGGAGAGCTGTTTTCACTCTGTGGCTATAGTCTTTGTAAGAATCTAAAAATCGGCGGGGGAACTGCTACACTTACCCGCCCGACCAGGCCGAAAATACGCGTCTGGGACGTGCCATTACGCCGCTAGAACAGGCACATCCTGGTAAGAGTGGCGTTGCGTTGCTTCAAAACCCCCACGACGCGTTCGCCGCACGGGCACTGTTGGCTGAAAGCGCCGAAGCCACACTGGATGTGCAGTATTACATCTGGCAGTACGACATCACCGGCACCATGTTGCTGGATGTTCTCTACCGGGCCGCCGAGCGTGGGGTTCGGGTTCGGCTGTTGTTGGATGACAATGGTATCTCCGGGCTGGATGACGCGTTGGCTGCGTTGAATACCCACCCGAACTTTGAGGTTCGACTGTTTAACCCGTTTGTGGTTCGCAGCCCCAAATGGATTGGCTACATCACCAGTTTTCAGCGGCTGAACCACCGCATGCACAACAAGTCTTTTACGGTTGATAACCAGGCCGCAGTGATTGGTGGGCGCAATGTGGCCGATGAATACTTCGGGGCTGGTCAGGGCGCGTTGTTTGCGGACCTGGATGTGTTGGCAATCGGCCCTGTGGTGCAGGAACTTTCCACTGACTTTGATCGTTACTGGTCCAGCGCCTCGGCATACCCTGCCGCGAGCATTCTGGATGAGGCGGATGAGGAGGATCTGGCAAAAGTGGTGGAAACCGCCAGAACCTGCAACGCCAGTTCCGAGGCCAGTCAATATGTGTGCGCAATCGAACAGTCTGCGTTTCTGCAGGACCTGTTGGCGGGCGACCTGGCGCTCACCTGGGCACCGGTTTCCATGATTAGTGACGACCCAGCCAAAGTGCTTGGCAAAAAACCGAAAAAAGGCCTTCTGAGCCAGCAAATGGCCGAGGCCATGGGCGACCCCAGGCACTCGTTGACTCTGGTTTCCCCCTACTTCATACCCACCAAAACCGGCGTGGAAATGTTCCGCAACCTGGAGCGCAAGGGCGTTGAGGTGCGGGTGTTGACCAATTCTCTCGAAGCGAACGACGTAGCCATGGTGCACGCCGGTTACGCGAAATATCGCAAACCCCTGCTGGAAGCGGGTGTGCAGCTTTTCGAGTTGCGCAAGCTGTCTGCCAACTCCGTTGAGAAAGGGCTGCAAAGCAGCCTGATGGGCAGTTCCTCCTCCAGTCTGCACGCCAAAACGTTTGCCATTGATGGAGAAAGTCTGTTTGTGGGCTCGTTCAACTTCGACCCCCGATCGGTGCACATCAACACCGAGTTGGGGTTTGTGATCGAAAGCCCTGAGCTTGCGCAGGTAATGGAAGACCACTTCGAGGAGCAGGTTCGGATAACGGCCTATGAAGTCGTGCTGGATGAAAAGGGCGACTTACAGTGGATAGAGCGCAACGGCGAAGAGGAAATCCGCCACAGCCACGACCCCGGCAGCGGGCTGTTCAAGCGGATGCTGGTGTCGATATTCTCATTTTTGCCGATTGAGGGGTTGCTGTAGGGGCAGCACTCTCAGTGGAGGGCCTGAGCAGCAAAATCGAGAATCTTCCGGTTTTCCTCGTAGGCGGCCAGCTGTATTCCCGCACCCTCAAGGCTATGCAAGGTTTCTTCAAACGCCTCATGGCGATGGTCACCCGCCTTGGTATCTTCGGGCCCTTTAACCGGAAACAGAATCGGGCCATGGAGTAACTTGCGCTTTTGCAGCTGTTCAACTTTCAGTCGCCAGTGGCCACCGTGCTCGATAATCGCGGTTGAATCAGCCTGGCCCAGAAACAAGGGTTTGATCACTCGCACGGCCTTTTGATTCAGCTCTTCGACAAACGGAAATGAGACACTGTAAATATTGTCCTGCACTTTCCGCTTATGGTAGCGCTTACCAAGGTTTTCTTGCTCCAGAAGACGCTTGATACCCTTCTCCATGAGCCGCTCCTGATACTCCTTGGTTACGAAGTTTCGGCCATTCTGTCAGTGTAGATCTGACGCTCAATCAAATCATCCGCAATGTCCGCAGCTACATCATTAAAAATAGGATCGCAGAAAAACGTGTCAGCAGTGACCTCAGGGTCGAAAGCCTGGTTGTGATCAATAACGATCAGTTCCCGCTTTCCAGGCTCTCAGAACAGATTGGGATTACCACCGTTCTCAGAAAAGCACCGGTCGCCGTTTGATATCCACCAGTCAAAACACAGAAGTGCTTTTCTAGTCTCTAGTGGAACCTCCGAAATTTGAGGATAGGTTATTTCAGTAACGCGCCTTTCAAGAGAACCGAACGCTGGTCCTGCTCCCAGGGCTCGTGCATGATCAGCTGGTAAAACCTCAAGAATTTCTTCCGGCACCGTGACAAGGTTGAATGGGGCAATGGGTATATCGAAGTGCAGCGCTAGGTTCCCTGAAATCCATTCTTTGATCTGACTGTCCCGGCCCGCGCCAATACTTTGACAAAGTAGAAGTTGTCATCGTTACCCCTGCAGATAAAAGGCTTGGTAATCCCGTGTTCCGAGCGGCGGATGACCTCAATGATCTCAACTGTCGGTAGAGCTTTGGCCACAGAGGGTATGTCCTTTCCCCATATTCCATGATGCGGGAAAGCGCCTTGGTTCTCCTGCAATACGAATGCTTCAGAGGTGCCGCGCCCCTGCTGGTTCGTCGAGCGAGGCGCATGTTGCCAAGAAGCGGATGTGTTTCGAATTTTGGTCTGGTGCCAGCGGGTTGTCAAACAGACACTTGAGCGTCTCAGACCTTGGTTACTGCACCTACACCGAGGCTGACCATTTCCGTACCGTCACTAAAATAGCCTTAGGTGGTTATTTATGCTCTGCTTTTTCGTCGTTTGGGCCTGGCGGTGGCGTTCCACACTTAGCCGAACTCGAAGAACGCGACCTTGTTGCCGTCCGGATCGCGCACATAGGCGCCGTAGAACATATCCGGAATACGCTGCCCCGGTTCGCCGTCGCAGGTGGCGCCTAGTTCAATGGCCTTGTGATAAAACGCATCCACAGCCTCTTTCGAGCCTGCCGGAATGGCCACCATACTGCCGTTGCCGGGATGATTGGGTTCGCCGTTGAACGGAGTGCACACCGCCAGCATGGGCGAGCCCATGTCTTTGCCAATAAACGCAATCCGTTCCATATTCATCAGCACCTTGGCGCCAAGATCACCCAGCAGGCTGGTATAAAAGGCTTTGGCCCGATCCATATCACTGACACCGAGCGTAACGTATCCGATCATAGTGAACTCCTTGGTTGATTTGCGCCATACATACGTAGGCAGCGACGATCTGGAGCTTAGCAGCTAAACCGAAAATCCGGGACCACGCTTTGGTAAGGTGATAACCCGCCGACGTTTTCAGGAGATGTTTTGATGAAGTGTATTCTGGTTTTCATAACTGCATTGTGTTTACTCAGCGCCTGCACCGGAGTGCCCCAGGATATTGAACCGGTTACCGGTTTCGACCAGCAGCGCTATCTGGGCACCTGGTACGAAATCGCCCGACTGGATCATTCCTTTGAGGAGGGGCTCAGCAGGGTGACCGCCAACTACAGCCTGAACGACGACGGCAGCATCAAGGTCATCAATCGGGGCTACAACGCCGAAGAAGGCCAGTGGCAGGAAGCAGAAGGCCGGGCGGTGTTCGTGGGCGACAGCGACGTGGGCCACCTTAAAGTCTCCTTTTTCGGGCCTTTCTACGCGTCGTATGTGGTGTTTGAATTGGATAGCCAATACGCCACCGCCTACATTACCGGCTACAAGCGGGATTACCTGTGGCTGATGTCGCGCACGCCCGAAGTGAATGGCCAGGCGCTGGCGACTTTCAAAACCCGCGCCGTGGCGGAGGGCTTTGATTTAACCGAGTTGATTATGGTGGAGCACGCCAGGTAGCGAGTGCGCTACCACCCTTCTATAAACCTTTTTATGAAAAAGCTGGCCTTGAAGTTAATCCGAATAAAACGGGCCGGACCCAAGCTACAGGGATCTAAGGCTGCACCCGGATCACGATGACGCCTTCTTTCGGGTTTTCTTCACTGGCTTCATGGCCGCACGCTCCGCTTTGATTCTCTCCAGCAACGCCCCTGCACTGTTCTCCCCGGAAGGCTTTGGCCAGGATGGACTGGGTGAGGTTGTTAACGCGGGCCAGGGCGTTGTTGACCTGTTGTTCGATGCGGTCGGCGTGGGCGAAGAGTTGGTCTACTTGGTGGATGATTTCGGTTTGCTTCTCTAATTCGGGCGCATAAATCTCGAAGGTTCCTAGTGATGACGTATTCAAGTATGGCTGATCTGAGCCTTTCAGGGCATCCACACTGTCACTGTCTTTCAGCCAGGAAATATCCAGCGAATCGCCCTTGTTCTCAGCAATCCACTGGCGGCTGAAGCTGCGCCAGCGGCTGTGGGCGAGTTTTGGGTCTATTCCCTCGTTTTCGCTGGTGCTTTCGGGCAATGCCACCTCTTCTGAGTGGAAGCTGTGTTCGCCTTCGGTGCGGTTTTTGGGGTGGGCAATGGGGTTTTCACCCTCTCCCCGGCCCTCTCCCGTCAAGGGAGAGGGAGGAAAAGCGAACTCCCCTGTTGGTTGAGAAGGTGAGAAAACAGCTTCGAAGGGAGTTAGGTGTTGGTCGCCGAACGGTGTGCGTTTGCCAAAGCTGGGCATGTTGGTGCGTAGGTCGTATACCCAGACGGTTTCGGTGCAGTTTTCTTCCTGATTCTTGTCTGTTTCACTGCCTTTGGTGAAGAACAGCGCGTTGGTTTTCACGCCCTGAGCGTAAAAATGCCAGTAGGCAGGCGCAGGATGGTGTGCAGATTGCACTTGTGCATCAAATCGCGGCGCACGTCTGTGCCTACTCCGGCTTCAAACAGTACGTTGTCTGGCAGTACTACAGTGGCGCGGCCACCGGGTTTGAGGTTGCGGTAAATGTGCTGCAAGAAGGCCAGTTGTTTGTTGCTGGTTTTGTAGGTGAGGTCGTCGGTCTGGCTTTTGATGTATTCGTGGGCCGCAATCGAAAAGCCTGCCGTACCAGCCGACGGGTCCTGTATGCGCTCGCCGGGTTGGGGTTTCAGGCAGCGCACCATGGTGTTGATCAGGGCGCGGGGAGTGAAGTACTGACCGGCGCCGGATTTGGTTTCGTTGGCGTTCTTTTCCAGCAGGCCTTCGTACAGGTCGCCCAGGCCGTCTTTCTGGGCGCTGAACCAGTCAATCTGATCCAGTGTTTTGATCATCTGCTCCAGGTGCCGAGGTTCCCGCAGGCGGGTTTGGGCATCGGCGTAGATGGCGCTGATCAGCGGGTCGTCGTGCACCAGGGTGCCGTCGCCATCCTTGCCGGTGGACAGGCTGAGCAGGATGCGTTTGTAGTCGTTCAGCAGGTTGATACCGGATTTTCCGTTCAGGTCGGTCCAACGGCAGCCTTCGGGGAGTGGGTGCTTTTTCAGGGTGCCGGCTTCGGTGTTCTCGTGGACCATTTTGATGAACAGCAGCAATACCAATTCGGTCACGTAATCCGAGTAGTTGATGCCGTCGTCCCGCAGTACGTCGCAGAGGTTCCAGAGTTTTTGGACTATGTCGTTGTTGGTCATGGATGCTTCCGGGTAATGTTAAGCGCGCTCGAGGAACAGCGCCATCAGCGGTGAGTTGATGTAGAAATTGCTTCGCCCCACCTTGGTTTTCTCCAGCAGGCCAATGTTGACCAGTTCATCCAGGTACTTGGTGGCGGTGATTCGGCTGACGGCCAGATCCTCCATCACGAACTCGATCTTGGTATAAGGATGGTTAAACAGATTGTTCAGAAGCTCCTGGCGGTAAATTTTCGGGCACTCGTCCCGCATACGGTGCTTAGCATGCTGCATCAGTTCCCGAATCTGGCCGATTAGTGCGATAGTTTGTTGGGCAGTTTGGCTAACACCTTCAAGCATATAGAGCAGCCACGGTTCCCATTCACCTGTATCGCGAACGGCTTGCAGTTCCCGGTAGTAGCCGGCTTTGGTCTGTATCAGGTAGCGACTCAAATAGAGCACCGGAAGGTCGAGAAGATCTTTTGCAACCAAATAGAGCATGTTAATGATGCGTCCGGTTCGGCCATTGCCATCGTAGAAAGGATGAATGCTTTCAAATTGGTGATGGATTATGGCCATTTTAACCAGTGGGTCCGCATCGCACAGTTCGTCATCATTGATGTACGCCACCAGATTAGTCATCAAGTCTTCGATTTCCCGAGCCGACTGGGGTGGTTCATACACCACCTCGCCGGTGCCCTGATTTTTCAGAGCGGTTCCTGGAAGTTTGCGCAGACCCGCGCGATTTTTCTCCAAGGTTTCCTGAATCAAAAGTATGTCATTCAGGCGAATCAACCTGGATTTTCGAACACTTCGGAATCCGGCCCTTAGTGCAGTGGCATAGTCCTGCACTTCCTTGGTTTCGGGCGACACACTGGCTTCATCTGCTACCACGGCGCGATAAAGATCATCCTGAGTGGTAATGATATTTTCAATTTCGGAACTGTGCCGGGCTTCTTGCAAAGTCAGCGTGTTGATCAGTATTTCTTCATTGGGAATAGTTGCGGCGACGCCCTTCAGCTCCGCCAGGTAGCGATGAGCTTCCGCCGCCTTTTTCAGCACGGTTCTGGATTCCCACTGTTCAACCTGCTTTAAGGGTAACGTTGGCAGCACAGACTATCCCTTTCTCAATTCGTGTATAGAAAAGCCAAAAATCTATACATGTCGGGGAGGATATGCAAAGGAAACTGCAGTTTTCTATATATGTGACATGTCACGGATGTAGAAAAACGCAAAATCTATGCATGTTCTAGGCACTCTTCTCAGGCCACATCGCCTCATTCAACTCTTCCAGCACCGTATCCAGCTGCGCCCCCAGAATCTTGTCCATTTGCCTGGCGCCGCCATCATCAGCAAAGC
The DNA here is from genome assembly GCF_052091845.1 of Marinobacter sp. Classification (GTDB taxonomy): domain Bacteria; phylum Pseudomonadota; class Gammaproteobacteria; order Pseudomonadales; family Oleiphilaceae; genus Marinobacter. Next base: position 35,826 of record NZ_JBQDCO010000031.1, on the reverse strand, counting down.
GGGTGTTCACAAACTCCCGGTCGATGATGACTTCGTGCACTAGCTGCTTAGCCAGCCGTTCCAGCCATTTGCGCTGATTCGGGGTCCAACTGTGTTGGGTGAGAATGCGGTCCATGGCTTTGGCTACGCGTTCTTCGAAGGGAATCAGGGCTTCGCCGAGGGCTGCGTGGCGGATATAGCCGATGATGCTGGCGGCTATGTCTTTGTTGGTCTGGTTGCGCACGGCGCTTTGCAGGCGGGCTTCGGAGTAGCCGTGGTTGTCCAATAGCAGTTTCACCTCTCGTAACTGCTCGCGAGTGAGGTCGCGGGGCTTGTTAACCACTACCGCCAGGGAGGCAGACTGGTTGAGTTGCCGTTTGATGAACTCGTTGAAGCTGTCCAGATAGTCTTCGGGTTTTGCGTGTACGCCGCAGCTTTGGGTGCGTTCGCGAATCTCGTCTTCGTGATCGGAAATCAGTGGCATGGTTTCGCTGCCCACCAGCGATTTCACTTCGGCTAACTGGTTTAACAAGCCACTGTGTTGCTTGATGAACTCTGAGGCTTGGCGCGGGCCGAGTTTGTGTAGGTGTAGGTGTTGGTGTAGAGATTTGGGCTCGACGCCCCAGCTTTGCTGCAGCTCGTCCAGTTTTTGCTTAAGGGCTGGGCGGTTTTCGGCTTTGTTGTCGGCCTTGCGCAGTACCCGCATAAGTTTTTGGCTGAGCTGGCTGAGTACTACGTCGGCCTGGCTTTCGTCCGGTAACTCGCCGGGGCTGTTCAAGGCTTTTTCAAGCTGCTCTTCGTCGGTGAGTTCGTCTACCAGCTGTTCCAGGGTGATGTTGGGGTCTTTCACCAAGGGCTTCATGGTGTTCACATCTTGCAGATATGGGGTACGTCTATGCCGGTGGTCAGCAGGTCTACGGTGATGGCAATGTTGGGGTAGCGTTCGTTTTTGTAGCGGCGGATGAGTTGATCCACTTTATCGCTCTGGCCGGTGATCTTGGCTACGGCGGCTTCGTTGTACTGGCCGTTGTAGAGATCTTTGAAGGCATCGTAGAGCAGATCGGATTGGCTGGTTTGCTCGTCAAACTCAATGACACAGAGGGCGGCCAAGTGCTGGGCCATGGCTTCGCCAAGCTGGCGGAGTTTGATGAGGGTGGTGTTGGGGTCGCTGGAAAAAGCACGTTCTGCAGCTTCGGCAAGTTCCACAAACAGCGAATCGTGTTCGGCCAGAAAACCAAAATTGCCTGACCTGTGCACTGTTTCCGATTTCAACGCATCCCTCCGTTTCAGCTTAAGCTCAGAACATTAGCAGACTTACTATAGATACAAAAATAACAGGAGTGAATGGCGACAGATAGGGTGAGGTTAAAGCAGGTAAAGCGGGAGGTTGGTCGGCGTGGCAGGATTCGAACCTGCGACCCCTTCGTCCCGAACGAAGTGCGCTACCAAGCTGCGCCACACGCCGACTAACAGTCGTTAGTATACGGTTTCACTCATTTTTTTTCCAGCCCCTCAGCCAATAAAACCGCATCTGCAAAAGCCCTGAGGTTGTCGTGAGTGATCACGCTTGCGCCGGGTATTGGCCGGGTTTGAAGGTCTTGCTCGGTGTACTTTCCGTTGCCGGTGCGCACCAGTACCGTTTGGCAGTTTTCCGCAAGGCCCGCCTCCAGGTCCTTGCGGCTATCACCCACCATTACGGCACCCTCCAGAGTGCTTAGCTGTAAGTGGTCCCGAATCTGGTCCAGCAGGCCGGTGAGCGGCTTGCGGCAACCACAGTGCTCATCAGGATGGTGTGGGCAGTAGGCGATGAAATCTATATGGCCGCCTTGCGCTTCCACCAGTTGTGCCATTTTTTGGTGCATGCTGTCCAACACGTCTGCGCCGTAGAAACCACGAGCTATACCGGATTGGTTGGTGGCGATAGCAAGTCGGTGGCCGGCTTTGTAAAGCCGTGCCACCGCTTCGATGCTGCCGGGAATGGGGAGCCATTCATCTACAGAGCAGATGTAGCTGCCGTTGTACTGGTTAATGACCCCGTCCCGGTCGAGGATGATGAGCATGGTTAGCCAGCGGCAGGCAACAGTGAGATGTCCGCAACCCGCAGGAACAGGTTGTGCAGACGGTTGAGCAATGCCAGTCGGTTATCCCGCACAGCTTCATCCTCGGCCATAACCATCACGTCGTTGAAGAAGCTGTCTACGGGTTCCTGCAGGCTCGCCAACGATTGCAGCGCATTGGCGTAGTCGCCCTGCTCGAACAGTGGCAGTACCTTGTCTGCCTGTTGCTCAACCTTTGTGGCCAACGTTTTTTCGGCGGCATCCTGCAGCAGGCCGTCGTTTACAGCTTCGCCCACACTATCGCCGCCCTGCTTGGCCAGGATGTTCGATACACGTTTGTTGGCACCGGCCAGGGCCAAAGCCTCCGGTAGCTGGCGGAAAGCTTCTACAGCCTTTATGCGGCGATCGAAATCCAGCGGGCGGGTTGGCCGGCGAGCGTGAACGGCAAGATACACCTCTGCACCAATGCCCTGCTCGTCATAATGGGCACGGAACCGCTCTAGCATGTAATCCACCACGTTGGAGGCGGTATTCTCAGCGCTCAGCCCGGTGAAGTTTTCTTCTGCCCATTCGCAGCAGGTTTGCAGATCCAGCGGCAGCTCCCGCTCTACGATGATGCGCAACACGCCCAAGGACGCGCGGCGCAGGGCGAACGGGTCGCGGGTACCGGAAGGCGGCTGGCCAATGCCGAATAGCCCAACCAGTGAATCCAGGCGATCTGCGATGGCGAGCGCACAGCTGGTCAGGGTTGTGGGCAGGCTGTCTTTGGCGAAGCGTGGCATGTACTGCTCGTTCATGGCTTTTGCTACATCGGCCGGTTCGCCATCGTCGGCGGCATAGTACTGGCCCATAATGCCCTGAAGGTCGCTGAACTCCAGTACCATTTCTGTGACCAGATCCGTCTTCGCCAGCATGGCGGCGCGCTCGGCCAGAGCCGGGTCACTGCCGATGGCGGTGGCGATTTTATTGGCCAGAGCTGCCACCCGAACCGCTTTGTCGTAAACGCTGCCGAGTTTTTCCTGGAACACAATCGGCTTGAGCCGTTCCACACGATCTTCTAACCGGGTTTTACGGTCGTTTTCATAGAAGAACGCGGCATCTGCCAGGCGCGGGCGGATCACCTTTTCGTTACCGGAGACAACCTGAGAGGGGTCTTTGCTCTCAATGTTGGCTACGGTAATAAACAGCGGCAGCATATCGCCGTTGTCGTCCACCACATGGAAGTACTTCTGGTGTTCTTCCATGGACGAAATCAGTGCTTCTGCAGGTACTTCCAGAAAGCGCTTGTCGAAACGGCCCATCAGCGGCACCGGCCATTCGTTCAGGCCGGTTACTTCATCCAGAAGGTCTTCATTGATGACTGCGTTGCCGCCCGCCTCGGCCTTGGCGAGGGCACTGACGCCGGCCCGGATTTGCTCACGACGCTTGGCGAAGTCGGCGATCACATAACCTTCCTGCTCAAGGACAACCTCGTAATCTGCTGGCGTTGGGATAATCAGCGCCTTGGGACAGTGGAAGCGGTGGCCCAGGGTTTTGTTGCCGGGCGTTAGCCCCATGATGGGCGCATCAATCACCTTGTTGCCGTACAGCATCACCAGCCAATGGACAGGGCGCACAAACTCGGTGCGGTGCGCACCCCAGCGCATGCGCTTGGGAATAGGCAGTGCCGCCAGCGACTGTTCTACCAGCCCGGACATCAGATCGACTGTTGGCTTGCCCTGCTCAATAGTGCGATAAACCAACCATGCACCTTTGTCGGTTTCCAGAGTGTCGAGTTGGTCTGGTGTTACGCCCAAGGATGTGGCGAAGCCGGTCAGGGCCCGTGTTGGGTTACCGGAATCGTCGAAAGCTGCCTTCACGGCTGGACCGCGCTTTTCAACAGGCTTGTCTGGTTGTGCATCGGCCAGATCGCGAATGCGGACCGCCAGGCGGCGTGGTGCGGCAAACACTTCGACTTTATCGAATGCGATGCCTGCCTCTTCCAGGCCTTTGGCAATGCCCTGAGTGAAGGCTTCAGACAGAGGTTTGAGGGCTTTGGAGGGTAGTTCCTCAACGCCCAGTTCTACTAGAAAATCCTGTGTTGCCATGATTATGCCTTTCCCTCTACCTGCTGTGCCTGCTTCGCTTTTTTGCCTTTCTTGCTGCCCGCTTTGCTGTCTGCGGCTATGGCCAGCACTTCATCCCGAATATCGTCTTTGGCCAGTGGGAAACCAAGCTTGCGGCGGCTGTCGAAATACGCCTGGGCAACGGCTCGGGCCAGGGTGCGTACGCGCAGGATAAAACGTTGGCGCTCGGTGACCGAGATGGCATGACGGGCATCCAGCAGATTAAACGTGTGAGATGCTTTCAAAACCTGTTCATAGGCCGGCAGAGCAAGGCCTGCGTCTATCAACCGGGCGCTTTCGCGCTCATGAACATCAAAACTCTGGAACAGAAACTCAGTATCTGCGTGTTCAAAGTTGTAGGTAGACATCTCCACTTCTTGCTGGTGGAACACGTCACCATAGGTGACCACGCCCTCCGGGCCCCGGGTCCAGACCAGGTCGTACACGCTGTCGACGTTCTGCAAATACATGGCAAGGCGCTCAAGGCCGTACGTAAGCTCGCCGGTAACCGGATAGCATTCAAGGCCGCCCACCTGCTGAAAGTAGGTGAACTGGGTCACTTCCATGCCATTGAGCCAGATTTCCCAGCCCAGCCCCCAGGCGCCGAGTGTGGGCGATTCCCAGTTGTCTTCTACAAAACGAATATCGTGAACCAGTGGGTCGAGGCCCAGAAACCGCAGCGAATCGAGGTAGATTTCCTGAAAGTTATCCGGGGAGGGCTTGAGCACAACCTGAAACTGGTAATAGTGCTGCAGACGGTTGGGGTTATCGCCATAGCGCCCGTCTGTGGGGCGTCGGCTTGGCTGTACATAGGCCGCATTCCAGGTTTCCGGCCCAATGGACCGCAGGAAGGTAGCCGGGTGAAAGGTACCAGCGCCCACTTCCATATCCAGCGGCTGAAGTACCACGCAGCCATGCTGCGCCCAGAAATTCTGCAGAGCCAGAATCAAGCCCTGAAAGGTCTTGATATCGGGAGTTGTGCTGTTTGTCGCCTTGTCTATCACTACGCTCGCCTGCTGATTCGGTCTGTGTGTATCCGCTCTTCCACTTAATCTGGAGCCAATCTTCAATGTGCCCGGAAGAGGGTCATGCTGAAAAAGGCGTATTATACGCGCGCCCAAGCGGTATTTCTAAGTGGGATTCATGCTCTTGATTTTGAACTAGAAGAACGTAAGCCCAACCGCGAAGAGTTTTTCAACCTCTCGCACCCGGGACTTGTCTACCAGGAACATAATAACGTGGTCGTCTGGCTGTACCCGCAAGTGATCGTGGGCGATCAGCACTTCGTTGTGACGAACGATGGCACCAATGGTTGCGCCCTGGGGCAAGTTTATTTCATCCAGTCGGCGGCCAACGACCCTGGACGTTTTGTGATCGCCGTGGGCAATCGCCTCGATGGCCTCCGCAGCCCCTCTGCGCAGTGAGTGAACATTCACAACGTCGCCTCGGCGCACGTGGGTGAGCAAGCTGCCAATGGTGGTTTGCTGAGGCGAGATTGCTACGTCAATTTCGCCGCCTTGAATCAAGTCGACATAGTCCGGATTGTTGATCAGGGTAAAAACTTTGCGGGCGCCCAGGCGTTTGGCCAATAACGAAGCCATTATGTTGGCTTCGTCGTCGTTGGTTACGGCTATGAATACGTCGGTGTTTTCGATGTTTTCTTCCAGCAGTATATCCTTGTCTGCGGCATTGCCCTCCAGCACAACGGTTTTGCGGAGCTTTTCGGAGAGCAGTACACAGCGCTCATGACTGCGATCCAGTAGCTTTACCTGGTACCGGTTTTCCAGGGTATCGGCCAGGCGCTGGCCAATATTTCCGCCGCCGCAGATAAAAATACGCTTGTAGGTTTTTACCAATGGCTGCAGTTCGCTCATCACCGAACGAATGTGGCTGGCGCCGGCGATGAAAAACACCTCATCGCCGTCCTCTATCACCGTATTGCCCTTGGGCATGATGGCGTGGTCTTTACGGAAAATGGCGGCCACTCGGGTATCAATCTTGGGCATATGCATGCGGAAATAAGACAATTCCCGCCCCACCAACGGCCCGCCTTCGGTGGCACGAATGGCGACCAGCCTGGCCAGGCCCTTGGAGAATTCCAGTATCTGCAGGGCACCCGGGTACTCAACCAGGCGAGTGATGTGCCGGGTAACCAGCTGCTCAGGGCTGATCATTACGTCAATGGGAAAACCGCCGTCTTTGCCAAACAGTTTTTTACTGCTAGCCAAATAGTCACTGGCCCTTACACGACTGATTTTGGCGGGCGTGTTGAATAAAATGCTGGCGATTTGGCAGGCGACCATGTTGGTTTCGTCGCTGTTGGTGACGGCGATTAACATGTGGGCGTCGTCGGCGTCGGCCTGGTTCAGTACCGATGGGTAGGAGGCATTGCCCTGCACGGTGCGAATGTCCAGACGATCCTGAAGCTCCCGGAGCCGCACCGCATCTGTGTCGATGACGGTTATATCGTTGGCTTCGCTGGCGAGGTTCTCAGCGAGCGTACCGCCTACCTGGCCGGCACCGAGGATTAGAATTTTCATAGTTCGGGTTTCTCCAGTACGGCATAGAAAAAGCCGTCATGGCTGACCGGGTCCGGGAGAAGCTGTCGCCCTGCGCCCATGTCGCATCCCCACTGAACGTCTGGCGTTGCAAGAACAGCATCAGCCTGTTTTTTCAGAAACCGTTGAATTATACGGTGATTTTCCTGGGGAAACACGGAGCAGGTTGCGTAGAGCAGGCGCCCGCCCGGCTTGAGCACCGACCACATGGCCGCCAGAAGCCCGAGCTGTATGGCTGCCAGCGGCACTATGTCGGTTTCCCTGCGAAGTAGTTTTATATCCGGGTGGCGTCGTATCACGCCGCTTGCACTGCAGGGCACATCCAGCAGAATGCGGTCAAAAGGTTGGCCGTCCCACCACTGCTCCGTGTTTGCGGCGTCTGCCTGCAGCAGGCTGGCCCGAAGATCCAGACGGTCGAGGTTTTCCTGCACCCGTGGCAAGCGCGCGGCAGATTCGTCGATGGCCACGACTTCTGCCAGCTCCAATTGGTTTTCCAGAATTGCACAGGTTTTTCCGCCGGGTGCGGCACAGGCATCCAGAATCCGTTGTCCCGGAGCCAAATCGAGCAGAGTTGTGCATAACTGAGCCGCTTCGTCCTGAACGCTGACTGCGCCGTCGGCAAACCAGGGTAACTGATCTACCTGTACCGGGTGGCTGAGTTGGATGCCGTAGGGCGCAAAACGGGTAGCGGTCGCCTCAATGCCGGCTTCGTTTAATAGTGCCAGATATTCATCACGGCTAAATCGCAGGGCGTTTACCCGCAGTGTCATGGGAGCTTGGGCGTTATTGGCTTCCAGAATTTGCTGCCAGTTATCTGGCCAGTTATGACGCAGTTTTTTCACCATCCAAACCGGATGGCTGAAGCGGCTGGCGTCCGTTGTTGGTTCTGGCGCACCTTCACGCTCAGCCGAACGCAACACACCATTCACCAGACCTGTCAGGTGAGGTTTGTCGAGGGCGCGGCAGGCTTCTACAGATTCGTTCAACACGGCGTAGTTAGCTTGTTGGCTGAAACGCAACTGGAATAGCGCCACCATCATCAAGTGATGAATAACGCGATCGGGTTTCTTAAGGGGCTTCTTTAGCCGGTCGTTCAGTTCGCTGTCGAGCCGATGAAACCAGCGGCAGGTGCCATAGCAAAGCGCCTGAAGTACCGGGCGCTCGTTGGGCGCAAGGCTTTGCAGAGCTGGCGGCAGGCATTGCGATAGCGACTCGCCGTTCTCTACCGCCAATAAAACACTGGCGGCAACTGCGCGCATGGGTCGGCTCTGGTCGCCCATGTCAGTTGAGCTCCTGGCCGGGCAGCAGCAGGTGCTTGCCGCCGTTAATCAGGTCGTTCACGCTTTGGGCGCGTGAGCCAGGCAATTGTAGCCGGGTGATGCGCAAAGTGCCTGTGTCGCAGGCCACGTCAATCCCCTCTCGCTCCCGCCGTATTACCGTGCCTGCCGGTTTCTGGCTGTGCTCATCGGTGGCGCTCGCTTCGTGTATTCGCAAGCGTTGTTGTTCCAGATCGGTAAAGGTGCCGGGCCAGGGATTAAAGGCCCGAACCAGGCGCTCGATGATGGCCGCGCTTTGGGTCCAGTCAATATGGCCCTCTTCCTTGGATAGCTTATGGGCGTAGCAGGCCTGTTGGTTGTCCTGAACGTTGCCACTAAGCTCGCCCTTCTCCAGCTGTGCCAGTGCGTCAATAATGGCCTGGCCACCCAACTCGGCAAGGCGGTCGTGGAGGCTGCCGCCGGTATCCGTTGATTCAATTGCGGTTCGGGTTTTCAACAGCATGGCGCCAGTATCCAGGCCTTTGTCCATCTGCATAATGGTTATGCCGGTATGTTCATCACCGGCGGCAATGGCTCGGTGGATAGGTGCGGCGCCACGCCAGCGGGGCAGTAAAGAAGCGTGAATGTTGAGGCAGCCGTGAGACGGAATGGCCAATACGGCTTCAGGCAGTATCAACCCGTAGGCGGCAACAATCATCACGTCGGGTTGCAGATCTGCCAGTTCCTGCTGCTCTTCCGGGGTTTTCAGGCTTTCGGGCTGGTATACCGGAATGGCGTTATCCAGGGCGACCTGTTTTACCGGGCTGGGTTGAAGTTTGCGGCCACGGCCAGCTGGCCGGTCTGGCTGGGAATACACGCCTACGATGGTGTGATGGGTGCCCAGCAAGGCTGTAAGAGCGGTAGCTGCAAAATCCGGGGTGCCAGCAAAAACAAGTCGCACGGTATTGGGTCTCTGTTCCGTTGAATACGAAAAGACCGGGCCAGGGCCCGGTCCGATGCTTGTTACAGGGTTCTCACGCGCTGTTCAGGCAATGTTCACGCACTCTGCTTTTGCTGTTTTTCCAGCTTCTTGCGAATGCGGGTGCGCTTGAGGTTGCTCAGGTAATCGACAAACAGCTTGCCGTTCAGGTGGTCCATTTCGTGTTGGATACACACCGCCAATAGGCCGCGCGCTTCGATTTCGAAGGGCGTTCCGTCGCGATCCTTTGCGCGGATAATGCAGTGCTCTATCCGTTCTACGTCTTCATAAAAGCCGGGAACTGACAAGCAGCCTTCCTGCATGGCTTCAAGATCACCATCCAGCACTTCAACCGATGGATTGATGAACACCCTTGGTTCGCTCTTGTCTTCAGACAAATCCATAACGATGATTTGCTTGTGAACGTTTACTTGGGTGGCAGCCAGACCAATACCGGGCGCATCGTACATGGTCTCGAACATATCGTCGATTAGGGTACGGTCGGCGTCTGTGACCTCATTTACCGGTTTGGCAATGGTACGCAGGCGAGGGTCTGGGTATTCGAGAATGTCTAGTATCATGGTGCTCGTATACCTAACGTTTAACGTTGTCTTTTGTAACCGTGTGAAAGCGATCTCTGAAATGCGACAGCGTACTGCGCAAATTGTTCCTCTGGCACTAATATAAGCAGCGTTGTGCCTCTTTGGGTACATTATCCAACAATTTGTCGATTGAGTACAAACTGATCAGGCAATAGTTAAAATCTTTCGTAAATGCCATAGAATTTACTGGAAGAACAAAAGATAACATCACAATTTGCGAGACTTCTTCTATAGTATCCGGCATGACAACGTAATAAGCTGCAGGCAACTGACTGCATCCTTACCTGAATGCATAGAATCAAGGCACGCGATCAAGGACTTAGACAATGAGGAAACTGCTGTACGCTCTGGCGGCCACTACGCTGCTATTAACCTCGTGGGCTCAGGCTGCACCAGAACTGCGGTCTGATCATCCTGAGCGGTACACTGTTGTGAAGGGTGATACTCTCTGGGATATTTCAGGGCGTTTTTTGAGTGACCCGTGGTACTGGCCAGAGATCTGGCACGTTAACCCGCAGGTGTCCAACCCACATTTGATTTATCCGGGCGATCGTCTTGCTCTGGTTTATATCGATGGAAAACCCCGTATTACCAAGGTGAAGTCTGACAATGGTGTAGTAAAGCTGTCACCAAAGGTACGCTCTGAGCGGATTGATACGCCAATACCGGCCATTCCGCTGGATGCGATCAGTAGCTTTTTGACGGATACCCGCATTGTCAGCCCCGAGCTGATCAATGAAGCGCCGTATATTCTGGAAGGCGAAGACGGCCGCATCATTATCGGTGCTGGCGACCGGGTGTATGCCCGTGGCACAAAGCCCGCCGATAAAGTGGGTGTGTTCCGTCGCAGCAAGGAATTTGTGGACCCGGATACCGACGAATTTCTCGGCCTGGAAGCGCGCAGCATTGCCCGCGGTGATGTGTCTGCCGAACATGGCGATGTTCTGACGGTAGATCTGACAAGCTCCAGTGAAGAAGTGCGCATTGGTGATCGCTTGCTGGTTAACGAAGACCGGCGCTTAACCACCAGCTTTATGCCTAGCTCCCCTGACAATCAGGTGGAAGGCAAAATGATCTCTGTGGATAGCGGCGTTACCCAGATTGGCCAGTATAACGTGGTGGCTCTGAACCTTGGCGGTCGTGAAGGGATAGAAGCCGGCAATGTGATGGCTATCCTCAAAAGCGGAAATATGGTACGCGACCCTATCACCAAAGAAACCGTTGAGTTGCCTTCCGAGCGGGCTGGCTTGCTGATGGTATTCCAGGTTTACGAAAAAATGAGCTATGGCTTGATCCTGCAGGCAACACGCCCGCTGGCGGTTGGCGATAAGGTGACCAACCCCTGATCACATAGTTGGCTAATCAAAAGCCGGGCCAGGAAGGCCCGGCTTTGTTGTTTACAAGGATGATGCTGTGTTTTCCTCTCGCTCTGCGCAGTGGCTGTTTCTTACCTGTTTGCCAAAATTTGGGCGCACCCGGCGGCGAGCCTTGCTCGTATCCATTCCCGATCTCACGGATCTTTTCACCAAAAACCCCGCAACGCTCAAGGCCTATGGCCTGAACGGCGAGGCCGTAGCAGCCATTCTTGCCTGGCAGCGTCGGGATGAAAGCAATGCGGTAGTCAACGCCGTTCGGCAGATTTTGACGGACTGCGAGCGACACGCAATAGAAATAGTCAGCTGGCAGCACCCTCATTACCCGGAAGCCCTTCGACACATTCACGATGCACCACTGGTGCTGTATTCCCGGGGTGATACCGGTTTGTTGAGCCGGGACCAGGTTGGCATTATTGGCAGTCGCAATGCCACACCGGCCGGGCTTGATCATGCTCGCCGTTTTGCAGCAGAGTTGAGCAAGCGCGGTTTGCTGATAACCAGTGGGCTGGCCCTGGGTGTAGATGGTGCGGCCCATGCGGGGGCACTGGATGCGGGCCACGCTACCATTGCAGTGATTGGGTGTGGTCTTGATCGCATTTACCCGAACCAGCATCGCCGGCTAGGCCAGAGGGTAATCGACTATGGCCTGATGATCTCTGAATACCCGCCGGGGACGCCAGCAAGAGCTGCGCACTTCCCTCAACGCAACCGCATTATCAGCGGTTTGAGCCGCGGTATTCTGGTGGTAGAGGCCGGCCTTAAAAGTGGCTCCCTGATTACAGCTCGCTTGGCACTGGAGCAGGGGCGTGAGGTTTTTGCGATTCCCGGCTCCATTCACAGCCCGGTGGCGCGAGGCTGCCACGATTTGATCAAGCAGGGCGCCCGCCTGGTTGATCGGGTAGACGATATTCTGGAAGAATTGGGTACAGCCTGGTCGTTCCCGGCTGGTTGCAGCTTGCCAGATCCGGGCGCCGCACGCACAGGTATGGCACAGCCGGTAGCTGGCCGGATGGATACGCTTAACAGCAGAGAAATCGCGGTGTTCAAGGCATTAGGGTATGATCCCCAGTCAACCGATGCACTGTGCTCAGCAACCGGCCTGCCGGCCGATCAGCTTGTTCAGTCTCTTCTAATTCTTGAACTTGAAGGGTTGGTAAGTTCTGCCCCCGGAGGTTTCCAAAAAATTGCCTGAGCCCAGTTCCTTAGACGACCAACAGTTACAGCTGGCTCGTAGTGTGATCTTGCGTGGCGGGGTTATCGCCTACCCCACGGAGGCTGTCTGGGGGTTGGGGTGCGACCCATGGAATCTTTCGGCGGTTACGCGCATTCTCACGCTCAAGAACCGGCCTGTGGAAAAAGGAATGATTTTGGTTGCGTCGTCTGTGGCGCAGGTTCATTTTCTGCTGGATCTCCTACCGGAAAAGCTTTACCAAGAAGCCCTTAGCCATTGGCCCGGCCCTGTTACCTGCCTGCTGCCAGATGTGAACAAACAGATTCCCGATTGGGTGCGTGGTGATCACAACACGATTGCGGTCAGAGTCAGCGAACACCCGGTGGTCAAGGCGCTGTGTGAAACCACGGGCATGCCTTTGGTTTCCACGTCCTGCAACCCCGCCGGGCAAGAGCCAGCGCTTAATGCACGGCAGGTTGTCGACTATTTTGGTGATCAACTCGATCAAATTGTGCCGGGTGCGCTTGGCGGCAGCCAGAAACCCAGTCACATCATTGATATTGTGAGCGGTAAACAGCTTCGTTAGGAGAACTCATGCCACAGCAACCGGATAGTAATGCCGTTAAGCAGTACCTGCTTGGCCTGCAAGACACCATATGCCAGCGCCTGGAAGCGCTGGAAGGCGGCGCAAAGCTTGTGCGTGATGCCTGGGATCGGCCAGAGGGCGGCGGCGGAGTAAGCCGCGTGATCAGCGATGGCCGGGTGTTTGAAAAAGGGGGGGTTAATTTCTCCCATGTAATGGGCGACACCATGCCGGCGTCTGCCACCGCCCACCGCCCCCACCTGGCGGGCGCTCCCTGGCAGGCCATGGGTGTCTCCCTGGTGATTCACCCGAACAACCCTTATGTCCCCACTTCCCACGCCAACGTCCGATTTTTTATTGCCACGCCGAAAGATGGCCAACCGGTTTACTGGTTTGGCGGCGGCTACGACCTGACGCCCTATTACGGCTTTGACGAAGATTGCGTGCACTGGCACAAGACCGCCAGGAATGCCTGCGCATCGTTTGGCGAAGATACCTATCGGCGCTATAAAGACTGGTGTGACGATTACTTTTACCTGAAGCACCGGGACGAACCGCGAGGTGTGGGCGGGCTTTTCTTCGACGACCACAATACCGGTGATTTCGAGCAGGATTTCGGGCTGATGAAGTCCGTGGGCGACAGTTACATTGAGGCGTATGAACCCATTGTTCGGCGCCGCATGGGCCTTGCCTTCGGCGAGCGCGAACGGGATTTTCAGCTCTACCGCCGTGGCCGGTATGTGGAGTTTAATCTGGTGTATGACCGGGGCACTTTGTTCGGTTTGCAGTCTGGCGGGCGCACAGAATCCATATTGATGTCATTGCCGCCTTTAGTAAGGTGGGATTACAGCCGGGTACCGGAAGCGGGTAGCGAAGAAGCCCGCCTGACGGAGCATTTTTTAACCGGGCGCGATTGGCTGGCCGACGACGGGCAGTAAGTGGGGTATGTCATGAGTAATGAGCTTTACGCGGTGGTGGGCCACCCGATAAATCACAGCAAATCGCCGAAAATTCACAGCCAGTTTGCTCAGCAGACTGGCGAGCCGATTGAGTACACAGCGATTCAAGCGCCTCTGGACGGTTTTGCGGTAACGGTTCGCCAGTTTTTTGAGGGCGGGGGTAAAGGCCTGAACGTCACGGTCCCCTTCAAAGAGCAAGCTTGGGAGCTGGCGGATTGCCGAACCGCGAGAGCTGAAAAAGCCGGTGCCGCGAATACCTTGTATCAAAACAATGAAAGCAAGTTGGTCGCCGACAACACCGACGGCCATGGGCTGGCTCGGGACTTGCTGAGCAATCATGGCGTGCGGTTAAAAGGTGCCAGAATACTGGTTTTGGGGTCCGGTGGCGCTGTACGTGGCATTTTGAGCCCCATGCTTGAACAGCATCCTGCCAGTTTAACGATCGCAAACCGCACGGTGGCCAAAGCAGAAGCACTGGCTACACTGTTCGCAGATGAGGCCGGCACCGCCACATTGAGCGCCTGTGGATTTGAAGAGCCGGATCAGCCGTTTGATCTGATTATCAACGGCACCAGCGCCAGTTTGCAGGGCGATTTACCCCCCCTTTGCGCAAATGTGATCACGGCAGACACAGTGGTGTACGACATGATGTACGCTTCACACACAACGCCATTTAACCAGTGGGCTTTGGATAACGGGGCCATACACGTGTTTGATGGCCTGGGGATGCTGATTGAACAAGCGGCCGAATCCTTCCAGGTATGGCGGGGTGTGCGCCCGGAAACAGTAACGGTTATTGATGCGATGCGTAACGGTTGAGACAGGGCGCCTTGGGCGGCTCATTCTCCAAAACAACAATCCGTAAGGGACTTTCTGTAAGGGCTGTGCATGGACATTCTTACCCTCGTAGGGCTTGTCGCCGGTATTTTGATCGTTATCCTGGCGATGCTGGCAAATGCCTCGCTTCTGACCTTCCTCAACCTTCCCGGTCTGGCGATTGTTTTGGGCGGCACATTTGCGGTCACGCTCATAAAGTTCCGCTTGTCCTCGGTTACCAGCGCGTTTCGACTGGCCATGAGCTCGGCATTTACCGACAAGGTCGACCGGCCGGCGGAGCTTATTCGTGAAGCGGGGGCGCTGGCTTTAGTCGTGCGCAAAGAGGGTGTGCTGGGGCTGGAAAACCACCAAACCAGCAACGAATTCCTCCAGAAGGCAATTAATTTATGCGTGGATGGCCACCCCCCTGAACTGGTTGAGGAGGCTCTGGCTCAGGAGTCCCAGCAGATGGCTGAACGTTATGAAGTGGCCGAGCGGGTATTCCGGGGCATTGGTGAGTCTGCGCCGGCAATTGGCATGCTGGGAACGTTGGTAGGCCTGGTACAGATGCTAAACTCGCTGGACGATCCGTCTTCCATCGGCCCGGCCATGGCGGTTGCCCTGTTAACAACTCTTTACGGCGCGTTTATTGCCCAGTTAATTGCCCTGCCCCTGGCCGACAAGCTGCAGCTGAAAGCGGAAGACGAAAGCCGCAATCAGGTACTGATCGTTACCTCCATCCGTAACATCATGCGCGGTGAAAACCCACGGGTGATGACCGAAATGCTCTCGTCATTTGTAACGCCGGATCAGCGCACAGGGCTGACGCCGGAGCGGGAGGGCTGACGCGTTGCAGCAACCCCGTAACAGCAAAAAGCCCAGACAGAAAAACCAAACGCCTGCGTGGATCGTGACGTTTGCCGATCTGGCCACCCTGCTGTTGACGTTTTTTATTCTGCTGTTGTCTTTCGCAGAAATGGATATCGAAAAATACAAAGCCATGGCCAATTCCATGTCCGTGGCTTTTGGTTCCGCCAACGTACTGGGCGATAGCATTGGCGGTTCGCCGATCACCCTGGTGGAGTCAGACACGGTCTCCCTGCCAGAGCCTACGGAGACACAGGCCCGAGAGCCCGAATTCATCGATGAACGGGCGCCAGAAACGGAAACCACGGTTATCCCGGGCGGTGTGCTGGATTTGACTCGCCGAATGATCAGCGAACTGGAAACTGAAGTGGCTTCGGGTGCTTTGAGTGTTAACTACGACCAAAACAAAGTGGTGATCCGGTTCTCCGAAGAAGCCACCTTCCGTTCTGGCCAGGCGTCTATCAAACCGGAAATGATCCCCATTATCGAACGGGTAGTGGGCGTGTTGGCTGGCTGCACCGGCGACGTGTTGGTTTCCGGTTACACAGACGACCGCCCTATTTCCAGCAGCCGATACCGCTCCAACTGGGATCTCTCCGCAGCCCGGGCGGTATCAGTCGTGCATGAACTCGTGCTGAACCGAAAGGTGCCTGCAGAGCGTGTCGTTGCTGCCGGCCGCGCGGAAACCAACGCCCTCGCCCCAAACGACACCCCTGAAAACCGGGCCCTGAACCGCCGGGTAGAAATCGCCATACGCGACCCCGAGTGCGATGATGCTATTTCAACGGGAGATCTACCGGTAGAAATCCTGCCCTGAATTTCCCGCGCCCCCCGGTTCATGTTGGTTGCCCTTATGATCAGCCCGGTTCGGCCAGATATTCGTCTTTGAGCTTGACGTAGTTGGCCGCTGTATATTTGAAAAACGTACGCTCGTTTTCCGACAAGGCCCGTGCCTTCTTACACGGCGAACCCACATAAAGGTGCCCGGATTCCAGGGTTTTCCCCGGTGGCACCAAACAACCGGCCGCAACAATTACCTCATCTTCCACCACGGCGCCATCCATAATAATGCACCCCATACCTACCAACACCCGACTACCCACAGTACAGCCGTGCAACAGGGCTTTATGCCCGACAGTGACATCATCGCCAATAATCAGCGGATAGCCTCCGGGGTTATAATCGCTGGCATGGGTGATATGCAGCACCGAGCCGTCCTGAATGCTGCAGCGATCGCCAATACGGATTTTGTGCATGTCGCCACGCACCACCGTCATTGGCCAGATGGAGCAATCGTCGCCGGTTTGAACATCTCCGATGACCACAGCACTGGCATCCACCAGAGCGCGTTCTCCGAAACTTGGCGTGGTACCCTTGTGAGAGCGTATATTCGTCATTACATATACCTTAGTTGCATTAACTCTGGAGTCGGGGGCAGCTATGCAGGAGGTTGTTCCAAAACTGTGCGGAGCCATGGATGGCGGAGCCCAAGCGTCACATGGATGTGCCGCAAGGAGCGTGTTTTGGAACAACCTCCTGCATAGCTGCCTTTCCCCCAAAGTTTGATATCAATAAAGCTACCTGACATTTGAACAGCTGAGAAGGGCATCCATGAATAACCCGTTACTGACTGATGATTTGCTGCCAAAATTTGATCATGTGCGCACCGAGCACATGGAAACGGCCATAGACCAGATTCTCAGCGAGAATCGCGTGAAAATCGCCAGCCTGGCCCAGAACGAAGACCCTACCTGGGATACCCTGGCCCAGCCCATGCAGTCGCTGGAAGACAAACTCAACAATGCCTGGTCGGTTATTTCGCACCTCAACGGCGTGATGAACAGCGACGATCTGCGCAAAGTCTACAAAAACTGCCTGGAAAAACTGACGGAATACAGCACTGAACTCAGCCAAAACTCCGCCCTGTGCGACGCCTACAAAAAGCTGGCCGCCCGGGAGGATTTCAAAGACCTAAGCGAAGCCCAGCGAAAGTCTGTGGATAACACCCTGAGAGACTTTCACCTTGGCGGCGTCGACCTGCCCGACGAGCAGAAACAGCAGTATGCAGCTCTCTCCCGTGAGCTGGCAGAATTGACCAACAGCTTCAGTGAAAACGTACTGGACGCCACTGAAAACTGGTTCAAACACATCACCAATGTGGAAGAGCTGGCCGGCATACCGGAAAGCGCCATCGAAGGCGCAAAGCAGGCAGCTAGCCAGAAAGAACTGGATGGCTACGTGATTACCCTGGACTTTCCCAGCTTCTTCCCGGTGATGACCTATTGCGACAACCGCGAACTGCGCCACGAAGTTTACGAGGCGTTTGTCACCCGCGCCTCTGACGTAGGCCCGGATGCCGGCACCTGGGACAACACCCAAGTGATGGCCGAGATTCTCAAGCGCCGCCACGCCCAGGCCAAATTGCTGGGCTTCGACAATTATGCGCAAAGCTCGCTGGCCACCAAAATGGCCCGGGATACCGATGAAGTTCTGGGCTTTCTCAACCAACTGGCGGCCAAATCCAAGCCGGTGGCGGAAAAAGAGTTTGCCGAGCTAAAAGCCTTCGCCAAAGACGAACACGCCCTCGACGACCTGAAAACCTGGGACGTAGGCTACTATAGCGAAAAGCTGCGCCAGCAGCGCTACGACATCTCACCGGAAACCCTGCGCCCCTGGTTCCCTGTGAATAAAGTGGTACCGGGCCTGTTCCGGGTTGCCGAAAAGCTGTTCGATGTGCAGATAGAAGCAAAGCCAGAGGTAGAAACCTGGCACGAAGACGCCACCGCCTACTGCATCAGCCGCGATGGTGAGCCTATCGCCTGGTTCTACTTTGACCTGTTTGCCCGTCAAGGTAAGCGCGGTGGTGCCTGGATGGCCGATTGCCGGGTGCGCTGGCGCAATCAGCGTGGCACGCTGCAATTGCCCGTGGCCTTCCTGACCTGCAATTTCACGCCACCGGTGAACGGCAAGCCGTCGCTGCTCACCCACGATGAAGTAACCACGTTGTTCCACGAATTCGGCCACGGGCTGCACCACATGCTGACCCAGGTGGACGTGGCGGAAGTGTCTGGCATCAACGGTGTGGCCTGGGATGCGGTAGAACTGCCCAGCCAGTTCCTGGAAAACTGGTGCTGGAATCCTGAATCCCTGGCGCTGATTGCCAGCCACCATGAAACCGGCGAGCCATTACCGGAAGATTTGTTGCAGAAGCTACTGGCAGCGAAAAACTTCCAGTCCGGCATGGCGATGGTGCGCCAACTGGAATTCTCCCTGTTCGATTTCCGCCTGCATGCGGAATTCACCGAAGAGGCGCCCACCAATCCACTGGCCATGCACCGCAAAGTGCGTGAAGACATTGCCGTGGTGGAGGGTCCGGAGTTCAACCGCTTCCCCAACGCGTTCTCCCACATCTTCGCCGGCGGATATGCCGCGGGCTATTACAGCTACAAGTGGGCTGAGGTGTTGGCCGCAGATGCTTTCTCGTTGTTTGAAGAAAACGGCATCTTTGATTCAGAAACCGGGCGGGCCTTCTTGCAGAACATTCTGGAGAAAGGCGGGTCGCAGGAGCCTATGGAGTTGTTCAAAGCTTTCCGTGGCCGCGAGCCTGAAGTAGGCGCTTTACTGAAACAGACCGGCATCACGGACGACGCGGCCTGATCCAACCTTCTCCGGTGGCCATTATGGCTGCCGGAGGCTTTAATCTGGAGGTACGTTATGGCGACCCCGAAACGCTTTATAGCCGGTGCCATCTGCCCACGCTGTGCGGAGATGGACAAAATCATGATGTTCACCGACGATTCTGATGAGCAGATTCGCGAGTGTGTGGCCTGCGGTTTTACCGATGCTGTTTCAGATGCGGAGCAGCCCACCAACCCTGAGCTGGATACGCGGGTTAATACCCGTGATAACGAGGATGATCATACGGTTAAGCAGGTTGTTTTCTTTAAGGCTGGGCCTGAGGACTAAAGATTAAAGACTGTAGTCTGCCGGATTGGTGGGGTCGATGCCGCGGCGATATCTGCACGGTTCGCTCAGAGGGTGCGGGGGCCTTTTCTGGCGGAAAAAGATGTCTGAGCGCAGCGAGTTGCTTTTTTCCAGAAGAAAAGGCCCCCGTGACCTCGTAGCCCCCAAAACCAGCAGGCTACGAGAAAAGAAGGCAACTCCCAAATCAGAGAACCATAGCCGCCAACCACCCAAACCCGAGCAGTGGCAGGTTATAGTGCAAGAACGTGGGCACCACAGAATCCCAGATGTGGTTGTGCTGGCCGTCTACGTTCAGGCCGGCGGTGGGGCCGAGGGTGGAGTCAGAGGCTGGGGAGCCGGCATCACCCAATGCGCCGGCGGTGCCGACCAAAGCGACAATGGCCATGGAGCTGAAGCCCATTTCCAGAGCCAGGGGCACATACAGGGCCGCTATGATGGGGATGGTCGAGAAAGACGAGCCAATGCCCAGAGTAATCATCAGACCTACCAGCAGCATCAGCAGCGCCGCCATAGGCTTGTTATTACCAATCACGTCAACAGAGCTTTGTACCAGTGTGGCGATTTCGCCGGTTTCGCGCATCACTTCGGCAAAACCGGATGCGGTGATCATAATGAAACCGATCATCGCCAGCATCTTCATGCCTTCGGTAAACAGGTCGTCTGCTTCTTTCCACTTCACCACCCCGGAGAGGTTGAATAGCAGGAAACCCGCCAGCGCACCCAGAATCATCGATCCCAGCCACAACTGAACCACAAAGGCGACCACAATGGCCACTAGCGCCATGATCAGAGTGCCCGGGCTATAGGACACGTTCACCCGCTCGGTGCGGGTAATGGCCTCAAGATCGTACTCACGATTGCCACGATAGGTAATAAAAATAGCAATCAGCAGGCCGCAGAGCATACCCAGGGCTGGCAGGGCCATGGCCCTCATCACACTCAGGCCTTCAGTGGCGCCACCGTTGGCGCTGATTTTGGCCATCAGGATTTCGTTCAGATAAATACCGCCAAATCCGATAGGCAGAAACATGTAGGGTGTAATCAGACCAAAGGTGAGCGCACAGGCTACCAGCCGGCGATCCATTTTCAGTTTCGCCATTACATACAACATGGGTGGCACCACCAGCGGTATGAATGCAATATGGATGGGCAGAATGTTTTGTGACGACAGGGCGATCAGCACCAGTACGCCGATAATCATATAACGCACGCCCTTGGCCGCAGCGCTGTTGTCCTGCTGTCCCACCATGGCCAGGGTTTTGTCTGCCAGCGCGTGGGCCAGGCCAGACTTGCCAATAGCCACAGCAAAGGCACCCAGGGTGGCGTAGGACAGAGCAACGGTGGCGCCGCCACCAAGGCCGTTGTTGAACGCGTCAATGGTGGCTTCGAGAGATAATCCTGCGATCAGGCCGCCGGAGACGGCGCCTACAATAAGGGCAACAACAACGTGGATGCGGGCCAGGCTCATGACGAGCATGATCAGTACCGCGGCAACAACGGCATTCATGGGGAAACTCCGGGTGTGGCGTTAGCGTTATCCGGCCTTCTTTTGAAGGCTGGCATCATGAAAATGCGGTAATGTGCAGGAATTAGCCAGCTGAGTCAAAGTGCTTGTGCAACTGTTAATCTTTGTCGATACGCGCGAAACGCGGAACCTGTTCTCCCGCCACGGTTACGTTTTCCCGAAACATACTGAGCGGGCGCACCCACAAGCTGTGATCGCCGTAAAGGCAACGGTAAACCACCAGTTCTTCCTCGGTTTCGCTGTGCCTGGCGGTGCCGAGTACCTCGTAATCCTGCCCTTTGTAGTGTTGATAACGGCCCGGACGGACAGGGTGTTTGCTCTCAGTCATCTTTGTTTTCTCCGTGGTTTAAAAATGGCGAATGTCCGGGTACAGGGGCAACAGATGCTTGATCAGCCGGTTTTGTGCGCCGGTGGGTACCTGGTTTTCTTCCATGGCAAGAATAAGGTTTTCTGCCAGCGCGTTAAACTGGGTGTTGGTGATGTTCATTGCCGCGTGGAGTTCACGCATGTCGCGGCCGGAATACTGGCAAGGGCCACCGCTGAGCTCACACAACTGATCCGTCAGATTGCCATGGAACTGTGCAACATTGATGCCCTTGAATTGATGGTTAATGCGTTCGTCCTCCACGATGAGGTAAAGCATATCCTCCACCACGTTGGCGATGCCTTCCCGCTCTCCCAGTTGCAGGTACAGGCTGTTATCCGGCGGGCTTTGTAAGCTTTGGCTACCACCCAGTGCCAAACCCACCGTAACCATCAATATGGCCAGATATGGCTTCATTGAGCGCAGATTCATGGTTAGAAGCTCCCCTGCAGCGACAGATAAGCACCCTGCTGATCCGTTAGCCCGGCGACATCGCCAAGGTTAACGAACGCGGCGGTTACCGCAAGGCGCCGGTCGGGCACCCAGGCAACAAACATATCCCACCAGTCGCCTTCACGGGCGAAGCTCAGGTTGTCTGGTTTCTGACGGTACTCGGCACCGACTAACCACTGCCGGTTTATAAACACGCCGGCGCCGACTTCAGCCATCACTTCGTAACCATTATTGCGGTCGCCACCGAAACCCAGAAGCCCGCCCTGGTTGGCGCGGGTACCCCGTGCAGTGGCGTTCACCAGCAGATTGCGGCCAAATACGGCGGCAAAAAACACCTTGGAGCCGGAGATATACACATCTGTGCCGCGGTCGTCCCTGGCTCCGATAGCGTTTGGCACGGTGAAGTCCCGCTGTCGTTTGTACTGCACGCCAGCAGACCACTGCCCCCAGGGGCTGTAGAGAACATCGCCGGCCAGCCGTACTTTTACACCGAAGATGTCTTGATTGAGTTCATCCTGCTCAAGCCCAAAGCCGTCTTTGAGAGTAAACACCAGACTATCAAGATCCAGGGTTTGGCGTGCAATCGTCACCTCAACCCGGTTGTTCCAGTTTATCCCTGCGCCGGTCACTGAAAGCGTATAATCGTCTACCTCAGCGCGACCTACAGCCAGTGTACCGCCCCATTCTTCATCTCTGCGTAGCTGCCAAGCAGGGCCCAGGGCACCAGCCCGCCGCCGGCGCTGCCCTCTATGGTGGTAACGCCGCCGGTGGCCCAAATGCGGCTGCCGATATCTGCCATGGCGACAGGCGTGGCAAGCAGCCCTAGTGCAAGCATTGGCGCGAGCGTTTTTGCGTGTACAGTGTTGATAGATAACGTCATGAGGGTTGCTCCGGCATAGTGTCAGCCAGCTCCTGCCGGCGTTCGGCAATCGCAGCGGCAGTCTGCGCAAGGCTGTCGGCCGGAACCGGCCGGTTCAGATAGAAGCCCTGGCCAAGATCGCAGCCCCAGGACTGCAGTAATTTCCAGGTCTCCAGATCTTCAATCCCTTCTGCGACAACCTTGAGGCCAAGGCCATGGGCCATGTCGATCGTGGATTGCACAATCAACTGGTCTTGAGGCTCGGTGTGCAATTTTAAAACAAAGGATTTATCTATTTTCAGTTCCTGAACGGGCAATTTGCGCAGTTGTGACAGTGAAGAATAGCCTGTGCCAAAGTCGTCAACAGACAAGGTTACTCCGAGTTTTCTCAGCTGGTTTAGTGTGGCCATGGCCTCTTCGGGATCGTCCATCAGGGCGCTTTCTGTCACTTCCAGGGTGATCCGCTCCATGCTGTGATGCCAGTCGGCAAAAATGCCGGCGATACGTTCAGCCAACCCGGGACGAGACAGGTCCATTGCGGAAAGATTGATGGCCACACCAGCTTCCAGGCCTGCCTGAAACCAGGCCCGGGCATCGTTGGCAACTCGCTGCAGGATATGATCTGTCAGACCGTGAATCTGCCCCGACTGCTCAGCCAGAAAAATGAACTCTTCCGGTGATATAAACCCGAGCTCCGGGTGTATCCAGCGCACCAGTGCTTCTACCTGAAGCAGCTCACCGGTGCGGCTATCCAGCTTGGGTTGGTAGTTCATGTGCAGGTCACCGCGGCGGACGGCGGTGTGCAGATCAGCGATCAGCTTCAGCTCGCGCAAGTGGCTTTCATCCTGTCCAGGCTCATATCGGGTGACTGCAAAGCCGTGTTGCAGTGCTCGCTCGAAGGTCAGGTTTATTCGCCGTCTTAACTCATTTTTATTACAGGCATCGCCGGGTAGTTGCAGAGTTATCAGGTTGGAGCGTAGTGAAAATGGCGTGTTGTCGATGCTCAGGGGCAACTCTATTGTTTCATGCAGGGCTTGTGCCCTTTGTTCTATAGCTTCGGCGCTATGGGCACTCACTATGGCCAGAAATTCGGCACCACCGGTGCGCGCAATCAGGTGTGCATCCGGAAGTTTGTCGCGCAGTCGCTTTGACAGACCAAGCAGAACCTTGTCACCAAACTCAAGGCCAAGGGTGTCGTTGATGTCGGACAGGTCGCTTACCCGCAAGCCAACCAAGCTACAGGGTACCCCGGTATTAAAATGTTCGTGGGCCGCATGCATCAGGGCGCTGCGGTTTCCCAGTTTTGTCACTTCATCATGGGTAGCGGCGTGGCGAATTTCTGCTTCGCGCCGGGTAAGGCGAGCCAACGTATCCCGCAGCGTGTTTCGTAGCTGTCGCAGCTCGCCGCCTGTGTGAATGTTGGGCGCGCGCGGGGTTTTCCCCTGCCCCACAGCCTGTGCATAACGGGCAAGTTGCAATACTGGTCGGCCAAGGTGCCTTGCCATGAGCAATGCCAAGACTATTGCCAGCCCCATAATAGCTGTTACCAGCATGGCTATTTCCAGGGCACGACTGTAGTAATTTTGCAGGCTGGCCTCTCGGCTGATCATCAACAGCGCTTCAAAAGTGCCCTGCTTGTAGGTGCCAAGATTTAACGTGCGCGTGAAGTAGCGGGCGCTTTCGATAAAGTTTTGACTGTTTGTAGATCTTAGCCGTACTGGTGTAGATGCCTGATCGATCCCCGCAGATCCCGCAAGGCTGACAAATTCGCCTGAATCTCCCGCCTTTGTGCGAAAAATAATTGAACTGCCGCTAAGTTCAGCGATAACAGACGCAAGTTCTTCATTCAGCTCAAAACCAGCCGCCAACCACGCCCGCAAGCCAGGGGCCTCCACCGGCACTATAAGCATCTCAAACCCACGATGATCGATGGTTAGCAATGAGCGGTCTGTGCCATTTTTTCGCGCATTTGAAAGCTGTGCTGGTGTAACGCCGGGAACGCTGTGAGCTAATGTAGAGGCGAGCAGTTTACCTTGGCGGTCTAAAAGCAGTGCAAAATCTGCCCCGGCGCGCGCGCTGTGATTTTCCAGGGCACTGTTGAGGGTTCCCGGGTCGCGGCTGGCGATGGCAGAGCGAAAGCCGAAGTCGCGAACCACGACATTCAACCGCGAGAGCTCAAGGTCGGTGCGACGGTGAATGATGTCATTGGTCAGGCGCTCAGCGATATTGAGCTGTTCCAGGGCCCGAAGTTTTTCATCCTCGAACAGGTAAACCATCAAAAGCGCGCCAATCAGCAGGCTTACCAGGGCAACCAGAGCAACCATAGCGGTAACCAGACGGCCGCGGAATCCTATACGGTAAGTCAGGCGAGCCATCAAAGTTCCCGGAAGCGTTTCTGGAGATGATCCATTGGGTTTTCATGGCGTGTTTCTGGCACCAGCTCAATATTGATGGTTTCGATAGTAGCGTTTGTGAGGGCGGTAGAACGGATCTCCCGAACCACCGGCCTGGTGTTGTCCGGCAGGCGGGGGTGCCAGATATTCAGGCTCAGCGTGCTGGGTATTTGAGCCACGCCAAAATCCAGCGCGAGTGTTACCTCGCCCTGCTCATCGGTTTGGCCAATGGCGCGGGTGTCAGCCAATACAATAAAAGCCTGCATGTGATCGTGAATATTGCAGCCAAGCTCCACGATACCTGGTTGATCAAACAAGACTGGCGCTTCAGGCTGACCGGCGTAGAGCTCAAGGTTAAAGGGCTTTGCCGGCGAGAATGAGTAAACGTGGTGTTGGGTGTTGTCCCGGTTGGGGAAGTTAACGCTGGAACCAGTGGGCAAAATGAGCACGTGAGGATGGAACATGCGGTCTTTTTGAACCACTTTTGCCTGCACGGGGGGGCGCTTGGCTCCCGTCATTAAGGTACACCACCGCGCCGGTCAAAGCGTCTGTGCCGTTCGCAAGTTGTAATTTTACTGTTAGCTCTTCTGACTGCAAGGGGGCCGACAGCAGATACCCAGCCAACAGAAAAACGGTTTGTTTTCTCATTATAACAGTGGACCTTATGATTGCGCAGAGCCTTCCAGAGAAAGGTCAGGACAGACCAGAACCCAGGGAAAAGCGAATATGGTTGCGGACCAGCAGGTTCTCCCAGTAGTTTCGCATCCAATTCCAGGCATCGTTGTTTACCTGCTCAACGAATGGATCGAGATTCAGCTCGTAATAATCCGGAGTGCCTGCAATCTGCAGCACCGTAACGGTGATTGAGTCGTCCAGTTCGTTTGCGAAGGGTTCGCCAATAAGCTCATGGACCAGCAAATTGGCACGAGTGGCTTCCATATCGACGAGCCCGCCGTTTCTGATGGAGTGGTTATTCTCGTGCATTTCTTCCATCAGGCGGTGGCATAAATAAGCGCGAATCAAAAGTCCATCCAGGCCATCGTGGTGTACCAGAAACGTGGAAGGCTCAGTGAAGTAGCCGATCGCGGCTTTTACAAAGGGATCAAATAGCTGCGCTGTGCCGGCCCCTCGGGCACAGGCATCTACGCACTCTATAAGCCTGGGGGCCATTTCAATGTATTCGATGGCGAACTGAAACAGACAGGAGGCAGGCTGGTACCCATTAATCGTGACGGCAGAGGGCAACGCAGCGGCTTTTTCATGCAACTGCCTTAAAAAGGTACCCGAGCGGGCCTCCTTGCGTCGCGCGTGGTCAATGATCTCTAGGACAGCCTGTGGAGTCATGCGAGGCCATGCCGATGTTTGAACAAATTGAGGTCGCAAGGC
The DNA here is from genome assembly GCF_052091845.1 of Marinobacter sp. GTDB lineage: Bacteria > Pseudomonadota > Gammaproteobacteria > Pseudomonadales > Oleiphilaceae > Marinobacter. The sequence goes on along the minus strand of NZ_JBQDCO010000031.1, from coordinate 9,554 downwards.
GCCTCCTGTAACGGGCAATAAGTAACTGGGCAATTAAGCCGCCGCAGATTAAATTTGCTCACTACTGCGAGGCGCCCGCCTTTTCTGACAAGTGTAGACGAGATTTGGCGAGCTGTGATTTCTCGATTGTCAGATATTGTTAACAATTGTCTCCGGATTATCAGGGGGTGAACCATCGGTCGTTACGGGTGTACGACCAGCACAACCAGCCCATACTGCCAGCGCGCGCAAGCATAAGGCATATAAGCGAAAGCCAAAGCCCGTGGTTGCCCCAGCCTGTGGTCAGCCACCACACAGGTGCGAAAACGCCCAGGGCCGAAAACAGCATGGTGTTTTGCATATCCTTGGTGCGTGTAGCACCAATAAAGACCCCATCGAACAAAAACCCCCATACTGAGGCGAAAGGCAGCAGCCATAACCAGGGCAGGTATTGCCAGGCAGTGGTTCGCACCTGTTCAATACCGGTCAGCATTGCAATCAGGCTGCGGCCACCGAAAACAAACAGGATAGTGAGCAGCAGCGACCCCCAGAGAGACCAGCGCAGCGCGCAGCGGAATACCACAAGGAACCGCCGTTTGCTGTCCCTGCCCACGGCTTCACCAATCAGGGCTTCGGCGGCATTGGCAAAGCCGTCCAGAGCATTGGAAATGAGTAGTAAAAAGGTAATCAGCACCGCATTGGCCGCCAATATAGTGTCTCCCTGACGGGCCCCCTGGGCTGTAAAGAATGCCAGCACCAGCAGCAAAGCGATGGTACGAACCATGATGTAGCGGTTTACCTGCAGAATGGCCAAATAGTCCGCAAGGGTTCCGAACAATGCCCGGGTGAGCCGCTGTCCGTCGGGCATGCGGCGCAGCACAATGGCAAAACCAATGATGGCAGCGCCATATTCAGCGATGACTGTGGCGATAGCTACGCCTCGGCTATTCCAGCCCAGCACCGTTACAAACACTATATCCAAAACAATATTCAGGCCGTTGGCGACGATTAACATGACCATTGGCCCCCGTGCGTACTGCGTGCCGATCAGCCAGCCCACCAGCGTGTACTGGCACAGCACGGCTGGGGCGCTCCAGATTCTTATGGTCGCGTATTCAGCGGCAAGTTCGGTTACACCCGGGCTGGGATTCATTAGCGTCAACCCTATGTTTATCAAAGGCTGATGGCACAAAATGAGCAACAGACCAATGCCCACTGCCAGCATCACCGAGCGTAGCAGCAGGGCAACCTGGCTAAAGCTATCGCGCTTGCCCCAGGCCTGGGCGGCAAGCCCTGTTGTACCCATGCGCATAAAGCCAAAGCTCCAGTACAAAATGGTAAACAGGTTAGCGCCAACGGCCACTGCGCCAAGGTATTCCGGGCTCTTCAGGTGGCCAAGCACAGCCGTGTCCACGAGCCCCAACAGGGGAACCGTCAAATTGGTGAGCATTAAAGGCCACGCCAGAGCCCATAGGCGCCGGTCTGTGACCGACAGTTTGAATGTCATATTCTACCTGTTTATAAATTTTCTGGTTTTTAGTCGTTTTGGGTTTAATGGGATTTTTAGTATTTTGGTGATCTGTGTCTATACTCGATGTTGATGTATCTGTAAGCAGGCTTTCACTCTGACCTCTTCCAGTGAATGCGAGCGCCGGTTGAGGGTAGAGGGATTGCGCGAAATCCGACAAGAATAACACTCTGTGGAGACACAGTATGCGCGTGCACGCTCAGCGGGCAGGTGCCCTGTTAGGCGGTTTGTCGTTCCCCGCTCTGTCCCTGGCGGACTGGGCGGTAAACATGACCCCCGGGGTAACCGGTACCAGTAACGATATATTCGACCTTCACATGACCATTTTCTGGATCTGCGTTGCCATAGGTGTCGTGGTATTCGGGGTCATGTTCTGGTCTATTTTTGCCCACCGCAAGTCCAGGGGTGTGAAACCTGCCAACTTTCATGAGAATACGATGGTTGAGGTTCTGTGGACGCTCATACCGCTTGTTATTCTTGTCATCATGGCGATTCCTGCCACCGCAACCCTGATAGATATGTACGACACCACTGAGTCGGATATCGATATCAAGGTGACCGGCTATCAGTGGAAGTGGCAATACGAATACATCAACGAAGATTTCGGCTATTTCTCCAACACCACCACGCCGCCGGATCAGATCAACAACCTTCAGGCGAAAGGCGAAAATTATTTGCTTGAAGTCGACAACATGATGGTTGTCCCTGTGGGCAAAAAGATCCGTTTCCTGCTGACAGCCAATGACGTGATCCATTCCTGGTGGGTGCCTGCCTTTGGCTTCAAGAAAGACGCGATTCCCGGCTTTATCAACGAAGCCTGGACCCGGGTGGACGAGCCCGGCATCTATCGTGGCCAGTGCGCTGAATTGTGCGGTAAGAATCATGGCTTTATGCCGGTGGTTGTAAAGGCTGTTCCGGAAGAGGAATACAACGCCTGGGTTGAGGAGCAGAAAGCGGCGGCCGAGAAAGAGCGCGAGTTGACCGAGAAAGACTGGTCAATGGAAGAATTGATGGCGCGCGGCGAAAAAGCCTACGCCAGCAATTGTGCGGCCTGTCACCAGGAAGATGGTAGTGGCGCACCGCCGGCCTTCCCGGCGCTTAAAGGCAGCGCCATAGCAACCGGAGACATGACCGCCCACCTCGATGTTGTGGTGAATGGTGTATCCGGTACCGCGATGCAGGCTTTTGGCAGCCAGCTGAATGAAGCCGACCTTGCGGCCATTATTACCTACGAGCGGAACGCCTGGGGCAATAATGTGGGTGATATGGTCACACCCAAAGAAATCTTCGATTACAAGAGCGAACAGTAATCAACGCCGGATAACAGCTATCACCAGCCACAAATATTGGCGGTAACGGGGGTTTTCATGAGTGCGGTTGCAGGTACCCACGCACAGGATCAACATCACGGGCCGGCTCGCGGCTTCAGCCGCTGGCTGCTAACCACGAACCACAAGGATATCGGGACCATGTACCTGATATTCAGTTTCACCATGTTCCTGCTTGGCGGGACCATGGCGATGGTTATTCGGGCAGAGCTGTTCCAGCCAGGGCTGCAAATCGTGCAGCCGGAGTTTTTCAACCAGATGACCACCATGCACGGCTTGCTTATGGTCTTCGGTGCCGTTATGCCGGCGTTTGTCGGGCTGGCTAACTGGATGATACCGCTGATGATTGGCGCGCCAGACATGGCTTTACCACGAATGAACAACTGGAGCTTCTGGTTGCTGCCCTGTGCCTTCCTGATTCTGCTTTCAACGCTGTTTATGTCCGGTGGTGGGCCCAACTTTGGCTGGACCTTCTATGCGCCTCTGTCGACCACCTACGGGCCACCGAGTACAACCTTCTTTATTTTTGCGATCCATATTGCGGGTGTGTCATCGATTATGGGTGCGATCAACGTGATCGCCACGGTGCTTAACATGCGGGCACCGGGCATGACCCTGATGAAAATGCCCATGTTTGTCTGGACCTGGTTGATTACGGCTTTTCTGTTGATCGCCGTAATGCCAGTGCTGGCCGGTGTGTTAACCATGATGCTGATGGACATTAACTTTGGCACCAGCTTCTTCAACGCCGCAGGTGGCGGCGACCCGGTACTGTTCCAGCACGTGTTCTGGTTTTTCGGGCATCCGGAGGTTTATATAATGATCCTCCCGGCCTTTGGGGCGATCTCCCAAATTATTCCCACGTTTGCCCGTAAGCCGTTGTTTGGTTATGCCTCGATGGTTTATGCGACCGGTGCCATTGGCCTGCTCTCATTCCTGGTTTGGGCCCACCATATGTTTACGGTTGGGGTGCCTGTTGCCGGGCAGTTGTTCTTCATGTACGCCACGCTTCTGATTGCCGTGCCCACGGGGGTGAAGGTGTTTAACTGGGTGGCTACCATGTTCCGGGGGGCGCTTACGTTCGAAACGCCCATGCTGTTTGCCATCGCCTTTGTGATTCTGTTTAGTATTGGCGGCTTCTCCGGCCTGATGTTGGCCATTGCTCCGGCCGACTTCCAGTATCACGATACCTACTTTGTGGTGGGGCACTTCCATTATGTGCTGGTGCCCGGCGCTATTTTTGGCATCTTTGCATCGGCCTACTACTGGCTGCCGAAATGGACAGGCCACATGTACGATGAAACCCTGGCCAAAACCCATTTCTGGTTATCGTTCATCGGCATGAATCTGGCCTTCTTCCCCATGCACTTCCTGGGGCTTGCGGGGATGCCCCGTCGTATTCCGGATTACGCTCTGCAGTTTGCCGACTTCAATATGGTATCGAGCATCGGGGCCTTCATGTTTGGTTCTACTCAGTTGTTGTTCCTGTTTATTGTTGTGAAGTGTGCCAGAGGCGGTGAAAAAGCACCTGCCCGGCCCTGGGAAGGTGCCCATGGGCTTGAGTGGGAAATACCTTCCCCGGCGCCTTACCACACATTTACTACGCCACCAGATGTGAAATAGGAGGCAGGTTAAAATGGCTAAGCAGCCGGTAAACAAACCCGATTCGCCGCGCAGCAATGTGCGGGTTATAGGCTGGTGTCTTGCCGGCGTGGCCGGAATGTTTGCCTTCGGTTTTGCGTTGGTGCCTCTGTATGACGTTTTTTGTGATATCACAGGCATTAATGGCAAGACCAATGGTCGCTATGAAGCCACTGAAACCTCGGCTGCAGACATGAACCGTACCGTTAAGGTTCAGTTTCTGGCGCAAAACGGGCCGGACATGCCTTGGGTATTCCGGCCTGTCAATCGCAGCGTTGAGGTGCACCCGGGTGAGCCTACCACTGTAAATTTCTATGCTGAAAATCCAACCGGCCGGGATATGGTGGGGCAGGCGGTGCCAAGCCTTTCGCCATCCGAGGGCACGTTGTATTTCCATAAAACAGAATGTTTTTGCTTTAACCAGCAGCCGCTGCCTGCCGGGCAGAACACGGAAATGCCGCTGGTCTTCATTGTCGACCCGGATCTTCCCGATTACATCACCAAGCTGACATTGTCCTATACCCTTTATGATCAGGGAGAGCCGCAGGCTGCGGTACAAAACACAACAACAAACGATAATGGATAAGCCATCGGAGAGTGCTATGGCGGACTTTCAGACCTATTACGTTCCCGAACAGAGCAAGTGGCCCATTGTGGCTACTGTGGGCTTGGGGGTAACCCTGTTTGGGGCAGCCACCATTATGGTTGCCGGTAACCAGGCCGAAAGCACAACTGGCGGCTGGATGATATTTTCAGCCGGTATTCTGATCATGATTTACATGCTTTTTGGCTGGTTTGGCAGTGTTATCAGAGAAAGCCGTGGCGGACTTTACAGCCCACAAATGGACCGCTCGTTCCGTTGGGGGATGAGCTGGTTTATTTTCTCGGAAATCATGTTTTTTGCCGCCTTTTTCGGCGCGCTTTTTTATGCCCGCGTGTTTGCTGTGCCCTGGCTTGGAGGGGAAGGCGACCGTGGCAGCTCTAACATGCTCTGGGAGGGGTTTCAGGCAACCTGGCCTTTGATTACGAACCCGGATCCTGAGGCCTTTCCGGCGCCGGAATCGGTGATTGGCGCCTGGGGTCTGCCGCTGGTTAACACCATACTCCTGGTGACTTCGTCATTTACCATAACGGTTGCTCATCATGGACTGAAAGCTGATAACCGCAAAAAAACGAAAATATGGCTTGGCGCCACCATATTGCTGGCGCTTGTGTTCCTGTTTTTTCAGGCAGAAGAGTATGTGCACGCGTATCAGGAGCTGAATCTAACGCTTCAATCGGGCATTTACGGCACTACGTTTTTCATGCTCACAGGGTTTCACGGTGTTCACGTAATGTTGGGCACGTTAATGCTGATCATTATGCTGATACGCATCCACAAGGGGCATTTCACCGCAGACAGCCATTTCGGGTTTGAGGCAACCTCCTGGTACTGGCACTTTGTTGATGTGGTATGGCTTGGGCTGTTTGTGTTTGTGTATGTCATTTGAGGCAGCAAGGGGCTGTGATCAGGGAGTCGGGTGCAGTGTCAGGCTCCCTTGCCATAGCGACAGAAGAATGACGATCAGCAGCAGCACACTCAGCGCGACCCGAACCGCCAGGGAGTTCACCACGCGATTGGTTTTTCCGCCATCCTTGATAAGGAAAAACAGGCCGCTGAAAAGGCTGAAAATGACGGCAAGCATAAGAATAATGATAAGGGCTTTGAGCATAAAAACTCTCTTTGGTTTTTGTTTTGGGTGCTGCCGGATTTACTATAGCAGACCATGACAGGAGCAAAAAAAAACCTTCGGCGATGGCATGCAGACTGGCGGTTAATGGTGTTTACGGGCACTTTTTTACCGCTTTTGGTGTGCTTGGGTATTTGGCAACTGCACCGGGCGGAAGAAAAGCAGGCTCTGCTGGATCAGTGGCAGCAGGAATCACAGAACCTCAACTGGCCGGAGCAGGTGGCTGGCGGGTTGGTTAACGGTAGACCAGTGACGGTGACAGGGCTCTATGGCGACCATAGCTGGCTGCTGGACAACAGAACCCGTGATGGTATGGCAGGCTATGAGGTGCTAACCGCCTTCTACCCGCTTGAGGGCCCACCGGTTCTGGTTAACCGGGGCTGGGTGGCGGCCCCAAGAATGCGAAGCGAATTACCAGACGTCACCGCTCCCGGCGACGTGTTCAGCCTGACCGGCCGGATAGGCCAATACCCGGAACCGCCGGTTCTGTCCGGCGACACTGGCACGGGCGAAGGCTGGCCCAGGCGCGTGCAGAGGCTTTCCGGGCCGATGGCACGAGCTGAGATTGCAGACTTGCCCGCAGCTATCATCCGGCTTCAGGGCAGTGAGCAACCGGGAGCCTACCGTGCTGACTGGGAGCCGGACCTTATGGGCCCGCAAACTCACTACGGATACGCAACACAATGGTTTGCGCTTGCCGTGGTGCTGACTATATTGAGTGTAGTTGCGAGTTATCGAAAGGCAGGATCCAATAATGACAATGATGATGGCTAGCCGGATACCACAGAGCGAAGAGACAGGCGGCCCTACGCCAGAGCAAGCACGCAAGGGCCGACGTACGGCTTTTTTACTATTAGCCTTTGGCTTTGGGCCGATGATTCTGGCCACCGTAATGTTCTATACCGGCTGGCTGAATCCGGCCGGTCATACCAACCAGGGAACGTTGATTGAACCCGCGGTGCCGGCTGCGGATCTACACCTTGAAACACTCTCGGGTGAGCCATTTGCAGACCGCTTCAATGTGAGCGAGGCGGAGCCCCAATGGCAATTGCTCGTTGCCGCCGGAGCATGTGAGAGTCGCTGCGAAGAGCTGCTTTATCTGGCGCGGCAAGCCAATATTGCGCTGGGTAAAAACGCCAACCGGGTATCCCGGGCCGCCGTGCTGGGCAGCATTACTGGTGATCTGGCTGCGCGCTGGCCTACGGAATACCGGTTGATGGAGCGGCTGGTGCCAGCCCCTGGCTCAACGCCGGCTTGGCCCGCGGGTATTAATCCGGAAAAAGAACCGCGCATTATGCTTATCGACCCGTTCGGTAATGTAATGATGCATTACGGTCCGGAAAATTCTGGCAAGGATATGCTCAAGGATTTGAAGCACCTGCTCAAACTGTCACTGGTAGGCTGAGGGTCAGCCCGGAGGAGTCCTCTTGAACCATCGGCCTGTCGACAGCCAGCCAAGGGCAAAGGTAATGCTGTGCTGGGCAACACTCTCAGTGGTGCTGGCCTTTGTGGTTATTATGCTTGGCGCCTGGACACGGCTGGTGGATGCCGGGCTGGGTTGCCCGGACTGGCCCGGGTGCTACGGTTTTATTTCCGTGCCCCAGAGCGAGACGCACATTGCCATCGCCAATGCCCGGTTTCCGGATACGCCAGTGGACGTCGCCAAAGGCTGGCCAGAGATGATACATCGATACGCCGCCAGTACCCTGGGGCTGGTGGTATTCGGGTTGGCAGCGGCTGCGGTGAAACAGCGCCGCAGCGGTGTACCTTTCATACTGCCACTTTTTATTGCCGGGTTTATTCTGCTTCAGGGTGCCTTCGGCATGTGGACCGTTACTCTGAAGCTTTGGCCCCAGGTTGTGGCTCTGCACCTTCTCGGAGGATTTACCACGGTTAGCCTGCTCACCTTGCTAGCGCTCCGGCTACGCAAGTTCTCAGCCGCGCAGGCGGCGTCTGCCAATGTTACTAAAGGTTCAGCACCACAGGCACAGCCCAAGCCCACCGCCTCGCCTGGTCTGGCCAGGCTTCGCCCCTGGCTATACGGCGGCTTGCTCCTCATTATTCTGCAGATTGCCCTGGGCGCCTGGACAGCCGCAAACTATGCCGCTGTTGCCTGTACCGATTTGCCAACCTGTCAGGGCCAGTGGTGGCCAGACGGTATGGATTTTCAGCATGGCTTTGATATTACGCAACATGTTGGCCCCAACTATCTTGGCGGCCAGCTCACCGCTGATGGCCGGGTAGCGATACACGTAACCCATAGAATGGGCGCTCTGGCCTCACTGGGTTACTTTGGCATTTTATTGGCGTTGATCTGGCGTAGAGGACACAACCGGGAGTTGCACGGTCCTGTAAAGCTGGTCGCCTCGTTACTGGTGGCGCAGATTACTCTGGGGCTTGCCAACGTTCTGCTTCATATTCCGCTACCGGTTGCAGTGGCTCATAACGCCGTCGGCGCCGGGTTGCTGTTGTCGGTGATTTATCTGATTTGGCGGCACCATTTGCTGCCACAGCCTCAGGCTTCAATAGCAACACACACAACAACAATGCATCAGGAGGTTACGGCATGACTGAGCAAGTGGACACACTGCCGGCTGAGCAAGTATCCAGACGATTTGCACGCGGTATTTCCTGGCGGGATTATCTGGAGTTAACCAAGCCCAACGTTGTGGCCTTGATGATCCTCACGTCGGTCATCGGCATGCTACTGGCCACCTCTGGCTTACCCGATCTGGGTGTGCTCATCTGGGGCAACATGGGTATTGCCTTCCTTGCCGGCGCCGCCGCTGTGGTTAATCACGTGGTCGACCAGAAGATCGATACCGTTATGGCCCGCACCCGCAAGCGCCCGGTGGCTACAGGCAAAATCTCTGCAGTAGAAGCGATTACCTTTGCCACGCTGCTGGCCAGTGTGGGCATGTTCGTGCTGATGTGGCAGGTAAACCACCTGACAGCATGGCTGACTTTGGCTTCGCTGGTAGGTTATGCCGGGGTTTACACTCTGTTCCTGAAGCGGGCAACGCCACAGAACATCACCATTGGTGGCCTCGCCGGCGCCATGCCGCCGTTACTGGGCTGGACAGCAGTAACGGGCCAGGTAGAAGGCCATGCGCTGCTACTGGTTCTGATTATTTTCGCCTGGACCCCGCCGCACTTTTGGGCCCTGGCCATTCACCGCAAGGAAGAATACGCCAAAGCCGGCATACCCATGTTGCCGGTCACCCACGGCAATAAATTCACCGAACTGCACATTCTGCTCTACACCCTGATGTTACTGGCGGTCAGTTTGCTGCCTTTCGTCACAGGCATGTCGGGCTGGATTTATTTGGCTGGTGCCCTGGTGTTAGG
>NZ_JBQDCO010000030.1:0-46369 GCF_052091845.1 Marinobacter sp. | reverse complement strand
ATAAGCGCACTCTGGATGAGGCAATGGACGGAGCCGATGTATTCCTCGGTTTGTCTGGGCCGGATCTGTTGAGCGGCGATCAGCTTGCGAAGATGGCGCCAAACCCGGTTGTCTTTGCGTGCTCCAACCCGGATCCGGAAATTGATCCGGCGCTGGCTCACTCAGTTCGTGATGATCTGATTATGGCGACTGGCCGTTCAGATTACCCGAACCAGGTAAACAACGTGCTTGGCTTCCCATTCATCTTCCGTGGTGCTCTCGATGTTCGCGCAAGCTGCATTAACGAAGAGATGAAAGTGGCTGCAGTAACGGCCATTCGCGAATTGGCGAAAGAGCCGGTTCCGAAGGAAATCTGTGAGGCTTACGGCGCTGACAGCTTTGAGTTTGGTAAAGATTACATCATTCCCAAGCCCATGGATGTTCGCTTGCTGGAAGTGGTTCCAGCGGCTGTGGCTCGTGCTGCTGTGGATTCTGGCGTTGCTCGTAATGAGTACCCGGCGCATTATCCGCTGAAAAGCATGGACGACATTATCTGATCGATAGTGTTGGGTTATTAAAAAAACCGGCGGTGATCCCGCCGGTTTTTTTGTGGCTGGTTAAAAGATCTGGCGTGAAAGATCGTCTCCGTTCCCGCCGTTACCCCTGGGACCTTCATCGTCTGGTGCCAGTGGGGCAGGTGCGTCTTCTTCTTTGAAAATCTCGAAGGTGCCGTCTTCGCCAGGCCTTGCGCGCTTACCCGTTTCCGGGTTGATGCGAATATTAACAATGCCGTTTGGCCGTGGCATGAATGCAGAGGGTGCTTCGTCCAGCGCTACCTTCATGTAGTCGATCCAGATGGGCAGGGCGGTGCTTGCGCCGTACTCTCTGCGGCCCAGTGGTTTCGGCTGGTCAAAGCCTACCCACACGGTTGTGGCAAGATTGTGGTTAAATCCGGCAAACCAGGTATCCCGCTGCTCGTTGGTTGTGCCTGTTTTGCCGGCTATGTCGTCGCGGCCGAGTGCCAGTGCCCGGCGTCCTGTTCCGCGCTTGACCACGTCCCGTAGCATTGAGTGCAGGATGTAAACCGAGCGCTCGTCTGCAAGTCGCCGCATAACTCGTGTTTCGGGGACGGCCTCTTCCGTCAGTGCTGGCGCATTTTCGGCGTCTGTATCCGGGGGTGCGGAGGTTGTTTCCTTTGTGTCGCAGTTTGTGTCACACAGGATGACTTCCGGAGCCTCGTATATGGCTTCGCCATTCACGTCTGTGATTCTTTGGATCAGGAAGGGCTCTACGTCGTAGCCGCCGTTGGCAATAACAGCCAGGCCTCTGGCCAGTTCCATGGGTGATAGCTGACCGCTGCCCAGGGACAGGGACAAGTTGTCGGGCATATTCTCCGTGGGAACTTTGAGCTGCTTAAGGTAGTCCAGTGTGTGCTGGATGCCAAGGTCTCTTAAAAGCCGGATGGAAACCAGATTCCGCGAGCGGTATAGGGCTTCGCGAAGCGGGGTGGGGCCGTAGAACTGCCCCGAGGAGTTCTGTGGCCGCCAGGCGGTTTCGAGCTCTGAGTCATCAAAAACAATGGGGGCGTCATTGTAGATGGTTGCGGGTGTCATGCCGCTTTCAAGCGCCGTCAGGTACAGGAATGGCTTGAAGGTAGAGCCGGGTTGCCGTTTGGCTTGCATGGCGCGGTTGTACTTGCTCTGGCCAAAGCTGTAGCCGCCGGCAAGGGCTTCAATGGCCCCGGTTTTTGCCTTCAGGGAAATAAGCGCGCCTTCAACATTAGGGATTTGCATCAGGGAGACCCTGACCGGCTCGGCAATGCCCGAGGCTGCCTTCTCTGAGTCGTTGCCTTCATCGGGAGCGGTGGGAGCTTTGGGCAGTTCATCGACCCGAACGTAAACCACATCACCGACGCTAACCACATCGGAGGGTGTTTTCGGTTCAGGGCCGGTCAGGTTTTCCGTTTTAAAGCGCTTGGCCCAGAGCATGGATTTGAATGGCATTACAGCCGGGCCAAATTGACGCACGTGTGCCCGTACTTCGTTCTTACCGTCATTAACAGCGGTAATAACAGCAGGCATCAGGGATTCAACTCTGGGGTAATTCTGCATGGCGCCTGAAAGGTCTTCACTGGCCAGGGCGTTGGCATCCAGTTGGTCGACAGGCCCCCGGTACCCGTGCCGACGGTCGTAGGCCTCAAGTCCGTTTCTGAGGGCGTCTGTTGCTGTTTGCTGTTTCTGGCTGTCTACAGTCAACGTAACCGTGTAGCCATCTGTATAAGCTTCGTCGCCAAAGCGTCTAACCATTTCTGCGCGAGCCATCTCTGCCACATAATCGGCATCTACCTCCGCCTCTGTGGCGTTGTAGGTTGCGGTAAGCGGGGCCCGGATGGCGAGCTCGTAAGCGTCGGGGCTGATGTAGTCGAGTTCTTTCATTCGGCCAAGAATCCAGTCCCTGCGCTGCATTGCGCGCTGTGGGTTGGCAAGCGGATTGTAAGCGGACGGTGCTTTGGGCAGGCCTGCCAGCATGGCCATCTGTGCAAGCGAGAGTTCGTTTACCGACATGTTGTAATAAACCCGGGCGGCAGCAGCAATACCGTAGGCCCGATTGCCGAGATAGATTTTGTTCAGGTACAGCTCAAGGATCCGGTTTTTATCGAGTTCACGCTCTATTTGAATTGCCAGAAGTATCTCGTTGAACTTCCGAATAAAGGTCCGATCACGTGACAAAAAGTAATTTTTTGCAACCTGCATGGTGATGGTACTGCCGCCAGATTGGATTGAGCCAGTAGAAACCAGTTCGATGGCAGCCCGCGCCAGCCCTTTGATGTCGACCCCGTGGTGGTCGTAAAAACGCGAGTCTTCCGCGGCCATAAAGGCTTGTAACTGAATTGTAGGGATCTGTTCGATTGTGATAGGTGCCCTTCTCTTTTCACCGAATTCTGCTATTAATCTGTTGTCTTTGCTATACACCCGCAGCGGCGTCTGGAGTTTTATATCCAGAAGTTGATCCACAGGGGGAAGGCCGGGACGAAGGTAAAGATAGAAGCCTGAGCCTACGATTATGGTGACACTCAGTCCGGTGAGAAATAACCAGGCAAAAAGGCGGGATGTACGCATCAAATGGGGCATTTTTTTCTGACAACTGTTGGATATAGGTCTATCATTTGAGAAATTGCTTTAGGTAGGGTGAGTCGCTTCACCGTCGCAAATGTTCTCAGCTAAAAAGAGCGAACAGTGTAAACGGAATAATGAAGAAATTCTCTTAAATAAAAAACACATAAGTCATATAGCCGGGTGCATCTAGCCAGGTATAGGGTGAGCGCGTGTTCGGATTGTTCGGAAAGAAATCCAGTGCAGTATTGGGTATAGATATTAGTTCAAGCTCCGTCAAGCTTATCGAGCTGTCGAAGCAAGGCGACCGTTACAAGGTCGAAAGCTACGCCGTTGAGCCGTTGCCGGCCAACGCCGTAGTCGAAAAAAACATCACAGATGTAGAAGCCGTTGGGGAGGTTCTCAAGCGAGTGGCCTCCAAGTCGCGCACCAGCGTTAAGCAGGTGGCAGTGGCTGTATCTGGCTCTGCGGTTATTACCAAGCTCATCCAGATGGATGGCGGCCTCAACGAATTTGAAATGGAAGACCAGATCGCCCTGGAGGCGGATCAGTACATCCCATACCCGCTTGATGAGGTGTCGATTGATTTTGAAGTGCAAGGCGCTTCAGAAGTCAATCCGGATCAGGTTGATGTGCTTCTGGCGGCGTGCCGAAAAGAGAATGTCGACATCCGGGAGGATGCGCTTGAAATAGCCTCCCTCAATACGAAAATCGTGGATGTGGAAGCCTACGCCCTGGAGCGTGCTTACGCCCTGATTGAGTCTCAGCTTGATTCCCAGGGCGAAGAACTTGTGGTGGCCGTTGTTGATGTGGGTGCAACCATGACAACCCTGAGTGTGTTGGCGGAAGGAAAAACCGTGTACACCCGGGAACAGATTTTCGGTGGCAAGCAGCTTACCGAAGAGATTCAGCGCCGGTATGGTCTGTCTACAGAAGAGGCAGGGCTTGCCAAGAAACAGGGTGGGCTACCTGACGATTACGATTCCGAAGTGCTTACGCCCTTCCGGGAGGCCGTTGTTCAGCAAGTTGCGCGCGCGCTTCAGTTCTTCTTCGGGGCCAGTCAGTACAACGCGGTGGACTACGTGGTGCTCGCCGGCGGAACCGCTTCGATTCAGGGGCTGACAGAAATGGTGGAAGAGAAAACAGGAACGCCGACACTGGTCGCGAATCCGTTTGCGGAAATGGCAGTCGGCTCGCGGGTTAACGCGTCCGCATTGGGCAACGATGCTCCCTCGCTAATGATCGCCTGTGGCCTGGCAATGAGGAGCTTCGACTGATGGCAATGATTAACCTCAGACCCTGGCGCGAAGAACTCCGGGCAGAGAAGCAAAAGCAGTTTATTACGATGATTCTGGGTGCCGCTATCATTGGCGCCGGTCTCACATTCCTGTGGAGTTCAGACCTGGACAGCGGCATTGCGTATCAGAAGTCCCGGAACGCATATATTGAGTCGGCTACCAAAAAACTGGATGAGCAGATTCGTGAGATCGAAAGCCTCAAGAGCAAACGCGATGAATTGCTTGCTCGCATGAAGGTGATTCAGGACTTGCAAGGCAAGCGACCTGTCATTGTTCGTGCGTTTGATGAGCTGGTTCGTACCCTGCCAGACGGTCTTTACTACACAGACCTGAAAAAGTCGGGTGACCGGGTGAGCATTGTGGGCATGGCCGAGTCGAACAGCCGTGTTTCAACATTGATGAGGCAGTTTGAGGAATCTGACTGGTTTACCAATCCGAATCTGTCAAATGTATCATCGGCCGACAGCCGAAGAGCTGGATACAGCCAGTTTACAATGACGGTTAAACAACAAACGCCTGAGCCCGAAGGGGAGGATAAGTAATGAGCCTCGCGGACTCACTAAAAAGCCTCAATGAATTCGACATCAACGATCTTGATGTAAACAATGCGGGCATCTGGCCTGCGCCCGTCAAGGGTATTGTTGTTCTGCTTATATTCGGCCTGATTATGGGCGGTGGCTATTGGTTCTTTATCAAGGATCAGTACGTTCAGCTTGATAGGGTTGAGAAGACAGAACAGGATTTGCGCACAAAGTACGAACAAAAAGCCTATCGGGTGGCGAACCTGGAGGTTTTTAAAGCGCAGATGGTAGAAATGGAAGAAACGTTCGGCGCGCTTGTGCGGCAGCTACCGAGTGAAACCGAGGTTCCGGGATTGCTTGAGGATATAACCAATACAGCTCTGGGTAGCGGTTTGTCACTTCAGGAGGTAAAACTTCAGCCTGAGCAAAAGCGCGACTTTTATTCGGAGTTGCCGATCAACATCCGGGTGTCCGGCTCGTATCATGAGCTGGCATCATTTGTAAGTAGTGTTGCAAGCCTTCCACGGATCGTAACTCTGCACGATTTAACTATTAAACCAACTGGCGGCGACGGCGAGCAACTGGATATGCAAGTTGTTGCCCGTACCTACCGCTACCGGGCTGGAGAATAAGCATGGCAGTAAAACATGCGGGAAAAGCCTGGCTGGGTATTTGTCTGGTATCACTCCTGACAGCCTGTTCCCAGGGCAGCGGTTTTTCCGATCTGGATAAGTTCATGGAAGATACCCGTGCCAAGCCACGGGGTCATGTTGAACCATTACCCGAGTTCAGCGCATACGAGGCTTTCAGCTATTCCGCGGCAGACAGACGAGCGCCGTTTGAACCGCCGATAGATGTTCAGCTGACGATGATTGATGAAAAGCCGGTCAGTGATGTTGAGCCCAATCTGGATCGACCAAAAGAGGTGCTTGAGAATTTTGATCTCAAGAATCTTGACATGGTGGGGACACTTAAGGGCGTGTCAGGCAACCTGTTTGCGCTGATCCGCGATAATACTGGCGGTATTCACCGGGTACGTTCCGGAAATTACATGGGGCAGAGCTACGGCCGGATTATCGGCGTGAGTGAAACCCGGATCGAGCTTATCGAGATCGTTCCCAATGGCCGGGGTGGTTGGGTAGAGCGTCCTCGCTCTCTGACCCTGGACGAGGACGCAGGCTAAGGAGCGGCTGGATGAAAATTGAAAGAAAAACGCATTTACAAAAAAGTTTGGGGTCGAGGCTAGCGATGTTCAGAAAACTCAATGTATACGTCAGCGTAATTGCTTTTGGGTTGTTATCCAACCTGGCCAACGCGGTCACGCTGGAAGACGTGTCGTTTTCGTCGCTACCGGGAGAGCGCCTGGAAGTGACACTTGAATTTGATGGCCAACCACCCGAGCCATCGGGTTACACCATTGAGCGCCCGGCGCGCATCGCAGTAGATCTGCGAGACACCACCAGCGGCCTTGACAGCCGAAGCATCCCGCTTGGGTCTGGCAATGCCCAGAGCATGACAGTGGTAGAAACGAAGGATCGTACACGCTTGATCTTCAACCTGATTGAGCTTGCGCCTTATGAGACGGTTCGCAATACCAACTCGTTGGTGATGACCATTGGTGGTGATTCTGGCGCTGCCCCGGTAGCAGACCGCTCATCCGGAACCGCTTCATCGGGGCAATCGTCTTCAGCAGCGGATACACTTGCAGGCGTCGATTTTCGGCGCGGTCAAAACGGCGAGGGCCGTGTGATTGTAGATTTGGGTAGCCCCAGGGCACCGGTAGACCTGTCGGAGTTGGGCGGTAAAATTCGCCTCACGATGGACGGCCTCGCGGTGCCGGCCGACCTGCGCCGTCGACTGGATGTCACCGACTTCGCAACACCGGTCACTCGTATTGACACATTTGTTGAAGATGGCAATGCGGTGGTCGAAATTCGCCCCGAGGGCAATTACGATTACATTGCTTACCAGTCTGGAAGCCAGTTCACTGTGAGCGTTGAAGAGCTTACGGAAGAGGAAGCTGAATCCCGCCGCGAAGAGAAGTTCCCGTACTCTGGCGATAAGCTATCCCTGAACTTCCAGGATATTGAAGTGCGCTCTGTGCTTCAGCTTATTGCCGATTTTACCGGGTTGAACCTTGTAGCCAGTGACACGGTAGGCGGTAGCATCACGTTGCGCTTGCAGAATGTGCCCTGGGACCAGGCTCTGGATTTGATTTTGAAAACCAAGGGGCTGGATAAGCGCCAGATTGGTAACGTGCTGCTGGTTGCGCCAGCCGATGAAATTGCCGCCCGTGAAAAGCTTGAGCTTGAAACCAGCAAGCAGATTGCTGAGTTAGCACCGGTTCGGCTGGATATCATTCAGGTGAATTACGCCAAAGCTGCCGATATTGTTGGCCTGATTAAAGAAGACAAAGAACTGATCACTGATCGCGGCTTTGTATCCTCTGATGTGCGCACCAACACCATCAGTGTTCGTGAGAGCACTGGTAAGCTGGAGGAGATTCGTCGCCTGGTGTCTACATGGGACGTACCAGTACGCCAGGTATCTATCGAAGCCCGTATTGTACGTGCACAGACTAACGTGGCAGAAAACCTCGGTGTGCGCTGGGGCGGCGCAGGCTACGATGTAAGTGGGGATAACGTGTTTACAGTAGGCGGTTCCCAAGAGGCGTCGAGTGAAGCGCGTGATGCTGCAGGTGGCAGTACGGGTGGCATTAGTTTCCCTGGCGCGCTGGGAGTTGATCTTGGCGTAACCGGTGAAGGTGCTTCTTCATTCGCCGTAGGCTGGGGCAGTGACAACTTCCTGGTAGATCTGGAGTTGTCAGCGCTTGAAACTGATGGCCAGGCAGAGGTGGTTTCTCAGCCACGAGTGGTTACTGCAGATCGCCAGACAGCCTCTATCAAGTCGGGTGAAGAGATTCCTTATCAGGAGGCCTCCTCTAGTGGTGCGACGTCTGTATCTTTCAAAGAAGCCGTATTATCGTTGGAGGTAACCCCACAAATTACCCCAGACGATAAAATCATTATGGACTTGATGGTTAATCAGGATTCCCGCGGAGAAGTAACCGGGGGCATCCCTTCTATCAACACCAACGAGGTGACTACGCAGGTATTGGTTGGCAATGGCGAAACAGTGGTTCTGGGTGGTATTTTCCAGTCCGAAGTTGCCACCCAAACCACTAAAACTCCGTTCCTGGGAGACATTCCCTACCTTGGGCGTCTGTTTAAGCGTACCGAGAAAATTAATGAGCGAAGTGAACTGCTGATCTTCATTACACCAAAAATCATCAAAAATGACCTGATTCAATAACAGGGGTCCGCAAAAAAAGCCGCCGCGTTAAACCGGCGGCTTTTTTGTGCCTGTGTGGTCTGTGCGTCAGGGCTGAAGCTTATGCAATCTTTTGCCCTGTGATATTCTCATCCGCCTGAACCTTATTGAGCGGAAGTTATGTCTTTGCCCAAACGCGTTGTCCTGGTTGGCCCTATGGGGGCCGGTAAAAGTACCATTGGCCGGATGCTTGCCCGAGAGCTGGGGTACCGTTTTCTTGATTCTGACCGGATCATTGAAGAGCGTTGTGGCGCTAATATTCCCTGGATATTTGATGTGGAAGGCGAGGCAGGCTTTCGGCAGCGTGAGACAGCCATGCTGGCCAGGTTGTCTGATGAGCCAGAGACCGTGTTAGCCACTGGCGGCGGTGCGGTAATGCGCGCTGAAAATCACCCGTTGCTGAAGAAAGATGCTGTGGTTATATACTTGCGCACATCCATAGAGCAACAGGTGGAGCGCACCCGTAAAGACCGGAATCGCCCGTTGTTGCAGAATGACGACCCTGAAGGCGTATTGCGCAAATTATTTGCGATCAGGGACCCCCTGTATACTGAGCTGGCCGATATTATTATGTTTACAGATCGCAAAAGCCCCCGGCTTGTGGTGCGTCAACTGGTGAACCGCATCAACCCCAAAACACCGCGACAACAAAGACAGGTACGAAAGGAAGGCCGTAACCATGTATAACCTGCTTCACGAGCTCCCGGTTGATCTTGGCGAGCGCAGTTACCCCATTATGATCGGTGAAGGTTTGTTAGGGGGGTATGACCTGTCAGGCTATGTTGGGGGCTCACAGGTAATGATCGTCACTAACAATGTGGTTGGGCCTTTATACCTTGAGCAAGCTAAAGCCAGCTTTCCTGGCAAGACGGTGGATACCGTTGTGTTGCCCGATGGCGAAAAAAACAAAGACTGGCAAACCCTGAATCTGATTTTTGATGCGTTGCTGGAAAAACGGCATACCCGAAAAACCACGCTGGTGGCGCTTGGTGGCGGTGTTGTTGGTGATATGACCGGGTTTGCGGCGGCGTCTTATCAACGCGGTGTGGCATTCATACAGATCCCAACCACGTTGTTGTCTCAGGTTGATTCCTCTGTGGGGGGGAAAACCGGTATTAACCACCCGCTTGGCAAAAACATGATAGGGGCTTTCCATCAGCCGGAAGCGGTAATGATTGATGCAAATACGCTCCACACACTGCCGCCGCGAGAGGTGTCGGCCGGACTTGCGGAAGTTGTCAAGTACGGTTTAATTCGGGATACAGATTTTTTGGGCTGGTTAGAAAGCAATATTGAGCCTTTAGTCGCCTGTAAAAACGAAGCGCTGGCGGAGGCGATACTGCGCTCGTGCGCCTGCAAGGCAGATGTCGTAGCCCAGGATGAGCGGGAGAGTGGGCTGCGGGCTACGCTGAACCTTGGCCACACGTTTGGTCACGCCATCGAGACTTTCGCCGGCTACGGCAATTGGTTGCACGGGGAAGCCGTAGGCACGGGCATGGTTATGGCCGCCGATCTGTCAGCCAGGGAAGGTTTTATAAGCCAGGCCGATTACGATCGTGTTGTGCATATCGTTCATAGGGCCGGCTTACCCTTGCGGCCACCAGCAGAGATGACCCCAGCGGATTTCATGAGCTTGATGGCCGTTGATAAAAAAAATGTCGACGGCAAACTGAGGCTTGTGTTGCTTCGCTCTGTGGGCGATGCGGTAGTTACATCGGCGGCGGCCCCGAAAAATCTTGCAGCAACCCTAAGGGCATTTTGCCAGCACGAAGGTTGAGCAGACGCTCTAACATTGAGTAGCAGGAATATGTGTGACTGACGACAGCTTGAACAGCCTGGACGGTGGCGGTCTGTTCCCCAGACTGCAGCAGCGATATGGTCTCAGGGATAACCCTCTGGAAATGGAAACCCCCTTCTTTGCGGATGGTATGCGCCAGCACGCCCTTGAAGCGCTGCGGCACCTTTGCGGCTTTGGTGATATGGCGCTGTTGCTCACGGGCGCCCCTGGTTCGGGTAAGAGTCGGTTGTTGGCTGAGTTGGTGCGCAGTGAGTCGTCGCGGTTAGGCTTTCACCGGCTGTCTGCCGCCGCCATGACAAGTTCTAATGCACTGGCCAGAGATCTTAAACAGGTAGCTCGTTCGGCGTCTGATCCGGATGATACCCCCCGTGAAGCCGTGTATCGCTTTTTTAAGTGGTCTGAGAGCAAAGTTGCCAAGGGCCAGCGCATGGTGTTGCTCATTGACGACGCAGATCGTGCAGCCCCCGAGCTTCTCAGGCTAATCCTGGAAGGTTTTCTGGCCGCCGATCGCACCAGAGCAGCGGTTCCGGTATTTGCCGGTGAAGATCGCCTGGTGCCGCTACTGGGACTGGACGAGTCATCGGCTTCGGTTCATCAGGTTCACTTGCGTCCACTCACCAGGGAAGAGGTGTTCTCCTACCTTGAGCCGCGAGTGCACAAGGCGGGCGGTAAGGTGAGTGAGTTGCTTAATTCTGCGCGGCTTGAGCGCATACATGGTCTCAGCCAGGGTAGTTTCTCCCGGCTTAAAAGAGTGGCGCCTGGTGTCTGGTTAGACATGGTTTCTGCTGCTTCGAAGCCAAAGCGCTCGCCGACTATAAATATGACACAGCTTCGCTTGCCTGCGCTGGCCCTTTTGCTTCTGGGTGGCTCCTGGTGGTTTGTATCCGAGCAATACGATGACACAGTTGCGCTGGAACAGAACACGTCTTTGGGAGTCGAGCCGATACGTAAGAGCATAACCATTGGTCCGGACACCCCGGAAGATGATCTGTCAGACCAAACGCCGGAGCCGTTGACAGACGCGACAACCGCGCCAGATCCTGAGCCTGAGCCTGAGCCTGAGCTTGAGCCTGGTTTCATTCCAAAAAAACCCAGCAAGTACGTGGGCGTTGAGCAACTGCGCAGTCGCAGCCAGGGCTGGACGATTCAGTTGGTTGCCGGAAATCTGGAGCAGACAGCGCTGACCGTTATTTCACGCTACCCATCTCTGGACAAGATGGTTTACACCTTGGGTGAGCGCAAAGGCAAGCCCTGGTTTATGGTGTTTTACGGGGATTATTCCTCCAGGGAAGAGGCTCAAAAAGCAGCTGCCCGCCTGCCTGATGCACTAGTTTCGCGCACGCCATGGGTGCGTAGAGCCGAAGATTTGTGATCCATCCGTAAAAGAAAAAACACGCGCTAACCCCCTGTTTTGTATCGATCAGGGCCCTTCCCAGTGGAACCTTCGCAAAAAAACATAGTCAAATATATTTGAGTACGCAATTATACGTGTGTATAGTTATTCGCCCATTTTTTTAACGTTGGTTGGTTTGTGCGCACTGTTTTGGTGCATAAGTCGCTGATAAGAGTGCATTTATATGCAAGAGGGCGCTTATGAAGTCAGGTCTGTATCACCCCGGCGAATTCAAGGATAACTGCGGGTTTGGGTTAATCGCCCACATGAAGGGCGAGGTCAGCCACAAGTTGTTAAAAACGGCTATCGAGTCGCTTACCTGCATGACTCATCGAGGCGGCATTGCTGCCGACGGCAAAACCGGTGACGGTTGTGGTCTGTTGGTTCAAAGCCCTGACGCCTTCCTGAAAAAAGCGGCAAAAGCCGCATTTGGCCAAGAGCCCGGAGAGCTGTTTGCTGTCGGCCAGGTATTCCTCAATCCTGATCCGGACAAAGCGACTGGCGGGCGAGCCGCTATTGAGAGCCGGTTGGTCGAACAGGGCCTCCATGTTTTGGGCTGGCGTGAAGTGCCGGTTGATGACAGCTGTCTGGGGCCAATCGCCCTGGACAGTGTGCCGCGGATAGAGCAGGTGTTCGTAACGCCCGCCACCAAGACCGAACAAGAGTTTGCTGTCAGTCTCTTTATTGGGCGTCGCCATGCCGAGCAGGATATGGCAGAGGACCCTGAGTTTTATATTTGCAGCCTTTCCCATCGCACCCTCGCCTATAAAGGGCTGATGATGCCGGCAGACCTGGCACATTTTTACACGGACTTGAGCGATCCGGATTTTGCCACCGCTATTTGCGTGTTCCATCAACGCTTTTCTACCAACACCATGCCGCGCTGGCCATTGGCTCAACCGTTTCGCTACCTGGCGCATAACGGCGAAATCAACACCATTGACGGCAACCGGAACTGGGCCATAGCGCGAGCGGCCAAATTCAGCTCCCCGAACCTGCCGGATCTGCAAACGCTGCAGCCTTTGGTTAATCTGGCGGGCTCCGACTCCTCCAGTATGGACAATATGCTGGAAATCCTGCTGGCAGGCGGTGTGGATCTGTTTCGTGCTGCGCGAATGATGGTTCCACCGGCTTGGCAGAATGTCGACACCATGGACTCTGACCTGCGGGCATTCTATGAATACAACTCCATGCACATGGAGCCCTGGGACGGCCCTGCAGGATTGGTTATGTCGGATGGTCGCTATGCTATGTGCATGCTGGACCGTAACGGCCTGAGACCCGCACGTTGGGTCGTTACCAGGGACGGTTTCATTACCCTGGCGTCGGAAATCGGCACATACAGTTATCAGCCAGAGGATGTGGTGGCGAAAGGCCGTGTCGGGCCCGGCCAGATGCTGGCTATTGATACCGAAACCGGCGAAGTGCTGCACACTCCGGATATCGATCAGCGGCTTAAAGCCGCGCAACCCTACAAGCGCTGGCTGCGTGAAAACGCGCTGCGGGTGGAAACAACACTGAATCAGGAAGCGCCTGAGTTCCGGCTGATGGATGCAGATGAATTGCTGGTACACCAGAAGATGTTTCTGGTGTCTTACGAAGAGCGCGACCAGATTTTGCGCCCCTTGGCAGAGAACGCTCAGGAGGCTGTCGGCTCCATGGGGGACGACACGCCCATGGCTGTACTATCCAGCAAGGTCCGCCATTTAGCGGATTATTTTCGCCAGAAATTTGCCCAGGTAACCAACCCGGCAATTGACCCTCTGCGCGAAGCGATTGTGATGTCCCTGGAAACCTGTCTGGGGGCGGAGCGTAACGTTTTTGAGGAAACGGCCGAGCACGCCAACAGGATCATTTTAACCACTCCGGTTCTGTCGCCAGCCAAGTTTCTGAGAATTGCCAACAACGAGCGTCCGGGATTCGCGGTAGCCCGGATTTCCATGAGCTATGTTCCGGAACAGGGGCTTGAGCAGGCTATTCGACGCATCTGTGACGAAGCGGAGCAAGCGGTTCACAACGGTAAAGTGCTGCTTATTCTCTCAGACAAGGATCTGAAACAGGGTGAGCTGCCAGTGAGTTCCCTGATGGCAACCGGAGCAGTACACTATCACCTGTCAGAAAGACGTTTGCGGTGTGATTCCAACATCATTGTTGAAACTGGCTGGGCCAGGGATCCGCATCATTTTGCAGTACTGTTCGGCTTCGGTGCCACCGCCGTCTATCCGTATCTGGCTTATCAGGTGCTGAACGATTTGATTCGTACCGGCGAACTGCTGATGGATCCTATTCAAGCCAAGAATAACTACCGCAAAGGCATCAACAAGGGGTTGCTGAAGATCTTGTCCAAGATGGGCATTTCCACGGTTGCGTCTTATCGCGGGGCGCAGCTATTCGAAGCAATTGGCCTGGCGGATGAGGTGGTTAATCTGTGCTTCAAGGGCGTGCCTTGTCGTGTTCAAGGGGCAGGGTTTGTGGATTTTCAGCAGGATCAGGAGCGGCTAGCGACTGTTGCGTGGAAAGCGCGTAAACCCATTGCTCTGGGTGGCCTGCTGAAATACATGCACGGGCAGGAATACCATGCGTTTAACCCTGATGTGGTGAGCAAACTGCAAGATGCCGTGACCTCGGGGGATTATGGTCAGTACAAAGAGTATGCGGCTTTGGTGAATGAGCGCCCGGTCGCTACGCTGAGGGATTTGCTCGGTTTTCGCGAGGGTATCAGCCCGATTGATGTTTCCGAGGTTGAGCCGGTGGAGCAAATTTTCCCCCGGTTTGATTCTGCTGCTATGTCGCTGGGCGCTTTGTCGCCGGAGGCACACGAGGCGCTGGCAGTTGCCATGAACACACTGGGCGGTCGCTCCAACTCTGGCGAGGGCGGTGAAGACCCGGCGCGCTATGGCACCGTAAAGCGATCCAAAATCAAACAGGTCGCCTCTGGCCGTTTTGGTGTCACCGCAGAATATCTGCGTAGCGCCGATGTCATGCAAATCAAAGTGGCCCAGGGTGCAAAGCCGGGCGAGGGCGGGCAGTTGCCCGGCAGCAAGGTGAATGCCCTGATTGCACGCCTGCGTTATTCGGTGCCTGGCGTCACGTTGATTTCTCCGCCGCCCCACCACGATATCTACTCCATTGAAGATCTGGCTCAGCTGATTTTTGATCTTAAACAGGTCAACCCGAAAGCTCTGGTATCGGTAAAGCTGGTCTCTGAGCCGGGTGTCGGCACGATTGCAGCGGGTGTGGCGAAAGCCTACGCGGATTTGATTACCATCTCCGGCTACGATGGGGGTACGGCGGCCAGCCCGCTGGCGTCCATCCGGTACGCTGGATCGCCCTGGGAGCTCGGGCTAACGGAAACCCAGCAGGCGCTGCGTGCCAATGACCTGCGCGGAAAAATACGCCTGCAAACCGATGGCGGCATTAAAACCGGCTTGGACGTGGTGAAAGCCGCCATATTGGGGGCCGAGAGCTTTGGTTTTGGCACCACACCGATGGTGTCGCTGGGTTGCAAGTTCTTGCGTATCTGCCACCTGAATAACTGTGCCACCGGTGTGGCCACCCAGAACGATCATCTTCGCAAGGAATATTTCACTGGCACGGCAGTCAAAGCCATGAACTTTTTCCGCTTTGTGGCGGAAGAAACCCGCGAGTGGATGGCGATATTGGGCGTTCGCAGCCTGGAAGAGCTGGTGGGCCGCGTGGATCTTCTTGTGCGACTGCCTGGAGATACCGAGCGCCAGAAAAAGCTGGATCTGACGCGGCTGCTATCCAATGATCATATCCCTTCAGATAAGCCACAAAGCTGTCAGGTTGAACGTAACCTGCCGTTTGATCAGGGCTCGCTGGCGGAAGACATGCTTGCGGCAATCGCCCCTGCGATTGAAGGTAAAACCGGCGGCGCCTGGAGTTACCGGATAACTAACTGCGATCGCTCAATGGGTGCCCGTCTTTCTGGCGAGATTGCCGCGCAGCACGGAAACCAGGGCATGGTGGATGCACCGGTTACGCTGGATCTGTTCGGGACTGCCGGTCAGAGCTTTGGCGTGTGGAATGTTGGCGGTCTTAACCTGATTCTCGAGGGCGACGCCAACGATTATGTCGGCAAGGGCATGACTGGCGGCAAGCTCGTGATTAAGCCGCCCCGTGGCAGCAAATTCGATACCCGGGAAACAGCAATCATGGGCAACACCTGCCTTTACGGCGCCACCGGCGGCAAGCTGTTTGCCGCAGGTACGGCCGGCGAGCGCTTTGCCGTTCGCAACTCCGGCGCCCGCTCAGTTATTGAGGGGGCGGGCGATCACTGCTGTGAGTACATGACTGGCGGGCTGGTCACCGTTCTGGGTAGTACCGGGACCAACTTTGGTGCGGGCATGACCGGGGGGTTTGCCTATGTGCTGGATCTGGACAACACGTTTGTTGATAAATACAACCACGAACTGGTGGAGATTCAGCGCATCTCTCGTGAGGAAATGGAGGCCTACCGCAACCACCTGCGCAGCATGATTCGAGAACATATTTCGGAAACCGGCAGTGCCTGGGCTGAGCATATCCTTGAAGATTTCGACGATTATATTGGTCGATTCTGGTTGGTAAAACCCAAAGCTGCGAGCTTGAGCAGCCTGTTGGCAAGTACCCGTGCGCGCCCTGAATAAGCCTGGAGTGTCGGGTTTGGTTACTTGCGAGGATTCAGGGTTGCCGCTAGGCGCAGCCCTTGTCGAAATTGAGATCATGAGAGCGTCAACATGAAAGAGCGACTTAGTAACGATTTTCAGTTTATTGAAGTCAAGCGGATAGAACCGGAGAAAGTTCCTGCGCAGACACGCAAGGAAGGGTTTGGTGAAATTTATCATTCGCATACCGCTAAAAATGCCGAGTCCCAGTCCGACCGCTGCCTGGAGTGTGGCAATCCCTATTGCGAATGGAAGTGCCCGGTACATAACTACATTCCCAATTGGCTGAAGCTGGTTGCCGAAGGCAACATCATCAAAGCCGCCGAACTGTGCCATCAGACCAACTCGCTGCCTGAGGTGTGTGGCAGGGTGTGCCCGCAGGATCGTTTATGCGAGGGTGCCTGCACGCTGGATGAGGGTTTTGGCGCTGTTACTATTGGCTCTGTGGAAAAATACATCACCGACACGGCTTTTGCCCTGGGCTGGAAGCCAGATGTATCACAGGTTAAATGGACGGATAAAAAAGTCGCGGTGATCGGCGCTGGCCCGGCTGGCCTGGGTTGTGCTGACGTGCTGGTTCGCAATGGTGTGAAACCGGTGGTATTTGATATTTATCCGGAAATTGGCGGCCTGCTTACCTTTGGCATTCCCGAATTCAAACTGGAAAAAACGGTGATGACCCGGCGGCGGGAGGTCTTTGAAGAAATGGGCGTTGAGTTCTGCCTGTCGACGGAAGTAGGTAAGGATGTCCAGCTACAGGACATGCTTGAGGAATACGATGCTGTGTTCATGGGCATGGGCACCTACACATACATGAAGGGCGGTTTTCCGGGTGAAGACCTGCCGGGTGTGTACGACGCCCTGCCGTTTCTGGTGTCTAACGTAAACCGTTGCCTTGGTTTTGAAAAGGACGCGGCTGATTTCATCAGCTTGAAAGGCAAGCGTGTTGTGGTGCTGGGTGGCGGCGATACCGCTATGGACTGTAACCGCACGTCCATTCGTCAACAGGCTAAGAGCGTGACCTGCGCTTATCGCCGCGACGAGGCCAATATGCCGGGTTCTCGCCGTGAGGTATCCAATGCAAAGGAAGAGGGCGTCACTTTCCTGTTCAATCGCCAGCCCGTTGCTATTGTGGGTGAAGGCCGGGTTGAAGGGGTGAAGGTGGTCTCGACCCAGTTGGGCGAACCTGATGAAAACGGCCGCAGCCGCCCCGAGGTAGTTCCGGGCAGCGAGGAAGTGATACCGGCCGATGCTGTGCTGGTCGCCTTCGGTTTCCGCCCGAGCCCGGCCGAGTGGTTTGACGAACTTACGATCAACACGGACGATTCTGGTCGGGTGATCGCGCCGGAGTCATCGGAATACGGTTTTCAGACCAGCAACCCCAAGATCTTTGCGGGTGGCGATATGGTGCGCGGCTCGGATCTCGTGGTTACCGCGATTTGGGAAGGCCGCCAAGCGGCTGAGGGTATTCTGGATTATCTGGATATCTGACAAACCTGTTCATTTTGGGTGTAGGGTCGGTTTGCGCGGGCTAAGCCGGCCTTTTTTATTGTGGCAAACGGGGTATCATTGGCCTCGCTTTATTAAGACCATTTGAAAGAAACAATGCTGGGATCCCTATGACCGAGTTGAAGAATGACCGCCTTTTGCGCGCCCTTGCGCGCCAGCCTGTTGATCGTACCCCGGTATGGATGATGCGCCAGGCCGGCCGTTATCTGCCGGAGTATCGCGCCACC
This sequence comes from Marinobacter sp., assembly GCF_052091845.1. GTDB lineage: Bacteria > Pseudomonadota > Gammaproteobacteria > Pseudomonadales > Oleiphilaceae > Marinobacter. The sequence goes on along the minus strand of NZ_JBQDCO010000030.1, from coordinate 28,534 downwards.
CGTGAAAAAGCCGGCGACTTCCTCAGCTTGTGCAAGAACACGCCGCTGGCCTGTGAAGTAACCCTTCAGCCTCTTGAGCGTTTTCCGCTGGATGCCGCGATTCTGTTCTCGGATATCCTGACTATTCCGGATGCGCTGGGGCTTGGGCTTTACTTTGAAACCGGTGAAGGCCCCAAGTTCAAGCACACCATTCGCTCCAGGGCCGATGTAGACGCCCTGCCGAAGATTAAGGCAGAAGTTGATCTTGATTACGTGATGAACGCGGTTTCCACCATCCGGGGTGCGCTCAATGGCAGTGTTCCCCTGATTGGTTTCTCCGGTAGCCCCTGGACGCTGGCAACCTATATGGTTGAAGGCAGTGGCTCCAAAGACTTCCGGGAAGCCAAAAAGCTTATGTACAGCGAGCCAGAGGTGATGCACCAGCTGCTGGATCACCTTGCGGATGCAGTTATTGATTATCTCAACGGCCAGATCAAAGCAGGCGCTCAGGCGATCCAGATTTTTGATACCTGGGGCGGTGTGCTAAGTAGCTGGGCGTATGAAGAGTTTTCACTGCGTTACATGCAAAAAGTTGTGGACAATCTGATTCGCGAGAGCGACGGACGCCGCGTGCCAGTGATTCTGTTCACCAAAAACGGCGGTCAGTGGCTGGAGTCTATCGCTGATACGGGTGCAGATGCCGTTGGTCTGGACTGGACCACAGACATTGGCGATGCCCGCGCTCGAGTAGGCGATCGTGTGGCCCTGCAGGGTAACATGGACCCCACTATGCTTTACGCGCCACCGGCCCGGATTCGTGAGGAAGTGGGTGATATCTTGCGCCGTTATGGCTCAGGCCCGGGTCATATCTTCAACCTCGGCCACGGCATTACGCCTGAAGTGAAGCCGGATAACGCGAAAGCGTTCATTGAGGCGGTTGTTGAATTGAGTCCGGAGTATCACCGCTAGTATATGCCGTCCTCGTTTTCTGGTCTTCGTGTGCCGGGAAGCGGGGGCTGAGTCTTCGATTCCAAAAACCGCTACAAGCACATCCCTGTGCGCTTGTCTCCGGCCGTCCATGGCCTCCGACATTTTTGGAATCGAAGACTCAGCCCCCGCGTTTATCTTTTCAGCGCGCCCTCTCTTAAAACTCCCTTGGCAGAACTACTCTGGAACGGCAACTCCGCACAGTCTATAGTCATGTTAGATGATGCCGACGATAAAAGGAGCCGCCCCTTGTCCGCCAAAACCTCAGAAAAGCGACAGTTTCATCGTATAAGCTTCGACGCCCCATGCGAGTTGCACGCTCTTGAGCGTGTGTGGATAACTGAGGTGTTGGATATTTCCCTGAAAGGTGTTCTGGTCAAGCGACCAGAGGGGTGGGATGTGCCGTTGAGCCAGCCGTGTGAAGTGATCATTCACCTTGATGAAGGGCAGGCTGGTATTGTTATGGCTGTTGAGTTAAAGCACATAGAAGCGCGCAGGCTGGGCTTTAAATGCGAATATATCGATCTGGACAGCGCTGCACATCTTAAGCGTTTAGTGGAGTTAAACCTGGGGGATCAGGTGCTTCTTGAGAGGGAGTTCGCGCACCTAATTGGCTAGTCGGTTTGAGAGTGTCTTAGATGAGGGCAAATTGTGAACTTGCGGACAGCACTGAAAGGCGCATTCCAAAAATGTCGGAGGCCAAGGACGGCCGAAGACAAGTGCACATGGAGGTGCTCGTAGCGGTTTTTGGAATGCGCCTTTCAGTGCTGTCCATGCACAGATGCTCAAGGTGTCGGGCAGCGTCTAAAGCTCCTCCAAAGCCGTAATTGCTTCACTAAGTTTGGTAACAGGGATCACTTTCATGCCCGGAATAGCCTTGCGCGGCGCATTGGCTTTAGGAACCAGGGCCCGAGTAAACCCATGCTTCGCCGCCTCGTAAATCCGCTCCTGACCACTGGGCACCGGGCGAATCTCCCCCGATAGCCCTACCTCCCCAAAAATCACCAAATCCTGAGGCAGGGCGCGATCGCGGAACGAAGACACAATGGCAGCCAGCAATGCCAAATCCGCACTGGTCTCGTTAACCTTCACGCCGCCAACCACGTTCACAAATACATCCTGATCCGACACATGCAGGCCGCCATGGCGATGTAGCACTGCCAGCAGCATGGCCAACCGGTTCTGGTCCAGGCCAACCGCTACGCGCCTTGGGTATCCACCCTGAGCCATGTCCACCAGTGCCTGAATCTCCACGAGCATTGGCCGGGTGCCTTCCCAGACCACCATGACCACGCTGCCTGGGGCTGCATCTTCGCCACGGTTAAGGAAAATGGCGCTGGGGTTTTTTACTTCCTTCAGGCCCTGTTCCAGCATGGCGAACACGCCCAGCTCATTTACCGCGCCAAAGCGGTTTTTGATGCCCCGCAGCGTGCGATAGCGGCTGTCGCTGGAGCCTTCAAGCAGGATAGAGCAGTCGATCATGTGCTCTAGCACCTTGGGGCCGGCAAGGCTGCCGTCTTTGGTAACGTGACCAACCAGAAACAGGATAGTGCCCGTTTGCTTGGCAAAGCGGGTCAGGTAGGCCGCGCTTTCACGGACCTGGGATACAGAGCCCGGGGCAGACTCGGTGTCCGCCACGTGCATCACCTGAATACTGTCCACTACCAGAATCCGCGGTTTTTCCGCTTCTGCGACCTGCATGAGCCGTTCAACGCTGGTCTCGGAGAGCATTTTCAGGTCTTTGGTGGGCAACCCCAGGCGCTTGGCGCGCATGGCTACCTGCTGCAGAGACTCTTCACCGGTTACGTACAGCGCGGGAACGCTCGCTGCCAAGTGGCAAACGGCCTGAAGTAACAACGTACTCTTGCCGGCGCCAGGGTGGCCTCCCATAAGCACCGCAGAGCCTTCTACAAGGCCGCCGCCAAGAACTCGGTCGAATTCCTGCATGCCCGTGCCGATACGCTCTTGCTCGGCCAGGCTTACGTCGTCCAGGCTTTGCACGGCGGACAAACTGCCGGCAAAGCCTTCAAAACGCACGCCGCGGGCGCCTTTTGTGTTGCTGCTAACGCCTCTTACTTCGCTGACGGTATTCCAGCTCTGGCAGGCTGTGCACTGGCCCTGCCATTTTGAGTAATCAGCGCCGCATTCTGTGCAGACAAAGGCGGTTTTGGTTTTGGCCATGGTGATGGTCCTGATGGTGTTGTGGTGCCTGAGCCCCCTCTCCCCAACCCCTCTCCCGCGAGGGGCGAGGGGCTTTAAATGCCACTCCCTGCAGGCTTCGGGTGTGTAGCTCATCTCTCCCGCAGGAGTGAGGGGCTTTATTGCCATTACCTGCAGGTTTCGCATGTGTAACTCCCCTCGCCCCTTGTGGGAGAGGGGTTGGGGGAGAGGGGTGGTTTTAGCTTTACGCCAGCTTCTTATACTTCATGCGCTGGGGCACCATGGCAGAATCCCCTTTGCGCTTTTTGTGGTCTTCATCGTAATCGCTGAAGTTGCCTTCGTAGTAGATCACCTCGCCGTCATCTTCAAACGCCAGAATGTGAGTGGCTACACGGTCAAGAAACCAGCGGTCGTGGGAGATAACCAGAGCCGAGCCGGGGAAATTCAGCAGGGCTTCTTCCAGGGCGCGCAGGGTTTCTACGTCCAGGTCGTTGGTCGGTTCGTCGAGCAGCAATACGTTGCCGCCTTCTTTCAGCAACTTGGCCAGGTGCAGGCGGTTGCGCTCACCCCCAGACAGATCGCTCACGCGCTTTTGCTGGTCCGAGCCTTTAAAGTTGTAGCGGCCTGCATAGGCTCGTGACGGGGTTTCATAGTTGCCAACCTTAATGATGTCCTGGCCATCGCTGAGCAGTTCCCAAACGGTTTGGGAGCCGTCCAGATCGCGGCTCTGATCCACGTAGGCCAGTTTTACGGTTTCGCCAACGGTGATGGAGCCGGAGTCAGGCTGGTCCTCGCCGGCAATCATGCGGAACAGGGTAGATTTACCTGCACCGTTACCACCAATGATGCCAACAATCGCGCCCGGTGGTACGCTGAATGACACGTCCTCATAAAGCAATTGCTCGCCAAACGCTTTGCTGATGCCTTCCACTTCGATCACTTTGCTGCCTAAGCGCGGTCCGGGTGGAATGTACAGTTCGTTGGTTTCGTTGCGCTTCTGGAATTCCTGAGAGCTCATTTCCTCGAAGCGGGCGAGTCGGGCCTTGCTCTTGGATTGGCGCCCTTTGGCATTGCTGCGCACCCATTCCAGCTCTTGTTTAACCGTTTTCTGGTGTGAGGCTTCCTGTTTGGCTTCGGTAGCCAGGCGCTGTTCTTTGTTTTCCAGCCACTGACTATAGTTTCCTTCAAACGGGATGCCCTGGCCGCGGTCGAGTTCCAGAATCCAGCCGGCAACGTTGTCCAGGAAGTAGCGGTCGTGGGTGATGGCAACCACCGTGCCGCTGTAATCGTGCAGAAAACGCTCCAGCCAGGCCACAGATTCTGCGTCCAGGTGGTTGGTAGGCTCGTCGAGTAGCAGCATGTCAGGGCCGGAAAGCAGCAGGCGGCACAGGGCGACCCGGCGACGCTCACCACCAGAAAGGTTCTTTACCATCTGGTCCCAGGCGGGCAGGCGAAGTGCATCGGCCGCCACTTCCATTTTGCGCTCTATGTCGTGGCCATCGGTTGCCTGAATCAATGCTTCGAGTTCGCCCTGTTTTTTGGCCAGGGCGTCAAAATCCGCATCTGGCTCGGCGTAATCGGCATAAACCTGATCGAGTTCCGCCAAGGCGTTGTGAACATCAGCAACGGCTTCATCTACAATTTCTTTTACCGTTTTGCTGTCGTCCAGCTCTGGTTCCTGGGGAAGATAGCCTACGTTAAGCCCTGGTTGGGCCCTGGCTTCGCCAATGTAATCCTGATCTACACCCGCCATAATGCGTAGCAGGGTAGATTTACCTGAGCCATTCAGACCCAGTACGCCAATTTTGGCGCCGGGGAAGAAGCTCAGGGAAATATCCTTGAGAATTTGGCGTTTGGGCGGCACCACCTTGCCTAGGCGGTCCATGCTGTATACATACTGAGCCATAAGGATATTACCTTCTTTGAAAGCGAGATGTGATCGAGTGTGGGCGGCAGATTCTGCGGCCGCCTCGTCGAATGCTGTAATTGGATTTGTAAGGTATCGAAACCCGGAAACTATAGCAATTTCAGGAAAACGGCCGATATCGGTATGACGGTATCTGCGAACCCCATAAAGGGTGATTTTCACCCCGGTAATGGGCTAGAATGGCGGCCCGATTTTTAAGGGATCCCGAGGGCTGAGTTTCAAAGCTATTCGGGCCAGCCAAGCAAACAGAGGCAGCACACCGATGTTTAATCGTGATATGAAGATCGCCGGTTTTGATGACGAACTCTGGAACGCCATGCAGGCGGAAAGCAAGCGTCAGGAGGCTCATATTGAGCTGATTGCATCTGAGAACTACACCAGCCCCCGGGTTATGGAAGCTCAGGGCACAGATCTGACCAACAAGTATGCCGAGGGCTATCCCGGTAAGCGTTACTATGGTGGTTGTGAGTTTGTGGATATTGCCGAGCAGTTGGCTATCGATCGCGCTAAAGAGCTGTTTGGCGCGGCGTATGCCAACGTGCAGCCACATTCCGGCTCTCAGGCTAACGCGGCTGTGTTCATGGCCCTGGTTAAGCCGGGCGATACGGTTTTGGGCATGAGCCTGGCACACGGCGGCCACCTTACCCACGGTGCGGGCGTAAGCTTTTCCGGCAAGATTTATAACGCGATTCAGTATGGTATCGATACAGACACTGGTCTGATTGATTACGACGCGCTGGAAGCCCAGGCCGTTGAGCAAAAGCCGAAGATGATCATTGCCGGTTTCTCTGCCTACTCACAGGAGCTGGATTTCGCCCGCTTCCGCGCCATCGCCGATAAGGTGGGTGCTTACCTGTTTGTAGACATGGCCCACGTGGCCGGCCTGGTTGCGGCGGGCGTGTATCCTGATCCGATGCCTCACGCCCACGTGGTTACAACAACCACCCACAAAACACTGCGCGGTCCTCGGGGCGGCCTGATTCTGGCGTGCGATGATGAAGCGCTGCACAAAAAGCTGAATTCCGCTGTATTCCCCGGCAGCCAGGGCGGCCCGTTGATGCACGTGATTGCAGCCAAGGCGATTTGCTTCAAGGAGGCCATGAGCGATGAATTCAAGGCTTACCAGGCGCAGGTGGTCAAGAACGCCTCGGCCATGGCGAGCGTATTTGTAGATCGCGGCTACGATGTGGTTTCTGGTGGCACCAAAAACCACCTGTTCCTGGTTAGCCTGATCAAGCAGGACATCACTGGTAAAGATGCCGATGCGGCCCTGGGTCGTGCGCACATTACCGTGAACAAGAACGCAGTACCCAACGACCCGCGCTCGCCGTTCGTAACCTCCGGTTTGCGCCTGGGCACGCCTGCTGTTACCACCCGTGGTTTCGGCGAGGTTGAATGCCGGGAGCTGGCAGGGTGGATCTGCGATATTCTGGACAACCTGGATGACGAAGCTATTAACGACCGTGTTCGCGAGCAGGTAGCAGCCCTGTGCGCACGATTCCCGGTTTACAGCTAAGTACCCTCTTCGGAGTTCCCGATTATGCATTGCCCTTTCTGTGGTGAAGCGGATACCAAAGTTATTGACTCGCGCCTGGTGGCCGAGGGCGATCAGGTGCGTCGCCGCAGAGAGTGCCTTTCATGCCGCGAGCGCTTCACCACCTTTGAATCAGCCGAGCTGGTTATGCCAAGAGTGGTGAAGCAAGATGGGGTTCGGCAGCCTTTCGATGAAGAAAAGTTGCGGTCGGGCATTATGAAGGCTCTGGAAAAACGCCCGGTTAGCATCGAACAAATCGATGAGGCGCTGAATCGCATCAAGTACCGTCTGCGAGCTACCGGCGAGCGTGAGGTAAAATCCATGCGGCTGGGTGAGGAGGTAATGACCGAACTTCGCCAGCTCGATAAGGTTGCCTATGTTCGGTTTGCGTCGGTTTACCGCAGCTTTCAGGATATTAACGAGTTCAAGGAAGAAATCGAGCGGCTATCGGCAACGAATGGCGAAGTGGCAGTGGATGTTGCGAAGGTGCTTGCGGATAACCACTCGCCTGAAGGACAAAAATGACCGAACTCCGGGAGCGATCAATGATGGCCCGGGCCATTCAGCTTGCGTGGCGCGGCCGCTATTCAACGCACCCCAATCCCCGGGTTGGCTGTGTGATAGCCCGTGGCGACAAGATTCTGGGCGAAGGCTGGCATGAGCGTGCCGGGGAAGGTCATGCCGAAACCCATGCACTTAGCCAGGCAGGGCCGGCTGCCCGGGGTGCTACCGCCTATGTCACGCTTGAGCCGTGCAGCCATTTTGGCCGCACGCCACCCTGCGCGCGAGCGTTGATTGATGCGGGGGTATCCCGCGTGTTTGCCGCGACCAAAGACCCGAACCCATCTGTTTCCGGAAGGGGGCTGGATATGCTTCGTGAGGCCGGTATACGGGTTTACGAGGGGCTTTTGGCGGAAGAAGCAACACGTTTGAATTGCGGGTTTATGAAGCGGATGAACACGGGCCGCCCCTGGGTTCGGTTGAAAATGGCCGCCAGCCTGGATGGCCGCACTGCAATGGCGTCAGGCGAGAGTCAGTGGATTACCGGCGATGAAGCTCGCAGCGACGTCCAGCGGCTTAGAGCTGTCAGTGATGCCATTCTTACCGGTGTAGGAACGGTGCTTGCGGACGATCCCTCATTAACCGTTCGCCGCGAGGAGCTTGGGGATATAGGGGATGCCACCGAACCCTCCCGGCAACCGTTGCGCGTGATTGCCGATAGAGACGCCAGGACACCCCCGTCAGCCACTATTTTACGTGGTGGCAAGGTGCAGGTGTTTTGCGCCTCGTCCACGCTGGCAACGGCTCCCGCGCAGGATCTTGCGGCGCTGGGTATTCGCCTGAAGGGCGTGGCCTGGAAAGATAACGGCATTGATGTGGCGCAACTTCTGGATTCCCTGGGCGAGCTGGGCATTAATGAGCTGCTGGTTGAGGCTGGGCCAACACTGGCAGGAACCTTTATCAGCGAGCAGCTGGTAGATGAGCTCTGGCTGTATCAGGCTCCTGTATTTCTGGGCAGTACCGGCCGGCCAACGGCCCACCTTCCGCTGGAAACCATGGCCGATAAGATAGAATGGATCGTACAAGACAGGCGACAAGTAGGAGAAGACCAGCGTCTGATCCTGGTTCGCCGCTAAACGTATAAATTTACAGTGTTCCTCGTTAACGCCAATGAAAGCGGCAGCGGGTGCATTGAAAGGGTGCAAAACAGTATGGCACTGAACAGCGTTGAAGAAATCATCGAAGACATCCGTCAGGGCAAGATGGTTATCCTGATGGATGACGAAGACCGCGAAAACGAAGGCGACCTGGTGATGGCTGCCGAGCATTGCTCTGCCGAAGACATCAATTTTATGGCGCGCTTCGGTCGCGGTCTGATCTGCATGCCCATGACCCGCACACGCTGCGAGCAGCTGGGCCTGCCCCTGATGGTTCAGCAGAACGCCTCGGGTTTCGGTACCAAATTCACGCTGTCTATCGAAGCAACCACCGGCGTGACCACCGGAATTTCAGCCGCGGATCGTGCCCGCACTGTGCAGGCTGCGGTTGCCCGCAATGCCAGGGCGTCGGATCTGGTACAGCCGGGGCATATATTCCCTCTAATGTCTGATCCGGGCGGTGTGCTTAGCCGTGCAGGGCACACTGAAGCGTCCTGTGATCTTGCCTCGCTGGCCGGTTGCGAACCTGCAGGCGTTATTTGTGAAGTGATGAACGATGATGGCTCCATGGCGCGGCGGGAAGATCTTGAGCTTTTTGCCGTTGAGCACAATCTGAAAATTGGCACCATTGCAGACCTGATTCACTACCGCACCATGAATGAGCGCACTATCGAGTGTGTGGAAGAAAACGAGCTTGATACGGAATATGGCGTGTTCAAACTGCGCACATACCGGGACATTATTCAGGGTACGACCCATCTGGCCATGATTTATGGCGACATTTCCGCCGATGAGCCGGTGCATGTGCGTGTTCACATTACCGATACGTTGCGGGATTTGCTGGGTGCTCGCCGCAAGGACTCACGCAGCTGGCCGCTGCACCATGCATTGGAAAAGGTGGCGAAGGAAGGCCGCGGCGTGGTGGTTTTGCTAAACAGCGCTGAAGACAGCTATGACCTGGAAGACCGTATTCAGGAGTTCTTTGATCAGGGCCAAAAGCCAGCTGGCAAGGGTAGCTCCGGTGTTTACTTTACCGTGGGAACCGGCTCGCAGATTCTGCGAGATCTGGGCGTAAGCAAGATGCGCTTGCTGAGCCCGCCGGTAAAATACTCCGCCATTTCCGGGTTTGATCTGGAAGTGGTTGAATACATTCCCTATACCCCCGAATGATAAACCTGGCTGCAACACTGTTGTTGTAGCTCGTGAAGGAGCCACCGATGGCGGATATCAAAGTAATTGAAGGTGATTTTACCCAGTGCACCGGGCGCTACGCGCTGGTCGTGGGTCGTTTTAACGGATTTGTTGTGGAAAGCCTGGTAGAAGGTGCTATTGATACCCTGCGTCGTCACGGTATTGCTGAAGCCGACATCACCATTGTGCGTGTACCCGGGGCTTATGAAATGCCTCTGGCGGTCAAGCGCGTTGCAGAATCTGGTGGCTACGATGCCATCATTGCCCTTGGCGCCGTGATACGTGGTGGAACGCCGCACTTTGAATATGTTGCAGGTGAAGCATCCAGCGGTATTGGTGCGGTAAGCCTGGAAACAGACGTGCCAGTGACCTTTGGGATACTGACCGTAGATTCTATCGAGCAGGCTATTGAGCGCTCCGGTACCAAGGCCGGTAATAAAGGCGCCGAGGCAGCGATCACAGCGCTGGAAATGGTCAGCCTATTCAACAAACTGGGCGAGTAATGAGCGACACTGAAGATACAACATCCCGGCCGGCGCCGTCAGGCCAGCCAAAAGCTGGCGATCGACGCCGTGCCCGGGTTCTGGCAATGCAGGGGCTTTACCAGCGCCACTTTACCAAGAGCCCGATTTCGGATATCGAAGCCGAGTTCATGGTCGACAACGACATGGCCAAGGTAGATAGCCTGTTCTTCCGTGATGTTCTGCGCGGTGTGCACCGTGAACAGGCAGAGTTGGACAAACTGATTGAGCCGTATCTCGATCGCCCTCTGCAGGAGGTAGACCCGGTGGAGATGGCCATTGTTCGTGTGGGCGCTTATGAGTTGCGCCACCGCCTGGATGTACCCTACCGTGTGGTGATTAACGAGGGGATTGAGTTGGCAAAGCGATTCGGTGGTACCGAGGGGCATAAGTTTGTTAACAGCGTGCTCGACAAGCTGGGCCGCCGCCTGCGTATCGCCGAGACCCGCTCGCACTGACCGATGGGTGAATTTGAGCTGATTCGGCAATATTTCATGCCGTTAGCCCGTTTGCACGGTCCCCACTCTGTTGTTGTGGGGCCGGGCGACGATTGTGCTGTTCAAAGAGTTCCTTCCGGTTTTGATCTGGTTTTTTCCATCGATACGCTGGTTGAGGGTGTGCATTTTCCGCGCAACTACCGCCCCGACTATCTCGCCTGGCGAACGCTCGCCGTTGCCGCCAGCGATCTCGCTGCCATGGGCGCAGAGCCCACTTGCTTTACCCTTGCACTGACTTTGCCCGAGGTCAACGAACCCTGGTTGTGGGACTTTGCTGGCGGATTAGGTAAGGCGGCCGAATCGTTCGGCCTGGTGCTCGCCGGTGGCGACACCACTCGCGGGCCTTTGACGCTAAGCGTGCAGGTTCACGGTCTGGTAGAGCAGGGCAGTGCCATCTGTCGCTCTGGTGCTAAACCGGGTGATCTGGTGGTGGTGTCCGGCACCCTGGGTGATGCCGGTGCCGCGCTGGATTATCTATTGCCTGACGGCTCTCTGGAGGCTGGCAGCTATATCGAACCCCGTCACCCCCTCACAGATGAGCAGTATGTGCTGGAGCGCTACCATCATCCCCGGCCAAGGTTGAAGTTGGGGGAGGCTTTAAGACACCTTGCCACTGCTGCCATTGATGTATCTGACGGTTTGCTGGCAGACCTTAACCATATTCTTGAAGCTTCCTCGGTAGGCGCGAGTGTTGAGCGTGCCCACATACCTGTCTCGCCAGCACTTGCCCGGTTGAAAGGCAGTGCAGCGACAGATTATGCGCTGCACTCTGGCGACGATTACGAGTTGTGCGCCACCCTTGCAGAAGCAACGTGGGCCAACGCGCCGCCCTCGCTGAAACAACAGTTCACTGTAATTGGTGTGGTTGAGTCTACGCCCGGTTTGCGCCTTGACGGCACTACGGTAATGTCTGGTTCAGACGCTGTGGGTTTTGACCATTTTAGGGGGAAAGCATGAACCAGGAAGACCAGTGGCCAGAACCGGATTTGCCCCAGGCGATCTTGCCGCCGGGTTTTTTGAAGAATCCGGTGCATCTTTTGGCGTTCGGCTTTGGCAGTGGCGCAGTGCCGCGGGCGCCCGGAACCTGGGGTAGCCTGGCCGCGATTCCCTTCTGGTATGGGTTTGCCTGGCTGCCGCCTGTTGCTTACTGGGCAGTAGTTGCTCTGGCATTTGTGGTGGGCGTATGGCTGTGTGGAAAAACTGCGGCAGATCTCAAGGTGCACGATCATGGAGGAATTGTGTGGGACGAGTTTGTAGGGATGTGGATTGCCCTCGGGTTGTTTCCGGATCACATAACCGGCGTATTGCTCGCGTTTTTGCTTTTCCGGCTTTTTGATGTGCTCAAGCCATGGCCGATCAGCTGGCTGGATGAGCGCATGCCCGGAGGGCTTGGGATTATGATAGATGATGTGGTTGCAGGTGTAATGGCGCTTGTGTGTCTGCTTGCAATTGATGTTTGGCTTATGCCTTATATTTTTTAGCAGGCGTTAGTGCATCTTTTGCTTTTCCGGAAGCAGCTTTATCACATGCAGGAAGCGTTTCAGGCCGAGCTCAGCTCGTTCCCGGGACGCAAAGGGCCCGCTGTCAAAACCTTCTCTGGTTGTAAAGTACCAGTCGCGACCAACACAAAAATATCGGCCACTACGAAAGGGGATATGCACATCTTCTCCTGATCTGACTTGGGTATTCATGGTCGGCTCCGTGCCCTCATACTGTGTTTGCCCATCGGGGCTGTATTGTTTTACATGGCTCTGTTAAAAATTAATACAGTTTCCGGGGAATTCAACATTGTTTAACAAATATGTGACAGCGCAAACATCCTTGCCTGTTGGTGAATACTTTGTCGTTTCCAGTTGCCCTCATCGGGCGTGGTGTTCAAAATGCTGCATAGCTGGCTGTGCCCTTCCTGTCAGGCCTTTACCCCCCACTTCAAAGGAGTAAGCATGAGTATTGCTAAGGTTTTACGTGTAACCAGGTTTCAGAAGAGTGGTTCCCGCCAGTGGATGCAGAGAGCTCAAGCAACGATTTGTGCAGCGCTGCTGTTGGTTTTGACGGGTTGCTCTTCAGCGGTTACCAAGCTGGAGACCTGGGAAGGGAGCCCGGCTGCGGCGGTGAATTCATCAACACTTGAGGCGCCTGGAGTTATTCACGTTAGTGAAGTTAACGGCCGCTCAATGAAGAACTATCTGATGGACGATATGGCGCTGGATTATGCGTTGTTGCCCGGCGAAAACCAGGTGGTTTTTACCTATAAAACCATCTGGGCAAAATCCGGAGTGGTGGACAATGGTGAATCGAAAGTTCATATCATCGAAAGCGCCCCCCAGGTTGTGAGCTTTGAAGCTGCCCCGAATGAAACCTACCATTTTGAGTTTGACAAGCCGGATTCCCGTCGTCAGGCAGAGGAAATGATGCCCGGGTTTTCCGCAGCGGTTGTTGGGGTTAATGGCCAGGCCCTGGCGCAATCATCTGCCTGGTCACCCAGCGACAGCGTGGTTGCCGCTCGCACGCCTGTGTCTGACGGTGCCAGCGGTTTGGCTGACGATGGCGAGGCGGCAACCGGTAATGGCGAAAGCGCGCTTAATCGCTTGAAAGCCATCTGGAACACGGCGAGTGATGAAGAGAAAAAAACATTTCTGCGCTGGGCGTTCGAATAAGCATCGAGTGTTGCTTGGTTGTTAGCGCCTGAATCGCCCCAAAAGCTTTTTCAGGGCGTTCTCCAGGGTGCTCATGGCCTCGTCTGCCAGTGTCGGATTCGGGGCTTCTGTGAGTGGCCCATGCATTTCCTCGGGATTCAAGACGCTGGCCGCTTTCTCAATGGCGGTTAAGCTGTCAAGGACATGATTGCGAAGCGAGTCACTATGGGCCACTACGTCAGGGCAAACGGTAAAGTTGAGTGTTAGGCTGCCCTGGTAGCTCACAGCGACAACCACCAGCCCCATGCTATCGAACAGCGGCGCGGTATTGTATTGCTGCACCAGCTTCGCACCCTGTAAGTACAGAGGCACCTGGGGGCCAGGCACGTTGGTAATAGGCAGGTTGAATACTGGCTGATAACGCTGGGCAACCTGCAGTTCCGAGTACAATCGCGCAGATAATGCCAGCATGGTAGAGGGTAAAAGCTCTGTCAGTCGGTCGGCGGCAATGGCCTCACGGTATGGCTCGGAAGCTGCCGCGTTCCAGTGAATTCTGCGAATACGCCGGGCCGGGTTTTGCTCTTTGGTGGCAAGGTCCAGAAGCATGGCCGACATCTGGTTGCCGGTGCTTTTGCGCAAAGTGCTGGATCGCACTGAAATGGGCGTCATGGCGATTAGAGAGTCATCGGTGTCAGCGCCCTGGTGACACAGATATCGTCGCAGCGTTTCTGCGCAAAGCCCCAGTACCACGTCGTTAAGGGTGACGTCTCCAAGGGAGGCTTTGATAGCCTTCAGGCGGGCCAATTCCACTCTGGCTGAAACAATCTGGCGGTTGGCTGTGATCTGGCGGTTCAGCAGGCTTTGGGGTGCGGAAAACAGCGGAAATGGCAGGGGGATTTTCCGCATTTGCTTCTGGAGCAAGCCTCGGGCCGCGGCACCCGTGGCGCTGGCTGCCCGTGAGGTCACCCGCCAGGGTGTGCGCAGCATGTTTGCACCGGTTTGAATAATTATCCGTTCTTGCGATGGCTTGGGTTGTGGTTGCCAGGGGCGTGGCGGTGTTATGGGTTGTGGTTGGGGCGTGTACTCGAGAAGCTTTCCTATAATTTCCTCACCACTGAACGCATCAATGGCTGCGTGGTGCAGCTTTACGATGAGTGCGAAGCCTGCCCGGCTCTCTCTTTCGCCCCTCAGTCGAAAACCGTCCACAAAGGTTATGTGCCAAAGTGGACGATCCCGTTTTAGCGGCTCCTCTATAACCCTGGTGGCAAGGCTCATAAGATCGCTTTCCTGGCTGTTGTCACCGAGGCTTACATAGGCGAGGTGTCGTTCGATGCTGAAATTCGGGTCGTCGATCCAGTGAGGGCGGCCCAGACGCAGCGGAAACTCTTCCAGGCGCTGGCGAAAAACCGGCACTACATGGAGGCGGCTGTGCAGATAGGCAATAAAGGTGCTGAACGCCAGTGGCGTTTCCCGTTCGCTGGCATCGAAAAGGTAGATGCTGCCGATGTGCATCGGCGCGTTATCAGATTCCAGATACAGGAAAGAGGCGTCCAGTTCCGACAGTTGCTGCATCAATGGGCTCCGCTCGTGGCTTGGATGATCCCCAGTATAAACGATTCGGTTGTTGATCCCGTTGACCTGCCTGTCAAGGCACCTAACTGACTCGCGCCACGGCCACATGGGTCAGTTGTTCCAGGGCCTCTTTGTGCGGTGAGGCGGCAAGGGCGTCCAGGGTGTCTGACGCGTTGGCCGCCTCGGCTTTGGCTCTTTGCATGGTGTATTCCAGTGCGCCAGATGCCTCCACAAGCTTTAGCACCCGCGGCAAGTCATCCAGCCCGCCTTTTCGTATGGCCCGGCGAATGATCTGACGATCTTCTTCGTTGCTGTTGGCCATGGCGTGGATCAGCGGCAGGGTGGTTTTGCCTTCTGCCAGGTCATCGCCAACGTTCTTGCCCATGGCTTCTGCGTCGCCGCGATAATCCAGTACATCGTCCACAAGCTGGAAAGCCAGCCCCAAATGCTTGCCGTAGTTTTTCAGCGCCAACTCCTGTGCATCGCTGGCGTTGGCAAGCAGCGCACCGGTATGGGAGGCGGCTTCAAAAAGCATGGCTGTTTTGTTGTGGATCACCTTCATGTACTGCTCTTCGGTAAGATCCGGGTTCTTCACATTCATTAACTGCATCACTTCGCCCTGGGCGATCACCGACGTGGCGTGCGACAGTATGCTCATGATTGGCAGGCTTTTTAGCTCCACCATCATCTCGAATGCACGGGCGTAAAGGAAATCACCTACCAGCACGCTGGGGGCGTTCCCCCAATTGGCATTTGCGGTACTTCGGCCCCGGCGCATATCAGAGGTGTCTACCACATCATCATGGAGCAGGGTGGCTGTGTGCAGAAATTCGATCACCACGGCCAGCTTCAGGTGGTCGTCTTCGCGGTAGCCTGCCGCTCGGCTGGAAAGCAATACCAGCAAGGGTCTCAGGCGTTTGCCGCCGCTTTCAATAATGTGCTGGGCTATTTTTTCAACCAGTGGAACGTCTGAAGAAAGCCGCTGGGTGATCAGGTCATTAACGCGGCTGAAGTCGTCCGCCACTGTGTCGTAAATGCGCTGGGCTGTCATGCGGCTTATGGATCCCTTGCTGGTGTCGTGGGTTTGCATGTGCTGATAATTCAGGCAGGTCGCGGCAATGCTAGGTTTTGCTGCGGTTAGTGTCAACTTGGCTTGTATTGCGAAGCAGCTTTTCGTACAATCACGCGCCCAACTCATCCCAACCTGCGCTCCCTGTTATAGGGTCGCCAAAGCGCCTCCCTTAGAATCAGGCGGATAAGAGCAGGGATGGGTCAATCGCGGAGAAGGTTAATGTACGCAGTTATTGTAAGCGGTGGTAAGCAGCACCGTGTTAAAGAAGGCGAAACTCTGAAGCTGGAAAAGCTGGAAGTGGAAACCGGTGGCAACATCGATTTCGATCGCGTCCTGCTGGTCGCCGATGGCGACAACTTCAAGGTTGGTGCGCCGGTTGTTGAGGGTGCCAAAGTGACTGCGGAGGTGGTTAGCCACGGACGTCACGAGAAGATCAACATCATCAAGTTCCGTCGTCGTAAGCATTCGATGAAGCGTCAGGGCCACCGTCAGTGGTTTACTGAAGTCAAGATCACGGGTATTCAAGGCTAAGTCCTGGAAAAACCCCTTACTTAGGAGGCTTGTCATGGCTCACAAAAAAGCAGCAGGTAGTACCCGTAACGGTCGGGATTCCGAGTCGAAACGGCTTGGTGTGAAGCGATACGGCGGTGAATCAGTATCTGCGGGCAGCATTATTGTTCGTCAGCGCGGAACCCGCTTCCACGCAGGCGCTAATGTTGGCCTGGGCAAAGACCACACGCTGTTTGCGAAAGCAGGTGGCCAGGTTAAGTTCGAAGTAAAAGGTCCGCAGAACCGCAAGTTCGTAAGCATCGTTCCGGCTGCTGCGTAAGCAGCGGCGATCCGGTTCTGTCGAACCTTGGGTAGCCCTGATATTCTGCTGATACAGTAAGATGTCATAGCTGCCCGGAGCCCCGCAAAGCTTCATTGAGGCTGCGGGGCTTTTTAGTTTATGCGCCATGCGCAAAGGGTTTATTTCATGAAATTCGTAGACGAAGCCACCATTATTGTAGAGGCCGGTAACGGGGGGCACGGTTGCCTGAGTTTTCGGCGTGAAAAGTACGTTCCCAGGGGTGGCCCGGACGGCGGCGACGGTGGGGATGGTGGCTCCGTATATCTTGAGGCGGACGAGTCCCTCAATACGCTCATTGATTACCGCTTTCAGCGCAAGCACAAGGCCCAGGGTGGCGAGCAAGGTGCCGGGCGCAACTGTACCGGTACCAAGGGTGAGGATCGGGTGTTGCCTGTTCCGGTTGGTACCACCGTGGTTGATATGGATACCCATGAGGTGCTTGGTGATCTGACCCGCATTGGTCAGCGCCTGAAGGTCGCTCAGGGTGGTTTTCATGGTCTGGGTAATACTCGTTTCAAGTCGTCTGTAAATCGTGCGCCCCGCCAAACCTCAAAAGGTTCTGAAGGCGAGCTTCGGAATTTGCGTCTGGAGCTAAAGGTGCTGGCGGATGTCGGTCTTTTGGGGTTGCCCAACGCCGGTAAATCTACCTTTATTCGCTCTGTGTCTGCGGCGACGCCCAAAGTGGCCGACTATCCATTTACTACGCTGGTGCCCAATCTTGGTGTGGTGAGTGTGCAGGCGCATCAAAGTTTTGTGATTGCGGATATTCCCGGCCTGATTGAAGGTGCCGCGGAAGGTGCCGGCTTGGGTATTCGTTTTCTGAAGCACCTGGTTCGCACCCGCTTGTTGTTGCATTTGGTGGATGTAGCCCCTTACGACGGTTCTTCGCCGGCCGATGCGGCTCGCACTATTGTTCATGAGCTGGAAAAGTTTAGTGAAACTCTGGCTAATCGTGATCGCTGGCTGGTGCTTAACAAGGTCGATATGGTGCCGGAAGATGAACGAGGGGCCCACTGTCAGGCAATTATTGATGAGCTTGGCTGGGGCGGCCCGGTTTTCCACATTTCAGCGTTAAGTGGTGAAGGTACCAAGCCACTGACCCAAGCTGTTATGCGTTGGATTGAAGCGCGCGCCGAGGAAGAGGCCGAAAACCCTGAGATTGCCGAGCGCGAAGCTGAAAAACGCCAGCGTATGGATGAAGAGGCCAGGGTCGGCATAGAGGAAGAAAAGCAAGCTATCCGCGCTGCCCGCGAAGAAGCTGATGATGGTTTCGATGACGACGATGATGATTACGATGTTGAAGTGGTCTATGCACCGGACTAAATTTGGCTTTTACCATGACTGAGCGCGTCCAGCTGCACCAGGCCCGCCGCCTGGTGGTTAAAATTGGAAGTGCCTTACTGACCAATGATGGCCGTGGCCTGGATGTGGAAGCGTTGGGTCTTTGGGTTGATCAAATGGCCGCACTTGTAGCGCAGGGCGTAGAGTTGGTGGTGGTTTCATCTGGGTCTGTGGCCGAGGGTATGAGCCGCCTGGGTTGGAAAGACCGCCCGCAACAGCTGCACGAATTGCAGGCCGCTGCCGCCGTGGGACAAATGGGGCTGGTTCAAACTTGGGAGGCGCAGTTCAAGCGCCACGGTATTCATACCGCGCAGATTTTGTTAACCCACGATGATCTTTCCGACCGTAAGCGCTACCTGAATGGTCGTAGTACGCTCAGGGCGCTGCTGGATTTTGGTGTTGTGCCTATTGTGAACGAGAACGATACGGTGGTAACGGATGAGATTCGTTTTGGTGATAACGACACTCTAGGGGCGTTGGTTGCCAACGTTGTTGAGGCGGACGGGCTGATTATATTGACAGATCAGCTAGGCCTGTTTGATAAAGACCCGCGTAAACACACCGATGCCAGCCTGATTACCGAGCGGTTTGCCGGCGACAGTGCGTTGGATGCCATGGCTGGCGGTAGTGCTGGTGCGCTTGGTCGCGGCGGAATGCAAACCAAGCTTCGTGCGTCGCGTTTGGCGGCAAGATCCGGGGCCTTCACGGTTATTGTGGGTGGCCGTATTGAAGGTGTTCTTACCCGGTTGCGCCAGGGCGAGGTTGTGGGTACTTTGCTGCTTCCTGAGCAGGGTCGTATTGCCGCACGCAAGCAGTGGTTAGCTAGCCATTTACAAACCAGAGGCAAATTAACGCTGGATGATGGGGCCGTAAAGGTACTTCGTCAGGGTGGTCGCAGCCTTCTTCCGGTGGGAGTTCAGGGCGTTGTTGGGCGTTTTCGGCGTGGCGAGATGGTGTCTTGCGTAGGGTTAGATGGTAACGAAGTTGCGCGCGGGCTGGTTAATTATGATGCAGGCGACGCAAGAGCAATAGCTGGCCGTTCGAGCGTCAGTATTACCGATATTCTGGGTTATATTTCCGATGAGGAAATGATTCATCGGGACAATATGGTTATTATTTAAATCAAAAGTGACTGATTGAAGCAAAAAAAACCGGCTGAAGGCCGGTTTTTTTATTCGCAGTAAGAGCTTTCTAGCGTTGTGCGCTATCAGTCGCTCTTCAGCGCCTTGATCTTGGTGACCATGCGGCTCTTCAGGCGGGCAACCTTGTTCTTGGAGAAGACGCCTTTGTTGACCATGCTGTCCATAATTGGCTGGGCAGTCTGGAAAGCAGTCTGTGCTTCTTCGTAGTTGCCAGAATCAATTTTGGCCTGAACCTTTTTCATGTAGGTGCGGGTCATTGAGCGCAGGCTGGCGTTGTGCTTGCGGCTGTTCTCGTTCTGGCGTGCGCGTTTTTTGGCTTGCGGGGTATTTGCCACCGTAAAACTCCTGAGTACTGAAAGTTCGTTACTGAATGATTCGTACGGAAAGCTCTGAGCAAAATACCACCAGAGGCTCCCTTAAATCGCGGGCGCGCGATAATCAGCGCGTCGAAATAAATGACGCGGAACTATGCCGCTCAATCCCGTAAATGTCAATACCAAACCCCATATGGCCCCACGGCACAAAAGGCCTGTGCTAAACTCCCGGCTCGCCGGATACGGGTGCAGCAGGGAAGCTAGTAATTCCCGAGATGCCCGACCCAAAGTGTGTGCAACGCCCGGATAAAAGCCCCGCATGTCATCGCAACGTGAAACGCCCCCGCAAAAACAGCCGCCTGCCAAGGCTCCCGGCTTGCTTCGTTCTTCTGGTTTGGTCGGCATTATGACTATGCTGTCCCGGGTTTTAGGCCTGGTACGGGATATGGTGATTGCCCGCTATTTCGGCGCCGGTGCCGGGGCGGATGCTTTTTTTGTCGCCTTCAAGATTCCGAATTTTTTACGCCGGCTGTTCGCCGAAGGTGCATTTTCGCAGGCTTTTGTGCCCGTGTTGTCCTCATACCGCCAAAAACAGCAGGTTTCCGACGTAAAACGCTTGGTGGATGCGGTGGCCGGTTCTCTGGGGCTTGTTTTGCTGGGCATTACTCTGGTGGCCATGCTGGGCGCCCCCCTGCTTACCGCGGTGTTTGCCCCCGGATTTCTGGATGATGACGTTAAGTTTGCGTTGACCAGCGACATGCTGCGCATCACTTTTCCGTATTTACTGATGATCTCCCTCACGGCGTTTGCCGGCGGCATTCTCAACAGCTACGACCGCTTTGCCGTGCCGGCTTTCACGCCAGTGTTGCTCAATCTCGCGATGATCGGTGCAGCCGTTTATCTTACGCCCGTGATGAGTGAGCCTGTTATGGCGCTGGCCTGGGGGGTGTTCATCGCCGGGGCGCTGCAGTTGTTTTTTCAGCTGCCATTTTTGATGCGACTTGGGCTGATGCCCCGGCCCAAGATTGATTACCGGCACGAGGGGGTTAGCCGTATACTGAAGCTGATGGTGCCCGCGCTTTTTGGTGTGTCGGTTAGCCAGATAAACCTGTTGCTGGATACGGTTCTGGCGTCGTTCCTGCAAACCGGTAGCGTTTCCTGGTTGTATTATTCCGATCGGCTTTCCGAGCTGCCACTAGGGGTGTTCGGAATTGCTATTGCCACGGTTATTCTTCCCAGCTTGTCCCGTAAGCACGCAGCTGCCTCTAACGAGCAGTTTGCGGCTACGTTGGATTGGGCGGTGCGTGCCGTGCTGATTATAGGGGTTCCTGCTGCACTGGCCTTGGCGTTGTTGGCAGAACCACTTATAGCCACTCTGTTTCACTATGGTGAGGTTACCGATAGAGACGTCGCTATGTCGGCCCAGAGCTTGCGAGCCTATTCCGCAGGGCTGTTGGCGTTCATGGTAATCAAGGTATTGGCGCCCGGCTTTTTTGCGCGCCAGGATACTCGCACACCGGTGAAAATTGGCATCATTGCTATGGTGGCCAACATGGTGTTTAACCTGGTCCTGATTGTGCCTTTGGCCCACGCCGGTTTAGCGTTGGCAACATCGCTGTCAGCCTGGCTCAACGCGGTTCTGCTTTGGCGTGGCCTGAGGCGGCAGGGCGCCTGGCAGGGCCAGCCCGGCTGGCCAAAGTACCTCGCACAGCTTGGCCTGGCTAATGCTGCTATGGTTGCGGTTATCCTTTGGCTGAACATGCCTGCAATGCGTTGGTTGTCGGCAGACGGTATAGAGCGCTCTTTGTACATGGGCATGCTGGTGATTTTGGCTGGTGGTGCCTACTTTATTGTTCTGACGCTAGCAGGTGTGCGGATAAGACATTTTCGTCAGAGGTAAGGTATAATCGCGCATTTTCTCGCCAGCGCTTTGCACACTGAGTAAGCGCTGAAAGCTAACTGGCAAATGAAGGTTCGCATTGCATGCGTCTGATCCGGGGCCTGACCAACCTGAAAATGCTTTCCAGGCAGGTGGATTCACCACTGGCAGAAGGCTGCGTTGCCACTATTGGCAATTTTGACGGTGTTCATCTGGGCCACCAAACTATTATCGATCAGGTAAAAAGCAAGGCAGCGGCTTTGAATTTACCTTCGGTTGTTATGATTTTCGAGCCGCTGCCAAGGGAGTTTTTTCAGGGGCTGGAAGCGCCTCCCAGGCTGATGGGGTTTCGGCAAAAAATTGAAACACTGCTGGCCGCAGGCATTGATATCGTGCTTTGCCTGAAGTTTGATAAAACCTTTCGCGGTTATTCCGCTATGGGCTTTATTGAAGATGTATTGATTGACGGGCTTGCCGTGAGCCACCTCGTAGTGGGTGATGATTTCCGGTTTGGCTGTGATCGTGCTGGCGACTTTGCATTGCTGGAGAAGGTTGGCAAAACCGCAGGCTTCTCGGTTGAAAACACCCGCACAGTCACCGTTGCTGGTGAGCGCGCCAGCAGCACGCTGGTTCGCAACCTGCTACTGGACAACCGCTTAGAGCAAGCCGAGTCTCTATTGGGGCGCCCATACCGTATTCACGGCCGTGTTGTTTACGGCCGGCAATTAGGCCGCCAAATCGGGTCGCCTACTGCAAATATCCTGCTGCGGCAGATGCCGGCTTTGCGAGGTGTGTATGTGGTTGGCGTTACGCTTGAAGACCGAACCACTCACGATGGTGTTGCCAATATAGGCCTGCGACCTACCGTAGATGGCAAGCAACCAGCGCTGGAAGTGCACCTGTTCGACTTTACTGGCACACTTTACGGCCAGCGTATTAGCGTTGTATTCCGTCACGGCCTGCGGGATGAAGAAAAATTTGATTCTATCGATGCGCTCAAAGCGCAGATCACCAGGGATTTTGACGCCGCAAGAGCGTGGCTGGCGGAGCACCCGTTAAGGGCCACCGCTGAGCCAGTTTCACCAAACAAACTGACCAAATAAACTGACCAAAAGAGTACGCACACAAACCATGAGCGACTATAAGCACACTCTGAATCTGCCGGAAACCGCGTTTCCCATGCGCGGTAACCTGGCCAACCGTGAGCCTGAAAGGCTCAAGCGGTGGCAGGAGCTAAACGTATACGCCAATCTGCGCAAGCAGCGTGAAGGGCGCGAAAAGTTCATCCTTCACGATGGCCCTCCATACGCCAACGGCAGCATTCATATTGGTCATGCGGTTAACAAGATTTTGAAAGACATGATTGTTAAGTCCCGTGGGTTTATGGGCTTTGATGCGCCTTACGTGCCCGGCTGGGATTGCCACGGCCTGCCCATTGAGCACAAGGTTGAGCAAAAAATTGGTAAGGCCGGTGTGAAGGTAGATTACAAAACCTTCCGTCAGGCGTGCCGCGATTATGCCACCAAGCAGATTGCTGGCCAGAAGGCAGATTTTGTTCGTCTGGGCATTATGGGCGAGTGGGATAAGCCCTACCTCACCATGGACCCGAAAGTGGAAGCGGGCATTGTGCGGGCGCTTGGCAAAATAGTCGCCAAAGGCCATTTGGTTCGCGGCTTTAGGCCGGTTTACTGGAGCGTGGTGGGTCAGTCCGCGCTTGCAGAGGCCGAGGTGGAATATCAGGACAAAACCTCCACGCAGATTGATGTGCGCTTTACCGCCGTTGATCAAGCCAGGGCCCTGTCTGTGTTTGGCACGGAAAATGGCGAGGGCGATGTGTCTGTGGTTATCTGGACCACCACGCCCTGGACTATTCCCGCCAACCAGGCGGTATCGCTCAATGCCGATCTGGACTACGCACTGGTGCAGGTTGATGCCGGCAATGGCCCGGAGCGGATGATTCTGGCGGCAGCCATGGTCGAGGGCATTATGGCCCGCTGGGAGGTTGAAGGCTTTCATGTGCTCGGCAAGTGCCCGGGCACGGATCTTGAGCATCTTGCCTTGCACCACCCGGTTTACGACAAACAAGTGCCGGCTATCCTGGGTGACCATGTATCCCTCGACGCGGGTACGGGCGCCGTACACACAGCGCCCGACCACGGCATGGAAGACTTTGTGGTTGGCAAAGACTATGGCATAGGTACATTGAGCCTGGTCCAGGCCGATGGCACCTATACCAGCGCTGCGGGTGAGTTTGCCGGCGTTCACGTATACAAGGCTGATGGCCCGGTATGCGAGGCTCTGGACCGTGAAGGTAAGCTGGTTCGCAAAGAAACATTCCGCCACAGTTTCCCCCATTGCTGGCGCACCAAAACACCGTTGATCTACCGTGCCACGCCGCAATGGTTTATCAGTATGGAGAAGGAAAACCTCCGCGAGGACGCACTCGAAGCCATCAAAGGTGTGCGCTGGGTGCCCGGCTGGGGGCAAAACCGCATTGAGGCCATGTTTCAGACATCACCGGACTGGTGTATCTCACGCCAGCGCACCTGGGGTGTGCCGATTACCTTGTTTATTCACAAGGAGACCCAGGAGCTGCACCCGGATACCCAAAGCCTGATCGAGCAAGTGGCTCAGGTTATTGAAACCGATGGCATTGATGCCTGGTACGACATGGATACCCAGTCGCTATTGGGCGACGATGCCGACCAATATGAAAAGGTGATGGATACCCTGGATGTATGGTTCGATTCCGGTGTAACCCATGAGTCTGTGCTGCGCGTGCGCCCGGAGCTGGGGCAGTTCCCTGCAGACATGTATCTGGAAGGCTCTGACCAGCACCGGGGCTGGTTCCAGTCATCGATGAAAACATCCATTGCGATGAACGGCGTGTCGCCCTACAAGCAGGTGTTGACCCACGGCTTCACCGTGGACGGCAAAGGCCTCAAGATGTCCAAGTCACTGGGCAACGTGATTGCGCCCCAGGAAGTGATGAACGAACTGGGCGCCGATATTCTTCGCTTGTGGGTGTCTGCAACGGATTACAGTGGTGAGATGACGGTATCCAAAGGCATTCTGCGCCAGACGGCAGACGGGTACCGCCGTATTCGTAATACGTCGCGCTTTTTGCTGAGTAACCTTACCGGCTTTGACCCGAAACAACACATGGTTGCGCCGCAAGACATGATGGCGCTCGATCAGTGGATGGTCGACCGGGCGCTGCAGTTGCAGAATGAACTGCATGAAGACTATGAGAACTACGACTTCCTGCGGATTTACCAGAAAATTTACGGTTTCTGTGAGGCCACCCTGGGCGGCTTTTATCTTGATATCATCAAGGACCGTCAGTACACCACCCAGGCCGATAGCCTGGCACGCCGCTCCTGCCAGACGGCGCTCTTCCATGTGGCAGAGGCACTGGTGCGCTGGATAGCGCCAATACTAAGTTTTACCGCGGATGAAATCTGGCAGCATCTGCCGGGTGAGCACGGCGACACAGTGTTCTACGAAACCTGGTACGAAGGACTGACAGCATTGCCTGAAAACGCGGAACTGGGGCGTGATTACTGGCGCCGTATTTACAGCGTGAAAGAAGCGGTGAACAAATGCCTGGAAGAAGCCCGTGCCCGGGGCGAGGTTAAAGGGTCTTTGAGTGCCGAAGTAACGCTTTATTGTGAAGGCAATTTGGCGGCCGATCTGGAGTATCTCGGAGACGAACTGCGTTTTGTGCTGATTACATCGGAAGCCAGTGTGCGGCCAGCCTCGGAAGCGGACGCTGCAGAGTTAACGAGCTACGAAGGGTTGCGGGTAGCCGTTAGCCCAACTGCCCATAAAAAGTGCGAGCGTTGCTGGCACCACCGGGAAGACGTAGGTACCCATGCCGGGCATGGAGACCTGTGTGGCCGTTGTGTAACCAATGTGGACGGGGCGGGTGAAACCCGGTCGTTTGCCTGATGGACGCAGCAATAATGAATGAGAAGGTAACCGGAACCCAGCTGAAGTGGCTCTGGCTGGCAGCGTTGGTAGTGGCGATAGATCTTGGCACCAAAGCCATGGCCACAGCCATGCTCACCTACGCTGATCCGGTACCGGTTATTCCCATGTTTAACTTGACGCTGCTGCACAATACCGGCGCGGCGTTCAGTTTTCTTGCCGGCGCGGCTGGTTGGCAGCGCTGGTTTTTTGTAGCGCTGGCGCTGGTGGTTAGCGTGGTGCTGGTTGGCTGGCTGAGAAACCTGAAGCGTCGGGAAACCTGGACCGCTATAGCCATTGTACTGATTTTGGGCGGCGCCCTTGGTAACGTGTACGACAGGGTAGTGCACGGCTATGTGGTCGATTTCCTGCATTTCTACTGGCAGGACTGGCACTTTCCCGCATTTAATCTGGCCGACACTGCCATTACCATAGGGGCAGCCATGATGATTCTTGATATGTTCCGCAAGCCTGCCACCTCTGGCACGCCCGGCAACGGGAGCAACTAAAGCCCATGAAAGAACTGCCAATAGATAAAGACACCCGCGTAACTTTGCACTTTGCCCTGAAATTTGAGAGCGGAGAAGTGATCGACAGCACCTTTGACAAAGACGCGGCGACCCTGGAAATCGGCGACGAAAGCCTGCCGGCAAACTTTGAGGCCTACTTGCTAGGCATGAAGGCCGGCGACCAAGCCAGTTATCAGGTGTCACCTGAAAAGGCCTTTGGCCAACATAATCCCAACAATTTACAAACCTTCAAACGGCATGAATTCAGCGCCGACATGGTGCTGGAGCCAGGCGTGATGATTTCTTTTGCTGATGCACGCCAGCAAGAATTGCCAGGTGTAGTGAGCCGGGTAGAAGGGGACGAGGTAGAAGTAGACTTCAATCATCCGCTGGCTGGGCGTACACTGACCTTTGATGTGGAAATTGTTGACGTAGAACCGGCAGGACAGACGCACTGACTATGCAAATCAGACTGGCAAACCCCCGTGGATTTTGTGCAGGCGTAGATCGCGCCATCGAGATAGTAAACCGTGCGTTGGATGTATTCGGTGCGCCGATTTACGTGCGCCACGAAGTTGTGCACAACAAGTTTGTGGTAGACAACCTTCGCAATCGCGGCGCTGTTTTTGTAGACGAGCTGCACGAAGTACCAGACGACAAGCTGGTGATCTTCAGCGCCCATGGGGTATCACAGGCGGTGCAAAACGAAGCCAGCCAGCGCGGGCTGAAAGTGTTTGATGCGACCTGCCCACTGGTCACCAAGGTGCATATGGAAGTGATGCGCTACAGCCGTGACGGCCGTGAGTGCATACTGATCGGTCACCATGGCCACCCGGAAGTAGAGGGCACCATGGGGCAGTATGACTACAGCAACAGTGGTGACATCTATCTGGTTGAAAACGAAGACGACGTGTCTCGCCTGCAAGTGAAAGACCCGGCACACTTGTCTTTCGTTACTCAGACCACGCTTTCCATGGACGATACTGCCCGGGTTATTGATGCTCTGCGCGAACGCTTTCCCGAGATTGAAGGCCCGCGCAAAGACGACATTTGCTACGCCACCCAAAACCGCCAGGATGCCGTGAAACAACTGGCCGGCGACTGCGACCTGATGCTGGTTGTTGGTTCCCCCAACAGCTCCAATTCCAACCGCCTGCGCGAGTTGGCTGAACGCATGGGCACCCCTGCGTATCTGATAGACGAAGCCTCCCAGATTGATCCCCAGTGGCTGGAAGGTAAAGAATCGATTGGTGTAACCGCCGGCGCTTCCGCCCCGGAAGTACTGGTTAATGATGTCATTGCCCGCCTGCAAGACCTTGGGGGTAGCGTGCCGGAGGAAGTGTCCGGGCGTGAGGAGAATATTGTGTTCTCTATGCCTAAGGAGTTGAGGATTGATGCGGTTAGTTTGGACTGAAGCTCCCTAGCTGCTGCCGCTTCCACGTGTTTATATAACCCTACTGCTTTGTCAGGAAAACTGTGGTTGAGATCACTTTTTTCCTGACTCCCCCTCCGCTTATCTACGATTCCAGACCGCCCGTCTGTTGCCTGTGACATTTTACGCAGGCACATCTTATTCTTACCTTAAGAGGTTCTCTAATAAATGGATGGTTGGATGCGACGTCAATCTGGTATGACACTGGTGGAACTGCTGATCACGCTCGTGATTTTAGGTATTGCGGTTGGAATCGCGATTCCGTCATTTCGGGAAATGATCTTGAACAACAGAGTGACCGGCCAGGTAAATACTGTCTCCGGGATGATCGGTTATGCGCGCAGTTCGGCTTCTAGCCGGCCGGGTGTATCCGTCACTCTGTGCTCCAGCTCCGATGGGGCTACCTGCAGCGGGAGCGAACAGTGGGAAAGTGGATGGATTGTATTTACTGACGTTGACGGCGATACATCATTTGACACGGGTGATGATGAAATTCTCAAAGTTAATTCCGGGCTGTCAGGCGGGAACACGCTGCGAGTCCGTGGGTTTGGCGCTAACTCGGCAGTAAGGTTTGATGCCGAAGGTATGCCAAGGCTCCCCGCAGGTGCACCGGCAGCGGGAACGTTTATCGTGTGTGACGAGCGCGGAGTAGGTGCTGCTTCTGCAGTGGTGGTTTCTGGTGCCGGGCAGGTTCGTATTGTGAGGGATGGAAATGATCATGCAGAAAACGCCATTGGCTGCCCATGAAAATAAGGAAGCTTACATGAGCAGAGACGGGCAAAAGAGCAACACGTGTTTTGGTCTTCAATCCGGCATCACGATGATCGAAGTTTTGGTGACTATGATCATTGTTTCCGTCGGTTTGCTCGGCGCAGCAGCCATGGTGATCAATGGCTTGGAGAGTAACCGTAATGCGTACCTTCGCACCCAAGCTAGCATTCTTGCGTACGACATGGCCGATCGCATTAGAGCGAATAGCGCTGAAGCGGACAGCTATGACGGTTTCAGTTTTAAAGCGGGTGGCGCGTTGCCA
Source organism: Marinobacter sp. (assembly GCF_052091845.1). Lineage (GTDB taxonomy): Bacteria > Pseudomonadota > Gammaproteobacteria > Pseudomonadales > Oleiphilaceae > Marinobacter. The sequence continues at coordinate 331 of NZ_JBQDCO010000030.1, read as the reverse complement.
GAGGTGCCAGCCTGTGTCAGCAGCAGTAGTGGCTGCAATGCCTCCAATATGGGAGCCGTTGATAGAGTCCAGTGGGCTGCCTCACTGGACAAGTCAGATGGTGGCGTTGTTCTGCTTCCTGAGGCACAAGGAACAATAACCCAAAGCGGGGATGAGTTCGTGGTAACAGTTTCGTGGGTCGAGTCTCAATGGAGTGAGGGAGATGGCGAAGTTAAGGATCAGATTCAGAGCTTTGCGCTAAGTTTCAATTTATAAGGTGGCGGATGATGAGAGTTGAAGTTAGGGAGACTCTGAATAAGTCTCAAAATCGGCGATAATACAGCCATCGTCA